>NZ_CATKQQ010000023.1:0-38554 GCF_949767605.1 Pseudomonas sp. IT-P218
CGGCGAAACGGTTTCACGGCTGCCAAACACTCTTTTCGCCACTCAATTTCCTGTCCAGAAAACACGCCGCGCTTATTAACGCAAGGTGCGTCAGTGCCTGCGGGGTATTACCCATGTGCCGCGCGTGGCTGTCGAATTCTTCGGCGTACAACCCCAGTGGATTGGCGTACCTGAGCAGTTGTTCGAATTCCAGATGAGCCTGTTCCACCCGACCGGCACGGGCCAGGCATTCGACGTACCAGAATGAGCACGCGGCGAAGGCGCCTTCGGTGCCGGGCAGGCCGTCGATGTGGTTGTCGTCATTGTGGTAGCGGTAGACCATGCCGTCGCGCACCAGGTTTTTCTCGATGGCGTCGAGGGTCGCGAGCCAGCGCGGGTCCTTGGCGCTGACGAAGCGCACCAGCGGCATCAGCAGCATCGAACCGTCGAGGCCGGTGCCGCCGATGTGCTGTACGAAGTGCCCGCGCTCTTCGTTCCAGAAGTTGTCCCAGATGTCCGAATAGATGGCCTGGCGCGTCTGGTCCCAGCGGGCGAACGGCGCGGGCAAGGAGCGTTTCGAGGCGAGACGGATCGCCCGGTCCAGGGCGACCCAGCACATCAGTCGCGAGTGCAGGAAGTGGTGCTGTTCGCCGCGCATTTCCCAGATCCCGACGTCCTCCTGCTGCCAGGTTTCACAGACCTGGTCGATCACTTCCACGGTGTGCTTCCAGCCCTCGTGGGAAATGGCTTCGCCGTATTTGTTGACCAGGTACACCGCGTCCATCAGCTCGCCGAAAATATCGAGTTGGACCTGGGCGTAAGCCAGGTTGCCGATGCGCACCGGCGTGGCGCCGCCGTGGCCGGACAGGTGCGCGAGTTCGATTTCCGGCAGTTCCTGGCGGCCGTCGATGCCATACAGGATATTGAGTTTCATCGGTTTGCCCTGGCAATCGCTGACCCGCCCACGCAACCAGCGCATATAGGCGTTGGCCTCGTCGGTGAAACCCAGGCGCATGAAGGCGTAGACGGTGAAGGACGCGTCGCGGATCCAGGTGTAGCGGTAATCCCAGTTGCGTTCGCCGCCAGTGACTTCCGGCAGGCCGAAGGTCGCCGCAGCGAGGATTGCGCCGTGTTTGCGCGACGTCAGCAGCTTCATCGCCAGGGCCGAGCGGTTGACCATTTCCCGCCAGCGGCCTCGGTAATTGGACTGGCCGATCCAGTCGCGCCAGAACTTCAGCGTGCGTTCCAGGCACAGTGTGGCCGCCCCTTCCTTGAAGCGCGGGTCGTCGATGTCGCCAAGGAGGAACTCGGCGGTCTGGTCTTGCTTGAGCGTGAATTCGGCGACCGCTGCCTGGCCTTCGATGCGCATGACCTGATCCGTCGCCAGGCGCAGGGACGGCTGATCGGCGGCTTCGAAGATCACGTCCTGTTTATCCAGGCGGGCGAGGGTGCGGGCGCGCGCGTAGTCATGGCGCACGGCGCAGCGCAGGTGAAACGTCGCTTGGCCGCTGACTACCCGGACCCGACGCATCAGCACGGGCAGGTTGTCTTCGGTGTCGCCGATGGGCAGCAGGTCGGTGATTTCCACCACGGCGCGATCGCTGAGCCAGCGGGTTTGCAGGACGTTGGTGTCGGGCAGGTAGATTTGCTCGCGGCGAGCGTCAGGCAGGTCCGGGGACAGCTGGAATATACCGGCCTCGGGGGTGTCCAGCAGCGAACAGAAAATCGACGGGCTATCGAATTCCGGCCAGCAGAAAAAATCCACGCTGCCTTTGTCATTGACCAGCGCGGCGCTGCGCATGTCGCCGATGATGCCGTGGGCGTCGATGGGGCTTTGGCGTTCGTGGTCGGGCATTGGGGCTCCGGGAGCTGAGGGCCTAAATAGCTGACTGGTCTTGGCGGGCTGGAGTTCATTTTGCGGTGACTGTTCTGGCCCTATCGCCAGCAGGCTGGCTCCCACCTTGGATGGGTGTACATCAGTCATTGTGGGAGCCAGCCTGCTGGCGATGGGGCCTTCACATTCAAGCAACAATTGGCTGCTTTCCCCTCGATCAGCGTTTATGGCAACTTGCAGATCCTTGTCGAGACCCGCACCCATGGCAAATCCCTACCGCGAACTGTTCAAAGCCCCTGGCAGCGGCGCCTTCGTGCTGGCCGGAATGATCGCGCGCATGCCGATTTCCATGACCGGTATCGGCCTGATCACCATGCTCTCGCAGTTGCAGGGTGGTTACGGTTTGGCGGGTGCAGTGGCGGCGACGTTCGCGCTGGCGACAGCGTTTTGTGCACCGCAGGTGTCGCGGCTGGTGGACCGTTTTGGTCAGCGCCGGATCTTGCCGGTGTCAGCGCTGATCGGGGGCGGGGCGCTGTTGATGGTGCTGCTCTGCACCCGTTTGCAGGCACCACAGTGGACGTTGTTTGTGTTCGCCGCGATCGCCGGCTGTATGCCGAGCATGTCAGCGATGGTTCGGGCGCGCTGGACCGAGCTCTATCGCGGCCAGCCGCAACTGCAAACCGCCTACGCCCTGGAGTCGGTGCTGGACGAAGTCTGCTTCATCGTCGGGCCACCCTTGTCGGTGGGGTTGTGCGTGGTGGCGTTCCCCGAGGCGGGGCCGTTGGCGGCGTTGCTGATGCTGGCGATCGGGGTCACGGCGTTCGTGTTGCAACGCGGCACCGAGCCGCCGGTGCATCCCCACGAAGAACAGCATGCCGCATCGATCATCCACTCCGTGGACATCCAGTGGCTGATGCTGTTGATGGTCGCCATGGGCACCATCGTCGGGGTGGTGGATGTGGTCAGCGTGGCCTTCGCCCAGCAACAGGGCCAGCCAGCCGCAGCGAGCATCGTGTTGTCGGTGTATGCGATCGGTTCGTGCCTGGCGGGGTTGGCGTTCGGCGCGTTGCGCTCGAAAGTGCCGCTGCCGCGCTTGTTTCTCTATGGTGGAGTGGCGACGGCGGTGACGACCTTGCCGCTGCTGCTGGCGGTGAACATTCTCGGGTTGTCCCTGGCGGTGTTTGTTGCCGGGCTGTTTTTTGCACCGACGTTGATTGTCGCCATGGCCCTGGTGGAGCAGATCGTGCCGCCGGCCAAACTCACCGAAGGCCTGACCTGGTTGGTCACCGGGCTGAGCATTGGCGTGGCGATCGGCGCGGCGGGGTCGGGGTGGCTGGTGGATGCGTTCGGGGCGCGGAGCGGGTTTTGGCTGGCGATTGCGGCGGGGGGTGTCGTCCTCGGTTCCGCGATCCAAAGCTATCGCCATTTGAAATAAAGCATTTACCTGTAGGAGCGAGCTTGCTCGCGATGGAGTGTCAGGCGACACCGATGTGTCTGACATACCATCGCGAGCAGGCTCGCTCCCACAGGGGGGGATTCATCCGACTAATTCTCCTTGGCGCTTATCCGTTCTCTTACCTAGACAACATTTCGAGGTAAGCCCCGTGCCCCCGCTGACATTGCTGTGCCTGCCCTATTCCGGCGCGAGTGCCATGGTCTATAGCCGCTGGCGGCGCAAGCTGCCGGAGTGGATCAAGCTGCAACCGGTGGAACTGCCGGGGCGGGGTGCCCGTTTCGGCGAGCCATTGCATACCGACATGCGTCGTCTGGCGCTGCAGCTCGCACAGGAACAAAAAACCACGCTCAAGGCGCCGTATGCCCTGTTCGGCCACAGCCTGGGCGCGCTGCTCGCTTGCGAAATGGCCCACGCCTTGCGCTCGCTTGGCTGCCCGGAACCGGTGGCGCTCTTTGCCTCGGGCACGGCGGCGCCAACCCTGCGCGAGGACTACGACCGTGGATTTGCCGAACCCAAATCCGATGCCGAGTTGATCGAGCAGTTGCGCAGCCTCAACGGCACCAGCGAAGAAGTCCTGGCCAACGAAGAGTTGATGAGCCTGACGTTGCCAATCCTGCGCGCCGACTTCCAGTTGTGCGGGCGCTTCGAGCCGATGCAGCGACCGCTGCTCAAATGCCCGGTGCACGTGCTCGGCGGCAAGGCGGACCGGGCGACGACCGAACAACTGATGGGCTGGCGCAAGGAAACCCACGGCAGCTTTTCCGTGGACATGTTGGCGGGTGGGCATTTTTTCATTCATGAGCATGAGGCCAAGGTGCTCAAGGTGATCAAGGATCAGCTTGAAGTTCATCATCGTCGGCACGCCATGGCCGCTGTGGGTTAACCCAATCGCAAACATTACCGAATCCCTGTGGGAGCGAGCTTGCTCGCGATGACGGAGTGTCAGTCGACATCAATGGTGTCTGATACACCTCTATCGCGAGCAAGCCCGCTCCCACAATGTTTTGCCATCCTGATACTTATTCTCATTCGCTAATTTTTCCCGTCTGCATTCGTTTTATAGGGACGACGCGCCTTTGTGCTTCCTGCCTACTGATCCGGATGCTGAGAAATGAATGCTGAAGACTCCTTGAAACTTGCTCGCCGGTTTATCGGGTTGCCCTTGGAAAAGCGCCAGCTGTTCCTTGCGGCCTTGCACAAGGAGGGCGTGGATTTCGCCCGGTTTCCGATTCCGGCCGGGGCCCTTGCCGAGGATCGCCAGGCGCTGTCGTACGCCCAGCGACGCATGTGGTTTCTCTGGCGGCTTGATCCGCAAAGCGGCGCCTACAATTTGCCGGGTGCGGTGCGCCTGACTGGTCGTCTGAACCTGGCGGCGCTGGAACAGGCATTCGCCAGCCTGGTGGCGCGTCACGAAACCTTGCGCACGGTGTTTGCGCCGCAGCCCGACGACAGCCTGCTGCAAGTGCCGGCCACCGCGTCGCTGGTGATCGATCATGTGGACTTCAGCGCCTTGCCGGCTAGCGAGCGCGAGCAGGCCGTGGCCGAGTCCGCCGAGCTGCAATCGGTGCTGCCGTTCGATCTGGGCGTCGGTCCGTTGCTGCGCGTCAGCTTGCTCAAGCTGGCCGAACAGGAACACGTCCTGCTGCTGACCCTGCACCACATCGTGTCCGACGGCTGGTCGATGAACGTGCTGATCGACGAGTTCGTCCGCTGCTACGACGCCTTCGATGCCGGCACGTTACCGCAACTGGCGCCCTTGCCAATCCAGTACAGCGACTACGCCCTGTGGCAACGGCGCTGGCTGGAGGCCGGCGAGCAGGCGCGCCAACTCGACTACTGGCAAGCGCAACTGGGCGACGAGCATCCGGTGCTGGAACTGCCCCTCGATCACCCACGCCCGGCGGTGCCGAGCTACCGCGGCACCCGCTACGAATTCGCCGTCGACGGGCAACTGGCCGAGCAACTGCGGGCCTCCGCGCAGAAGCACAACATCACCCTGTTCATGCTGCTGCTCGGCGCCTTCAACGTGCTGCTGCACCGCTACACCGGGCAGACCGACTTGCGCGTCGGCGTGCCGATCGCCAACCGCAACCGCGCCGAAATCGAAGGGCTGATCGGCTTCTTCGTCAACACCCAGGTGCTGCGCACGCAACTGGACGGGCAGACCCGGGTCGACGAACTGCTGCGGCGCATCAAGGAAACCGCGCTGGGCGCCCAGGCTCACCAGGACCTGCCGTTCGAGCGCCTCGTCGAAGCCTTGAAACTGGAACGCAGCCTCAGCCACACGCCGCTGTTCCAGGTGATGTACAACCATCAGCCGCAGGTCGCGGATATCTCCACAGTCACCACAGCGTCCGGCCTGGCGCTGGGCATGATCGAGTGGCAAGGGCGCACCACGCAGTTCGACCTCACACTGGACACCTATGAAAAGGGCGGCAAGCTCCACGCGGCACTGACTTACGCCAACGACCTGTTCGACGCCGCGACCATCGCGCGCATGGCGCAGCACTGGACACGGTTGCTGCAAGGCATGGTCAGTGATTCGCAGCAGCGCATCAGCGATTTGCCGTTGCTGGAACAGGCCGAGTATCAGCGCATCGTCCACGACTGGAACCGCGCTGATGACAGCGCCCCGCAGGACCTGTGCATTCATCAGATGATCAGCCAGCAAGTGGCTGCAAGCCCTGATGCATTGGCCGTGACCTTTGCGGACAAGCAACTGACCTACAACGAACTCGACCAGCAAGCCAATCGCCTGGCCCACAAACTGATTGAGCTCGGCGTCGGCCCGGAAGTGCGGGTC
This sequence comes from Pseudomonas sp. IT-P218, assembly GCF_949767605.1. Classification (NCBI taxonomy): domain Bacteria; kingdom Pseudomonadati; phylum Pseudomonadota; class Gammaproteobacteria; order Pseudomonadales; family Pseudomonadaceae; genus Pseudomonas; species Pseudomonas sp. IT-P218. The sequence goes on from NZ_CATKQQ010000023.1 coordinate 6,073, forward strand.
GGTGTGGCCATGCAGCGTTCCGAGCAACTGTTGGTGGCCTTGCTGGCGGTGCTTAAGGCTGGCGGCGCCTACGTACCGTTGGACCCGGATTACCCGGCCGAGCGCGTCGCCTACATGCTCGAGGACAGTCGCGCGCTCGTGCTGATCACACAGCAGGCCGTCGCCGAATCGTTGAGTGTGAGCGCAGACACTCAAGTCCTGCTGATGGACGAGATCCAGTCGCTCGCCGCCTACCCGCAAAGCGCTCCGGTCACCCGCGTCACCCCGGACAACCTGGCCTACGTGATCTACACCTCCGGTTCCACCGGCAAGCCCAAGGGCGTGGCGATTGCCCATCGTAACGTGATGGCGCTGATCGACTGGTCCGGATCGGTGTACAGCCGCGAGGACATCCAGGGTGTACTGGCGTCGACTTCGGTGTGCTTCGACCTGTCGGTGTGGGAGCTGTTCGTCACCCTGGCCAACGGTGGCTCGCTGATCATCGCCCGCAACGCCCTGGAGTTGCCGCAACTGCTGGCGCGGGATCAGGTACGCCTGATCAACACCGTGCCATCGGCGATCAACGCACTGCAGCGCGACGGGCAGATCCCGTCGAGCGTGCGCATCATCAACCTGGCCGGTGAGCCGCTCAAGCAAAGCCTGGTGGAGGCTCTGTACCAGCACCCGACGGTCGAGCATGTCTACGATCTGTATGGCCCGTCGGAAGACACCACCTATTCCACCTGGACCCGCCGCGAAGCCGGTGGCCACGCCAATATCGGCCGCCCGCTCAAGCACACCGCCAGCTATCTGCTCGATGCCGAACTGCAACCGGTGCCCCAAGGCGTGTGCGCCGAGTTGTACCTGAGCGGCGCGGGCATCACCCGTGGTTACCTGTCACGGCCGAGCCTGACCGCTGAAAAATATGTACCCAATCCGTTTTCCAGCACTGGCGATCGTCTGTATCGCACCGGCGACCTGACGCGCTATCAGGCCGACGGCACCCTGCAATACGTCGGCCGTATCGATCATCAGGTCAAGGTCCGTGGCTTCCGTATCGAGCTGGGGGAAATCGAAGCGCGGCTGTTGCAGCAGGATGGCGTGCGCGAACTGGCGGTGCTGGCCCAGGACGGCGCCAGCGGTCAGCAACTGGTGGCCTACATCGTGCCGAACGATTCGGCGTTGCTGGACGACCTCGACGCGCAAGCGACCCTGCGTGAATCCCTGAAAGCAGCGCTGCGCCAGCACCTGCCGGACTACATGGTCCCGGCGTTCCTGTTGTTCCTCGGACAACTGCCGCTGACCCCCAACGGCAAGCTCGACCGCAAGACCTTGCCAGCGGTGGATGGCAGCCAGCAGCAACGCGAACACGTCCCGCCACGCAGCGAGCTGGAGAAATCCCTCGCCGCGATCTGGCAGGACGTGCTGGCCATCGACAACGTCGGCCTGGAAGACAATTTCTTCGAACTGGGCGGCGATTCCATCGTCTCGATGCAAGTGGTCAGCCGCGCGCGCCAGGCCGGCATCGTGCTCAGCCCCAAGGATCTCTTCCAGCACCAGACCATCCGCAGCCTCGCCCAGGCGGCTCGCAGTGGCGAGCAATCGCAGATCGACCAAGGCCCTGCGGTTGGCGCAGTAGCGTTGGCGCCAGTGCAACAATGGTTCTTCGAACAAAACATCCCCGAGCGTCAGCACTGGAACCAGTCGCTGTTGCTGGTGCCGCGCGAGCCGTTGAACGTCGCAGCGCTGGATCGCGCCCTGGAACAATTGCTGACCCAACACGACAGCCTGCGCCTGCGATATGCACAGGTAGAAAACGCTTGGCAGCAAACCTACGCCGCCCCAACCACGGAATCGGTGCTGTGGCAGCGTCAGGCGCAATCGGTCGAGCAGCTCAACGCTTTGTGCGACGACGCCCAGCGCAGTCTCGACTTGCACAATGGCCCGTTGCTGCGCGCAATGTGGGTGGCGATGGCCGACGGCTCTGAACGTTTGCTGTTGGTGATCCACCACCTGGCGGTGGACGGCGTGTCCTGGCGCGTACTGCTGGAAGATCTGCAGCACTTCTACAACGGCGGCAGCGCGCCGGCCAAAACCAGCACCTATCAGCGTTGGGTCGCGCGCTTGCAGGCGCATATACCAGCCTTCGAGCACAGCCTCGGCCACTGGCAGGCCGAACTGCAACACGCGCCAAAAGACCTGCCGTGCGAGCGCCCGAACGGCGCGCTGGAAAACCGTTTCGAACACAAACTCGAACTCAAGCTCGACACCGAGCGAACCCGCAAGCTACTGCAACAGGCCCCGGCGGCCTACCGTACCCAGGTCAACGACCTGCTGCTGACCGCCCTGGCCCGCACCGTTTGCCGCTGGAGCGGGCAGGGCAGCACGCTGATCCAGCTCGAAGGCCATGGTCGCGAAGACCTGTTCGACGACATCGACCTGACCCGCAGCGTCGGCTGGTTCACCAGCCTGTTCCCGGTCAACCTGACACCCGCCCTTGAGCTCGGCGCATCGATCAAATCCATCAAGGAGCAACTGCGCAAAGTCCCGGACAAAGGCCTGGGCTACGGCGCGATGCGCTACCTCGGCACACCTGAGGTTCGCGCCGAACTGGCGGCGCTGGCGCAACCGCGCATCACCTTCAACTACCTGGGACAGTTCGACCGTCAGTTCGATGAGGGGGCGTTGTTCACCCCGTCCACCGAAGGCAACGGCATGGCTCAGGACCCGGCGGCAACCCTGGGCAATTGGCTGGTGGTCGAAGGTCAGGTCTATGGCGGCGAGCTGTCCCTGAGCTGGGGCTTCAGCCGCGAGATGTTCGACACCGCGACCATCCAGGGTCTGGCCGACGACTACGCGCTGGAGCTCAACGCCTTGATCGATCACTGCTGCTCGCTGCCGGCACCGCAAGCCACACCTTCGGACTTCCCGTTGGCGCGGATCGATCAGGCGCAGCTCGATGCACTGCCAATGAATGTCGCTGCGCTCGAAGACCTGTATCCGCTGTCGCCGATGCAGCAGGGCATGCTCTTTCACACCCTGTACGAGCCGCAAGTCGGCGCCTACATCAGTCAGCTGCGCCTGGACATCGGTGGCCTGGACTGCGAGCGCTTCACCCGCTCCTGGCAGGCCGCGGTCGAGCGTCACGACATCCTGCGCAGCAGCTTCCACTGGCAAGGCCTGGACGTGGCGCACCAGGCGATTGCCCGTCAGGTCGCATTACCACTGCAAGTGCTGGAAGCGACCGATACCGACGCCCTGGCCGATGCCGAACGCGCGCAAGGTTTCGAATTGGGCACGGCACCGCTGTTGCGCTTGAAACTGGTGCGCACCGGCGCTGATACCTGGCACCTGATCTACACCAGCCATCACATCCTGATGGACGGCTGGAGCAACGCGCAGTTGCTCGCCGAAGTCATCCAGCACTATGCCGCCGGGCATGCGCTGCCGGCACCGACGGGGCAGTACCGCGATTACCTGGGCTGGTTGCAGCAACAATCGACGGTCGCTGGCGAACAATTCTGGAAAGCCGCACTGGCACCGCTTGAAGCGCCAACGCTGCTGGCCGAAGCCTTGCGTCCTCCCGTCGGTGGCGCGGGCAGCGAGGAATGTCGCGTGACCATCGACCCACGCGCGACCCAGCGTCTGGCCGAGTTCGCCCGGCAGCAGAAAGTCACACTCAACACCGTGCTGCAGGCGGCCTGGAGCCTGTTGTTGCAGCGCTACACCGGCCAGGACTGCGTGGTGTTCGGCGCCACCGTGGCCGGCCGTTCGGCGCCGCTGCCGGGCATCGAAGAGCAGCTCGGGTTGTTCATCAACACCCTGCCGCTGGTGTGCGCGATGAAGCCGGACCAGACCGTCAGCCAGTGGCTCGGCGAGTTGCAAGGCCTGAACCTGGCCATGCGCGAGTTCGAGCATGTGCCGCTGTATGACATTCAGGGCTGGGCGGGGCAGCAGGGCTCGGCATTGTTCGACAGTTTGCTGGTGTTCGAAAACTTCCCCGTTGCCCAGGCGCTGAAGCAGGGCGCACCGGCGGGGTTGTCGTTCGGCAATTTGCATAACCACGAGCGCACCCACTATCCACTGACGCTTGGCGTCGAGTTGGGCGAAGCCCTGAGCCTGGATTTCAGCTACGACGCTGCGCGCTTCAGTGCCGCTCAAGTCGCTCAACTGTCGGCCAATTTGCAGCATCTGCTGACGCAATTGGTGGCTTCACCAGACGCGGCGCTGGGTGCGCTGGAACTGCTCGATGCCGAAGGCAAGAACGCGGTACTCGCCATCAGCCAACCGGCCACGGTTGAGTTATCCACAGTGCTTCTGGTCCATGAACGCATCGCCGCTCAAGCCGCCGCGACTCCGGATGCACTGGCGTTGCAGGTCGACGGCCGGAGCCTGAGCTACGGCGAACTCAATGCCCAGGCCAACCGCCTGGCCCATCGCCTGATCGACAATGGCGCAGGCCCCGGCAAGCGTGTCGGCCTGGCGCTGCGTCGTGGCCCGCAGTTGATCGTCAGCCTGCTGGCGGTGCTGAAAAGCGGCGCGGCCTATGTGCCGCTGGACCCGAAATACCCGGCTGAACGCCTGGCTTACATGATCGACGACAGCCGCCTCGACGTGCTGCTGAGCGAGTCCGGCTTGCTGGAAGACCTGCCGTTGCCGACGGGGCTGGTAGGCCTGCGCCTCGACGACAGCGCCGGTTATCCACAAGGCAATCCGCAGAACCACGCGGTCGCCGCAGACCTGGCCTACATCATCTACACCTCCGGCTCCACCGGCCAACCCAAAGGCGTGGCCATCGCCCACGACGCTTTACGCGAGTTCTGCCAGACCGCCGCCGATTATTCGAGGTTGACGAAAGAAGATCGCGTACTGCAATTCGCCACCTTCAGCTTCGACGGCTTCGTCGAGCAATGCTTCCCGACCCTGTGCGTCGGCGCGGCACTGATCATGCGTGGCGATGACCTGTGGGACGCCGGTCGACTGGCTGCACAGATCGTCGAGCAAGGTGTGACCGTGGCCGACTTGCCCGCCGCCTACTGGTTCCTGCTGGCCGGTGAATGTGCCAGCGGTGCGGTGCGTAACTTTGGCGCTCTGCGTCAGGTGCACGTCGGCGGCGAGGCCATGTCGGTAGAAGGACTGCGCCTGTGGCATCAGGCTGGTCTGGGTCACGTGCGCCTGCTCAACACCTACGGGCCGACCGAAGCGACGGTGGTGTCCAGCGTGCATGAGTGCCGCCTGGAGGATGCCAGCGATGCGTTCGGCATTCCGATCGGTCGCGCCATTCCCGGCCGCGCACTGTATGTGCTGGATGCAGCCGGCCAGTTGCTGCCCGCCGATGGCGTTGGCGAGTTGTGCATCGGCGCGCCGGCCTGCCTGGCGCAAAGTTATTTCGACCGTCCGGCGCTGACCGCCGAACGATTCCTCCCGGACCCGTTCGCCCGCGAACCGGGCGCGCGCCTGTACCGCAGCGGCGATTTGGCGCGCTACAACGCCAGCGGTGACCTGGAATACGTCGGGCGCATCGACCATCAGGTGAAAATTCGCGGTTTCCGCATCGAGATGGGCGAGATCGAAGCCTGTCTGCAAGCCCGGTACGAGGTACGCGAAGCGGCGGTCATCGCCCAGGATGGCACGCAACTGGTGGCGTACATCGTCGCCAGCGGCGCGGTGGTTTCCGAGGCCGACTATCTGGAAGGGCTCAAGGCCGTCATGCGCCAGTCGCTGCCGGAATACATGGTGCCGAGCCATCTGATCATGCTGGCGAAATTGCCGCTCAACAACAACGGCAAACTCGACCGCAAGGCCTTGCCGCGTGTTGAGGCCGGCGCTGCACAACGTGCCTTCATTGCCCCGGCCGAAGGCCTGGAAACGCAACTGGCGCAGGTCTGGCAGGACGTGTTGCAGGTCGAGCAGGTAAGTCGCGACGACAACTTCTTCGAGTTGGGCGGCCATTCGTTGCTGGTGCTGCAAGTGATCTCGCGGGTTCGCCAGCAACTGAACATCGAACTGTCGGTGAGCAGCCTGTTCTCCGCCACGAATCTGGCGGAATTTGCCGAGCGTGCAGTGCTTGCCGAAACCAGCGCTCAGCCGACCTTGCAACGTGCAGCCGATGATCAGGCGCCGATTCTGTCCTACGCCCAACAGCGCCAGTGGATTCTCTGGCAACTGGACCCACAGAGCAGCGCCTACAACATTCCGGCGGCCTTGCGCCTCAAGGGACCACTGAACCGCCAGGCCCTGCGCGAAGCCTTCCTGCAATTGCAGGCCCGGCACCAGACCCTGCGCACCACCTTCGAACAGGACGGTCAGCAGGCGCGTCCATTGCTGCGCACGGAACTGGCGTTGCACTTCAGCGAACGGCAGCTCAATGAGTCGTCGGTCGAAGCCGCCGTTGCCGAAGAAATCGCCCGACCGTTCGACCTGCGCAACGGTCCGTTGTGGCGCGCATTGCTGCTGCAGGTCGGCGCCGAGGAGCATGTGCTGGTGCTCACCGTGCACCACATCGCCGCCGATGGCTGGTCGATGCAGGTCATGGTCGATGAATTCAGCGCGTTGTATCAGGCGGCTGTCGAAGGCAGTGCAGCCAACCTCTCGAGCCTGCCGGTGAACTACAGCGACTACGCTCGTTGGCAGCGCGACTGGCTGGAAGCCGGCGAGGGCGCGCGGCAACTGGCGTGGTGGCGCGAACAACTGGCGGGCAGCCAGGCGCCGCTGGAATTGCCGAGTGAACTGACCCGTCCGGCTCGCCGCAGCGAACGCGGCGCCAGTCTGACGCTGAACGTCGATCGCCCACTGCTGGCCGGTTTGCGCGAGCGCGCACAGCACCAGCAAGTGACGCTGTTCATGCTGTTGCTGGCCAGTTTCCAGACCTTGCTGCACCGCCAGAGCGGGCAGTCGAGCATCAGCGTCGGCGTGCCGAGCGCCGGCCGTTCGCGCCTGGAAACCGAAGGCCTGATCGGCTTCTTCATCAATACCCAGGTGCTGCGCGCCGAGATCGACGGGCAGCAATCGTTCAGTGCGTTGCTGCAACAGGTCAAGCAGGTCGCGCTCGACGCCCAGGTGCATCAGGACCTGCCGTTCGAGCAACTGGTGGATGCCCTGCAACCGGATCGCAGCCTCAATCACAGCCCCTTGTTCCAGGTGCTCTACAACCACCAGCAGCAGATGGGGGCGAGTGTCGAGCGCGAGGTCGCCGGCCTGCAGGTGGAGCGTTTGCACTGGCAGCAACACACCGCGCAGTTCGACCTGGTGCTCGATACCCAGGAGCAGGGCGACACGCTGGCCGCCAGCCTCAGCTACGCCACCGACCTGTACGACGAGGCCTCGATGCAGCGCTTCGCCGAGCAGTGGCTGAACCTGTTGCGCGCGGTGGTTGCCGATCCGCAGCAGCGTGTCGCTGAACTGCCGTTGCTGCAAGCGCCGCAACAGCAGGCGTTGATCCAGCACTGGAACCCGGCGTTCGAGGCGCAAGCGCCATCGCCAACTCTGCATCAGCTGTTCGAAGCCCAGGCCGCGCAACGCCCGGACGCCATCGCACTGTCCTGTGAAGGCGAGCAGCTGAGCTACGCGGCGCTCAACGCCCAGGCCAACCGCCTGGCGCGCAAACTGCGTGAGCAGGGTGTCGGCCCCGAAGTGCGGGTGGGTATCGCTACCGAGCGGGCGGTGCCGCTGGTGGTCGGTTTGCTGGCGATTCTCAAGGCCGGTGGCGCCTACGTGCCGCTCGATCCGCAATACCCGGCCGAGCGCCTGAGCTACATGATCGATGACAGTGGCATCGCGTTGCTGTTGACCCAGGCTCACCTGATCGATGGCTTGCCGGACCGCGACGGCGTGCAGGTCCTTGACCTGGCGGCGTTGCAACTGGACGCCTACAGCGACGACAACCTGGCGCCGTTGGCGACCCCGGACAATCTCGCCTACGTGATCTACACCTCCGGCTCCACCGGCCGGCCAAAGGGCGCCTTGCTCAGCCATGGCAACGTCGGGCGCCTGCTCACCGCCACCGCGGCCGAGTTCAACTTCGGCGCAGACGATGTCTGGACCCTGTTCCACTCCTATGCCTTCGATTTCTCGGTGTGGGAGCTGTTTGGCTCGCTGTGCACCGGCGGGCGCCTGGTGATCGTGCCGTATTACATCAGCCGCGAGCCCCAGGAGTTCCACCGCCTGCTTTGCGATGAAGGGGTGACGGTGTTGAACCAGACCCCGACGGCCTTCCGCCAGTTGCTGCCGATCGCCTGCGCCAGCCCGCGCCAACTGGCGTTGCGCCAGGTGATTTTCGGTGGCGAAGCCCTGGAAGTGGCCAGCCTGCGTCCCTGGTTCGAACGCTTTGGCGACCAGCAACCGACCCTGGTCAACATGTACGGCATCACCGAAACCACGGTGCACGTGACCTACCGCGCGATCCGCCTGGCCGACCTCGACGGCAAGGCCCAGAGCCCGATCGGCCTGCCGATCCGCGACCTGCGCTGGTACCTGCTCGACAGCCAGTTGCAACCGGTGCCGGTGGGCGTGGCGGGGGAGTTGTACATCGCCGGCGCCGGCCTCGCACGGGGTTACCACGGGCGTTTCGGCCTGACCGCCGAGCGTTTTGTGCCCAGCCCGTTCGATGCCGCGCAACGCCTGTATCGCAGCGGCGACCTGGCGCGCCAGCGCGCCGACGGCAGCATCGACTACCTGGGGCGCATCGACCAACAGGTGAAGATCCGCGGGTTCCGCATCGAACTGGGCGAGATCGAAGCCGCGCTGCTGGCGCAACCGGGCGTGCGCCAGGCGGTGCTGAGCGTGCATGCCGGCGACAGCGGGCCACACCTGTGCGCCTACGTCGTCGCCGAGCAAACCCCGCACGATCCGATCAGCTGGCGCGACAACCTGCGCGCCGCGCTCAAGGTCGACCTGCCGGACTACATGGTGCCCAGCCACTGGCTATTGCTCGATGCCTTGCCGCTGACCAGCAACGGCAAGCTCGATCGCAAGGCCTTGCCGCTACCGGATGCCGAGGACTGGCAACGACCGTTCGAGGCCCCCGAGGGCGAGCTCGAACAGCAACTGGCAGCGATCTGGGCCGAGGTGCTGGGCGTGGCGCAGATCGGCCGGCGCGACAACTTCTTTGAATTGGGCGGGCATTCGCTGCTCGCCGCCCAGGCCAGTGCCCGAGTGGAACTGGAACTGGGCATCGAGCTGCCGCTGCGCGCGCTGTTCGAAAGCAACGACCTTCAGGCTTATGCCGCCACCGCCGGGCAACAAGCCCCGACCGACAACGATGCCCGTCTGGATGCGCTTGAGTCGCTGCTGGACGAGATGGAGATCAACTGATGGAACACAGCACCGCCTCGCGTATCGCCACCCGCTTCGCTGGCCTGCCTGCCGACAAGCGCCGCGAGTTTCTGACAAAGATGCAGGAGCAGGGCGTGAGCTTCGGCCAACTGCCGATCCCGCCTGCCGCCGCGCTGCAATCGTCGTTCGAGCTGTCCTATGCGCAGCAGCGCCAGTGGTTCCTCTGGCAGCTCGACCCGCAGAGCAGTGCCTACAACATTCCCGCGGCCCTGCGTCTCCAAGGCCCGCTGAATGTCGCGGCGTTGCAGCAGAGTTTCGATGTTTTGCTGGAGCGGCATCAGAGCCTGCGCAGCCAATTTGTCGAGGACGACGGCCAAGTGCTGCAGACCTTGGCCACGTTCACCACGCTACCCATCGAGCAGCACGACCTGCGCGGCGAGCCCGAGGCCCAGCGCCTCGAATTGGCGATGCAAAAAGTCGAGCAGGAAATCGCCCGACCGTTCGATCTGCAACACGGCCCGCTGTTGCGCGTCAGCCTGTTGCAGCTGGATTTTAATGACCATGTGCTGGTGCTGACCCTGCACCACATCGTCACCGACGGCTGGTCGATGGGCGTGTTGGTGGAGGAGTTTTCCCAGCTGTATGCCGCCCATTGCCAGGGCCGCAGCGCCGAGCTGCAAGCGTTGCCGATCGAGTATTCGGACTACGCTGCGTGGCAGCGACGCTGGATGGAAGCCGGCGAGCTTGAACGCCAACTCGATTGGTGGCGTGGCCAACTCGGCAGCGAACAGCCGCTGCTGGAATTGCCGACCGATCGCCCGCGTCCTGCGCAACCGAGCCAGCGCGGTGCGCGTCTGGATTTCGCCCTGGACGCCACGCTCTCATCCGGCCTGATGGCCCTGGCCAAACAGCGCGGCGTCACGCCGTTCATGCTGTTGCTGGCCAGTTTCCAGGCCTTGCTCTATCGCTACAGCGGTCAGGCCGACCTGCGCATCGGCGTGCCGATCGGCAACCGCAATCGCGCCGAGACCCGTGGCCTGATCGGCTTCTTCGTCAACACCCAGGTGATGCGCGCCGAACTCGACGGGCGCCTGCCGTTCACTCAACTGCTTGACCAGACCCGCGCCTTTGCCCTGGATGCCCAGGATTATCAGGACCTTCCGTTCGAGCGCCTGGTGCAGGCGCTGCAAGGCGAGCGCAGCCTCAGCCACAACCCGCTGTTCCAGGTGATGTTCAACCACCAGCAGGCCAAGCCCGCCGCCGTCAGCGGCTTGCTGGCCGGCCTGCGTGTGGAGGCGTTGAACGCCACGGCGCACACCACGCAATTCGATCTGCAACTGGACACCCAGGAACAGGGCGACCAACTGTTCGCCAGCCTGACCTACGCCACCGACCTGTTCGATGCCGAGCGCATCGAGCACCTGGCCCGGCATTGGCGCAACCTGCTGGCCGGGGTGCTGGCCAACCCGCAAACGCCGCTGGCTGAATTGCCGTTGCTGGAGGCCGACGAGCGCCTGCGCATGCTCGACGACCTCAACGACACCGCTCAGGTCTATCCGGGTGAAGTCTGTGTACAACGGCATTTCGAAGCACGGGTGCTGGAAAATCCTCAGGCGACGGCGCTGGTGTTCCAGGGCCAGGCCTTGAGCTACGCCGAGTTGAACCTGCGCGCCAACCGCCTGGCCCACCACTTGCGCACCCAGGGTGTCGGCCCGGAAGTGATCGTCGGCATCGCCTGCGACCGTTCGCTGGAAATGGTCGTCGGCCTGCTGGCGATCCTCAAGGCCGGCGGTGCCTACGTGCCACTGGATCCGGAATACCCGCTCGATCGCTTGAGCTACATGATCGAAGACAGCGGCATAACACTGCTGCTGACCCAGGAACACCTGCTGGCGCAACTGCCGACGCCGGACACCGTGCGCACCCTGTGCCTGCACGCCGATGCCGACTGGTTGAGCGACTTGCCAGGCAGCGATCTGCCGAACCTGGCGGTGGCGGAAAACCTCGCCTACATGATCTACACTTCCGGTTCCACCGGCAAACCCAAGGGCGCCGGCAACCGCCACGTGGCGCTGCACAACCGTATCGAGTGGATGCAGGCCGCCTATGACTTGCGGCCCACGGACCGCGTGCTGCAGAAAACCCCGTTCAGTTTTGACGTGTCGGTGTGGGAGTTTTTCTGGCCGCTGATGAAAGGCGCCACCCTGGTGATCGCCGCCCCGGGTGAGCATCGCGATCCGCAACGCCTCGCCGCGCTGATCGTCGAGCAGGCGATCACCACGCTGCACTTCGTGCCGTCGATGCTCTCGGCGTTCATTGCTGCCGACGAAGCCTTGGCCTGCACTTCCCTGACCCGCATCATCTGCAGCGGCGAAGCGCTGCCGATGGAGCTGCAACGCCAGACCCTGCGCAGCCTGCCGCAGGCCAACCTGTACAACCTGTATGGCCCGACCGAAGCGGCCATCGACGTGACCCACTGGACCTGTGTAGAAGAGGGCCGCGACAGCGTGCCGATCGGCCGACCGATCGCCAACCTGCGCACCTTTATCCTCGACAGCGAATTGCAACCCCTGCCGCTGGGCGCGGTGGGTGAGTTGTACCTCGGTGGCGTCGGCCTGGCGCGGGGTTATCACCGCCGTGGTGCGCTGACCGCCGAGCGTTTCGTGGTCGACCCGTTCGGCAGCGGCGAGCGCCTGTACCGCACCGGTGACCTGGCGCGCTACCGCGCCGATGGCGCCATCGACTACTGCGGGCGGATCGACCACCAGGTGAAGATTCGCGGCCTGCGCATCGAACTGGGGGAGATCGAAGCGCGCCTGCAAGAACATGCCGACGTGCAGGAAGCCGTGGTGCTGGCCCTGGACAGCCCGAGCGGCAAGCAACTGGTGGCCTACATCGTGCCGCAGGATCGTGCGTTGCTAGACGCCGATGCGGCGCAGCAGGGCGCCTGGCGCGAAACCCTGAAAAGCCATCTGCTCTGCAGCCTGCCGGACTACATGGTGCCGACGCAAACCGTGCTGATCGAACAGATGCCACTGAGCCCCAACGGCAAACTCGAGCGCAAGCGCCTGCCGGCACCGACCGCGCAGGTCAGCCAGCGTGCATTCGAAGCGCCACGCAGTGAACACGAGCGCGTGCTGGCGCAGATCTGGCAGGACGTGCTGGGCGTGGAGCCGGTCGGGCGCCAGGATAACTTCTTCGAACTGGGCGGTGACTCGATCATTTCGATCCAGGTGGTCAGCCGCGCCCGACGTGCCGGCCTGAGCCTGCAACCGCGCGACCTGTTCCAGCAGCAGACCCTGCAAGCGCTGGCCGCAGTGGTGAAAGAGCAGGCCGCCCCGGTGGCGCAACAAGGTCCGGTAGACGGCGTGCAAACCCTCACGCCGATCCAGCGCTGGTTCTTCGAAGAACCCATCCCGCAACGTGCGCACTGGAACCAGGCGGTGTTGCTGACGCCGCGCCAAACCCTTGAGCTGCCGCGCCTGCAAGGTGCCCTGCAACGAGTACTCAAGCAGCACGATGCCCTGCGCTTGCGTTTCAGTCAGGTCGACGGCCTATGGTCGGCGCGCTATGTCGGTGCCGACAGTGCCGATGTCATCGACATGCTCTGGACCGCCCGCGTCGCCAGCGATGCGTCGCTCGAATCGGTGTGCGACGAAGCCCAGCGCAGCCTCAGCCTGCAAGACGGGCCGCTGCTGCGCGTGGCGCTGATCGCCCAGGCTGACGGCTCGCAACGCTTGTTGTTGGTGATCCACCACTTGGCGGTGGACGGTGTTTCGTGGCGGGTGTTGCTGGAAGATTTGCAGGCCGCGTATCAAGGTGAGGAACTGCCGCCGAAGACCAGCGCCTTCCAGGCTTGGGCAGAAAAACTCGATACCTACGCACGCTGCGAAACCGCCGCCGACGAACTGAGCTGGTGGCAGGCTCAACTGACTGGCGCCAGCGATTCGCTGCCAGCAGCCAACACGCAAGCCAGTCAGGCCGGGCATCTGCGCCAGGGCGTGAGCATCGGTCTGGACCGCGAACAAACCCGTCAGCTGTTGCAACAGGCTCCGGCGATCTACCGCACCCAGGTCAACGACCTGCTGCTCACCGCGCTGACTCGCACACTCAGCCGCTGGACCGGTCACGAATCAGCGCTGATCCAGCTCGAAGGCCATGGCCGCGAAGAGCTGTTCGACGACATCGACCTGACCCGCACCGTGGGTTGGTTCTCCAGCCTGTTCCCGGTGCGCCTGACGCCGACTGCCGACATCGGCGGCTCGATCAAGGCGATCAAGCAGCAACTGCGGGACATCCCCGGCAAAGGCCTGGGCTATGGGTTTTTGCGCTACATGGGCGATGCCACTGCCCAAGCGGCTTTGGCTGCATTGCCGCAAGCACGGGTGACCTTCAACTACCTCGGCCAGTTCGACCAGAGCTTTGACGAGGACGCGCTGTTCACGCCTTCAAGTGAGTCCAGCGGAGCTGCGCAATCGGCGGACGCACCCTTGGCGAACTGGTTGTCAGTGGACGGACAAGTTTATGGCGGAGAACTGAAACTCGACTGGACCTTCAGCCGCGAATGCTTCGACCGGCGCGAAATCGAGGCCCTGGCGAACGATTTCCGCGCTGAACTGCTGGCGCTGATCGAGCATTGCCTGAGCGAGGGCGCGGGCGGCGTGACCCCGGCGGACTTCCCGCTGGCGCGACTGACCCAGGCGCAACTCGATGGCCTGCCAGTGCCGCCGGCGCAGATCGAAGATGTGTATCCGCTGTCGCCGATGCAGGCCGGTTTGTTGTTCCACAGCCTGTACGAGTCGGATTCCGGCGCCTACGTGAACCAGCTCAGCGTCGAGGCTCGTGGTCTCGATGCCGAACGCCTCGGTCGCGCCTGGCAAGCGGTGCTCGACAGCCACGCGATCCTGCGCAGCAGCTTCCACTTCCCCGAAGGTTTCGAGGCACCGGTGCAACTGGTCCATCGTCATCTGCAATTGCCGATGACCTGCCTCGACTGGCGCGGCCGCGATGATCAGGCCGAGGCGCTGGCGCAACTGATCGCCAGCGAACGCCTGCAACTGGATTCGACCCGGGCGCCACTGATACGCCTGACCCTGGTGCGCCTGGACGACGAGCGTCAGCAACTGATCTACACCCACCATCACCTGTTGCTCGACGGCTGGAGTAACTCGCTGCTGCTGAGCGAAGTCCTGCAGCGTTATGCGGGGCAGGAGGTTCAGGCGCCGACCGGGCGCTTCGCCGACTACATCGGTTGGCTGCAACGCCAGGACGCGCAAGCTGACGAACTGTTCTGGCGCGAGCAACTGGCATCCCTCGACAACCCGACGTTGTTGGCCCAGAGCCTCGCCAATGTCGACAGCAAGGTGGACGCAGGCTTTGCCGACCACCGCCAGACCTTCGACGTCGCCACCAGCAAGCGCTTCAGCGACTTCGCCCGGCAGCAAAAAGTGACCCTCAACACCCTGGTGCAAGGCGCCTGGGCACTGCTGTTGCAACGCTACAGCGGCCAACGCAGCGTAGCGTTCGGCGCCACCGTGGCCGGTCGCCCGGTGGATTTGCCTGGGGCCGAAAGCCAGCTCGGCCTGTTCATCAACACTTTGCCGGTGATCAGCAGCCCGGATGCTCTCGAAAGCGTCGGGCAATGGCTGACGCGCTTGCAGGCGCAAAACCTCGAGCTGCGCGAGCATGAATTCACCGCCCTGGGTGACATTCAGCGTTGGGCCGGGCGCGCCGGCGAACCGCTGTTCGACAGCCTGCTCGTGTTCGAAAACTTCCCGGTGGCCGAAGCCTTGCAACAGGGCGCACCGGCCGGGTTGAGCTTCTCGATTCCGCAGAACCATGAGCGCACCAACTTCCCGCTGACCCTGGCGGCCACCGCTGAGAGCCAGCTCAGCCTGAACTGGAGCTACCAGTGCAGCCATTTCAGCAGCACTGCCATTGCGCGCATGAGCGAACATCTGGCCGCATTGTTGGCTGCGATGGTCGCTGCGCCTCAGGCCGCTTTGAGTGAGCTGGACCTGCTGACTGCGCCAGAACGCACCCAGCAATTGCTGGAATGGAACCCGCCGTTCAGCGCGCAGGAAAACCCGCTGTGCGTGCATCAACTGATCGAGGCCCAGGCCGTTATCCGGCCTGACGCCACGGCGTTGATCTTCAACGAACTGGAGCTGAGCTTCGACCAGCTCAATCGCCGCGCCAACCGCCTGGCCCACCACTTGCGCGGGCGCGGCATCGGCCCGGAAGTGCGGGTCGGCCTGGCCATGCAACGCTCGCCGGAGATGATCGTCGGCCTGCTGGCGATCCTCAAGGCCGGCGGCGCCTACGTGCCGCTGGACCCGGCCTACCCGGCGGAGCGCCTGCGCTACCTGATGGACGACAGCGGCATTTCCCTGCTGATCAGCCAGTCCTGGCTGCGGGAAAAACTGCCATTGCCCGAAGGCCTGGCGGTGCTGGAAATCGACCGCGAGCCGCTGGAATTCATGGCGGACAGCGACCCGGTCAACCTGACCTGCGGCGAAAACCTCGCCTACCTGATCTACACCTCCGGTTCCACCGGCCGGCCGAAAGGCGTCAGCGTGGCCCACGGTCCGCTGGCCATGCATTGCCTGTCGATCGGCGAGTTGTACGGCATGACCCCGGACGACCGCGAACTGCAATTCGCCTCGATCAGCTTCGACGGCGCCCACGAGCGCTGGCTGACGCCGCTGGTGTTCGGTTCGGCGGTGATGCCCCGCGACGACGAGTTGTGGAGCGTGGAGCGCACCTGCGCCGAGATCGAAAAACACGACATCACCATCGCCTGCTTCACCCCGAGTTACCTGGCGCAGATCGCCGACTACATGGGCGAAGCCGGGCGCGATCTGCCGATCCGTTCCTACACCCCGTGCGGTGAGGGGATGGCCAAGCATGCCTTCGACGAAGTGCAGCAGGTGCTGCAACCCAAGCGCCTGATCAATGGCTATGGCCCGACCGAAACGGTGATCACGCCGCTGATCTGGCTGGCCTATCCGGATACCGAGTTCGATTCGGCGTTCATGCCGATCGGCCGGCCGGTGGGCAACCGCAGCGCCTACATTCTCGACGGCGGCTTGCAGCCGTTGCCGGTCGGCGTGGCGGGTGAGTTGTACCTGGGCGGCGAGGGCGTTGCCCGGGGTTATCACCAACGTCCTGACCTCACCGCCGAGCGTTTCGTACCGGACCCTTTCGTGCCAGGGGCGCGCCTGTACCGCAGTGGCGACCTGGCGCGGTTCCGTGCCGATGGCGTGGTCGAATACCTCGGCCGTATCGACCAGCAAGTGAAGATTCGCGGCTTCCGTATCGAGCTGGGCGAAATCGAAGCCTGCCTGATGGAGCACGAAGGCGTGCGTGAAGCCTTCGTCATCGACCGCGAAGGTCCGGTGAGCCGTCAACTGGTCGGCTACGTGGTGCCGCGCGATCCGCTGGCCAACGAGCAGGACCTGCATGAAGCACTGACCGCACACCTGCGCAGCCGTCTGCCGGCGCACATGTTGCCGGCGCACTTGATGTGCCTGGCGGCATTGCCGCTGACGCCGAACGGCAAGCTCGATCGTCAGGGCCTGCCGGCACCGGAGGCATCACGTCAGAGCCTCGACCAGGTGGCCGCCGCGTCGCCGGCCGAAGCACTGCTGGTGGAGATCTGGCAGGAGCTGCTGGGCCTGGACTCGGTGGGCGTCACCGAAAACTTCTTTGAACTGGGCGGTGACTCGATCATCTCGCTGCAGGCGGTGAGCCGTGCCGGGCAGCGTGGACTGGTGTTCAGTCCCAAGCAGTTGTTCGAACAGCAGACCATTCGTGCACTGGCCGCGGTGGCGAGCCGTGATGAAGCGGCGTTGGTCGAAGCGCCGGCAGTCGAGGCGTTTGCCTTGGTGCCGCACATCGATCTCGCCGCCCGCGATGGCTTGCAAGACCTGTATCCGCTGTCGCCGATGCAACAGGGCATGCTGTTCCATTGCCTCGAATCGCCGCAGCTCAACCCCTACGTCAACCAGTTGAGCGTGGCGGTTGACGGCTTGCAGGTGCCGCGATTCCGCGCAGCCTGGCAAGCCTTGATCGAACGTCATGAAGTACTGCGCGCCGCCTTCCGCTGGCGCGATGGCTTGGCCGATCCGCTGCAGGCGGTGTTTGCCAGCGTCGAGTTGCCCATCGAAGAACTCGACTGGCGTGAGCGCAGCGACACCGAGCAGGCGCTGAGTGAACTGGCGGCCGCCGAACAGGCCAAGGGTTTCGACCTGAGCTGCCCGCCGCTGATGCGCTTTGTGCTGGTGCGCCTGGGTGAAGATCGCTACCAAATGATCTGGATCTACCATCACCTGCTGCTGGACGGCTGGAGCGCTTCGCGCCTGCTGGGCGAAATGCTGCGCCTGTACCACCACACCAGCCTGCCGGCGCTGACCGGACGTTACGCCGACTACATCGCCTGGCTGCAACGCCAGGACGAGGCACAGGCAGAAAGCTTCTGGCGTGAGCGCCTGGCGTCGCTCGAGGCACCGACCATCCTGGCCACGGCATCGGGTGCCACAGGCTCCGGCCACGGCGTGATGTACAGCGACCTCGACGCCCAGGCGACACGCAAGCTGCACAGCTTCGCCAAGCGTCAGCGCGTCACCCTCAACACTTTGGTGCAAGGCGCCTGGCTGTTGTTGCTGCAACGCCACAGCGGCCAACGCAGCGTGGCGTTCGGCGCCACGGTGGCGGGGCGGCCGACGGGGCTGGCCGGTGCGCAGGACATGCTCGGCCTGTTCATCAACACCTTACCGGTGATCCAGACCCTCGACCCGCAACAGCCGCTGGGCGAGTGGCTGCGTGACCTGCAGGATTACAACCTGGCCGTGCGCGACTACGAACACACGCCCTTGTCCGACGTCCAGCGCTGGGCCGGGCAGGGTGGCCAGGGTCTGTTCGACAGCATCATCGTGTTCGAAAACCATCCGGTGGACCGTGCCTTGCGCGGTGGCGAGGAAGGCGAGCTGCGCTTTGCCGAAGTCGGCAGCGGCGGCGTCACCAACTTCCCGATGGACCTGATGGTCAGTGCCAACGATCAAGGTCTGGAAGTCGAATACCTGTACCTGCGTGATCGCTTCAGTGAGCAGGAAGTGGAGCGGATTCGTGCGCAGATGGAAGGTTTGCTGCGCGCTCTGCCAGAGGATGCGGACTGCCTGCTGGGCAACATCGGCCTGCCGCAAGCGCGCCTGAGTTTGCCGCAAGCCTCCAGCGACAACGCCGATCTGCTGCACAGCTTCAATCAGCATGTGCGCAACCAGCCGCAGAAAGTGGCCTTGTTCTGCGAGGATCGCGAAGTCAGCTACGCCGATCTTGAAGCCCAGGCCAATGCGCTGGCTCATCAGTTGATCGCCCGCGGCATCGGTGCGGAAAGCATGGTCGCGGTGGCCTTGCCCCGCTCGGAACGCACCATCGTCGCGTTCCTGGCCGTGCTCAAGGCCGGTGCGGCCTATCTGCCACTGGACCTGTCCTACCCGGCCGAGCGCCTGGCCTACATGCTCAGCGATTCGGCCGCCAGCCTGTTGCTGTGCGACAGCGACCTGGGTGATCGCCTGGCCCTGGCCGACAGCCCGCCACGCCTGTTGCTCGATCAACTGAGCGTTGCGGGCAGCCCCCAGTGCCCTGTTGTCGAACCACTGCCGGGTCACCTGGCGTACCTGATCTACACCTCCGGCTCCACCGGCCAACCCAAGGGCGTCGCGGTGGAACGTGGGCCGATTGCCCGGCATTGCCGCGGCATCATCGACCTCTACGAACTGGCGCCACGCAGCCGTGAACTGCACTTCATGTCGTTCGCCTTCGACGGTGCCCAGGAACGCTGGCTGAGTGTGCTGTTGGCCGGCGGCAGCCTGGTGATCCGCGAAGACAACCTGTGGACCCCGGAACACACCCTGGAGGTGCTGCATCGCCACAGCATCAGCGTCGCCTGCTTCCCGCCGGCGTACCTGCAACAGATGGCCGAAGTAGCCGAGCGCCTGGGCAATCCGCCGGCGGTCGAGGTGTACTGCTTTGGCGGCGATGCGGTGCCGGATGCCAGCTTCGAACAGGTCAAGCGCACCTTGCGCCCGCAGCGCCTGGTCAACGGCTACGGCCCGACCGAAACCGTGGTTACACCACTGCTGTGGCGTGCCGAAGCCAGCGAAACCTGCGAGGCGGCCTATGCGCCGATTGGCCGTGGCGTGGCGGGCCGTGGCCTGTACATCCTCGACGCCGACCTCAATCCGTTGCCGGTGGGTGTCAGCGGCGAGTTGTACCTGGGCGGCGAATGCCTGGCGCGGGGTTATCACCAGCGGCCGGGCATGAGCGCCGAGCGCTTCATTCCCGATCCGTTCGAGGCCGGTGGCCGCATGTACCGCACCGGCGACCTGGTGCGCCAGCGCGAATGCGGCTTGATCGACTACCTCGGCCGGCTCGACCAGCAAGTGAAGATCCGTGGTTTCCGTATCGAGCTGGGCGAGATCGAAGCCCGTCTGCGTGACTGCGCCGCTGTGCAGGATGCCGCCGTGGTGGTGCACGACACGCCGACCGGCAAACAGTTGGTCGGTTACGTGGTGGCCGCTGCTGCCACCGGACTGGATCGACGCTTGAAGGCCGATCTGCAAGCGCAGATGCCTGACTACATGGTGCCGGCACGGATCCTGGTGCTGGAGCGCTTCCCGCTGTCGGCCAACGGCAAGCTCGATCGTCGCGCACTGCCTGTGCCGGAATGGGCACTGGGCGGTTACCGCGCGCCGCGCAACGCGCTGGAAAGCGCGCTGGCGACGATCTGGCAAGAGGTGTTGGGGGTGCCGCAAGTGGGCATCGATGACAACTTCTTTGAACTCGGCGGCGACTCATTGCAGGTGCTCAAGGTCATCTCGCGGGTGCGCAGCCAGCCGCAACTGGGCTTCGAATTGAAACTGCGCGACCTGATGCAGAAACCCTGCATCGCCGAACTCAGCGGCTATCAAGTCGCAGAACCTGCACAAGCGCCGGACCCGCTGCTGGCGCTGAATGGCCGGGTCAGCAACGTGCCGGCGCTGTTCTGCCTGCACGCCGGTTTCGGCACGGTGTTCGACTACGAGCCGCTGGCCCGTCGCCTCGAAGGCCGGCGCACGGTGTACGGCCTGCAATGCCGCATGCTGCTCGACCCGCAGTGGCAGGACGAGTCGCTGCTGGCCATGGCCCAGGCCTATGCCCAGCGAATCCGCACACAACAGCCGCAAGGACCGTACTACCTGCTCGGGTGGTCGCTGGGTGGCGCATTGACGCAACTGGTCGCCCATGAACTGGAACGCCAGGGGCAGACGGTGGCGTTCGCCGGGCTGGTCGACACTTATGTGGCGGGGACGGCGGAAGCGGGGGACTGGCGCGAAGACCTGGCGGACTTCCTTAAGTTTGTCCTCGGTCAACCGTCTGTAGAAGCACAGGCCTTGATTGCTTCGAAAACCACAGGCCTGAACGAACGCGAAGGCGCCACCGCAGTGATCGAAGCAGCCATGCACGGCGCCAATGGCCACGCGGCGTTGGGTGCCAGTGAACTGACGCAGATCTTCGCTACCGGTTCGTCGCTCAAACAGCTTGCGCTGTCGCAGCGACAACTACCGAAAATTCAGGTCTCGGCCCATCGCTGGTGGGTAGCCGGACGCGAGGACGAACGCCGGGTGTTCGAAGCCCAGGTCGGCAATCACGGCATTGATCGCTTGTTGGCCGGCGGCCACTACGAGCTGCTACGCAGCGACGAATTGCTCGACGACCTCGAACACCTACTGGAGCGCACCCCAACCACCGCCTGACAACACCGCACCCCTGTAGGAGCTGGCTTGCCAGCGATGGTAGCCAACGATAACGCGTGTTTGTTGGATAAACACACCCCCTGTAGGAGCTGGCTTGCCAGCGATGGTCACCAACGATAACGCGTGTTTGTTGGCTAAAACACGCCCCCTGTGGGAGCTGGCTTGCCAGCGATGGTCGCTAACGATAACGCGTGCTTTCTGGATACACGCGGCGTATTCGAATCCATCGCTGGCAAGCCAGCTCCTACAGGGGACCGCGTTTACTACAAGATTTTCTACTTTCTTGCGTAAAGGATCCCTCCAATGGCCGTACTGCCAGAACTTGAAGCTTTCCTCGAACTCGCCGAGTTCGGCCGCCTGACCGGCAAAAGTCACCCCATGCACGAACAGACCCCGCAAGAGGCACGGATCGACTTCGAAGCCTCCTCAAGCTTCCTCGATACACCGCTGGACAATATCGCCTGCGAAAACTTCACCATCCCCGCCCGCGACGGCCACAGCCTCGCCGCACGCCTGTATCGCAACGGCCAAACCGTCGAAGCCCTGCAACCAGTGATGCTCTATTTCCACGGCGGCGGCTACGTGGTCGGCAGCCTCGACTCCCACGACGCCCTGTGCCGTCGCCTGGCAGCCCAGGGTGGTTTCGCCGTGCTGACCGTCGATTATCGCCTGGCCCCAGAATGGCGCTTCCCGACTCCGGTACAGGACGCCTGCGACGCCGGCAACTGGCTGCTACGCGAAGGCGCAACCCGCCGCCTGGACGCCACACGGGTGGCCCTGGCCGGCGACAGCGTCGGTGCAACACTGGCCACAGTGCTGTCGATCATCTCTGTTCGCGACCCACAGGAACTCGCGCTGAAACCCAAGGCGCAACTGCTGGTTTACCCCGTCACCGACGCCACCACCCACCGCGCCTCACACCGGGATTTTGCCGAGGGCTACCTGCTGGAAACCCCGACCCTGGACTGGTTCTACACCCACTACGCCCGCACCCCCCAGGACCTGGCGGACTGGCGCTGCTCGCCGCTGCTGGCCGAGGATTTGTCGGGTTTGGCCCCGGCACTGGTGTACCTGGCCGGTTATGACCCGTTGCATGACGAAGGGCTTGAGTATGCCGAGCGTTTGCGGGCGGCGGGGAATGAGGTGACGTTGCTGGAGCAGCCGGGTATGACCCATGACTTTCTGCGCATGGCGGGGTTGTTGGGGGAGGTGGAAGGGATTCACGTGGAAGTGGTGGAGTGGGTGCGCTCGCGGCTTTGAGGTGACGTGAGCAGAAGATCAAAAGGCCCATAAAAAATGCCCGCATCTCTCAATGCGGGCATTTTTCATTTCAGCTCAGCGACTCAGAAGTCGTACTTGGCCGTGAGTTGAAAGTTACGCGGCTCGCCGTAGAAGGTGGTGCCGAAGTTGCCCAGGCCTGTCAGGTACTTCTTGTCGAAGACGTTGTAGGCGTTGGCGGTGAAGCTCAGGTGTTCGTCGTACTGGTAACGGGTCATCAGGTCGACGAGGGTGTAGCCGCCTTGCTTGAGAGTGGCGGTTGCACCTTGACCGCTGCCATCCACGCTCGGGTTGAAGCTCTGGCCGTAGAAGGCGCTCTGCCAGCTGACGCCACCACCGACGGTGACCTGATCCAGGGCGCCGGGCAGGCGGTAGGTGGTGAACGTACGCACGACGTGTTCCGGTTTAGTGGTGGCCAATGGGAAGCCGTAGATGCGTTGTTCGTCATCGTCACGCGAACGCGCGTAGGTGTAGCCAGCCGACAGGTTCCAGCCTTCGGCCAGTTCGCCGGCCATTTCCAGTTCTACACCCTCGGTGGTGGCGCCGGAGATTGGCTTGTAAACGTCCTGGCCGGTGGTGGTATCCGTGGTGACGTACTGGGCGACGTTGTCCTGTTCAATGCGGAAGAAGGCCAGGCTGGCGTTCAGTCTGCCTTCGAAGTAGGCCGCTTTCAGACCGGTCTCGTAGCTGTCGCCTTCAACCGGGTCCAGGGTCTTGCCGCTGGCATCCTTGTAGATTTGTGGCTGATAGATGTTGGTATAGCTGGCGTACACCGAGTACGTGTCGTCGAGGTCATAGACCACACCCGCGTAAGGCGTGACGACGCCGTGTTCCTTGTAGCTGGCATGGGTGTCAGCCAGGCCGGCGCCGGGGTAGTAGGTGTAATCCTCGTTGTACTTGAAGGTGCTGACACGGCCGCCGAGGATGAACGACAGGTCGTCTGTCGGACGCAGGCGGGTGGCCAGGTAAGCGCCGTTCTGGCTTTGGGTGCGTTCGTACTTGCCGTTCTTCGGAAACTCCGGTTTGGCAATGTGGCCTTTCCAGTCGAAGATGTCACCCGGCACCAGTCCGAACTCGGAGCTGTCGTAGGTCGCACCGGTCTGGCGTGAATGGGAGGTCATGAAACCCGCCACCAGTTCATGCTCGCGACCGCCCAGGCTGAACGGGCCGGAAACGTTGACGTCAGCGGTGTTCTGCACGCGATGGCCTTCCCAGCGCCCCCAGTAGAAGAACATGCCTTCGCCGGTGTTGCGATCCGGGTTGCCGCCGCTGGCGGAGGCCAGTTGGGTATCGTGATCGGTGGTTTTCTGGTCGAACGTGGCCTTGAGTTTCCAATCGTTGGCCAGTGCCTGTTCCAGGGAGGCGAAATAAGTAGTGCTGTCGAAATCACGACGGCTCCAATCGGAACCCGGGTTGAAACTGCGAGAGAAATCGGTACGACCACCGTCGCTATAGAACGGTGAGTTACCGGTCCAGGAACTGCCGCGAGGGGTTGCGCTGGACCTGTCCACACCCAGGGTCAGCAAGGTGTCGTCGGTCAGGTCGGCTTCGAGGATGCCGTAGTACAGGTCTTTCTTCTGGCTGTAGTGGTCGATGTAGGAGTCCTTGTCCTGCAAGGCTCCGACAAAGCGGCCGCGCACGCTGCCGGTGTCGTTCAGCGAACCGGAGATATCACCTTCGGTGCGGTAATTGTCCCAGGAGCCAACAGTGCCGCTGACCGAAGCCTTGAAGTCCTTGGTCGGTTTCTTGCGCACCAGGTTGACGGTGGCGGCCGGGTCACCAGCGCCGGTCATCAGGCCGGTCGAGCCCTTGATGACTTCGATGCGGTCGAGGCTGGCGGAGTCGTCGCTGTTGTTCGGGTTTTCACCGTAGACACCGTCGTAGGGAATGTTGACGCCATCGTACTGAAAGTTGGTGATGGCAAAGCCACGGGTGGAAAACTCGGTACGGTCGCTGTCGTACTTCTGCATGGTGACGCCGGGCGTGTTACGCAGGACATCACCCACACTCTTTGAGCCTTGATCGTCCATCTGCTGACGGGTCACCACGGTCACCGACTGCGGCGTTTCGCGAATGGTCAGTGGCAGCTTGGTGGCGGTGGTGGTCGCGCCCGTGGTGTAGGAACCGGTGCCTTCAGTGGTCAGGCCCAGGGCCTGGCCGGAAATGGTGGTGGCGCCCAGTTGCAGGCTCGACGAGCCGCCGGACACCAGCGTCACGCTGTTGCCGTTGATCTGGAACGAAATGCCGGTGCCCTTGAGCATCTCGGCCAGGGCCGCGGAAGGCTCCAGCGAGCCGGACACCGCACGGGACTTGATGCCGGCCACCTGGTCCGGGCTGTAGAGGATCTGCAGGTTGGTCTGCATGCCCAGCTGGCTCAGGGCGCTGGACAGCGGCTGAACCGAAATACTGACTTTCACAGGTGCAGCATTGGCCATCGAGCTCCCCAGCAAGGTGGCGGTCAGCAGAACGCTGGTCAACAGGGTTTTATGCAGTGACGGGCGCTGTACGGCCAGCGCGAGAGGTGTACGGCGTGGAAGAGATCGCATTACTTGCCTGTGCTCCTGAAAAGTGTTTTGTGAAGTTTTTGTTAATGGGAATGATTATTAAGACGGAGCACTGACAGGAAACCGGAAAAATAATTTTTGAAGGTTCGGAACTGCGCAAAACCTGTGGGAGCGGGCTTGCTCGCGAAGGCGGTGTGCCAGTCAGCATTAATGTCGCCTGACACGACGCTTTCGCGAGCAAGCCCGCTCCCACATTTGAATGGCGCCAGACTTGTTCAGGCGGTTGTCAGCTCGGTCACGACCCGTCCGCTTTCCATGCGCACCAGTTGGTCGGCGACGTCGAAGTAGCGGTCGTCGTGGGAGATCACGATGATGGTCTTGCCCAGGCGCTTGAGGTCCGGCAGCAGCTCGGTGTAGAAAATCCGCCGGAAGGTCGGGTCCTGGTCGGCCGCCCACTCGTCGAACACCAGCACAGGACGCTCTTCCAGCCAGGCATTGACCAGCGCCAGGCGCTTGCGCTGGCCGGTGGACAGGTCGGTGGTGGTGAAGTTGCCGTCCTTGACGCTGACCTTGTGCGCGATCTCCAGGCGCTGCAGGTACTTGTTGGCGTCTTCGGGGATATGCGTATCGCCCTGGACCACGTCGTCGAACAGGTAGTAGTCGGCAAAGATGGTGGTGAACAGCTGGCGATAGTCGTCGCGGTTGTGCGCGTCGATGGCCTCGCCGTTGACCCGGATCTGCCCCTGTTGCGGCGTGTATAGACCCAGCAGCAACTTGATCAGGGTGGTCTTGCCACAGCCGTTCTCGCCGACGATGAAGGTGATGTCGCCCTGCTTGATCGACAGGTTGACCGGGCCCAGCTGGAACGGCGCCGCGCCCTCGACCGCCGGGAAGGCGTAGCGTACGTCCGCCAGTTGCAGTTCGTGCACGGTCTGTTTGACCTTGCCCTGGTCGCTGAGCAGCAGGTGCGGTTCCGGGGTGGAAAACTGTTCGGACAGTTCGGCGATGCGGCGGAAGGCGATCTGCGCGCGGCTGACGATCGGCAGGGTGCTGATCAAGTGCTCCAGCGGGCCTTTCATGTACAGCAGCACCAGGACGAAGCCGCTCATCACGGTTTTGTCGGCGCTAGGCCAGAAGGTTTGCAGGGCCAGGGCCAGGCCGATGACCACGAAGAACAGCATCGAGCCGAAGGTCTTGGCGATGACGAAGGTGTTGATCGAGCGCACCTGGGTGTTGCAGATGAACTCGGCGGTGCCCTTGATGCCCGCGGTGAACATGCGCTGGCGGCGTGGGCGATGAATGCGCAGTTCCTTGGCGCCTTCGGCAATCGCGTTGTAGTGCTTTTGCAGCTCGTCTTCAGCCTCGCGGGCGGCCATGAAACCTTGCACGCCCTTGCTCTGGGCATAGGCCTGGATCGCGGTGCCGATCAGGATCGCGGCGACCATGATCAGGAACATCGGCCACGACAGGATCGCCAGGTAACCCATGCAACCCAGGGTCACGGTGACGGAAATCGCCAGCGGCGCGAAGGCGAAGGCGAAGTCGCTGATGGTGTCGACGTCGTGGGTCAGCACCGGGATCAGGCGATGGCTGCGATAGCGCTCGATCTGTTCGATCGGCGCCGACAGCACCTTCTCGCCCAACTGTTTGCGCAGCTTGGCAATGATGTGCTGGCCGACGTAGTTGGTGCCGATGTCCGAGCAGATGGAACTGGCCAGCGCCAGCAGGCACAGGCCGGCGAACAGCGCGACCACGCCCTGGGTCAGGCCACTGTCCGAATGCAGGGCATTGTTGATGGTCGCCAGCAACACCGTGACGCTCAGGCCGCCGACCATGCCCAGGAAAATGGACGCGGCGACGATGAGTCGAAAGGGTTTGAGCAGGGCGAACAGTTCGCCGATGGCGCCGCGGGTGGGCTGGGTCATGGAAGACGGTTCCTTGGGTCGGAAGGCAGATACCCAGTAGAACGTCTGGTCGAGGGGTTAATTTAGACAGTGCTGATTGGCGGTGAGGTTGCTCACACCGCAAAACCCTGTGGGAGCCAGCCTGCTGGCGATGGCGGACGGTCAGTCGACATCTTTATTGACTGAAAAGTCGTCATCGCCAGCAGGCTGGCTCCCACAGGGGGAAAGTGGTACGCCTTAGAGCTGGCGGATTACGCGAAAGCCCATCCAGTCCCCACGTTCCTGCGGGTACTGGCTGTTGCGGTTGCCTGAGCGGGAGAACACCGGGGCTTCACCCCAGTCGTTGCCGCGGATGCGCACGGCTTCGCAGTTGGCTTCCAGCCAGGCGCTGCCGTCGGTGGGGGCGCCGACGTAGTTCGGGTGTTCGCAGTCTTCGACCCATTCATAGACGTTGCCGTGCATGTCATACATGCCGAAGGCGTTCGGTGGGTAGCTGCCCACCGGCGAGCTGAAGCTGAAACCGTCGGCCGGGCCGTAGGTGTTGGCGTGTTTGGCGATGCTGTATCCCTTGCCTTCATCGAACGGGAAGGGGAATGGGCCTTTGGTGCCTGCGCGTGCGGCGTATTCACGTTGGGCCTCGCTGACCATGCCGTACTTCTGCCCGGTTTTTTTCGACAGCCAGGCGACATAGTTTTTCACGTCGTCGAAGTTCATGCACACCGCCGGCTGGCGCGGGCTCTGCGGGTAGCGCGGCTTGCTGGCGACGCACTCGCGGCCTGGGCGGGTATCGCCGTTGGCGATGGTCACGCCGCTTTCTTTCACATAGCTGTCCCACTCACCGGCGGTGATCTGGAAGCGGCTCATGGCGAAGGGCTTGGCGAAGGTGACTTCATGCATCGGACCTTCATCGGGCTCGCGGCCGACTTCGTCATCGGGGGTGCCCATGGTGAAGGTCCCGGCGGGCAGCACGACCATTTCCGGGCAGTTCTTGCAGTCCTTGAATACCTTGCCCGCTGGCGGGGCGGTGGCGGCCTGTACGGCAGATGGCAGCAGGCTGGCGAGGAGGGCAGCCAATCCAACGGTCAGCAGATTTCGGTTCATGACTCATCTCGATCGAAGAAAAAACGGGTGTCGTGCGAGGTCCAATGTGGGAGCGGGCTTGCTCGCGAATGCGGTGTGTCAGGCAACATGAGTGTCGACTGACACACCGCATTCGCGAGCAAGCCCGCTCCCACAGGGTTTCGCGTCATGCCTTCAGGCGGTTTTGTTCAGCAGGGACATGAAGCGGTCGATTTCGTGTTCGTTGTTGAGCAGGCCGGGGGCGATGCGGATCACCGGGCCGACGTCGCGGTCCACCGAGTCGCAGACCACGCGGTTCTGCATCAGTTGGCCGGCGACCTTTTCACAGTCCTGGTCCTTGATCCGGAAGAAGGTGAAGCCGGCGGATAATTGCGGGCTCTTTGGCGTGACCAGTTCGATCCGCGGCTGTTCCAGCAGGCGGTCCTTGGCATAGCTGTTGAGTTCATGGATGCGCGCCTGCACCTCGGCCTTGCCCAGGTCCAGATGCAGCTTAAATGCTTCGTCTGCGGCCCAGCGGTGTTCGAAGCTGTGATAGCCGCCTGGGGTCATGATGGTGGCGAAGTCGGTGGATTCGCTGAAGGTCGGAATGATCGGCGTGACATCCCTGACCTCGGCTGAGCGGGCGCAGATGATCCCGGTACCCCGGGGGCCGAACATCCATTTGTGGGTGCCGGCGATGAAGAAGTCGCAGTGCATATCGGGAAACTCAAGGTCCTCGACGCCAAAGCCGTGCACGCCGTCGACCACATACAGGATCTGGTCTTTCTCGTCGCGCTGGCGGTTCTGCTCTTCGACCAGCTTGCCGATTTCGCCGATCGGCAGTTTCACGCCGCTGCCCGATTGCACCCAGGTCATGCCCAGCACGCGGGTTTCGGGGCGGATGCCCTGGGTGATCGAAGCGAGCACCTCATCCACCGAGATGTCGCGGCTGTTGTCGAACAGCTTGAGCTTGCGCACCTGGGTCCCCTGGCGTTGCTGACGAAATTCCAGGGTGTAGTTGGTCGAGTAGTGTTCGTGTTCGCTGACCAGGATTTCCTGGTCCGGGCGCACATGAATCCCGCCGTAGATCATCGCCAGACCTTCGGTGGTGCTGCCGGTCAGCGCGATCTGCTCAGGCTTGGCATTGAGGTAACGACCGGCCCAGACCCGCACGTTGTGCTCGCGTTTCTCGGTTTCCTGCAGGTCCCAGTCCATGGCCCGGCCAGGGTTGCGGTCGATGTTGGCGCGGTGCATGTCGATCGCGTTGCGCACCGGCGTGGGGTGCGAGGTGACGAGGAAATTGGCGAAATGCAGGTAGTCCGGGTCCTGATTGAACAACGAGCGCAATTGCGCCCATTTGCCCTTTGGCAAGGGCTGGGGATTGCCGGCCAGCGCCGGCAGGTTCACGCCAGCAGCCAGGGGCAGGCCGGCGGCGAGAATGCCGGCCTGCTTGAGGAAGGAACGACGGTTGGTCATGGCTTGGGCTTCGCTTGGCAAAAGTGGCATCAGTTTTTCGCGACGGGCCGGGCGGATTTCTCGACCTGGTCCCAGACCCGCAGGAAGTTGCCGCCCCAGAGCTTGGCGATATCAGCCTCGCTGTAACCGCGGCTGATCAACTCGGCGGTCACGTTGCGTGCCTCGCTGACGTCCTTCCAGCCGTCCAGGCCGCCGCCATCGTTGAAGTCGGAGCTGATGCCGACGTGATCGATGCCGATTTTCTTCACCGCGTAGTCGATCGCGTCGCCATAGTCCTTGAGGGTGGCCTTGGGTTCTTCGTCGACGATCGCGTAGAGCTCGCTGGCGTATTCGCCGAACCGTTGCTCAGACCACACGGTGATGATCGGGTCGCCCGGCATCAACGCCATCTCCAGTCCCTGCAGCGGTTGCAGGTCGAAACGCGCACGCAGGGCGTTGAGTTTGTCCTGGGTGGCCTGGCTCAGCGGGCGGATGTAGGTCGGGAAACCGACAATCTGCACCACGCCGCCGCTGTCCTTGATCAGCTGCATCTCGTGGTCGCTAAGGTTGCGCGGGATGTCCACCAGGGCGCGCGGGGCAGAGTGCGAGGCGACCATCGGCGTGCGGCTCAAACGGGCCACTTGCTCCAGGGCCTTGGTCGACATCTGCGATACATCGATGATCACGCCGAGGTCGTTGAGGCGCTGCACGGCTTGCTTGCCGATGTCCGAGAGACCGCCGAGGGCGTCCCGGGAATCGTTGAAGAACGGCAATGGCCTGGAAGAATCAGCCCAGGCGTTGTTGCCCACATAACTGAAGCCGAACATGCGCATGCCCCGCGCCGCCCATTTGTCCAGGGCGTTGAGGTCGTTGCCCAGCGGGTAGGCGTTGAGCATGCTCATGAAGATCGCGAACTTGCCTTCGCCATGCAGGCGGCGGAAGTCGTCGGGGGTGTAGGCGATGGCGGCCTGATTGGGAAAATCCCGCACCAGGGCGCTGATGATCTTGTAGCGGGTTTCCTGCTCGAAGCGTGCCTCTTCGATGAACCCGGCGGTGGGGCGATGCGGCGCGTTGGCGCCGTTCCAGATTTCCGGCCAGCCGAAAATCGTCAGGGCCGCGCCGGACAGGCGTCCGCGCCCGCTCTTGACCAGGTCGAACTGGCCGCTGCCGTCCTTGTCGGCTTCATTGCCGGCGGTGCCGAAGTCCATGGGGATGGTGATGTGGCTGTCGAACGAGAGAAGGCGCTCATGCAGATCATCGGCCTGTTTCATCACCTTGACCGGGTAGCCGGAATTGTCCTTGAACCAGTAGTCCCAGGCAGCAAAGCCTGCGCCCGCGCTGATCGCCAGGGCCAGCGGCAGGCCGATGAAAAGAGCCTTTTTCGAACGTGGTTTTGTCATTGCCGTCTCAGTCAGGTTCGCCTTTGCTATCTGGGGGGAACGAGTGGCCGAGGAAGGAATTTAGTGTTTGTGCTGGCCTCTTCGCTGGCAAGCCAGCTCCTACAGTAGACCGCTTTTAAATTTGTGCGGGCAACATACGTTCTAGCTTGGATAAAGCCTGCTTCATGGCTGACACAGGTAGGGCAATGACGATTTCTCGACGATGGTTCATGGCAGGCCTGGCGCTGACCGGCGCTGCCGTGCCTGCGGCTTTTTATGGGCATCGTGAATGGACGAAGCCGGACCCGACGATCACGCCGGGGGAAGCTTCATTCGATGTGGCGGATGTCGCCGGCCAACGCCTGGCGGACACCCTGCGCGGGGTCTGGCAGATCCGTTTCGAAGGTCGCGATGCCGGGCTTGAGGGCTTGCCACAGGACGGGTTGGAGCTGTTTCTCGACATCGGCCACAAGGGCCGTGGCCTGATCGGCTTTCTCGACACCGCCGAGCGTTTGCGTGGCAGCGAAGCGCCGCGTTATCGGGTGCTCGGCGATGTGGCCGGGGTCAAGCCGGCCCAATTGAGTTGGCGCTTGCTCAGCGCCGGTGGCAGCTGTGATTACGAATTCAGCATGGCACTGGACGAAGTCTGGGCCGGTTTCGGTAACGCCGGCAGCGGCAGCCTCAGTGGTCGCGTGCTGGATCTGGATCGTCCCTTGATGCAGACGGCCCAGGACAATCGCTTCGTCGCGGTCAAGAAAGTGTTCCCCGAAGCCCGCGAGCGAACCGGTCTGAATCCGCCACTGCTGGCCTGGCTGACGTCCCAGGAACATCGGTTGTTCCACCAGCTCTGGCATGCGTCCCGGGACAAATGGCACACCTTGCCCGAAGACAAACGCAACGCCTTGCGCGGCATCGGCTGGCAGCCCGGGCCGCGGGACCAGGAGCGTGACGCCCGGGGCAAGCGCAAGGATCGCAACGGCTCGGGGGTGGACTTTTTCTTCATGCACCGGCACATGCTCGGCACGGCGCGTTCGATGATGGACTTGCCGTCGTGGACGCAGTTCCCCTTGCCGCAACCGGAGCTGGCCCGTGACCGCATCGGCTTCGCCAATTATTTCGACAACCACGACGGTACGGCGCTGCCGCCGACCTGGTTGGCCGAAGACGATGACGAGTATTCGCAGTGGGTCAGCGACATCAAGACCGCCGAGACCTACCACAGCAATTTCCAGGTCTGGGAGTCGCAATACCGCGATCCGCGTTACCTGTCGAAGCTGACCCTGGGGCAGTTCGGCTCAGAGGTCGAGTTGGGCCTGCACGACTGGCTGCACATGCGTTGGGCCTCGGTGCCGCGCGATCCGTCCAACGGCCAGCCGGTACCGTTCGCCCGCGATCCGTCGGACTTTTCCGCGCGCTGGTATGCGCCGGAAAACGACTTCCTCGGCGATCCGTTCTCGTCCCACGTGAACCCGGTGTTCTGGCACTTCCACGGCTGGATCGACGATCGCCTGGAAGACTGGTTCCGCGCCCATGAGCGTTTTCATCCGGGGGAGGTGAGTCGGCTTGAGGTCAACGGCGTGCAGTGGTTCGCGCCGGGACGGTGGGTCGAGATCGATGATCCGTGGCTCGGCCCAGGGACCCATGGTTGCAGCACCACGCCGGGGTTGCAGGCGGGGAAATCGGTGGAGATGGACCCGGAGACCATGAAGCTGGCGTTGCGGATTACCTTTGGTGAGGATGAAAAGAAGCTCGCGGATCTGTTGCGCAAGGTGCCGCAGCGGCCTTGGTATGCGCGGAATCTGAAGGCCAAGACGGTTTCGAGTTAACCGCACCCCAACCATGCGGCACACAAAAAA
>NZ_CATKQQ010000024.1:0-35169 GCF_949767605.1 Pseudomonas sp. IT-P218
GAACGCAAAAAAAGCCCGCCAAGGCGCAAACCTGGGCGGGCTTTTTTGTACCTGGACGGTTTAGAACGCGCCCATGTAGTCGCGCTTGCCCACTTCCACTCCGTTATGACGCAGCAGCGCGTAGGTGGTGGTGACGTGGAAGAAGAACTGCGGCAGGCCGTAGGTCAGCAGGTAAGCCTGGCCGGAGAAGCGCTTCTCTTTCGGCGTGCCTGGACGGGTGACGATCTCGATGCCTTCCTTGCCATTGATCTGCTCAGGCGAGAACTCGCCGATGTAGGCCAGGACCTTGGCGATCAGCCCTTGCAGCTCGGCGAAGGTGGTTTCGGTGTCTTCGTACTTCGGCACTTCAACTTCGGCCAGACGCGAAGTAACACCCTTGGCGAAATCAACGGCGATCTGCACCTGACGCACCAGCGGGAACATGTCCGGGTACAGACGGGCTTGCAGGAAGGCGTTCGGGTCGATGTTCTTGGCGGTAGCGTGGGCTTCGGCCTTGTTCAGCACATCGCTCAGGGCGTTGAGCATTTGTTTGAAAACAGGGACGGAAGCGTCGTACAGGGAAATGGTCATGACAGGTCTCTTGTGGTGACAGGAGGGAAACGTGGGCCGATTATAGCCGCGCGCCGCCCTCCCGGAACGGCTCTTTTTCATTTGCCTGGACGCGGCTCTTTGGGCATGCCCAAGGCACGCTCGGCGATGATGTTGCGCTGGATTTCGTTGCTGCCGCCGTACAGGGTGTCGGCGCGGCTGAACAGGTACAGCGACTGCAGGCGGGTCAGTTGATAAGGCGCGGCTTCGAGCAATTCCGCCTCGGCGCCGAGCACGTCCATCGCCAACTTTCCGAGGCTGGCGTGCCAGGTCGACCAGAACAGTTTGTAGATGGTCGCCTCCTTGCGCAGCGAACCGTCCTGGCTACCCGAGAGCATGCGCAGCGAGTTGTAGCGCATGATCCGCAGCCCGCTCCAGGCTTCGGCCAGACGCTGGCGAAGGATGGGATCGCGGGCAGCGCCATTGGCCTTGGCGATGGCGATGATCTCGTTGAGTTCGTTCTGGAACTGCATCTGCTGGCCGAGGGTCGAGACACCGCGTTCGAAACCGAGCAACGCCATGGCGATTTTCCAGCCATCGCCTGGCGCGCCGATGATGTTGGCGGCGTCGGTACGGGCGTCGTCGAAGAACACTTCGTTGAACTCCGAGGTGCCGGTCAGTTGCTCGATGGGGCGCACAGTGATTGCCGCCTGGGCCATCGGCACCAGCAGGAAGGACAAACCGCGATGGCCAACGCTGCCCGGTTCGGTGCGGGCGATGACAAAGCACCAGTCCGACTCATGGGCCAGGGAGGTCCAGACTTTCTGCCCGTTGATCACCCATTGCCCCGTCGCCTCATCCAGCGTCGCGCGGGTCTTGACGTTGGCCAGGTCGGAACCGGCGCCCGGCTCTGAATAGCCTTGGCACCAGAACTCGGTACCGCTGACGATCCCCGGCAGAAAACGCCGTTGCTGTTCGGCCGTACCGAAAGCGGCGATGGTCGGTCCGGCCAGGCCTTCGCCAATATGGCCCATGCGTCCCGGGCCGCCGGCGCGGGCGTATTCTTCATGGAAGATCACTTGACGGGTGATCGACAACCCACGCCCGCCATGCTCGGGCGCCCAGCCGACACAGGTCCAGCCGCCTTCGGCGAGTTTGCGTTCCCAGGCTTTGCGCTCTTCGGGAAACATGTGCTCATCGCCGGGTCCACCGCGAAAACGCAGGGGCTCGAATTCGCCGCAGAGGTTGTTGCTCATCCAATCGGCTACTTCCTGGCGAAAGAGCTCGTCCTGCTCGCTGAAATTGATTTTCATGGCTGCTCTCCCAGAATCACCGAAGCAATGCGCTCGCGATGCCAGGCCGGTAGCCCGAGAAAGCTCTCGCTGGCGCGGGCCCGCTTGAAGTAGAGGTGCGGGTCGTATTCCCAGGTGAAACCGACGCCGCCATGCAACTGGATCGATTCGGATGCGCAGTGGAAAAAGGTTTCCGAGCATTGGGCCTTGGCCAACGCAGCCGCCAGTGGCAGTTCGGACGCGACCTGCGGATCACCCTGCGGATCCAGGACTTCCTGGGCCACGCACGCCGCGTAATAGCTGGCGGACCGCGCGCATTCGACTTGCAGCATCATGTCGGCGGCGCGGTGCTTGAGGGCCTGGAAACTGGCGATGGGGCGACCGAACTGCTGGCGTTCCTGCATATAGGCCAAACTGAGGTCGAGCACCTGCTGCGCGCCGCCGGTCTGCTCGGCAGCCAGGCCGATGCAGGCCAGTTGCAGGACGCGTTCCAGGTGCGGCCAGCCATAACCCAATTCGCCCAGCAGCTCATCCGCTTCGAGGTACAAGCCCTTGAGCTCAATCCGCGCCTGACGCCGGGTCTGGTCCATGGTGGGCAGCAACTGCCGTTCGATGCCCGCACGTACGGCGTTGACGGCAAACAGGCTGATGCCCGTTTCGCCAGCGGTTCCGGGCTGACGTGCGGCAATGATCAACAGGTCGGCGCCGTGTCCATCGAGTACATGCTTGAGGGTGCCGTCGAGGACAAACCCTTCGCCTTCGGCCACCACCGTTGCCTGGACATCGTTGGCCGACCAGCCGTTGGCACTGCTGAACGCCAGGGTCCCGGTCACGCTGCCGTCGGCGATCGACGGCAACCAGCGCTGCTTCTGCTCATCATTGGCGGCCAGCAACAGCGCCGGCGTGGCCAGGCAGGCGGTGGCGAAAAACGGCGAGCACAGCAAGCGCCGGCCCATCTGCTCCAGCAGAATTGCCAATTCGACATAACCGAGGCCGAGGCCGCCATAGGCCTCTGGAATATGAATCGCCGGCCAGCACATTTCCTGGCATAACCGCTGCCAGAGGGCTTCGTCGAAACCCCGGTCGCTGACCATCGCCGCGCGCACGGCGGCGGAATCCGATACATCGGCGAGGAAACCCTCGGCCGACTCGCGGATCATTTCCTGTTCGTCGCTGAATGCAAACTCCATCGCGGCGCCTTCTGCTCGTTTGGCGGGGCGCGCGTGGCGCAACACCCCTTTGAGCATGAAGTTTGGCGCCGCCCGGACGCGACAGAATCGTTAGCCTTGCCTAGTCCGAACGGGCGATGTCAAAGTGCGCCTACGCAAGTGAAAAACATGAATCGGCTAAGGATGCAGAACCATGAGCACTGAGCAAGAGACGACTTTCGACGAGCCGCGGCTCAACACTACGGAAATCCGCATTCTGGGCTCCCTGATCGAAAAACAGGCCACCAGTCCGGAAACCTATCCCCTGACCCTCAATGCCCTGGTGATCGCCTGCAACCAGAAAACCAGCCGCGAGCCGGTGATGAACCTCACCCAGGGCCAGGTCGGCCAGAGCCTGCGCGCCCTCGAAGGGCGCGGCTTCACTCGACTGGTGATGGGCAGCCGTGCCGATCGCTGGGAGCACAAGGTCGACAAGGCACTGGAACTGGTGCCCGCACAGGTGATCCTGACCGGGCTATTGTTTTTAAGGGGGCCGCAGACGGTCAACGAACTGCTGACCCGCAGCGGGCGCATGCATGATTTCGAGGATGCCGAGCAGGTCGTGCATCAGCTCGAACGCCTGATTGCCCGCGGCCTGGCCGTGCTGATTCCGCGTCAGGCCGGCCAGCGTGAAGATCGTTATACCCACGCGCTGGGTGATCCGGCGGATATCGAAGCGATCCTCGCGGCACGGCAAAATGCGCCGGAGCGCGGTGCTGGCGGCGCCGTGTCGGTTGAGCGAATCGAAGAGCTCGAATCGCGAATCGCCGCGTTGGAAGAGCGTTTGGCACGCCTTGAGTAAAAGCTTGAATCAATAGGCAAGGCTGCTGCGAGCAAACTCCACGGCCTTTTCAAACTGCTCATCGGTCGGGCGCACGCCGGTATAGAGCACAAATTGCTCCAGTGCCTGGATCGCAATCACTTCGAGCCCGGTGATGACATGCTTGCCTTCGGCACGCGCGCGCAGGATCAGCGGGGTTTCCGCAGGAACCGCGACAACATCGAAGACGATATCCGCAGCAGCAATGGCTTGGCCATCGAACGCCAGCTGATCGGCTTGCGGGCCGGTCATGCCGATGGGCGTTACGTTGATGAGCATTTGCGGGCGTCGGTCACCCAGCTCGGCTTGCCAGGGGTAGTTCAGTGACTTGGCCAATGCCTGGCCGGCACGCTCGTTACGGGCCACGATCAGGCCATTGTGGTAACCGCCATCGCGCAAGGCGCTGGCCACCGCCTTGGCCATGCCACCACTGCCCAGCAGGGCAAATGAGGTGTCCTTGGGCACCTGGTGGGTCTCCAGCAACTGGGCTATGGCGATGTAGTCGGTGTTGAAGGCCTTGAGATGGCCGTCGGTATTGACGATGGTATTGATCGACTGGATGGCCGCAGCAGAAGGGTCCAGTTCGTCGACCAGGGCAATGCAGGCTTCCTTGAACGGCATCGATACGCCGCAACCACGAATACCCAGGGCGCGGATGCCACCGACGGCGCCCGGCAGGTCCTGGCTGGAGAACGCCTTGTAGTAGAAATTAAGCCCCAGTTGCTCATACAGATGATTGTGAAATCGCAGGCCAAAGTTCCCGGGCCGTCCGGAGAGGGACATGCACAGCTGGGTGTCTCTGTTGGGGTTCATCTGCATGAGAATCTCCTTGCATTGCACTTTCGGATGGACGGGATTAGCCAGTCCATCGGGTTCTGTTCAATCATGGTCGCACGCCTTGATCGACGCCGCGCGAGCGTAAGTTCGCCGACACAGACCTTACACAAAATTTACCTGGCAGCTGTGCTGATTTTAAAAAAAAAGCTGTCTTAGAAGTATCCCCGCGACATTCCTTGAGTCTATGGCAGACGCAAGCGCCGGGTCGAAGAACCGAGGAATCATCATGATTCGTAGAATCCCCACAGTGGCCTTGCTGATCGGCGCCCTGGCTGTCGCAGGGCAAGCAGAGGCGCATGGCGGCGGTGGTGGCTGGGAAGGACCGGCGGTGTTTGGCGCGATCGTCGGCTCGGCCATCGTTGGCTCGGCAATCATCAACAGCAACCGGCCTGTGTATGTAGCGCCGCAGCCGGTTTACGCTCAACCGCAACCGGTGTACATGGCGCCACCTCCACCGGTCTACTACCAGCCCGCACCGGTATATGTGGGGCAACCCATCTACTATCGCCCGGCGCCGGTCTACTACGGTCCACCGCGTGGTTACTATGGCCCGCCTCGTGGCTATTACGGCCCTCCCCACGGTTACGGCCGCTGGTAAACGCGGGTTCCTTGTACCTGTAGGAGCGAGCTTGCTCCGGGCGGCGTTCCGACGATGGACGTGAACGCTGCAAGCTCACGTCCGTAATTTACCGTTCGTCGTCACAGGTCTGGAAAAATCCTGTAGGCGTCGCTATCGGAACAGTGTCGACCCTTGATTTCGGCAAGATTGGGTTCGTACCTGTACGGCCGATAACAACAAGGACGAGCTCATGCCCACACAAAACCCGCACCGCATCAATGGTCTGTGTACCTCCAGCAAGGTCTACAACGCCCTGACCGAACTCAAGCACCTGGAAGGCCATCGCAGCGCCAAATTCCTTTCGCTGCTGACCCAGAACCTGGTGCGCAAAGGCCTGCTCAACGAGCAGGAAGTGGTGCATATGCTCGATCAGGTGGTCGACTGAGCGCCAGCCGCCTGGCAGACCTCACTGGCATCAATGACCACTATTGAAAGCGTTGATTGTTCCTCGAGACGCCCGGACCGTAAGGTGACTTCACAGATTAGTGGAGGTCCTTATGATGTCTCAGGTTCAGATCATGTCCGTTATCGGCAGCGCCGTTCCCGCACCGCTCAGAGCGCTTGGCTTGCTCGCCTGCTGGTACCTGGTCCAGGACGGCGAACAGATCAGCGGCCCGCTCACCTCGCTGCCCGACGCCCAGGCGTTGTCCCAGCGAATCGGCACGGGACAGGCAGGCAAGCTCAGTGCCTAAGGCAGCTGAACCCGCGGTTTGGTCTCGATGAAAATGGCCCAGCTCGACATGAACAGGGCCGCGATCAACGGGCCGATGACAAATCCGTTGAGACCGAACAGCGCCAGGCCACCGAGGGTCGAGATCAGGATCATGTAGTCCGGCATCTTCGTGTCCTTGCCCACCAGGATCGGTCGCAGCACGTTATCCACCAGGCCAATCACGAATACCCCGAACAATCCCAGCACCACACCCTGCCAGACCTCGCCGGTCAGCAGGAAAAACGCCGCCACGGGAGCCCAGACAATCCCTGCCCCGATCGCCGGCAACAACGACAGAAACGCCATCAACACCGCCCAGACCAGTGCGCTGGGAATGTCCAGGAACCAGAAAATCAAACCGCCCAATGCGCCTTGGGTGATTGCCACCAGCAGGTTGCCCTTCACCGTGGCCCGCACCACGCGATTGAACTTGAGCTGCAGACGGCGCTTCTGGTGTTCCTGCAACGGCACGGCCATGCGCACCTTGCGCGCGAGTTCGGCCCCGTCGCGCAGGAAGAAGAACAGCAGGTAGAGCATGATGAAAAAGCTGACAATGAACTGGAACGTGCCCTGGCCAAGGCTGAACACCTGATTCGTCACCTCGCCACCGGCCATCGCGCTCTTGACGATTTTCTCCCGCA
Organism: Pseudomonas sp. IT-P218; assembly: GCF_949767605.1. NCBI lineage: Bacteria > Pseudomonadati > Pseudomonadota > Gammaproteobacteria > Pseudomonadales > Pseudomonadaceae > Pseudomonas > Pseudomonas sp. IT-P218. The sequence goes on from NZ_CATKQQ010000024.1 coordinate 6,658, forward strand.
GCCCGTTCAACTCACCCACACCGAACCGATCAAGCAAATGCTGGAAATACGGTGGCAGGTTGTGCTTGAACTGCGACACATAGCCGGCAATGTCCAGCTCACCGCTCTCGACGCTCTTGTACAGCGCCGCGCCTTCCTGAACCAGCAGCATGCTGATGATGATCACCGGCAGAATCGCGATCACCAGACAGATGCTCAAGGTGCACAGCGACGTCAGGTTGCGCTGCCAGCCGAACTTCAGTTGCAACCGGCGCTGCATCGGCGCAAAGACAATCCCCAGGATCACCGCCCAGAACACCGCACCGTAGAACGGCAGCAGGATCCAGATGAACGCAATGCTCACCAACACCAGCAAAACCGCCAGCGATTTATCTTTCAGCGTCTCTTCGTTCATGTCCGACCCATGTCAGTCTACCGGCACGCAACGTTGTGCCCTGATGCTTAGGCCACTGCGGCGCGCGCGAGTGCCGTGCGCTTGGTGAAAAAGCATGGCAAGGGAGGTGTCGAAGAGATCAGTCGTCAAATTCCAGGCAAAAAAAAAGGGGAGCACATGCCCCCCCGAGGTTTAAAGCGTTGTATCGCGGCTGTTAACTCAGCCTTCGATCTCGATCAGGATCTCGCCCGGGTTCACCCGGTCGCCCTTGGCCACGTGGATGGCGGTGACTTTGCCGGCGATGGCGGCCTGGACTTCGGTTTCCATCTTCATCGCTTCGGTGATCAGCACAGCCTGGCCCGCCTTGACGGTGTCGCCCTCCTTGACCAGCACATCGACGATGTTGCCTGGCATGGTGGTGCTGACGTGGCCCGGGGCCGACGCCTGCTTGCGTTTGCTGCTGCCGCCGCTGACGAATTCATTGAGCGGTTCGAACACCACTTCTTCCGGCATGCCATCGATAGACAGGTAGAAGTGGCGCTTGCCTTCGGCCTTGACGCCAACACCGGTGATGTCGACGCGGTAGGTTTCGCCGTGGACGTCGATGACGAACTCGGTCGGCACGCCTTCACCGCCGGCCGAGGCGACGCCACCGGCTTCAGGAATCGGCAGCAGCACTTCAGGGGTCAGGGTGCCTGCTGCACGCTCTTCGAGGAACTTGCGCCCGATGTCCGGGAACATGGCGTAGGTCAGCACGTCTTCTTCAGACTTGGCCAGGGCACCTATGTCGGCGCGCAGCTTGGCCATTTCCGGCTTGAGCAGGTCGGCTGGGCGAACGTCAATCACTTCTTCGCTGCCAATGGCCTGGCGACGCAGTTGCTCGTTCACCGGGGCCGGCGCCTTGCCGTAGCCGCCTTGCAGGTACAGCTTCACTTCGTTGGTGATGGTCTTGTAGCGCTCGCCGGCCAGCACGTTGAAAAACGCCTGGGTGCCGACGATCTGCGAAGTCGGGGTCACCAGTGGCGGGAAGCCGAGGTCTTCACGAACCCGCGGGATCTCTGCCAGCACTTCGCCCATGCGGTTGAGGGCGCCCTGCTCTTTCAACTGGTTGGCCAGGTTGGAAATCATCCCGCCCGGTACCTGGTTGACTTGAACGCGGGTGTCGACGGCGGTGAATTCGCTTTCGAACTGGTGGTACTTCTTGCGCACGGCGTAGAAGTACAGGCCGATTTCCTGCAGCAGCTCCAGGTTCAGGCCGGTGTCGAACTCGGTGCCCTTGAGCGCAGCAACCATCGACTCGGTGCCCGGGTGGCTGGTGCCCGAGGCGAAACTGGAGATCGCGGTGTCGATGTGGTCGGCGCCGTTTTCGATGGCCTTGAGCTGGCACATGGTCGCTAGGCCGGCGGTGTCATGGGAGTGAATGAACACGGGCAGCGACTGTTCGGCTTTCAATGCCCGAACCAGTTCGCCGGTGGCGTACGGGGTCAGCAGGCCGGCCATGTCCTTGATCGCCACCGAGTCGCAACCCATGGCTTCCATTTGCTTGGCTTGCGCCACGAACGCGTCAATGGTGTGCACCGGGCTGGTGGTGTAGGCGATGGTGCCCTGGGCGTGCTTGCCGGCGGCTTTCACCGCTTCGATGGCCACGCGCAGGTTACGCACGTCGTTCATGGCGTCGAAGATGCGGAACACGTCGATGCCGTTGACCGCTGCCTTGGCGACGAAGGCCCTGACCACGTCGTCGCTGTAGTGGCGATAACCCAGCAGGTTCTGGCCACGCAAGAGCATTTGCAGGCGGGTGTTAGGCAACGCGGCGCGCAGCTGGCGCAGACGCTCCCACGGATCTTCCTTGAGGAAACGTACGCAGGCGTCAAACGTCGCGCCGCCCCAGCATTCCAGCGACCAGTAGCCAACCTTGTCGAGCTTGTCGCAGATCGGCAGCATGTCTTCGGTGCGCATGCGGGTCGCGAGCAGCGATTGGTGGGCGTCGCGCAGGATGGTGTCGGTTACATGAATCTTCTTGGACATTGTTCTATTCCTCACAGGCCTGCGTGGGCGGCGATGGCGGCGGCGATGGCCAGGGCCAGCTCTTCGGGTTTGCGCTTGATCGAGTAGTTGGTCAGTTCAGGGTGGCTTTCAACGAAGCTGGTGTTGAACTGGCCGCTACGGAATTCCGGATTACGCAGGATTTCCTGGTAGTAGGCGGCGGTGGTCTTGACGCCTTGCACACGCATGTCGTCCAGCGCGCGCAGGCCACGGTCCATCGCTTCTTCCCAAGTCAGCGCCCAGACCACCAGTTTCAGGCACATGGAATCGTAGAACGGTGGAATGGTGTAGCCGGTGTAGATCGCCGTGTCGGTACGTACGCCCGGACCGCCGGGTGCGTAGTAACGGGTGATCTTGCCGAAGCTTGGCAGGAAATTGTTTTTCGGGTCTTCGGCGTTGATCCGGAACTGCAGGGCGAAACCGCGGTGCTGGATGTCTTCCTGTTTCACCGAGAGCGGCAGGCCGGACGCAATGCGGATCTGCTCGCGGACGATGTCGATGCCGGTGATTTCTTCGGTGATGGTGTGTTCCACCTGCACCCGGGTGTTCATTTCCATGAAGTACACCTCGCCCTCGGCGAGCAGGAACTCCACGGTACCGGCGTTCTCGTAACCCACGGCCTTGGCTGCACGCACCGAAAGGTCGCCGATGTAGGCGCGCTGTTCCGGGGTCAGTTGCGGGCTCGGGGCGATTTCGATGAGCTTCTGGTTGCGGCGCTGGATCGAGCAATCACGCTCGAACAGGTGCACCACGTTGCCAAAGCTGTCGCCAAGGATCTGCGCTTCGATGTGCTTGGGATTGACGATGCACTTTTCCAGGAACACTTCCGCGGAACCGAACGCCTTGGTGGCTTCGGAAATGACTCGCGGGAACGCCTGTTCGAGTTCTTCACGGCTGTTGCAGCGACGGATACCGCGACCGCCACCACCGGAAGTGGCCTTGAGCATCACCGGGTAACCGATGCGGTCGCCTTCGGTCAGGGCTTCTTCAATACCAGCGACGTTGCCTTCGGTACCCGGCGTGACCGGAACACCTGCCTTGATCATGCTGCGGCGGGCTTCGGTCTTGTCACCCATGCGGCGAATGACTTCAGTCGATGGACCGATGAACTTGATCCCGCGTTCGGCGCAGATGTCTGCCAGTTCGGCGTTTTCCGAGAGGAAACCGTAGCCTGGGTGCAAGGCATCGCAACCGGTTTCCACAGCCAGGTTCACCAGCTTGCGCGGGTTGAGGTAACCGGCCAGTGGCTCGGCACCAATACTGTGGGCCTCATCCGCACGCTTGACATGCAGGGCATGGCGATCGGCGTCGGAATAGATCGCGACCGAGCGAATGCCCATTTCGGCACAAGCGCGTACGATTCGTACGGCAATCTCACCACGGTTGGCGATCAGGATCTTTTTTATCACTTGGAGTTTCCCTTGATCCGGTGGTACCCACGACCTGTTGACAGGTCGACGCGTGACCAAATGTTTCAATTTGGTCGCAACGCCACACTAGCGCTCACAAGGGATTAACAAAAATGAATAATTATTGGGTGATGCATAAGTAAAGACTTATAGTTGACACATTCGCCAGTGGCCAGAGTGTGCAAAAAATGCGTAAGTCCTTGATGCGTATGACATTGCGTCAGTTGCAAATCTTCAACGAGGTCTGCGACCTGAGGTCCTACAGCCGCGCAGCCGACGAAATGTCACTCACGCAACCAGCCGTCAGCCTGCAGATTCGTCAACTTGAAGAGCTGGTGGGCCAGCCGCTGTTCGATTATGTCGGCAAAAAACTCTACATGACCGAAGCGGCGGAAGCCTTGCAACGTGCGAGCCGGGACATCTTCGGTCGCCTGGAAAACCTCGACATGCAACTGTCGGACATGCAGGGCTCGCTGCAAGGCCAACTGAAACTGGCGGTGGAATCCAGCGCCAAGTATTTCGTACCGCACTTGTTTGCCGCCTTCAAGCGCCAGCATCCGGAAGTGAACCTGCAACTGACGGTGGTCAATCGCGCCCAGGTGATCCGGCGGCTGTCGGACAACCGCGACGACCTGGTGATCATGTCCATGGTACCGCAGGACATGGGGCTGGAGTTCCTGCCGTTCCTGAACAATCCGATCGTTGCGGTCGCACCGCCGGATCACCCGCTGTGCCACCTGGGGCCATTGCGCCTGCAGGATCTTGAGCCTTACACCCTGCTGATGCGCGAGGTCGGGTCGGGAACGCGAATGGCCTGCGAGGAATACTTCAAGGAAAAGCGCGTGCACTTCAACCAGACCCAGGAGGTTTCTTCAGCCGAAGCCCAGCGCGAATGCGTGCTGGCGGGTCTGGGCGTGGCACTGTTGACGCGCCACGCCCTGAACCTTGAGTTGGCCACCGGCGGCCTGATCGAGTTGCCGATCGAGGAACTGCCGCTCTACCGCAGCTGGTGCCTGGTACAGGCCAAGGCCAAACGCCTGTCACCGGTGGCTCACGCTTTCCTTGCGTTCATTCGTAGCGAAAGGATTCAGATCAGCGCGCTGGTTGAGCGCTTCGACGGGAAGTTGTCGGCGCCGCCTGCCAGTAATTGAGTTCCAGTTCAGCAAAATCGGCAATCTCGGCGAGAAGCTGGCGCTGTTCGCAGCGATCTTCGATAGCACGGCGGAACGCCATGCGGCGCTGGTCTTCCTGCTGACGACGGGTTTTGACGGCGCTGTTGCGTTCTTCGTAGGGCTGGGCCATTTCGAGTCTCCCAAGTCGAGTACGGGAGTTTCAAGATAGGCGCGAGGGATGACGGTTTGGCGGCGGGCGGGTTACAGGAACATGAAATTCAAAAGATCGCAGCCTGCGGCAGCTCCTACAGAGATTTGTGACCACCTGTAGAAGCTGCCGCAGGCTGCGATCATTTGATCTTAGTCGTCCAGCGCCTTCACCGACTTGGGTGAAAGGCGCAAGCTGCGCAGGCTGCGCTTGACGCTCTTGAGGTGGTTGACCAGGCTCGGCCCGCGGGCCATGGCCACGCCCATGGCCAACACATCGATCACCACCAGGTGGGCGATACGCGAGGTCAGCGGCGTGTAGATTTCGGTGTCTTCGTGAACGTCGATGGCCAGGTTGACGGTCGACAACTCGGCCAAAGGCGTCTGGCTCGGGCACAAGGTGATCAACGAGGCGCCGCTCTCACGCACCAGGTTGGCAGTGATCAGCAAATCCTTGGAGCGCCCGGACTGGGAAATGCAGATTGCCACGTCACTCGGCTTGAGGGTGACCGCCGACATCGCCTGCATGTGCGGATCGGAATACGCCGCCGCTGTCAGCAGCAAACGGAAAAACTTGTGCTGCGCATCCGCCGCCACCGCCCCGGAGGCGCCGAAACCATAGAACTCGACGCGCTGGGCCTGGGACATGAGCGTCACCGCCCGCTGCAATTCCAGCGGATCGAGCTTTTCCCGGACCTCCATCAGCGTGTGCAGGGTGGTGTCGAAAATCTTCAGGCTGTAGTCGGCGACCGAGTCGTCCTCATGGATCGCGAACTGCCCGAAACTCGCCCCTGCCGCCAGGCTCTGGGCCAGCTTGAGTTTCAAGTCCTGGAAACCCGAGCAACCGATGGCGCGGCAAAAGCGCACGATGGTCGGCTCACTGATACCCACGCTGTGGGCCAGGTCGGCCATGGAACTGTGCATCACGGCCGCAGGATCGAGCAAAACGTGATCGGCGACCTTGAGTTCCGACTTGCGTAACAGGTGGCGAGACTGGGCGATGTGTTGCAGCAGATTCAAAGGGCTGGACTCTTTTTTATTTGGCAGGCGCCGGGGATGTAGCACGCTTGTAGTTATACTACATGAATCGTCTTTTTGCCTGCTGAATAAGTAACTGAATTGTCTTTGTCACACCCTGTTTTAGCGGTATGAGCCTTATGTAGCAGTAAATCCGGCCTTTGCCGCCAAGGATTTTTTGCGAAAAAAAAGCCCGCAGTGTGAGCGGGCGAAAGACCAAAGAAGCTATATGCGCAGTCGCTTCTAAGTGGAGGAAGCCGCTTGGGGGATCAGCTTCCTCGGTACGTTGAATAACTGTAGGGCGAAATGAGCAGCGGCACATGGTAGTGATCCTGCTCGGCAGAGATGCCAAAACGCAGCACCACCACATCCAGGAAAGCAGGCTCCGGCAACTGGACGCCACGGGCGCGGTAGTAGTCGCCTGCATGGAACTGCACCTGATAGACCCCGGTGCGGTAGTCATCGCCCTGCAGCAGCGGTGCATCGACACGGCCATCGCTGTTGGTTATCGCGCTGGCGACCAATTCCAGCTGCGAGCCTTCAACGCGGTACAGCTCGACCTTGATCGAGCTGCCCGGGCACCCGTGTGCAGCGTCCAAAACGTGTGTAGTCAAACGTCCCATTGATTCTGCGCGCCTGCCTGCATGTAAGCAGTCAGACCTCGCGCCTCCCGAAGTCAGTTGAAAGGAGACCGCACCGATTCGGAGCACGAAAAGCTGCGGCGAGCGACTGATTAAGACATTTTTCAAAGAAATTGTACACAATAAAAACGACATTTCGTCCGACACCGTCACCACACGGGCTTTTACCGTCGATTTTCCAGCGATCCTTGCGCCTGCGCCGCTTTCGAACCATTAGCTGACCAATCAGGCAAATTTCTTGCACGGGACGGGTAACTGCCCGGAATCCGCACGGCAGATGACCGTTGATGAAAAATGCAAAAAATCAGGCTTACAAAATGAATATAAAGTTGTATACAATCACCCCATCGCTGTGACGCCACCCTGCCATTTCACCCTCAGGCGCGCCACACCACCTGTCAACACGAACAAGAAGGAAGACTGCAGTGAGCGCTGACTACCCTCGCGACCTGATCGGTTACGGCAGTAACCCTCCGCACCCACACTGGCCGGGCAACGCCCGCATCGCCCTGTCGTTCGTACTCAACTACGAAGAAGGTGGCGAGCGCAACATCCTGCACGGCGACAAAGAATCTGAAGCCTTCCTCTCGGAAATGGTCTCGGCGCAGCCGCTGCAAGGCGCGCGTAACATGAGCATGGAATCGCTCTACGAGTATGGCAGCCGTACTGGCGTCTGGCGGATCCTGAAACTGTTCAAGGAATTCGACATTCCGCTGACCGTGTTCGCCGTGGCCATGGCCGCCCAGCGTCACCCGGACGTGATCCACGCCATGGTCGAGGCCGGCCACGAGATCTGCAGCCACGGCTACCGCTGGATCGACTACCAGTACATGGACGAAGCCCAGGAACGCGAGCACATGCTCGAAGCGATACGCATCCTCACCGAAATCACCGGCGAGCGCCCACTGGGCTGGTACACCGGCCGCACCGGCCCGAATACCCGCAAGCTGGTGATGGAAGAAGGCGGCTTCCTCTACGACAGCGACACCTACGACGACGACCTGCCCTACTGGGAACCGAACAACCCGACCGGCAAGCCGCACCTGGTGATCCCGTACACCCTGGACACCAACGACATGCGCTTCACCCAGGTCCAGGGTTTCAACAAGGGCGACGATTTCTTCGAATACCTCAAGGATGCGTTCGACGTGCTCTACGCCGAAGGCGCGGAAGCCCCGAAAATGCTGTCGATCGGCCTGCACTGCCGCCTGATCGGCCGTCCGGCGCGTCTGGCTTCGCTCAAGCGCTTTATCGAATACGCTAAAAGTCATGAACAGGTGTGGTTCAGCCGTCGCGTCGACATCGCACGCCACTGGCACGAAACCCACCCGTACCAAGGGGCCGCGAAATGAGCGCCTTTCAAACATTGAAACCCTCGACCCTGAGCCGCGACGCCTTCGTCAAAGCCTTCGCCGACATCTACGAACATTCGCCATGGGTGGCCGAAAAGGCCTTCGACCTGGGCCAGGACGCTTCGATCGACGAGATCGAAACCCTGCACCAGCGCATGAGCGACATCCTGTTGAGCGCCGATCACGCCAGCCAGCTGGCCCTGATCAACGCTCACCCGGACCTGGCCGGCAAAGCCGCCGTCCAGGGGCAACTCACCGAAGCCAGCACCAATGAACAGGCTGGCGCCGGTATTCACCAATGCACGGCCGAAGAGTTCCAGCGCTTCACCGAGCTGAACGACGCCTACAAGGCCAAGTTCAAGTTTCCCTTCATCATGGCGGTAAAAGGCAGCAACCGGCATCAGATCCTCGCGGCGTTCGAAACGCGCATCCACAACCCGGAAGATACCGAGTTCAAGTGCGCGCTGGCGCAGATCAACAAGATCGCCCTGTTCCGATTACTGACCCTATAGCGACCTTGGCCCGAGCGTATCTGAACGCACAAATCGCCCAGGGCCCTGAGAGCATCCCAAGCCACTTATTTAAAGGCAGACAAGAAGAATGAAAGCTTACGCCGTACCTTTCGAGAAGTTCGTCAACCTGGCCGACGCCCGTCTGGGCACCAAGATCATCTCGGTCACCGATGACTGGTTCGCAGACGCCAACCGTCTGTTCCAACCGACCCCGGCCGTGTGGAAGGAGGGCGTGTTCGATGACAACGGCAAGTGGATGGACGGCTGGGAGTCGCGCCGCAAGCGCTTCGAAGGCTACGACAGCGCGGTGATCCGCCTGGGCGTGCCTGGCTCGATCAAGGGCGTGGACATCGACACTTCATTCTTCACCGGCAACTTCCCGCCGTCGGCCTCCCTGGAAGCCTGCTTCCTGGCCTCGGGCGAGCCGGACGCAAACACCCAGTGGACGGAAGTGCTGTCCGCCGTCGAACTGCAAGGCAACAGCCACCACTACCACGAAATCAGCAACGACCAGGCGTTCAGCCACCTGCGCTTCAACATCTACCCGGACGGTGGTGTTGCCCGTCTGCGCGTGTACGGCATTCCGTTCCGCGACTGGTCGGCTGTTGGCGACAACGAGCAAGTCGACCTGGCCGCAGCCCTCAACGGTGGCCGCGCCCTCGCCTGCTCCGACGAACACTTCGGCCGCATGAGCAACATTCTCAACCCGGGCCGTGGCATCAACATGGGCGACGGCTGGGAAACCGCACGTCGTCGTACCCCGGGCAATGACTGGGTGATCGTCGCCCTGGGCCACCCGGGCGAGATCGAGAAAATCGTCGTCGATACCCTGCACTTCAAGGGCAACTACCCGGACAGCTGCTCGATCCAGGGCGCATTCGTCAAAGGCGGTACCGACAGCCAGATCGAAACCCAATCGCTGTTCTGGCGCGAACTGCTGCCAAGCCAGAAGCTGGAAATGCACGCCGAACACACCTTCGCCGAGCAGATCAAGGCCCTGGGCCCGATCACCCACATCCGCCTGAACGTGTTCCCGGATGGTGGTGTGAGCCGCCTGCGCGTTTTGGGCAAAGTCGCTAAATAAGCACTGAACCCAATCGCCAGCAGGCTGGCTCCCACATTTGCAATGCGTTCCCCTGTGGGAGCCAGCCTGCTGGCGATAGCATTAGAACCAACAACACAGAATTCGGATAAGAACAGCATGCGCACACTGACGATTGAACCGCTGACCAAAGAAGCCTTCGCCCCTTTCGGTGACGTGATCGAAACCGACGGCAGCGATCACTTCATGATCAACAACGGTTCGACCATGCGCTTCCATAAACTGGCGACGGTGGAAACCGCCACGCCAGAAGACAACGCGATCATCAGCATCTTCCGCGCCGACGCGCAGGACATGCCTTTGACCGTGAGCATGCTGGAGCGTCATCCGCTGGGCAGCCAGGCCTTCATTCCGCTGCTCGGCAACCCCTTTCTGATCGTGGTCGCGCCACTTGGCGATGAACCTGTATCAGGCTTGGTCCGCGCCTTCGTCACCAACGGCAGGCAGGGCATCAATTACCATCGCGGCGTTTGGCACCACCCGGTGCTGACGATCGAAAAGCGGGATGACTTCCTGGTGGTTGATCGCAGTGGCACAGGCAATAACTGCGATGAGCATTTTTTCAAAGAGGATGAGCGTTTGATCCTCGCCCCCCACCAATAAGAGAAGGTCTGATCACTCGACAACAAGAGTGACAGGCGAGAGGTAAAGACTGTGGAAGCACATCTGTTGGAATGGCTGAACCTGAGCGTGCGCTGGGTTCACATGATTACTGGCGTGGCCTGGATCGGCGCATCGTTCTACTTCGTCTGGCTGGAAAACAACCTCAATCGGGTCAACCCGAAAAGCGGTCTGGCCGGTGATTTGTGGGCGATCCACGGTGGCGGTATCTACCACCTGGAAAAATACAAACTGGCTCCACCGACCATGCCGGACAACCTGCACTGGTTCAAATGGGAAGCCTACTTCACCTGGATGTCGGGGATCGCGCTGCTGTGCGTGGTGTTCTACTCCAACCCGACGCTCTACCTGCTGGCTCCGGGCAGCACCCTGAGCGGTCCTGAAGGCGTGGCCATCGGTATCGGCTCGCTGTTCATCGGCTGGTTCATCTACTCCTTCCTCTGCGACTCGGCCCTGGGCAAACGCCCTGCCCTGCTGGGTTTCATCCTGTTCGTGCTGATCATCGGCGCGGCCTATGGCTTCAGCAAGGTGTTCAGCGGTCGTGGTGCGTACCTGCACGTCGGTGCGATCATCGGCACCATCATGGTCGGCAACGTGTTCCGCATCATCATGCCGGCGCAACGTGCACTGGTGGCGGCCATCGCCGAGAACCGCACGCCGGATCCGGCACTGCCGGCCAAAGGCCTGTTGCGTTCGCGTCACAACAACTACTTCACCTTGCCGGTGCTGTTCATCATGATCAGCAACCACTTCCCGAGCACCTACGGCAGCCAGTACAACTGGTTGATCCTGGCCGGGATCGCGGTACTGGCGGTGTTGGTGCGTCACTACTTCAACACCCGTCACGACAGCCACAAATATGCCTGGACCCTGCCGGTGGCAGCGGTGGGCATGATTTGCCTGGCCTACGTGTCCGGTCCGAAGCCGATGTCCAGCGCCCCTGAAGTGGCCAAGGCACCTGCCGCAATCGAGTACCAGCCGCTGCCGGAAACTGCAGTGGGTGGTGGCTTGAAACCGGCTGAAGCCAAACCTGCCGAGGCACCTGCAGCCGCACCGGCGCAAGCGTCCAACGCAGGCCCGGGCTTCGACAAGGTGCACAGCGTGATTCAGGAACGTTGCGCGGTTTGCCACTCGGCCAAACCGACCAGCCCGCTGTTCAGCGCGGCCCCGGCCGGCGTGATGCTCGACACCCCCGAGCAGATCCGCCAGAACGCGGCGCGTATCCAGGCTCAAGCCGTCGCCAGCCAGATCATGCCACTGGGCAACATCACCCAGATGACCCAGCAGGAACGTGACCTGATCGGCGCCTGGATTGTGCAGGGTGCCCCGACCAATTAATCGTTGAAAAGCTTCGCTGGCAAGCCAGCTCCTACAGGAGCTGGCTTGCCAGCGATTGGCCGCAACGCGGTCCCCCTGATGCACAAAATCACAAGAATAAAAATGATCCGAGGTGTTGCATGTCCGAGCTCTCCCCAGCACGCATCCCCGACGCACCCGCCATTCAGCGTTTGCCCCTCTTGCAACTGATCCTGGTCGGTTTGCAACATGTTCTGCTGATGTACGGTGGCGCCATCGCGGTGCCGCTGATCATCGGACAGGCCGCTGGCCTGAGTCGTGAAGAAATCGCCTTCCTGATCAACGCCGACCTGCTGGTCGCCGGCATCGCCACCATCGTCCAGTCACTCGGTATCGGCCCCATGGGCATTCGCATGCCGGTGATGATGGGCGCCAGTTTCGCCGCCGTCGGCAGCATGGTCGCCATGGCCGGCATGCCCGGTATCGGCCTGCAGGGGATCTTCGGCGCGACCATCGCCGCCGGGTTCTTCGGTATGCTCATTGCGCCGTTCATGTCCAAGGTCGTGCGCTTCTTCCCTCCTCTGGTGACCGGCACGGTCATCACCTCGATCGGTTTGTCGCTGTTCCCCGTGGCCGTTAACTGGGCCGGCGGCGGCGCCGATGCCGCTCAATTCGGTTCACCGATCTACCTGACCATCGCCGCGCTGGTGCTGGGCACCATCCTGCTGGTGCACCGCTTCATGCGCGGTTTCTGGGTGAATATTTCCGTACTGATCGGCATGTGCCTGGGCTACGTGCTCTGTGGCGTGCTGGGCATGGTCGACCTCAGCGGCATGGCCCAGGCACCATGGCTGCAATTTGTCACGCCGCTGCACTTCGGCATGCCGAAATTCGAACTCGCGCCCATCCTGTCGATGTGCCTGGTGGTGGTGATCATTTTCGTCGAATCCACCGGGATGTTCCTCGCCCTGGGCAAGATCACCGGCCAGGAAGTCTGCCCACGCATGTTGCGCCGCGGCCTGCTGTGCGACGCCGGCGCCTCGTTCTTCGCCGGCTTCTTCAACACCTTCACCCACTCCTCCTTCGCGCAGAACATCGGCCTGGTGCAGATGACCGGTGTGCGTTGCCGTTCGGTGACCATCGTCGCCGGCGGTTTGCTGATCGTCCTCAGCCTGCTGCCCAAGGCCGCGTTCCTGGTAGCTTCGATCCCACCGGCGGTGCTGGGTGGCGCGGCGATCGCGATGTTCGGCATGGTTGCCGCCACCGGGATCAAGATCCTGCAGGAAGCCGACATCGGTGACCGACGCAACCAGTTGCTGGTGGCGGTGAGCATCGGCATGGGCCTGATCCCGGTGGTGCGTCCGGAATTCTTCGCCCACCTGCCCCTGTGGATGAGCCCGATCACCCACAGCGGCATCGCCATGGCCACGCTCAGTGCCCTGACGCTGAACCTGCTGTTCAACATCCTTGGCGGCGCCGAACGCGCGGCCATCAACGACTGCCACGCCCACTAAGTCAGAAGCACACACCCCCTGTAGGAGCCGGCTTGCCGGCGAAAGCGGAGTGTCAGGCGAGATTGATGTTGGATCTTATGGCCTCTTCGCTGGCAAGCCAGCTCCTACAGGTAGGGTGTTTCTGCGCCTTGAAAATAAGAACAAGAGGGAGCAACAGATGATTCGTACCCAGACAAACCTGTTGTTGGCGGGCGGTCTTTTGGCCGCCACTCAAGCCATGGCCGGCGATTTGCTGCTGTGGCAAACCAACAGCCTGAGCTATCTGTACGGCAAGGATTTCGCGGTCAACCCGTCGATCCAGCAGACGGTGACGTTCGAGCACGCCGACCGCTGGAAGTACGGCGACAACTTCATGTTCATCGACAGCACCTACTACAACGGCGAGCAAGACCGCAACAAAGGCGTTCACGCCTATTACGGCGAGTTCAGCCCGCGCCTCTCCCTGGGCAAGATCCTCGACCGCCGTTTCGAAGTCGGCCCGATCAAGGATGTGCTGCTGGCCATGACCTACGAGAACGGCGAAGACGACACCGAGGCCTACCTGATCGGCCCCGGTTTCGACCTCGCGATACCGGGTTTCAACTATTTCACCCTGAACTTCTATAACCGCCAGACCGAAGGCTCGCGCCCCGGCGACGATGTCTGGCAGATCTCACCAGCTTGGTCCTACACCGTTCCATTGGGCAATTCGAGCCTGTTGATCGACGGTTACCTGGACTGGGTGGTGGACAACGACCAGAACGCCCACGGCACCTATCACGCCAACGTGCACTTCAACCCGCAGATCAAGTACGACCTGGGCAAAACCCTTGGCTGGCGGGAAAAACAGGTGTACGTCGGCGTCGAATACAGCTACTGGAAAGACAAGTACGGCATCGAAAACAACGGCAACCTCGACACCAATGAAAACACCACCAGCCTGCTGGTGAAGGTGCATTTCTAAGATGACCCGCAACCGTGCCCCACACCTGTCGTCGGTGCGCCGTTGCGGGGCACTTGAGACCTGGCCGAGGAGTCAGTATTCTCCGCGGCCGCCTGAATCCGCTTTAAAAAAAAGCCCGGATTTAATTCCTGACCAGAAAGCCAACTTATCCCGGCCCTGGACGGTACCAAGGCATCCCCAAACCACTCTCAATCGACTGTTTTTGAGCAGCCGAGCGGGAGTTTTTTGGTTTTCTGAAAGCCTTGGCGCAGCTCTTGCTAACAGCACTAAAGCTGACCGAATGGATGATTTTTTGCAGCTACAGAAAAAGGCGCCACACCAGAGCGTCGACCTTAAAAAAATAACGCGGAACCACTACTTTTTGGGAGCAACCGAATGAAACGTACGTGCACTAGCCTGATGCTGGCGGGATCATTGCTGGCGGGGGGTCAGGCCATGGCCGGCGACTTGCTGCAGTGGCAGAACAACAGCCTGACCTATCTGTATGGCAAGGACTTCCAGGTCAACCCGCGCATCCAGCAGACCGTGACCTTCGAGCACGCCGACGGCTGGAAATACGGCGACAACTTCTTCTTCATCGACAAGATTTTCTACAACGGCAAGGAAGACTCTTTCGCGGGTGAGAACACCCACTACGGCGAATTCAGCCCGCGCCTGTCGTTCAACAAGATCTTCAACCAGAAGCTGGAATTCGGCCCGATCAAGGACGTGCTGCTGGCCATGACCTATGAGTTCGGCGAAGACGACACCGAGTCGTACCTGATCGGCCCGGGTTTCGACCTGGCTATCCCCGGCTTCGACTACTTCCAGCTGAACTTCTACAACCGTCACACCGAAGGCGACCGCCCGGGTGACGATGTCTGGCAGATCACTCCGGCATGGTCCTACACCATCCCGGTGGGCGACTCGGACGTGCTGATCGACGGCTTCATGGACTGGGTCGTCGACAACGACGTGAACGACAAAGGCGAATACCACGCCAACCTGCACTTCAACCCACAGGTCAAATACGACCTGGGCAAGGCGCTGAACCTGGGCGCCAAGCAGTTGTACGTCGGTGTCGAGTATGACTACTGGAAAAACAAGTACGGTATCGAAGACAGCCAGGGTTTCAAGACGGATCAGAGCGTGACCAGCTTCCTGGTCAAGGTGCACTTCTGATTTAAAATCAAAAGATCGCAGGCTCCGCCAGCTCCTACAGGGAAACGCATTCCAACGTAGGAGCTGCCGCAGGCTGCGATCTTTTGCGTTATCACGCCAACCCCATAAACCGGCAAAGCTCATCGCGCTTGGCCAACGCATCCCGCCGCCCCAGATCAATCAATTCGCTGCAATACCCCGCCTCGAACAGCAGATAACTCAACACCCCTGCCCCACTGGTTTTGGTCGCCCCCGGCCCGCGCAGGAACAGGCGCAGCGCCGCCGGCAATTCCTGGCGATGGCGCGCGGCAATTTCGTCGATCGGTTGACTCGGTGAAATCACCAACACCTCTACCGGTGCCACGCCAAGCGCACGGGTGGGTGTGCCGTCGGGCAGGAGGTGGCTGAACTGATTCAAACGCCGCAGCAACTCGATGTCGCTTTCCAGGCTGTCGATAAAGGTACTGTTGAGCATGTGCCCGCCGATCTGCGCCAGGGTCGGTTGTTGCCCGGACCAGGCGCGCTGCAGCGGTTGCTCGGGATCGATGCCCCGCGGGTTGCCACTGACCCCCACCACCAGCACTCGACTGGCGCCCAGGTGCAACGCCGGGCTGATGGGCGCCGATTGGCGTACCGCGCCGTCGCCGAAATACTCCTCGCCGATTTTCACCGGAGCGAACAGCAGCGGAATGGCCGAACTGGCGAGCAAATGGTCGACGGACAATTGGGTGGGAATGCCGATGCGGCGATGGCGCAACCAGGCGTCGATGGTGCCGCCGCTCTGGTAGAAGGTGACGGCCTGGCCGGACTCATAGCCGAAGGCCGTGACGGCAACCGCGTGCAACTGTTTTTGGGCAATGGCTTCGGCGATACCGTTCATCGGTAATTTGTCGTCGAGCAACCCGCGCAACGGCGAGCTGTCGAGCAACGCCACCGGCACCTGCGCGCCAAGGCCCAACAAACTGTGACTGACGAACCGAGTGGCCTGGCTGATCACGCCCGGCCAGTCGCTGCGCAACACCTGGTGACTGCGAAACCCCTGCCAGAATGCCGTCAGGCGCTCGATGGCCGCGCGAAAATCCATCGCCCCGCTGGCAAGGCTGACCGCATTGATAGCCCCGGCGGAGGTGCCGACAATCACCGGAAAAGGATTGTCCGCGCCCAATGGCAGCAACTCGGCAATCGCCGCCAGCACACCCACCTGATACGCCGCCCGAGCCCCGCCGCCGGAAAGAATCAAGCCTGTGACCGGTTCAGCAGGACTCATCGCAACGCTCCATGGTGCAGGTCGGGATCGGCCGTTCAGCCGCGTTTTGCGTACAACTTCGGTTCACCGGGCGGCCGGCTCTTGAAACGGCGATGGGCCCAGAGGTATTGCTCCGGGCAGTCACGCAAGACGCCTTCGATCCACTGGTTGATGCGCAGGCAGTCCGCTTCCTCGGTTTCACCTGGGAAGCCTTCGAGCGGCGGGTGAATCACCAGGCGATAACCACTGCCGTCCGCCAGGCGTTCCTGGGTGAACGGCACCACCAGCGCCTTGCCGAGTCGCGCGAACTTGCTGGTGGCGGTGACGGTGGCGGCCTGGATGCCGAACAACGGCACGAAAATGCTTTGCTTGGCGCCATAATCCTGGTCCGGTGCGTACCAGATCGCCCGGCCGGCACGCAGCAACTTGAGCATGCCGCGCACGTCCTCGCGCTCCACCGCCAGCGAATCGAGGTTGTGCCGCTCGCGACCGCGACGCTGCACATAGTCGAACAGCGGGTTCTTGTGTTCGCGGTACATGCCGTCGATGGTGTGCTGCTGGCCGAGCAGCGCGGCACCGATTTCCAGCGTGGTGAAGTGCACGGCCATCAGGATCACGCCCTTGCCGTCACGCTGGGCATTCTTCAGGTGCTCCAGGCCTTCGATATGGGCCAGTTTCGCCAGCCGCTCACGCGACCACCACCAGCTCATCGCCATTTCAAAGAAGGCGATACCGGTGGAAGCGAAGTTTTCCTTGAGCAGACGCTTGCGCTCGGCCGCGGATTTTTCCGGGAAGCACAGCTCGAGATTGCGCTTGGCAATGCGCCGCCGGTCGGCCGCTGCCCGATACATCAGGGCGCCCAGGACCCGGCCGATCCACAGCAATGCAGGGTACGGCAGCTGGACAATCAGCCATAACAGCCCCAGGCCGCACCAGAGCGGCCAGAAACGCGGCATCAGAAATGTTGTTCGAAAACGCGGGCGATCCATTAAAGGTTCCGAAAAGACGATGGCCGCGCATTCTACATCGTTCGACCCGGCTTGCGGCTCGCCGGCGTTCTCGTTATAAGTCTGGGCACTTTTAGTGACAAGTCGTTGTATGCCGAACATGAGCCAAACCGAACCGCTAGACCAAGATCCCGTGTTCCAGCTGAAGGGCAGCATGCTCGCCATTACCGTGCTGGAACTGGCCCGCAATGACCTTGAGGGCCTCGATCGGCAACTGGCCGCCAAGGTTGCCCAGGCGCCGAACTTCTTCAGCAACGCGCCGTTGGTACTGGCCCTGGACAAGCTCCCGGCCAACGGCGGCGCCGTCGATCTGCCCGGCCTGATGCGCGTTTGCCGCCAGCATGGCCTGCGTACCCTGGCGATCCGCGCCAGCCGCATCGAAGACATCGCGGCCGCCATCGCGGTCGACCTGCCGGTGCTGCCGCCATCCGGAGCCCGTGAACGGGCGCTGGACCTGAACGAAGGCGTCGTGGCGAAAAAGCCGGAAAAACCCGCGGAACCGAGCATCAAGCCGACGAAAATCATCACTTCGCCAGTACGTGGTGGCCAGCAGATCTATGCCCAGGGCAGCGACCTGGTGGTGATCTCTTCGGTCAGCCCGGGGGCGGAACTTCTCGCCGATGGGAACATCCATGTATACGGCCCGATGCGCGGTCGTGTGCTGGCCGGCGTCAAAGGCGACACCAAGGCACGGATTTTCTGCCAGCAAATGAGCGCTGAACTGATCTCCATCGCCGGTCATTACAAGGTTTCCGAAGATCTGCGCCGCGACCCGTTGTGGGGTTCGGGCGTGCAGGTCAGCCTGTCAGGCGACGTGTTGAACATCATTCGGCTTTAACGGATACTGCCGCATTTTCCAAGCATCTCTAAAACGTAGCGAAAACGGCTCAAACGAAGTAGGAAAACGGCTACAAACAGTGTTTACCGGGGGTAAACGCCATTTGCGGCCCATTCCAGCCAAGGCTGTCCAACTGCTGTAGTTTTTCAAGAGATGTTTTTCAGGGGCTAAAAGTCCTTTTTCCTTAGGGGTGAAACACCTTGGCCAAGATTCTCGTGGTTACATCCGGCAAGGGTGGTGTGGGTAAGACCACCACCAGCGCCGCTATCGGTACCGGCCTCGCTCTGCGCGGTCACAAAACAGTCATCGTCGACTTCGACGTCGGTTTGCGTAACCTCGACCTGATCATGGGTTGCGAGCGCCGCGTGGTGTATGACTTCGTCAACGTGGTCAACGGCGAAGCCAACCTGCAACAGGCCCTGATCAAAGACAAACGCCTGGAAAACCTCTACGTGCTGGCAGCAAGCCAGACCCGCGACAAAGACGCGCTGACCGTCGAAGGCGTGGAAAAAGTCCTGATGCAACTCAAGGAAGACTTCGAGTTCGTGGTCTGCGACTCCCCGGCGGGCATCGAAAAAGGCGCCCACCTGGCCATGTACTTCGCTGACGAAGCGATCGTCGTGACCAACCCGGAAGTGTCCTCGGTACGTGACTCCGACCGCATGCTCGGCCTGCTGGCCAGCAAGTCGCGCCGTGCCGAACGCGGCGAAGACCCGATCAAGGAACACCTGCTGATTACCCGTTACCATCCAGAGCGCGTGAGCAAGGGTGAAATGCTCGGCGTCGAAGACGTCAAGGAAATCCTCTCGGTGGCCCTGCTCGGCGTGATCCCTGAATCCCAGGCGGTGCTCAAGGCATCCAACCAGGGCGTTCCAGTGATTCTCGACGACCAGAGCGATGCCGGCCAGGCCTACAGCGACACCGTGGACCGCCTGCTGGGCAAAACCGTGGAACATCGTTTCCTCGATGTACAGAAGAAGGGATTCTTCGAGCGCCTGTTTGGAGGCAATTAAACAATGAACCTTTTTGACTTCTTTCGTGCCAACAAAAAGCAAAGCACCGCGTCGGTAGCGAAAGAGCGTCTACAGATCATCGTGGCGCACGAACGCGGCCAACGCAGCACCCCGGACTACCTGCCGGCCTTGCAGAAGGAACTGGTGGAGGTGATTCGCAAGTACGTCAATATCGGGTCCGATGACGTGCATGTCGCACTGGAAAGCCAGGGCAGCTGCTCGATTCTGGAACTCAATATCACCCTGCCAGATCGCTGAGTCGATCCGGCTGGAGCCACGGCGGTTCAGGCCCATCAGGTATCCTGTTGGGCCTGAACCGCCGTTGGCGTTTGTTACGAGGCTGTTTGATGCCGCTGTCCAATATCCACATCATCCATGAGGACGCCGCTGTCCTGGTGGTCAACAAACCCACCCTGTTGCTCTCGGTGCCCGGTCGGGCCGACGACAACAAGGACTGCCTGATTACCCGCCTGCAGGAAAACGGCTACCCGGAAGCGCGAATCGTCCATCGCCTGGATTGGGAAACGTCCGGCATTATCCTGCTGGCCCGCGATCCCGACACGCACCGTGAACTGTCTCGACAATTTCACGACCGCGAAACGGAAAAGGCCTACACCGCCTTGTGCTGGGGCCAGCCGGAGCTCGACAGTGGCAGCATCGACCTGCCGCTGCGCTACGACCCCCCGACCAAGCCACGCCACGTGGTGGACCATGAATTCGGCAAACACGCCCTGACCTTCTGGCGAGTGCTGGAACGCTGTGGCGATTGGTGCCGCGTCGAACTCACACCGATCACCGGACGCTCGCACCAATTGCGCGTGCACATGCTGTCGATCGGTCACCCGCTGCTGGGCGACGGACTCTACGCCCATGAGCAAGCCCTGGCCGCCTGGCCACGACTGTGCCTGCACGCGAGCATGCTCAGCTTCACTCACCCTCAAAGCGGTGAGCGACTGCGCTTCGAGTGCCCTGCGCCTTTTTGACAACCCCAAGCCTCGCCTGAAAACGCCCTTCGATTGAAGGGCGTTTTCATTTGTTGCCACATACCCCGTTATAAAAAGGGGTGAAGCAATGCCGCGAGCCAATACGGTAAACTTGCGTCTCTGTTGCCTGGAGCTACTTATGCGCGAAGCGCTGACCCCCCTGGAAAAAACACCGCACCAGTTGCTCTACCTCATCTATGGCAACCAGGATGTCTACCGGCGCGAAGCCAAGTTCAGCATGCTCACCGCCCTGGCACAGCTCAAACGGGGTGAGTCGCTGTGCATCAGGGTCATGACCGATCGTCCCGAGGATTATGCCGGCTGGCCGGTCGACACCATCGCCCTGGACGAGCAGACCCTGGCCCAATGGCAGGGCGAAAACGGCTATCACCACCGACGCAAGGCCTGCGCTATCGCCCAAGGGCTGAAGCTTGCACAGAAGACCCTGTTCGTCGACACCGACACGCTGTTCCTCGAATCGCCCCATCGCGTCTTCGAACGGATCGGGCCCGGGCGCTATGTCATGGACCGTTTCGAATACGACTGGAGCTACGTCTGCGAACGCCCCGACTACGTCAAGCTCGGGCGTTGCCTGCAAGCTCATGGCATCTCCTCCGACAATAGTTTCAAGCTGTATAACAGCGGGCTGTGCGGTGTCACCGACGGCGATACACCCCTGCTGGAAAAATCGATCCGCCTGATCGATGAATGGACCCAGGGCTCGTTCGACATCCATACCATCGAGCAGATCGCCCTGTCGTTCGCGATGCGCAACCAGCCCGTTCAGGAGGCGAAGAAATTCGTTTATCACTACTTCGCTGAAAAACGCTTCTTCCACGCCATGCAGAAGCATTTTTTCAGCCGTCATGGCGAGCAATTCCGCCCGGAGCTGCCGGCCCTGTGCACAGAAGTCCCGCGCTGCAAACCCGTGCCCTCACCCTGGCAGCGCCTGCGCATCAAGTGGCAACTGCGCAACAAGCACAAGAGCGTGAAAAAGGTCGGTCGCGACCTGCTGTATGGCAGCGCGGCGCCTGATCATCCGTATTACGAAGTATGCCGCCATGAGTGGTGGGAGTCCGCCTCTCGGGAAATCCTGCGCTGGGAAGAAGACCAACAGAAAAGGTTCTTCGGTACGGAAAAGGGTCGCTGGCCGAAACACCTGCCCCGGCCGACCAAGTCTTCGGACGAACAAACCATCATTGCCTACCTGCGCGAGCGGATGAATCATTGACGGCTTGGCGGGCTCGGCGCTGAAAGCTCTTGTCCAATGCATCGGGCCAATACGTTAAACTGGCGCCATTGCTGTCTGGAGCTACTTATGCGCGAAGAGTTGAACCAAGGCCTGATCGATTTCCTCAAGGCCTCCCCTACCCCGTTCCACGCCACCGCCAGCCTTGTTCAGCGCCTGGAAGCGGCGGGTTTCCAACGCCTGGACGAACGCGAGCCATGGAACACCGAGGCCAATGGTCGCTACTACGTCACCCGCAACGACTCGTCGATCGTCGCGATCAAGATGGGCCGGCACTCGCCGCTGCACGGTGGCATTCGCCTGGTCGGCGCCCACACCGACAGCCCGTGCCTGCGGGTCAAGCCCCAGCCGGAACTGCAACGCCAGGGTTTCTGGCAATTGGGCGTCGAAGTCTATGGCGGCGCCCTGCTGGCCCCCTGGTTCGACCGCGACCTGTCCCTGGCCGGCCGCGTCACCTTCCGTCGTGACGGCAAGGTCGAGAGCCAGTTGATCGACTTCAAGGCGCCGATCGCGATCATCCCCAACCTGGCCATTCACCTCAATCGTGAAGCCAACATGGGTTGGGCGATCAATGCCCAGACCGAGCTGCCACCGGTACTGGCGCAATTCGCCGGTGACGAGCGCGTGGATTTCCGTGCCGTGCTCACCGACCAACTGGCCCGCGAACACGGCCTGAACGCCGACGTCGTGCTGGATTACGAACTGAGCTTCTACGACACCCAAAGCGCGGCCGTCATCGGCCTGCATGGTGATTTCATTGCCGGTGCGCGCCTGGACAACCTGCTGTCCTGTTATGCCGGCCTGCAAGCACTGCTGACCACCGACACCGACGAAACCAGCGTGCTGGTCTGCAATGACCATGAAGAAGTCGGCTCGTGCTCGGCCTGTGGCGCCGACGGCCCGATGCTGGAGCAGACGTTGCGCCGCCTGCTGCCCGAAGGCGACGAATTCGTGCGCACCATCCAGAAATCCCTGCTGGTCTCGGCCGACAACGCCCACGGCGTGCACCCCAACTACGCCGACAAGCACGATGCCAATCACGGCCCGAAACTCAACGCCGGCCCCGTGATCAAGGTCAACAGCAACCAGCGCTACGCCACCAACAGCGAAACCGCCGGGTTCTTCCGTCACCTGTGCATGGCCGAAGAAGTGCCGGTACAGAGCTTCGTGGTGCGCAGTGACATGGGTTGCGGCTCGACCATCGGCCCGATCACCGCCAGCCACCTGGGCGTGCGTACCGTGGACATCGGCCTGCCGACCTTCGCCATGCATTCGATCCGCGAACTGTGCGGCAGCCATGACCTGGCGCATCTGGTCAAGGTGCTGAGCGCGTTCTACGCCTGCCGCGAATTGCCGTAGGTTCCTGTAGGAGCTGCCGCAGGCTCGGGCCGCGTTCGGACGATCTTTTGACTTTAAAAATCAAAAGATCGCAGCCTGCGCCAGCTCCTACACGGGTCGCAGGAAATCCACCTAGACTTTAACTATCCCTTTTGACAAGGCAGTCGCCATGATCACGATGTCCTCGTTCCACGGCATGCTCATCCCTATTCTCATCGGGATGATCATGCTGGCAGTCGGTTTCAACTTTCGCGACAAGAACGCAGGCGTGCTCGCCATGTGGCTCGGCATGCTGCTGATCCTGGCCACGGTGATCTTCAAGATCCTCGCCAAACTCAACGAATAAATCCCCACCCCGGCTCGCATTGGTCCAGACGGGCTCGTACACTCGGTCGATCTGCCCATTTCGAGGTTGACCGCCTAGTGTTCGCTCGTCTATTCGCCCTGCCGTGCCTTTTCCTTATCTGCCTGATGACGCTGATGCCGTCAGCGCCTGCCCAGGCCGTCGGGCTGCCGAGCCTGCTTGGCAGCCCGGCAAAAACCCAACCCGAGGCGCAGGAACCCCTCGGGCAATCCCTGGATGAAGTCATCAAGGCGCTGGAGAACGATCAGCAGCGCAGCAAGCTGCTGGCGGATCTGAAGAAGCTGCGCGACGCCACAAAAAAAGCCCAGCCGGTCGCCGAGGAAGGCGTACTGGGCCTGATTGGTGGAACCCTGGCCAGCTTCGAAAAGCAGTTTTCCGGCGTCGACAGCCCGCTCAATCGCTGGTCCAGCGAGTTCGACCTGGCCAAGGATGAATTGACCGCGCTGATACTGCCGGCCAACGAGTGGCTGCCGATCATCTTCGCCTTTGCCATGATCCTGATGGTCTGGAGCCTGCTGGCGGCGGCGCTGATCTGGGTCAGTCATCGAGTGCGCATGCGCTTTGGCCTGACCGAAGAACTGCCGCAACACCCCAGGGCCCTGGACATGCTGCGTTTCGCCCTGCGCAAGCTGGGGCCGTGGCTAATCGCGCTGGTCATCACCGTCTACATGAGCTACGCCCTGCCCTCCTCACTCGGTAAAAGCCTGGCCATGGTGCTGGCGTATGCGCTAGTGGTCGGCACCTGTTTCTCGGCGATCTGCGTGATTGCCTTTTCCCTGCTCGACGGCCCGCACCGTCACCGCGCCCTGTACATCCTGCGGCACCAGGCCTTCCGGCCGCTGTGGCTGATCGGCAGTTTCGCCGCTTTCGGTGAAGCCCTGAACGACCCGCGCCTGGTGGAAAGCCTGGGCGTACATCTGGCACATACCGCGGCGACGGTGGCCAACGTATTGGCGGCATTGTCCACGGGGCTGTTCATCCTGCGATTCCGCCGCCCGATTGCCCATTTGATCCGCAACCAGCCACTGTCCCGGCGCCTGACCCGCCGCGCCCTCAGCGACACCATCGATATCCTCGGTACCTTCTGGTACGTACCGGCGCTGGTGCTGGTGGGGATTTCCCTGTTCGCCACCTTCGTTTCGGCCGGCGACACCAGCACCGCGCTGCGCCAGTCGCTGATCTGCACCGTGTTGCTGGTGCTGTGCATGGTCATCAATGGCCTGGTGCGTCGTCACGCCCTCAAACCGCAACGCGGGGCCAAGCGTCATGCCCTTTACTCGGAACGCCTGAAAAACTTCTTCTATACCCTGGCCCATCTGCTGGTCTGGCTGGCATTCATCGAGCTGGGCCTGCGGGTCTGGGGCATGTCGCTGATCAGTTTCACCGAAGGCGAAGGCCATGAGGTCAGCGTCAAACTGTTCAGCCTGGTCGGCACGCTGATCTTTGCCTGGCTGATCTGGATCCTCAGCGACACCGCCGTGCATCACGCCCTCACGCGCTCGCGCAAAGGCTTGGCCAACGCCCGCGCACAGACCATGATGCCGCTGATCCGCAACGTGCTGTTCGTGGCGA
The DNA here is from genome assembly GCF_949767605.1 of Pseudomonas sp. IT-P218. Lineage (NCBI taxonomy): Bacteria > Pseudomonadati > Pseudomonadota > Gammaproteobacteria > Pseudomonadales > Pseudomonadaceae > Pseudomonas > Pseudomonas sp. IT-P218. The sequence continues at coordinate 31,553 of NZ_CATKQQ010000024.1, forward strand.
TCTTCATCGTCGCGCTGATCGTCGCCCTGGCGAACATGGGCATGAACGTCACGCCACTGCTGGCCGGTGCCGGTGTGATCGGCCTGGCCATCGGTTTTGGCGCGCAATCGCTGGTGGCCGACCTGATCACCGGGCTGTTCATCATCATCGAAGACTCCCTGGCCATCGACGACTACGTGGACGTCGGCGGCCACCTGGGTACCGTCGAGGGCCTGACCATTCGTACCGTGCGCCTGCGGGACATCGACGGCATCGTCCACACCATTCCGTTCAGCGAAATCAAGAGCATCAAGAACTACTCCCGGGAATTCGGCTACGCGATCTTCCGGGTCGCGGTGCCTGCCAACATGGACATCGACAACGCGATCAAGCTGATGCGCGACGTCGGCCAGAAAATGCGTACCGACCCGCTGCAGCGGCGCAATATCTGGTCTCCCCTGGAGTTTCAGGGCGTGGAAAGTTTCGAGTCCGGCAATGCGATCCTGCGGGCCCGGTTCAAGACCGCCCCGATCAAGCAGTGGGAAGTTTCACGGGCATTCAACCTGTCGCTCAAACGACATCTGGATGAAGCCGGGCTGGACCTGGCCACACCGCGCATGAGCATCCATGTGGTGACGGCGGGCGGCGGTGAAGAAAAGGGTTAAACAGTTAAACGCAGGCCAAAAAAATCCCCGAACCAGTCGGGGATTTTTTATGTTCGATCAATCAGCCCGAGGGCGGATCAATCTTCGCGGTAGCGACGCAGCTTCAACTGCTTACCGGCAACGCGAGTGTCCTTCAGCTTGGTCAGCAACTTCTCCAGACCATCTTCCGGCAGCTCGACGAGGCTGAAGCTGTCACGCACCTGGATGCGACCGATGGCTTCACGGGCCAGGCCACCTTCGTTGAGGATGGCGCCCAGCAGGTTCTTGGCAGCGATACCATCACGCGCACCCAGCGCGGTACGGCAACGAGCACGGCCTTCGCCCAGTGGCATCGGTGCGCGACGCTCGCGGTCACCACGCTCTGGACGATCACCGGAACGCTCTGGACGATCGCCACGCGGTGCGTTGTTCGGCACCAGTGGACGCTCTTTCTCGATAGCGGCCAGGTTCAGCGCTTGACCGTTGGTAGCCTTGCGCAGCAGGGCTGCGGCCAGGGCACGCGGGCTGCAACCGATGTCGGCGGTCAGGCGATCGAGCAGATCACCGTGGGTCGATTCGGCTTCAGCCACCAGCGGCGACAGGCTGTTGGTCAGCTTCTTGATGCGTGCATCCAGAACGGCTTGAGCGTCCGGCAGGCGAACTTCAGCAACCTTCTGACCGGTTACACGCTCGATCACTTGCAGCATGCGGCGCTCACGTGGAGTCACCAGCAGCAGCGCACGACCTTCGCGACCAGCACGGCCGGTACGGCCGATACGGTGAACGTAGGATTCCGGATCGTACGGCATGTCAACGTTGAACACGTGAGTGATGCGCGGAACGTCCAGGCCACGAGCAGCAACGTCGGTCGCCACAACGATGTCCAGACGGCCATCCTTGAGGGAGTCGATCACGCGCTCACGCTGGTTCTGGGCAATGTCACCGTTCAGCGCAGCGGCTTTGTAGCCTTTGGCTTCCAGGGCACTGGCCAGGTCCAGGGTCGCTTGCTTGGTGCGCACGAACATGATCAGGGCGTCGAAGTCTTCCACTTCCAGCAAGCTGAGAACGGCAGAAGTCTTCTGGTCAGCGTGAACCAGCAGGTGAGCCTGCTCGATCGCGGTAACGGTCTGGGTCTTGCTCTGGATCTTCACGTGCTTCGGATCGCGCAGGTGGCGCTCAGCGATGGCACGGATCGATTGCGGCAAGGTGGCCGAGAACAATACGGTCTGACGGGTTTCCGGCATGGCCTTGAAGATGACTTCCAGGTCGTCCATGAAGCCCAGCTTGAGCATTTCGTCGGCTTCGTCGAGAACCAGGTGGTTCACGGTCGCCAGTACTTTTTCGTCGCGACGCAGGTGGTCGCACAGACGGCCCGGAGTGGCGACAACGATCTGTGCGCCATTACGGATTGCTTTCAATTGTGGGCCCATCGGCGCGCCGCCGTAGACAGCCACAACAGTTACGCCCGGCATTTGCTTGGCGTAGGTTTCGAAAGCGGTTGCAACTTGTAGCGCCAACTCACGAGTTGGGGCCAGGATCAGAGCTTGCGGCTCGCGCTTGGACGGATCAATGCGGTGCAGGATAGGCAGGGCAAAGGCAGCGGTTTTACCGGTACCGGTTTGCGCCTGGCCAATCATATCGTGACCGGCGAGAATGATCGGGATCGACTGCTGCTGAATGGCCGAAGGCTCTTCATAGCCGGTAGCGACTACTGCAGCGACAATATTAGGGTGAAGTTCAAGAGCGGCGAAGCCGCCGATTTCCTGGGTCATGGGTCTGCCTCTAAGTGCATCCGCAAAGACCCATGCTCCAAAGCTGCGCATGCCGTGTTGAGACTCAAGAGTCGCCCTGGCAGCTTTGTCGGCGGGGATTTGCGAAAACGAATGAATGAAAAAGAATCGTTCAGGAAGAGTTCGCTGGGCGAACGTGCAACCGAATATGACTTCGGGGAATTGCGCCACCTAAACGCGGCCCGGCTAAAGGCCGGCGCGCACTATACCGGAATTTGCAGAAAAAGGGAGCTTTTTTTATCGCAAAACTCCCATATACGGCGTTCTGTCACAGGCTTTGCGGATAATCGCACGAGCGTCTACTTTTCAAAGGCCCTGCCCTGCGGGCGATGACGCTAAAACGGTTCACCCACCCGCCACAAACCCCGGGTCTGCGCGCCCAGCTCCCGCTCGAGGAAATGCCGCATGAAAGAGCTCAATACCAGCCGCGTGAGCCGTGAAAAGCGCGGTCATGTCCTGATGATCGGACTGGACCGGGTCGCCAAGCGCAACGCCTTCGATCTCGACCTGCTCAACGAGCTGAGCCTGGCCTACGGCGCGTTCGAAGCCGACATCGATGCACGGGTGGCCGTGGTCTTCGGTCATGGCGAACATTTTACCGCCGGCCTGGACCTGGTCAGTGCCAGCGCGGCGCTGACCGAAGGCTGGCAAGCCCCGCCCGGAGGCTGCGACCCGTGGGGAGTTTTCGCCGGGCCCAGGGTCAACAAACCGGTGATCGTCGCCGCCCAGGGCTACTGCCTGACCATCGGCATCGAGTTGATGCTGGCCGCCGATATCAACCTGTGTGCCAGCAACACCCGTTTCGCGCAGATGGAAGTGCAGCGCGGCATCTTCCCCTTCGGCGGTGCCACGTTGCGCCTGCATCAGGTGGCTGGCTGGGGCAACGCCATGCGCTGGATGCTCACGGGCGACGAGTTCGATGCCCATGATGCCCTGCATCTGGGGTTGGTGCAGGAAGTCATGGCCAGCGAGGATTTGCTGCCGCGGGCAATTGAACTGGCCGAGCGCATTGCCCGGCAGGCGCCGCTGGGGGTCCAGGCAACGTTGCTGTCTGCCCGGCAGGCCCGCTACGAGGGCGAGACCGCCGCGGCGCGAGGGCTGCCGACGCTGGTGAAGAAGTTGCTGACCAGCGAGGATGCGCAGGAAGGTGTGCGGTCGCTGGTTGAGCGGCGCCCCGGCATTTTCAAAGGTTGCTGAAAATCCG
>NZ_CATKQQ010000025.1:0-30045 GCF_949767605.1 Pseudomonas sp. IT-P218
ACGCATCAGATATTCGAAGAGGCCATCAAGGCCCGTTGTTTTGCTACTTGCTCGCTGCCCGACACTTCCGATTTCCATTGCAGGAGCTTCGAACATGGTCAATCGTCTTCTCGGCAAATCCCTTCTGGGCCTGGTGGCGGCCGGTGCGCTGGTGCCCCTGGCGCAGGCCGCCGATGCACCAACATTGAACACCGGCAGCACCGCCTGGATGGTCACCGCCACGGTCTTGGTGCTGTTCATGTGCCTGCCCGGTCTCGCCCTGTTTTATGGCGGCCTGGTGCGGGCAAAAAACATGTTGTCGTTGTTCACCCAGTGTTTCGGCATCGCCGGCCTGGTGGGGGTCCTGTGGGTGATCTACGGCTACAGCATGGTGGTCGACTCCACGGGGATGGTCGAGGGCGAGGTGAGCTTCAACAGTTTTGTCGGCGGCCTGAGCCGGGCGTTTCTCGCCGGAATGACCCCGGAAAGCCTGGTCGGCGAGATCCCGGAAGGGGTGTTCGTGACCTTCCAGATGACCTTCGCCATCATCACCCCGGCGCTGATCGCCGGTGCCTTCGCCGAACGCATGAAATTCTCCGCGGCGCTGTTGTTCATGGCGCTGTGGTTCACCCTGGTGTACGCCCCGGTGGCGCACATGGTCTGGGGTGGTGCGGGGGCCTTGATGCATAACTGGGGTGTCCTCGATTTCGCCGGTGGCACCGCCGTGCACATCAATGCCGGTGTCGCCGCGCTGGCCGCCTGCCTGATCCTGGGCAAGCGCAAGGGCTATGAAAATACGCCTATGCCGGCGCACAACCTGAGCCTGACCATGGCCGGTGCCGCCATGCTCTGGGTCGGCTGGTTCGGTTTCAACATCGGTTCCGGTGGCGGCCTCAGCGGCACGTCCGGCGTGGTCATGCTCAACACCCAACTGGGCGCATGCGCCGGGATCCTGGGCTGGATGTTCACCGAGTGGTTCAAGGTCGGCAAACCAAGTGCGCTGGGCCTGGCCAGCGGCGCCCTGGCCGGTCTGGTGGGGATTACGCCGGCGTGCGCCTATGTGGGCGTGGGCGGTGCGCTGGCCATCGGTCTGTTGTGCGGGGTGTTCTGCTACCTGAGCGTCACCGTGCTCAAGCGTCGCTTCGGTTATGACGACAGCCTGGATGTATTCGGGCTTCACGGCATCGGCGGGATGATCGGCGCGGTTTTGACCGGGGTGTTCTGCGTACCGTCCCTGGGCGGGCTGGTAGAAGGCGTGACCATGGGCGGTCAGGTGCTGGCGCAAGTGAAGGGTGTGTTGATGACCACGGTCTATTGCTTCGCCATCAGCTGGATCATTCTCAAGGTGATCAACGCGGTGATCGGCTTGCGCGCCGATGACTCGGTGGAGGAGATGGGCCTGGATCTGGCCGAGCACAACGAGCGTGCCTACAACCACTGATCGACGAGAACCCTGTAACCCTGTAGGAGCGAGCTTGCTCGCGATGGTCTCAAAGGCGCCGCGTGTAACCTGAAAACACGCGTCTTCGTTAACGACCATCGCGAGCAAGCTCGCTCCTACATGTACACGTACATCAGACGAAGGCTGGTTCCGCCTGACGAATTCCCACCGCACGCTGCAACTGGCTGGCGATCAGGGTGTTCTTCAGCAGATAGGCAATGGTCATCGGCCCGACCCCACCGGGCACCGGTGTGATGGCGCTGGCGACCGTGCGCGCACTGGCGTAGTCGACATCGCCGACCAGTCGATTGCCCGACTCGCTGCTGATGCGATTGATCCCCACATCGATCACCACCGCCCCGGGCTTGAGCCAGCTGGCATCGATCAGCCCTGGACGACCCACCGCCGCCACCACTATGTCCGCCAGCCTGCACAAGGCCGGCGCATCGACGCTGCGCGAGTGCACCACACTGACCGAGCAGTCGGCCTGCAACAACAGCGTCGCCATGGGCTTGCCGACAATGTTCGAACGACCGATGACCACGGCGTGCTTGCCACTCAAGTCGCCGCAGGTTTCGTGCAGCAGGCGCATGCAGCCGCTTGGAGTGCAGGGGGTCAGCACTTCGATGCCCTGGACCAGGCCACCGACGTTTTCCCGATGAAACCCGTCCACGTCCTTGATCGGATCGATGGCATGGATCACCGCCGCTTCATCGATGTGGGCCGGCAACGGCAATTGCACCAGGATCCCGTTCACCGTGACGTCGGCGTTCAGTTGCGCGATCAGGTCCAGCACCTCGGCCTGACTGGCGTTTTCCGCCAGGCGGTACTCCAGTGAACGGATGCCGACCTCCCTGGCCCGCAGCAGCTTGTTGCGTACATACACCTCACTGGCCGGGTCCTCACCCACCAGCAGCACGGCCAGGGCCGGGAAAATCTGTTGTCGAGCCAGGACCTCGACCTCTTCTCGAACCTCGTCGAGAACCAGGGCCGAGATGGCTTTGCCGTCGATATCGCGGGCAGGTGCGGGGGTGGCGTTGAGCAAAATAGTCACCGTTGTCTGGATTGAGTGGGAGATGAAGCGATCACCGAGGCGCCGTTGCGCCCCGATGATGGATCAGAGACCTGCGGGCAAGGACGCTCAGGCTACCAGTTGATGGCAGCCATACACCACCAGCACGCCCGCGATCAGCGTGGCATAGGGCAACCAGCCGGCGCGTTTCAGGCCGGCATCGGCCTGTACGTGCAGCTCGTTGAGCATGGCTTGCGGGAAGCGCCCCTTGTCCTGCACGTAGTGGCGATAGCAGAACACCGGCAGGATCAATAGCGCCAGCAGCAGGCCCGTCACCAGGGTTCCGGCACCCCAGATATCGGCGCCCAGGCCCATGCAGGCCAGGTTGACGAAACTCAGTACACCACCGGCCGCCAGCAGCACGGTGGGCGCCTTGTAGGGGCGGACCCAATCCGGGCGATCCAGGCGATGGATCCAGCCGGCGTTGAGGTTGAGGAAGTTGAAGATGATGTAGCTGACGTTCGACGCCGCGAGCACGAAGACATAGTCGGACATCAGCAACAGCAACAGGTTGAACGACAGGTCGGTCCACATGGCGGCGGTGGGTGCACCATGTTCGTTGGTGCGGCCCAGGTATTTCGGCAGCCAGCCATCCACCGACGCCTGGTACAGGGTGCGCGAGGACCCGGACATCGAAGTCATGATCGCCAGCAAGGTGGCAAGGACCAGCATGATCAACACGATATTGGCCACCACCTTGCCGCCGCCGATGCTGTCCGCCATGACCTGGCCAACGCCCATGCCACTGTAGATCGCCGGCGACAACAGACCGCTGTAGACCGCGGGTGTGATCACCGCGCCGCTGCTATCGAGCACCGCCGGTGTCACCAACTGACCTAGACCCAGGCTGCCTTGAAACGCCAGGGGCACCAGGGTGAATACCAGGATGCACAGCAGGCCGGCATAGAAGATCGCCTTGAAGGTGTCGCGCTTGGGGTCCTTGAATTCACGGGTGTAACACACCGCCGTTTCGAAACCGTAGGTCGACCATGCGGCCATGAACAACCCGCCGGCCATCAGCGACCAACCGGACATATCCCAAGGCCCGTCGATGACCTGGCCGGCCGCATCATGGGCCAGGGGGTACAGCGGCAGGAAGTTGGCCTGGGCCGCGTCACCGGTGAACAACGGCACGACGCCCACCAGCAGCAACGGAATCAGCGACGTCACACCGAGCACCAGGGTCAGGCGTGCCGAGCGCAGGATGCCGCCATGCTGCACGGCAAACACCGTCAGCAGGATCAACAGGCCGATGGCGAAGGTCGCATTGACCCGTAGCGACAGGCCGCTCTTGATCCAGCCCAGGTCGAGCAAGGTCAGTTGCCAGGTATTGATCAATGCATCGGCGGGAAACAGCGCGGTGAGGATGTAGCCGGCCGCCAGCCCGGAACCGATCGACAGCACCGGCGACCAGGCCAGCCAGTTGCACCAGACCGACACCGGCGCGATCAGCTTGCTGTAGCGCACCCAGGCCACAGCACCGTAGACCGAGGCGCCCCCGGACTTGTGCGGGAACAGCCCGGCAATTTCGGCATAGGTGAAGGCCTGGATGAAGCCGAACACAATTGACACGATCCAGACGATCCAGGCCGGTTTGCCGACCGTGGCGGCGATGGCGCCGATAGAGAACAGCACCAGGGCGGGCACGCCACTGGCGACCCAGAAAGCCCCGCGCCAATCGATCTTGCGGTGCAGGCTGCCCACCGAACCGGCGGCCTGCGGTACGGCCTCGAACGTAGTCGCTTCCATCTTCGTATTCCCATGTCTTGAGTAGAGCGGCCCGTAGGAGCGAGCTTGCTCGCGATGGACTTGAGAACGCCGCGTTAAACCAGTAAACACGCGTTATCGTTAACGACCATCGCGAGCGAGCTCGCACCTACAGGTGCGTGTATGGGCAGCAAACAATGAATGTGAAGTCGATCAACTGCGTACCCGGCTCTTGTCCGGGTCGTAGAAAATCGCTGCGCTGACCGTGGCGCTGATGCGCTTCTGCAGGCCATCGACTTTGCCGATTTCCAGTTCCGTGCCCGCGTCGGCACAGGCCACATCGACCCGGCACAAGGCGATGTTGCTGGCCAGCAGCGGCGAGCGACAGGCACTGGTGATGACGCCGACCTGGGCCCGGCCGCGGTAGACCGGGTCGCCGTGGTGGGCCGCTTCGTTACCGTTCAATTGCAGGCCCACCAGCTTGTGGGCGGGATGGGCGCTGCGGCGCAGCAGGGCGTCGCGTCCGATGAAGTCATCGGTCTTGCTTTTCAGCGGTACGCAAAAACCGATACCCGCTTCGAATGGATCGGTCTGGTCGCTGAACTCGTAGCCGGCAAACACCAGCCCGGCTTCAATGCGCAGCATGTCCAGCGCTTCCAGGCCCAGCGGCACCATGCCCAAGGGTTGGCCGAGCGCCCAGATCCGGTCCCAGACCTTTTCGGCATCATTGGGGTGGCACCAGACTTCATAACCCAGTTCTCCGGTGTAGCCGGTGCGCGAAATCATCAGGGGGCAGCCGTCGTAATCGTCCAGCCGGCCGACCAGGAAACGGAACCAGCCCAGGGTTTCCAGGCTCGGCTGGGTCGGCGCATTCCAGACCATTTGTTTGAGCAGATCGCGGCTCATCGGGCCTTGCACGGCCAGGTTATGAATCTGCTCACTGGCGGATTTGATCCAGACCTTCATGCCCAGCTTCTGCGCCTGCTCGCGCAGCCAGACTCCGGCGTAGTCCTCGCCGCAGATCCAGCGGAAGTTATCCGGGCCCAGACGCAGCAAGGTGCCGTCGTCGAGCATGCCGCCATGCTCGTGACACATCGCCGAGTACACCACTTGCCCCACCGCCAGGCGCCGCACGTCGCGGGTCAGGCAGTACTGCAACAAGGCTTCGGCGTCGGGGCCGATGATCTCGAACTTGCGCAGGGCGGTCAGGTCCATCACCGCCACCCGTTCGCGGCAACCCAGGTATTCCTCGATGGCGCCATAGCCGTCATAACGCAGGGGCAGCCACCAGTTGCGGTAGTCGACGAAGCTGCGGGTCAGGGCGCTGGTTCGTGAATGGAAGGCCGATTCACGGGTGAGGATCGGGTCGGCATCGGCCGTGGTTCGAGTGCTCATGGCGATGGAAAAACGCTCCTTTTCGCTGTAGATACGGACATGGATATCGGTCGGGTTCCAGCCATTGGCCGGGTCGATGTCATCCGGGCACGAGGTACTGCCGCACAACAGATCGGTCATGGCCCGCAGCAGCACATAGTCGCCGGGGCGTGACCAGGGTTCGTCGAGCGTCATCTGCTGGTGCGCGTCGATCCCGGTATTGAAGAAAAAGTTGATCGCCGGCCAGCCGTTGCGCGGCTTGACCCCGTGGGGCGCCATCACCCGGCTGAGGTTGTCGCTGCAGTTGTCGTGCCCGAAATAGCCGTGGCTCTCGTAGTAGCGAGCGGCGCAGGCCAGGGCGAAGGAGTCGTGGCGGCCGACGGTGTCCTGCACCACCTCGAGCATCGGCTGCATTCGCTGGTCGAAAAACTTCGAAAACAGCCCCGGTGCCGGATAAGCGCTGCCGTTCAAGGTGCGGGTAACGGTCTGGTCCAGGTCCAGTTCCTCACCGCGATCCAGCGCGCGCCGATCCAGGGCGACGAAGTCCGAACACTGGCGTCCGGCGACGTCCAGCACTTGCACGTACTGGCCCTTGCCGACCCTGTAGCTGTGAGCAGTGCCGGGGCTCAGGGTGAACTCGTCCAGCAGTTCACCCAGGGGTTCCGGGAGGGCGGGCAGCAACAGGGACGAGGGATTGGCCCGGGTCATCCACAATCTCAGTTCGCTGGGCCGGTATTGCCGGTCGACCGAGGTCGGCCCGGCGGGGGCGGCGACGATCACCAGCACCTCAGCGCAGGCCACGAAATGCTGGCTGTGGCCGGCGGGGCTGTCGTCGTCCCACAGGGAGGCGGCGGCAGGCAGCTGCTGTGGGTCGACACCGCGCCGCACCAGCGCCTGTTTCACCCGGCGAGCCTGCGCGCTCCCGTCGACCAGGCGTGAAGCGATGAACCGGCAGCTTGGCGAACCGCTCAGCGCCCAATCGCCGAGCGCGCTGCGGCCGTTGATGGTCAACGCCAGCAGCTCGCAGGGCTGTTGGCCTTCGAGGTCGATCACTTGCAGGCTGTCGCCGGGCTGCAGGGCGACCAGGGTCAGGCCACCGGCCGCCACCCGGTAGCGCTCAAGGTCAGGGGCGCGGGCAAAGAGCCCGGGCTCCCGGGGTCGCGAAAAACGAGGTGCTTGCATGACAGGCTCCAGGGTCAGCCGACCGACTTGATGGCGGCGGGCGGTTCACCGAGGTACGCCGCCATGGAGTCGTCCAGGGCCTGCAACCACGGGGTGTGGTGGGGCGGCGACTGGGTGCCGGTCATCAGCGAGCGGTAGGACTTGTCGCGATAACCCATGATGTTTTGCGCCTTGTCATGCTTCCAGTGCAGGAAGGTCTGGTTGACCGCGGCGATGTCGAAGTCGGGGTAGTCGGTGGCATCCACCAGGTGCTGGATGTAGGCGCCCTGGTACTCGAACATCTGCTGGTTGGTCTGCAGCGTCTGTTCCCGTTCATGCCATTGCCGGCTGTCGGCGATCATTTCGGCCTGGCCTGGCAGTTCGATGCGCCCCAGGATGACATCGCGGGCATACCAGGCCTGGGCATCGAACATGTTGAAGGAGTACCACTGATCCTGCATGCCGAGGTAGATCAGCCGCGGGTTGGCTTCCCAGAACACGCCTTTGTAGAGGTTCATCGGCCACAGGCGGTTGTCGGTCTTGAGGCTCAGTTCGTCCGGCAGGAACGGGAAGTGATGCTTGTAACCGGTGCAGAGAATGACCGCGTCGATATGCTTGCTGCTGCCATCGATGAACCAGGCGCGGTTGTTTTCCAGGCGTTGCAGCAGCGGTTTCTCTTCCCAGTTGTCCGGCCAGTTATAGCCCATGGGCGCGGTGCGGTAGCAGCTGGTGATGCTGCGGGCGCCGTACTTGTAGCATTGCGAACCGATGTCTTCGGCGGAATAGCTGCTGCCGACGATCAACAGGTCCTTGCCCTTGAACTCCAGCGCCTCACGGAAATCGTGGGCGTGCAGGATGCGCCCGGCGAACTGTTCGAAGCCTTCGAAGTACGGCACCTTGGGTGTGGAGAAGTGGCCGCAGGCGTTGATCACGTAGTCGAACTGTTCGCAGGTCAGCGTATCGCTGTTGTAGTCGTGGGCGTGCAGGGTGAAGCGCTGGCTTTGCTCATCGAACGTGACCTGGCGCACCACGTTGTTGAAGCGGATGTAGTCACGTACGCCAGCCTTTTCCACCCGGCCCTTGATGTAGTCCCACAGCACTTCGCGTGGCGGGTAGGAGCCGATGGCGCGGCCGAAATGCTCTTCGAAGGTGTAGTCGGCGAACTCCAGGCATTCCTTGGGGCCGTTCGACCACAGGTAGCGGTACATGCTGCCGTGCACCGGTTCACCATTCTCGTCCAGGCCGGTGCGCCAGGTGTAGTTCCACATGCCGCCCCAGTCGCTCTGCTTTTCGAAGCAGACCAGTTCGGGGATGTCGGCGCCCTTGTCGCGGGCCGACTGGAAAGCGCGAAGTTGCGCCAGGCCGCAAGGTCCGGCGCCGATGATTGCCACGCGTAAAGTCATGATCGTGCCTCGTAATGGCTCTTGGGATAAAGGGCAGGCGCGCTCAGCGAAAGATCACTGTCTTGTCCTGGTTGATGAACACCCGGTGTTCCAGGTGGTATTTGAGGGCTTTGGACAGGGCCACGGTTTCGGTATCGCGGCCGATGGCGACCAGGGAGTCGGGCAGATGGGTGTGATCGACCCGCTGGATTTCCTGCTCGATGATCGGTCCCTCGTCGAGGTCGCTGGTGACGTAGTGCGCCGTGGCCCCGATCAGCTTCACGCCTCGGTCGTAGGCCTGGTGATACGGCTTGGCCCCCTTGAAGCCCGGCAGGAACGAGTGATGGATATTGATGGCGCGACCGGACAGCTGTTGGCACAGTCCATCGGAGAGGATCTGCATGTAGCGGGCAAGGACCACGAGGTCGGTGCGGGTATCCTCGACGATGCGCATCAACTCGGCTTCTTGACTGGCCTTGGTGTCCTTGGTGATGGGCAGGTAGATGAAACGAATGCCTTCGCGTTCGGCCATGGCCCGCAGGTCGAGGTGGTTGGAGACCACTGCCGTGATGGTCATGTCCATTTCGCCTTTGCGGTGGCGATACAGCAGGTCGGTCAGGCAATGGTCGAATTTGCTGACCATCAGCAACACCCGGGTCGGCTGGCTGGTGCAGAAGAGTTGCCACTGCATGTCGAAGCCGCTGGCCATGTCGCCCAGGTCTTCGCGCAGGGCACCGACATCGCCGGTGATGCCGGCGTTGAAGCGAAACACCGCGCGCATGAAAAACTGCCCGGTGAATTCGTCGTCGAATTGTGCGAGCTCGCTGATGTAGCAGTGTTGCGCCGCCAGGCAGGTGGTGATGGCGGCGACGATGCCGGAGGCTGCCGGGCAACTGATCTTGAGAATGTAGTGTTCGGGGGTATCCATCATGGGCTCCTTGATGAAATGAAAATGACGGCTCAGCCCTTGGCCGTGCGCTTGGTTTTTTCCGGGTCGTCGAAGGGCAGGGCATGGGTTACCGCCGCGCTGTCCTGGCTGCCGCGAACCTGCAGGGCAATACCTGGAACGGAGCAGGCAACGTTCATGCGGGCGATGGCCATGGAACGCTTGCTCAGGCGTGAATACATGCCACAGGTGATCACCCCGACTTGTTTGTCGCCTTGCCAGAGGGTGTCGCCGGCCTCGGCAGGGCGGACGCCTTCGAGCAGTACGCCGGTGATCTTGAAACGCTCCTGGCCGCGCAGTCGAAAGTGTTCTTCGGCACCGCGGAAATCGCGTTTGTCCGGGGAGACGGTGAAGTCCAGACCCATTTCCCACAGGGTGTCGCCCGCCTTCTGGTCGGCGAAGGGGTACATCTGCGAGTTGTCGTAGGGAAAGAACATCAACGAGCTTTCCACCCGCAACCAGTCCAGCGCGGTGAAGGCGCAGGGGATGATGCCCAGGCCCGCACCCTGTTCGAGAATCGAGTCCCACAGCGCCGGGGCATCGGCCGCCTTGCAAAAGATCTCGTAGCCTCGCTCGCCGGTGTAGCCGGTCCGGGAGATCATTACCGGGCGGTCGAACAGGCGGGTCTGCAAGTGATGGAAGTAGGGCAGCTGACGAATACCGGGGACGTGCTCGGCGAGAAAGTCCACTGCCAATGGCCCTTGCAGCGAGAGGTCGTGCAAGTCGTCGTCGAACAACACCGCCACTTGCCGGCCCTGGGATGAGCGCACCAGCATTTCGTGGCCGCTGCCGGCGCCATGCACCACCATGAACGCGTTGGGTCCGGTGCGGTAGACGATGCAGTCATCGACGAACTTGCCGTCCTCGTCGAGCATCGAGGCGTACACCGATTTGCCCGGGTAGAGCTTGGCGATGTCACGGGTGGTGGCCCACTGCAACAGGCTTTCGGCGTGGGGGCCGACGTAGTGGACTTTCTTCAACCCGGACACATCCATCAACCCGGCCCGGGTGCGGATCGCCTGATGATGATCGGCCAGTTCACTGCTGTAGGTCCAGGCAGTGCCCATGCCGTTCCAGTCTTCCAGGTTCGAGCCGAGTGCGCGGTGCCGTTCGGCCAGTGCAGAAATACGCCATGAGTGAGCCATGTGAGGATCCTTGTCGGAAGAAAGTGGTAAGGGGTCAGGCTTGCGGGTCGAAGCGGCTCAGCCACTGGACCAGAGTCTGTCGGTAGCGGCTCATGCCCTTGTAGTCGGCGATCGGCTCGGGCAGGTCGCGCAGGACGCGGTGCAGGCGGCAGCCCCAGCCGGGCTGAGTGACCAGCTCATCCATGCTGATCAGGTAGGTGCGGATGCTGAACATCACCGCGTTGCTGCGGGGCAAGCGGGCCATCACTTGCAGTTCGACCCGCAGATGCACTTGCTGCCCGACGTTGCCAGCCGTAATGCGCCCACGGTCGGCGCCCCATTCATGGAACGTCTCGGGTGAGGAGTCGAGGCGCGGATTGATGGTCAGCGTCCAGTTCAGGCGGCGAACCGGCTTCCCGACCTGCAAGGCCAGCAGGTACTTGAGTGCGCGGTCGAACACGCCCATCTGATGGGCCATGGGCACGGGCGAATGCCACTGCTTGAAACTCATGCCGGCGTCGAATGCCAGGGACCAGTCGGCTGGGCTCGTGACCATGCCGGCGTCCATGTACAGATCACCGTCGCGCTGGTCGAGCAGGGCGAAATCCCCCTGGACCTGGCGGGTGATGAACTCCAGCGGCTCGCAGGGCAGGCTCGCGGCATCGCCGAAGACAAAGTGCTGGTCGATGTCCAGCAGCTGATTGCGCCAATGCCAGTGCTCGCCCTGACGCGCCAGCACAAACCACTGCGGATAATCGGCGGCGAGCTGCTCCATGAGCATCTGCAGGGCATCCCACGCTGCCACTTGCATGTGCGGCATCACCAGGTAGCGGCGCGGGTCCTTGTCCAGTACCAGGGCGCGTTCGGCCATTTCCGAACGGTAGTGTTCGTCGATGTCGAAGCCGTGCTGGTAAATCGAACCAGGGTCCCGGGACGTGGCCGGTTCGATGTTCACCGAATACAGGTAGCTGTCCTCGGTGAACGGGAATGGAAAGCGGCGGATGGCGGCGGGGCTGTTGCGAAAACTGAAGTCGTTGCGGTAGCTCAGCACCGGGCTGGATGGAATGGTCATGGTCGACTCCTAGAGGTCTAGCGAAACGCAGGGGCCGCGGCCGCGAGAGACGCAGGGCATGAGAAATTCGCCCTGCTCGGCGGGGCTGAGGAAGCTGTCGCGGTGTTCGATGTCGCCGCGCACATGGCGGGTCATGCATTGGCCGCAGACCCCGCCGCGACACAGGTTGGGCACCTGCAGGCCGGCGGACTCCAGCGCTTCGAGCAGACTCTGTTCAGCGCCGACCCGCAGGCGCTGCCCGCTGCGCAGCAGTTCCAGGTCAAAGGCTTGCCCAGGTTCTGCGGCCTTGAAGGCCTCCCAGTGCACCCGCATCGAAGGCCAGCCCAGGGCCTTGGCCTGTTGCCGGACTGCATCGAGCAAGGGTTGCGGGCCACAGGTATAGACATGGCTGCCCAGCGGGCGGTCGCGCAAGATGGTGTCCAGGTCCGGGCGGGCGCTGTAGGTGTGCAGTCGCGAGCCCAGCCGTTGTTGCAAGGGCTCGAGATAGGCATCGCTCAGGCCAGGGCGATACAGGTAATGCAGTTCGAAATCGGCCTGGCGTCGCTCCAGCTCGGCGATGTGCGCCATGAACGGCGTGATGCCGATGCCGCCGGCGATGAGGATGTGCAGGCGGGCGGGGGCGTGCAGGGCGAACAGGTTGGCCGGCGGCGATATCTGCAGGGTGTCACCCACCTGGACGTGTCGATGCAGGTACTGTGAGCCGCCGCGGGAGGCTTCCTGCAGGCGTACGGCGATGCGGTAGTGCTGGCGGTCCGCCGGGTCGCTGGTCAACGAATAGGCATTGCGCACCTGGCCGCTGCCCAGTGGCAGGTGCACCTGCACATGACTGCCGGCGGAGAATCCCGGCAGGGTGCCGCTGCAGGGTTCCAGGGTGAGTTCGCGCACCACGGGGGTGAGCATGTCGGCCGTGCTGACCCGGACCTTCAGCGAGGCGCTCATGGCTGGACTCCGGCGTAGGGCTGGTCGGGATCGCTGCAGACGCCGAGGTAAGCCCCCAGGCGTTGGGAAAAGTGCTGGCGCACCTCCAGCCCGACTTCACAGCGCTCGCAGGTCATCGCTGGCTGCGGCCCGCACGCCTGGGTCAGTCCGCAATGCACGCAATACACCTGGCGCGGGCCGACGGTGGCGTGGGTGATGTCGATCTCGTCGTCTTCCAGCCCGGCGGCGCGAGCCTGGGCATGGATGCGCCAGACGAATGCCTCGTCGCCCATGATGTACAGGTGACTGCCCACGGTGGCGCTGCCCAGTACCTGCTGCAGGCGCGCTTGGAAGTCGCTGTTCTGCTGGTTCAGCACCAGGGGCTGTTGCAAGTCGCCGACAAAGGACGCGCAGGCGGCCGCCGATTGCATGACCACGATATGGCGGGTGGCGGCTTCACGAGGCTGGGGCTGGCGATAGCGCGGCAGGCTGTGAAGTCGATCCGGAGCGGCGCTGTGTCTATCCGTCATGCTGGCTTTCCTGTTGATCCGCCCCTGTTTGCGGGGCGGGAAAGGTGGCGTTGCACAGGGCGTGTTGTTTCCTGCTGAGGAAGATAATTTCCTACGGGGAAAAATCTCTCAATCCAGAAAAAGCGCTATCTCTTTGGGGGTAGGTCGAGCACGGCGGCCATTCAGGGCATGGAAGTTGCTCGTCCTTGTTCACAGCCGAGCAAGCGGACGGGGAGTGATCGAGAGTGCGAACACGAGTGCAGTGGTGGCCGCTCTGGTTGGGGCGTATCCGTCCCGAACAGGCGCGCAGCGTGCGCCAGCTGTTGGCCGGGTTGCCCTTGAGCCAGGTGCACGCTGACGGTGCCCTGGCGGTTTTTCTGGACCGTTTCGAAGCACTGTTGCCCGCTTGCCAGCTGAATCTGGTCCTGGCCGGTGTCGAGCCGACGCCGGCTCGGCGCGGCGTGATCGAGGGTTGCCAGGGCGTGCTGGACTGCCCACGGCGTGCCTCGGCAGCGAGTGAATCCGCCCAGGCCTGCGGCCCTTGTCGGCAACGGGGCGTGCATCGCCTGCTGTGTTCCGTACCCAACGGCGACCAACCCGGCAGCAGCGGCTGGTTGCTGCTCGATACGCCGCGTGCGGCCGGTGCGAGCTGGCGCCAGTTGCTGGAGGAGGCCGCGCAGGCCGTGGACGTCAGCGTGCGTCTGCTCTGTCACAGCCGTGAACAGCAGCGTCGGCAGGCGACTTTCCGGCACGGTGCACTGGCCCGTGAACTGCACGATTCGGTGGCGCAGCAGCTGGGTTATCTGTCGTTCCAGGCGAGTCTGCTGCAGTCGCAGCTGGGCGCGCCTGCGCAGGCGGCTGCGGTGTTGCAGGAGCTGCGCGGCGGCTTGAGCCAGTTGCAGCGCCAGGTACGTGAATTGATCACCAGCGCCCGCCTGACCATGGACGGGCGTTCCCTGCGCCAGGCCCTGGCCGACTCGGTCGCGGAGTTCTCGCGGCGCTGCATCATCGTGTTCGAACTGGACAACCGCCTGGCCGACGATGCCCTGGGCGCGGAAACCGAATTGCAGGTACTGCAGATCATCCGCGAGGCGCTGGCCAACGCTGTACGCCATTCCCATGCACGGCATGTGCGCATCGAGTTGCGGCAAGACCAGGACGGCGCTGTGTCGGTGTCGGTGGAGGATGACGGCATCGGCTTGAGCCCGGCGTCCGGGGAGGACAACCATTTCGGCCTGGCGATCATCCGCGAGCGGGCCGCGAGCATTGGTGCGCGCCTGGCCATCGAGGCCATCCGCCCGCACGGGGTACGCGTACACCTTGGCCTTTGCCGTCACCAGGATTTGCCTGAGGGGAGTTTCGATGGACTGCACGACCTTGTTACTGATCGATGATCACCCGTTGTTTCGCAAGGGCCTGGCCCAGCTGTTCGGTGCCAGCGACGACTTTGAAGTGGTGGGCCAGGCCGCCAGTGGCCGCGAAGGCATCAATCTGGCCGTGAGCCTGGCGCCGCAACAGGTCCTGCTTGACCTGCACATGCCCGGCTTGAGCGGCTTGCAGGTCCTCGATGAGCTGCGCCAGTTGCGCCTCGACTGTCAGGTGGTGGTGCTCACCGCGTCGATGGATCGCGCCGCACTGCTGATGGCCCTGCGCCTGGGGGCCAGTGGTTATGTGCTCAAGGAAACCGAGCCCGATGCACTGCTGGACTACATGCGCAATTGCAACCGGGGCGCGATCGTCCTGGATTCGACCCTGATTGCCCTGCTGGCCGACCAGGACGCGCCGACGCCCCGGCCCGGGCACGATCTTGAGCACGCCGATACTCATAACCTGACCGAGCGCGAAGGCCAGACGCTGGCCTTGATCGCCGCCGGCATGAGCAATAAGCAGATCGGCCGGGAACTGGGGATCAGCGACGGCACGGTGAAGATCTATGTGAAGAATCTCTTGCAGAAGCTCAGTCTGCACTCGCGCCTGGAGCTGGCGGCCTGGGTGCATAACGGCGCATCGGTGAGACATGAGGAGCGCCATTAGATGATCGATCACCCCGAGGCAATCGTCCCACCAGCGCCTGTGCAGCGGATGGATCACTTCCCGGCGGCGTTGCTTGAACTGGCCGATGACGGTCGCATCGTCCACTTCAACCTGGCGTGGGTCGAGCTGATGGATCGACCCCAGGGCGAGCGTTACCTGATTGACCATGTGCACCACGAAGACCGATCGATGTGGCGCCAGGCGCTGCATGAATTGCGGCGGCGGCCCGAGACTTCGTTCAACCAGCGTCTGCGTTTCGTGCACCCCTCGGGGGAGTTGCGCTGGTTCGAGGTCAGCCTCAAGCGCGGTGACCAGGGGTTCTATCTGGTAGCGGGGGATATCACCGTGCACAAGCGGCGCGAGATTGCCTTGCTGGCCAGCCAGCGCAGTTGCATGAGTTTGCTCGACAGCATGCCGGGGCTGATCTACCGCGGCCGCAACAACCGGGACTGGACCATGGAATTCGTCAGCGCCGGGTGCCTGCAACTGACCGGCTATCCCGCGGAGCGGCTGGTGGACAATCACGAATTCACCTACAACAGCCTGATCCTGGCGCAGGACGCCGATTATGTCTGGCGCGAAGTGCAATATGCCCTGTCACGGCGCGAGCCGTTCGAACTCAACTACCGGATTCGCTGCGCCGATCAATCGATCAAGCACGTCTGGGAGAAGGGGGTGGGGATCTACGCCGATACCCGAGAAGTGTTGGGTATCGAAGGGGCCATTTTCGAGCGCAACGCCGGGCACTGAGTCCGGCGTTGTGTTCTTGAGGGATGGATCAGGACAGTTCAGCGATGCGTTCGCCGCGCTTGCCGAGCTTCATCAGCCAGTAATAACTCAAGGCCGGCACCAGCAAGCCGACCAGCCAGGCCAGGTCGACGCCATCGAGCGCCGTGGCGACCGGACCGACATAGAGCGTGGTATTCATGAACGGAATCTCCAGGGCAATCGCCAGGACAAAACTGCCGCAGGCGATCCAGTTGACCCGCCCGTAAATCCCGTTGAGGTCGAAGATGTCGTCGATCCGGTATTCACCTTTGCGCAGGCAATAGAAGTCCACCAGGTTGATCGCCGTCCAGGGGATCAGGAAGTAGCTCATGAAGAAAATGAAGTTGAGGAAGAAGGTGATGAAATCGTCCTGACTGATGGTGCACAGGCCGGTCGCCACCACGCTGATCACCAGCATGAACAGGCCACGCACCCGCGGCGTCACTTTCAATCTTGCGAAGGGTTCGATCACGGTGATGGTCGACATGAACGCCCCGTACAGGTTGAACACGTTGATCGACACCTGGCCATAGACGATGAACGCGAACAGCAGGATCGCGCCGCTGCCGAACAGCCCGGCGACATGGCCGCCGACGTTGCTGGAAAAGTCGCCGATGCCGACGCTCAGGATCGCCCCGAGAATCATCATCCAGGCACCGCCGCTGACCGTGCCGGCGTAGCTGTACCAGAACACCTGTGCGGCCGACGTATTGCTCGGCAGATAACGCGAATAGTCGGCGACATAGGGCGCATAGGACAGCTGCCAGGTCACGGCGATGCTCACCGCCACCAGGAACTTCGACAGCGAGAACCCCGTCGGCAGCCATTGCTCGGCCGGGATCGACAGCTGCAGGGCGAACAGCGTGGCGGCGGCGAAGACCAGCAGGGAGAGGATCGACAGCAGCTTCTGCAAGCGGTGAATCAGCCGGTAGCCAAACAGCGCTACCACGAAGCACAGGGCGCCGATCAGGTAGATGTTGCCGCTGGCCGGCAGCGGGCTGACCGACTCCAGCGCCTGGGCCGCCAGCAGGGTATTGCTGACGAAGAACCCGAGGTAGATCAGCATTACGAACAGCAGCGGCAACACCGCCCCGAGCACGCCGAATTGCGCGCGGCTCTGGATCATCTGCGGAATGCCCAATTTGGGCCCCTGGGCGGAATGGGAGGCCATGAAAATCGCCCCCAGCAACGAGCCGACGACGATTGCCAGGGCGCTCCAGAACAGGTTGAGCCCCATCACCACCGGCAGCACACCGGAGGCGATGGTGGTGATGTTCATGTTGGCGCCGAACCAGATGAAGAACAGCGACCCCGGCCGGCCATGGCGTTCGCCTTCGGGGATGAAATCGATGCTTCTTTTTTCGACTTGCATGGCGATTACTCCTGAGTCCGGGCGAGGTGGGCGTGCAAACGGGCGATGGTGCCTGGCAGCTCATGGGGCTGGTGGGCGAACAGGTCCGGGTGCTCGGGATTGAGGCTCAGGTAGTCGCGGTTTTCCAGGGCGCGTTGGCATTCGCTGCGGGTGAGGATTTCCAGGGAGTAGACCCAGTTGGCCATGATCAACAGGGCCGAGTAGTGGCCGGCGAGGGTGGTCGAGGTGCAGGCGTCGCTGACCAGGCGAATGTGGTAACCCAGGGCGAAGGCGTCGAACACCGTGGTCAGCACGCAGACATCGGTGAGTACGCCGCAGATGGTCAGCGTGTGAACGTCCAGCGCCTTGAGCCGGGCATCCAGGTCGGTACGGTGGAAGGCGCTGTAGCGGCCTTTATCGATCACCGTTTCAGCGGGCTGCGGGGCCAGGCTCTCGATGATCTCCACCTGGCGGGTGCCGGCGCGATAACCGCTGGGGCCGCCGTCGGGCGCGCGGGGTTCGCCGGGCGGCAGGTCGCTGCCATCGGCTGGATTGACATGACGGGTATAGAGGATCGGGACCCGCTGCTGGCGGGCGGTTTCGAGAAGGAAGGCCGTGTTGGCCACCACCGAGTCGAAGTGTTCGAGGACGAAGCCGTCCTCCTGTTGCATGTCGATGATCAACAGTGCGTTTTTATTGTTCATGGAGCAAACCTGATCATGGCCGGACGCGGTAGCGTCCCGAAGCACAATGCAGCGCAAGCGCGAGGCTATCGCCTGACGTTCGGCTACGTGGATTCCTGTTCGGGTGGGCTCAGTGAACTATTTGCCAGAAGCCGTTCTGCTTGGCGGTAACGCTGGCGCGCAGGCGCTTGAAATGCAGGTGCGAAGACGTCCAGCCACCGCGCAGGTAAGCCCGCGCGGCGCTGGAGGGAAGGGCGAGTGATTGGAGACGACCATTGGACATGGGAATCGACCCTTGTAGGAGCGAGCTTGCTCGCGAAGAGGGCAGCTCATTCAACATCGATGGCGACGGACCTGACGCTTTCGCGAGCAAGCCCGCTCCCACAGGACAACGCGGTCATTCAGATGGCGCGCGTTATCGTTGGCGTCCAACGCGAGCAAGCTTGCTCCTACCGGAACGCCGGAACCACGTGCTTGATAAACAGCTCCAGGGACTTTTTCTTCTCGGCGTGCGGCAGGCTGTTGTCGCACCAGAAACTGAACTCGTCGACGCCCAGTTCCTGATAGTACTTGATGCGCGGGATGATTTCTTCCGGGGTGCCGATCATGGCGGTCTTGTGCAGGCTCTCCAGTTCGAACTCCGGGCGGCCGGCGAATTTCTCTTCCGGGCTGGGCTCCAGGAAGCCGTTGACCGGGGTTACCTTGTTGCCGAACCAGGCATCGAAAGTGCGGTAGAACCTGGCGATGGCCTTGGCCCCGACTTTCCAGCCTTCGGGATTGTCGGCCGAGTGCACGTGGGTATGACGCAGCACCATCAATTGCGGGCGCGGCACGTCCGGGTTGTTGTCCAGGGCGGCCTGGAATTTGTTCTTCAGGTCGAGGACTTCTTCGTCGCCTTTCATCAGCGGCGTGACCATCACGTTGCAGCCATTGGCGACGGCGAAGTTGTGCGAGTCCGGGTCACGGGCGGCGATCCACATCGGCGGGTTCGGCTTCTGGATCGGCTTGGGCACGCTGGTGGACGTCGGGAATTTCCAGATGTCGCCGTCATGGGCGTAGTCGCCTTGCCACAGGGCACGCACCACCGGAACCATTTCCCGCAATGCCTGGCCGCCAGAGGAGGCGGGCATGCCGCCGGCCATGCGGTCGAATTCAACCTGGTAAGCGCCACGGGCCAGGCCCACTTCCATGCGCCCGTTGCTGATGACGTCCAGCAGCGCGCATTCACCGGCGACCCGGATCGGGTGCCAGAACGGCGCGATGATGGTGCCGGCGCCCAGGTGAATGGTGGTGGTCTTGCCGGCCAGGTAGGCCAGCAGCGGCATCGGGCTTGGCGAAATGGTGTATTCCATGGCGTGGTGTTCACCGATCCATACGGTGCTGAAACCACCGGCCTCGGCCATCAGCGTCAGTTCGGTCAAGTCTTCGAACAACTGGCGGTGGCTGACGCTTTCGTCCCAACGTTCCATGTGTACGAACAGGGAAAATTTCATGACGCTACCTCGAATCTCTTGTGGTCGACCCGTCGACTGCGGGGCTGTTGATTATTGGTATACCATAATACGATATTGATGCAACAATTTTAAGATCAGAAGATCGCAGCCTGCGGCAGCTCCTACACAGGCGGTGATCTTTTGCCTGTAAGTGTCAGGCCAGAACGGGCAAGGCACCCATCTTGCCGTGGCAATACACCAGCGGCCCGGCGTTCTGCCGGGGCACGATCAGGTTCTTCACCGCGCCGACCATGATCGCGTGATCGCCCCCTTCATATTCGCGCCACAACTCGCATTCGATGACCGCCGTGGCGTTGGCCAGGATCGGGTTGCCCAGCTCGCTCAACGTCCACTCGATGCCCTGCGCCTTGTCCTTGCCCTTGCGGGCGAAGGCATAGGCTTCGCTCTGCTGGCCGCCGGACAGTACGTGAATGGCAAAGCGCTTGTTCCTGATCAGGACAGGGTAGGAGTCGGAGCTGTAGTTGGGGCAGAACAACACCAGGGCCGGGTCCATCGACAGCGAGCTGAAGGCGCTGGCGGTCAGGCCGACGATCTGGCCGTCGTCATCGAGTGTGGTGATCACGCAGACGCCGGACGGGAACGAGCCCATGACTTGTTTGTAGATGGCGGCATCGATCATTGGACTGTCCTCGGGAGTGGAACGTGGTTTTTATGAGTTTGTAGGTCTGATGGTATACCGTAATACATCGTTTGCAAGGTCTTTTTCGGTGAACCGATAAACGTAGGGTCGTCGTCGGAACCTCAATGTTTACGGGGCTTCAAGCGGGTCATGAACGCTGAGTGGTGGGCAGGATGGCGGATCAGATGGGCATTCGAAGACCGGATCAGTCTTGTGAAAATGTTGGAATACCATAATATGGTGCGCATCTGAGGGGCGACCACAGAGTCCCCCCGGTTTGGCTTCATACAAAGATAAGAACAGACAAACTCGAGTTCATGCATATGTCCCAGATGTCCCGGCAAGACCCGTTGATCGAGAATCACACGGTCGATTACGTTCCACTCGCAGAGCGCCACGGGAAGGCCCGCGATCTTTTCACTCTATGGTTCAGCACTAACATTGCGCCGCTGCCCATCGTGACGGGTGCCATGGTGGTCCAGGTGTTCCACCTCGACCTGTTCTGGGGCTTGCTGGCGATTGCCCTCGGGCATATGGTCGGCGGGCTGGTGATTGCCCTGGCATCGGCCCAGGGGCCGCGCATGGGCATTCCGCAAATGGTCCAGAGCCGGGGTCAGTTTGGGCGCTATGGCGCTTTGCTGATCGTGTTCTTCGCCGCACTGATCTACGTCGGTTTCTTCATCTCCAACATCGTCCTGGCGGGCAAGTCGATTGTCGGCATCGCACCGTCGGTGCCAGTGCCGGCGAGCATCCTGATCGGCGCTCTGAGCGCCACGGCGATCGGTGTGATCGGTTACCGCTTCATCCACTCACTCAACCGCATCGGCACCTGGGTCATGGGCAGCGCCTTGCTCGCCGGCTTCCTCTACATCTTCGCCCATGACCTGCCGGCGGACTTTTTCACCCGCGGCGGTTTCAACTTGTCCGGCTGGTTGGCCACGGTGTCCCTGGGGATCATCTGGCAGATCAGCTTTTCGCCCTACGTGTCGGACTACTCGCGCTACCTGCCGGCCGACATCGGCATCGCCAAGCCGTTCTGGGCCACCTACCTGGGGGCAACCCTGGGCACGATCCTGTCCTTCACCTTCGGCGCGGTGGCTGTACTGGCGACCCCGGAAGGCACCGAAGCAATGGCTGCGGTGAAGCAATCCACCGGCTGGCTGGGGCCGATCCTGATGGTGCTGTTCCTGCTCAACATCATCAGCCACAACGCCTTGAATCTGTATGGCGCAGTGCTGTCGATCATCACCTCGATCCAGACCTTCGCCAGTCAGTGGACGCCGAGCATCAAGGTGCGTGTGGTGTTGTCGACCGTGGTGCTGGTGGGCTGCTGTGTGGTGGCGCTGGGCGCTTCGGCGGACTTCATCTCGCAGTTCATCGGGCTGATCCTGGCGTTGCTGCTGGTGCTGGTGCCCTGGGCTTCGATCAACCTGATCGACTTCTATGTGATCAAGCGCGGGTCCTATGACATAACCTCGATCTTCCGTGCGGATGGCGGGATTTATGGGCGCTACAATCTGCATGCGATCGTCGCGTATTTCATCGGGATTGTTGTGCAGCTGCCGTTTGCCAATACGTCGTTGTATGTCGGGCCTTATGCCAATCTGGTCGAGGGTGCGGACTTGTCGTGGCTGGTGGGATTGGTGGTGACTTGTCCGCTCTACTATTGCCTGGCTACCCGTGGGCGGGCTGAGCGGAGTCGGGCTTCTAAGTTGGGTTATACCGATTGATGGTTTTTGTTTGTCTGGAATGCCCGGCTTTTGGCCGGGCATTTTTGTTTTGCTCGTAAACATATCCGGATTGCTACCTGATCGCGGCTATACACGATCTACTGTAGGAGCCGGCTTGCCGGCGATGGCGGCCTGACAACCGACCCATCTCCCACGGCCGTCCCCAATCTACTGTAGGAGCTGGCTTGCCAGCGAAGGCGTCCTGACAGACGACCCATCTCTCACGGCCGTCCCCAATCTACTGTAGGAGCTGGCTTGCCAGCGAAGGCGGCCTCACAACCGACCCATCTCTCGCGGCCCTACCCGATCTACTGTGGGAGCTGGCCTGCCGGCGATGGCGGCCTGACAGCCGACCTATTGTTTGGTGTTGGAGTACATATCCATTCCTGCGGTAACGGCCACCTATGGCGCACCTCCTACCTGTAGGAGCGAGCTTGCTCGCGAAAAACGTCCGAAATACGCGGTCCCACAGACAGCTCGCGTCATCGTTGACGACCATCGCTGCGCTACGGCGACCGACAAGCCAGCTCCTACAGGGGCGTTCACTTGAGATCAGGTCGGCTGTCAGGCCGCCATCGCCGGCAGGCCAGCTCCCACAGTAGATCGGGTACGGCCGCGAGAGATGGGGGTGGCTGTCAGGCCGCCATCGCCGGCAGGCCAGCTCCCACAGTAGATCGGGTACGGCCGCGAGAGATGGGGGTGGCTGTCAGGCCGCCATCGCCGGCAGGCCAGCTCCTACAATAGATCGGGTACGACCGCGAGAGATGGGGTGGCTGTCAGGACGCCATCGCTGGCAGGCCGGCTCACACAAGGTTTTGCGGTACTGCAGCAATGGATATGTACGCCAAAAAAAAGGGCCACCGCAACCCGACGTTGCGGCGACCCGAGGGTGATACTCAATTAACGGCCCAGAGGAACCTCAAGGCATCAATGCGCCCCTGCAGCCTTGTTCAAATCACTCTCCGCCCACTCGGTATAAACACAAGCATCCGCAGTCGCCCAACGCACCCGCACCGGATCACCCGCCTGCATCGGCATGCCCGCCGCAGAAAGCGCCTTGACGGTCATCGACGTACCACCCGAAGTCACCACGCTGCACGTCTGGCTTTCACCCAGGAACAACACCTCCACCACCTTGGCCGTCACTTCATTCCAGCCCGCGGCCAGCGATTCCTGGGCGGCTTGCTCGATGCTCAGGGCCAAGGCCTTTTCCGGCCGCACCATCAACAGTACATCCTGATCGGTTTGCAGCCCGGCCGTCAGGCGGATCGACAACGGCTGCCCTTCGAACGAAGCCACCGCGTTGCCCTGGGCCTTGAGCTTGAGGAAGTTCGAGTTGCCGAGGAACGAGGCGACAAAGGCGTTCGGCGGGTTCTGGTACAGGTCATAACCGCTGCCCAGGCCGACGATCTTGCCGTGGCTGAAGATGGCGATGCGCTGGGACAGGCGCATGGCTTCTTCCTGGTCGTGGGTCACGTAGACGATGGTGATGCCCAGGCGCCGATGCAGCTGGCGCAGTTCGTCCTGCAAGTCTTCACGCAGTTTCTTGTCCAGTGCGCCCAGCGGTTCGTCCATCAGCAGGATGCGTGGTTCGTAGACCAGCGCCCGGGCGATGGCGACACGTTGCTGCTGGCCGCCGGAGAGTTGCGAAGGGCGGCGATGGGCGAATTGCTCGAGCTGCACCAGCTTGAGCATGGCATCGACCCGACGTTCACGCTCGGCGGTGGCCAGTTTGCGGATCGCCAACGGGAAGGCGATGTTGTCGCGCACAGAAAGATGCGGGAACAGCGAGTAGCGCTGGAACACCATGCCGATGTCACGCTTGTGCGGCGGTACGTTCACCAGTGACTGGCCATTGACCAGGATCTCGCCGCTGCTCGGGGTTTCAAAACCGGCGAGCATCGACAGGGTGGTACTTTTGCCCGAGCCGCTGGAGCCGAGGAAGGTGAGGAATTCACCGTCCTTGATGTCCAGCGAGATGTCGTCCACGGCGGCAAAGTCGCCGTAGTATTTGTTCAGGTTGCGCAGGCTCACCAGGGGCTTGTCATTTTGCTGCGCGGAATCTTTGATCACTGCACTCATGTCGTACTCCTGCGCTTAGGCGCTGATTTCGTTACGCCGGCGCAGTGCGGCGGCGATCACCATGACCAGTACCGAGAGGCCGATCAGCAGCGTCGAGGCGACGGCGATCACGGGCGTCAGGTCCTGGCGCAGGGTGGTCCACATTTTCACGGGAAGGGTTTGCAGGGTCGGGCTGGCCATCATCACGCTCAGCACCACCTCATCCCATGAGACGAGGAAGGCGAAGAGGGCGCCGGCCACCATGCCCGGACGGATCGCCGGGAAGGTCACCTTGAACACCGCCTGCAGGCGCGAGGCACCGCAGATCACCGCGGCATCTTCGATCGACTGGTCGAACAGCTTCAGCGAGTTGATGATCGAAATGATGGTGAACGGCAACGCGACGATCACGTGGCTGACCACGAACGCGAACATGGTCCCGGTGTAGCCCAGTTTTAGGAACAGCGCGTACACCGCCACGGCAATGATCACCAGCGGCACGATCATTGGCAGGGTGAACAGGCCGTAGAGCATTTCCCGGCCCGGGAAGCGCCCGCGCACCAGGGCGAAGGCGGTCGGCAGGCCCAGGGCCACGGCGAAGAACGTGGTCAATACCGCGACCTTGAGGCTGGCCATGGCCGCGTTCATCCAGTCGGCGTTGGAGAAAAACTGGCCGTACCATTTCAGCGTCCAGCCCGGTGGCGGGAACACCAGCCATTGCGACGAGCCGAACGACAGCAGGACGATGAACACGATCGGCAACAACAGGAACAGACCGATCAGCCCGGTGGTGGCATACAGGCCAAAGCGCATCCGGCGGCTCATGGCATTGGGGGTCAGGAGCATGACGGCTTACCTCGCGTTGCTGGCGCCAACCGGGGATTCCGGCTGAAGCTTCAGGTAGAAGTAGAACAGCACCAGCGTGATCACGATCAGCAACGCGGCACCGGCGCTCGCCAGGCCCCAATTGAGGAACGACTGCACCTGCTGGATGATGAACTCGGGCAGCATCATGTTCTGCGCACCGCCCAGCAACGCTGGCGTCACGTAGTAACCAAGGGACATCACGAACACCATCAAGCCGCCGGAGAACAGCCCCGGCCGGCACAGCGGCAGGAACACCCGGAAGAAGTTGGTCCAGGGACTCGCGCCGCAGATCGAGCCGGCCTGCAGGATCATCGGGTCGATGGCCTGCATGGTCGCCTGCAGAGGCAGCACGATGAACGGGATCATGATGTAGCTCATGCCGATCACCACGCCGGTGAGGTTATGCACCATCTCCAGCGGTTGATCGATGATGCCCATGGCCATCAGCGCCTTGTTGATCACCCCGGAGGCTTGCAGCAACACCAGCCAGGAATAGGTGCGGGCGAGGAGGCTGGTCCACATCGACAACAGCACGATGTTGAGGATCCAGCGACCCCAGCCGCGGGGCACCAGGGTGATCGCCCAGGCCAGCGGGAAACCCAGCAGCAGGCTGAACAGCGTCACCAGGCCGGCCACCGAGAAGGTGTTGAGCAAGACCCGGGCATAGGCCGAGTTGGCGAACAGTTGCTCGTAGTTGCCCAGCCCAGGCACAGGCTCCAGCACGCCGCGCAGCAGCAGGCCGATCAGGGGTGCCAGGAAGAACAGGCCGAGGAACAGCAGGGCGGGGATCAGGTTGCTCGATCCGCGCCAGCGTTGCGCCAGGGTCGGGGTTTGCGTCATCGCAGCGGCCTTGCCGGCAGCGCCAAGGGCGCTCCCGACGGGCGAGGATGGACGGGACGCAGTTGCCGTCATTTTCATTTGACCAGCCATTCGTTCCACCGTGTCGCGATAGCAGGACCGTTCTTGGCCCAGTAGGCGAAATCAAGAGTGATTTGATCCTTGGCGTAGGCCGTCGGCAGGTTCGGGGCCAGCTCCGAGTCCAGGCGCGCCACGCTGTCGACGTTGACCGGGGCGTAGGCGGTCAGGTTGGAGAAGTCGGCCTGGCCCTTGGCACTGCTGGCATTGGCCAGGAACTTCATCGCCGCGTCCTTGTTCTTCGAACCCTTTGGAATGACCAGGATGTCGGCCATGACCAGGTTCTGTTTCCAGCTCACGCCGACCGGTGCACCGTCTTCCTGCAGGGCATGAATGCGACCGTTCCAGAACTGGCCCATGCTCGCTTCACCGGAGGCCAACAGCTGTTGCGACTGCGCGCCGCCACCCCACCAGACAATGTCTTTCTTGATGGTGTCGAGTTTCTTGAAGGCGCGGTCCAGGTCCAGCGGGTAGAGCTTGTCGGCGGCGACGCCATCGGCCAGCAGCGCCAGTTCGAGCACGCCAGGGCTTGGCCATTTGTAGAGGGCGCGTTTGCCGGGGAAGGTCTTGGTATCGAACAGCGAGGACCAGTCCTGGGGTTTGTTGGCACCCAGCTTGCCTTCGTTGTAGCCGAGGACGAAGGAGAAGAAGAACGAGCCGACGCCGTGATCGGAAACGAAGCGCGGGTCGATCTTGTCGCGATCGATGACTTTGAAATCGAGGGGTTCGAGCAGGCCTTCGGCGGCGGCGCGCAAGGCGAAGTCGGCTTCGACGTCGACCACGTCCCACTGCACGTTGCCGCTTTCGACCATGGCCTTGAGCTTGCCGTAGTCGGTAGGGCCATCCTGGACCACGGTGATACCGGTGGACTTGCTGAACGGATCGGCCCAGGCCTGCTTCTGTGCATCCTGAGTGCTACCGCCCCAGCTGACGAAGTTGACGCTTTCGGCCGCCATAACCACATGACTGGCCGTGGCCAGCAAGCCGGCGAACAGTACTGCGGTTGCACGTTTGTTCAACACCATTTTCACGCCCTCATTTGTTGTGTTTTTGAGCGGGCTTGGTAGTGCCCGCCTATCGGGAGCAGTAGGTCCATCTGGCCTTGAAAGGCGACCGGGCCAAGGGCTGTTGTGGGTGCTTTCCCTGTCGGGTGCGCTTGGCTGAATCGCCCGGTCTATGGAATATCATATTATGGTATTCCAAACTTTGTGCAAGCACTTTGCCTTACCGGCTATCAGCCAAAAATGCTTTTTTATTGCAGAACTCGAATCTGTAGAACGACGCACCCCCTGTAGGAGCTGGCTTGCCAGCGAAGGACTCACATACACCGCGTTTATCCAGAAAACACCGGTTATCGTTGACGATCATCGCTGCGATGCGGCGACCCGACAAGCCAGCTCCTACAGGGGGGCATCATTCATTCAATGAGCGGGATGCTCTCCACCACTTCCAGGTCATACCCGGTCAGCCCTGCATATTTCAACGGCGGCCCAAGATGCCGCAGCTTGCCGACGCCAAGGTTCTGCAGGATCTGTGCCCCGGTACCGACTTCCGAATAGATCCGTGACTGCGAACGGCTGAATTGCCGCGGCGCCTGGGTCAGTTGCGGCACTCGCTCCAGCAACGCTTGCGAGGATTCGTGGTTGGCCAGCACCACCACCACGCCGCGACCTTCCTGCGCCACGCGCTGCAATGCGGCCCATAACGTCCAGTTGGAAGGCCCGCTGTACTCGGCGCCCACCAGATCGCGCAACGGGTCGATTACGTGCACGCGCACCAGCGTCGCTTCATCGCGGCGCAGATCACCCATGACCATTGCCATGTGGACACCGCCTTCGATGCGATCCTCAAAGGTGATCAGACGAAAGGTGCCATGCACCGTCGGCAGCTCGCGCTCGCCGATGCGCACCACCGTATGCTCGGTACTTAAACGATAGTGGATCAGGTCGGCGATGGTGCCGATCTTGATCCCGTGCTTGCGCGCGAACACTTCCAGGTCCGGGCGGCGAGCCATGGTGCCGTCATCGTTCATCACTTCGACGATCACCGAGGCGGGGGTGAAGCCGGCCAGGCGAGCCAGGTCGCAACCGGCCTCGGTATGACCGGCGCGGGTCAGTACGCCGCCTTCCCGCGCGCGCAGCGGGAAGATGTGCCCGGGCTGCACAATATCGGTGGCACTCGCGCCCTCGGCGACGGCGGCGGCCACGGTGCGTGCGCGGTCGGCAGCGGAGATGCCGGTGGTGACGCCAACCGCCGCTTCGATCGACACAGTGAACGCGGTGCTGAACACGCTGCCATTGCTCGGCACCATCTGCTCCAGGCCCAGGCGCTGGCAATGCTCGTCGGTCAGGGTCAGGCAGATCAGGCCGCGCGCTTCACGGGCCATGAAGCTGATGGCTTCGGCGCTGCAACGGTCGGCGGCCAGCAACAGGTCGCCTTCGTTTTCCCGGTCCTCGTCGTCCACCAGGAGCACCATCTTGCCCTGGCGGTAGTCTTCGATGATTTCTTCGATGCTGTTGAAGGCCATGTAAGGATTCTCGGTGTTTGATGGAGACATATTGTGGTATACCATAATACACAACAACCACAGAGGTCACTATGAAGGCGTACTGGATTGCTCACGTGGATATCACCGACCCCGATCAATACAGCCAATACACCCAGCGGGCCCCGAAGGCGTTTGCCGAATACGGGGGTCGGATATTGGCGCGCGGCGGACGCAGCGAAGCGATGGAAGGTCGGCCGACGCCGCAACGCAGCGTGGTGATCGAGTTTGACTCGTACGAGCAGGCGTTGGCCTGTTATCGATCCGAGCTGTATCAGGAGGCGAAAGGGCACCGCGAAGGCGTGGCGCGGGCCGAGGTGATCATTGTCGAGGGCGTGGCACCGCTCTGACAAACACCACATCACCCTGTAGGAGCTGGCTTGCCAGCGAAGGCGTCCGCGAGGCCTGCGCAATACTCAAGGACGCCTTCGCCGGCAAGCCAGCTCCTACAAGGGATGGCGGAATATCGGAGGTTTTCGCTAGCGGATGAAATGGATCTTGCCGGTGTCGTCGTTACCGATATAGATCCCGTAGACCCCGGCCTGGCGCTCCTCGATATAACGTTCGAGGATCTGCCGGATCGCCGGGTAATAGATGCTGTCCCAGGGAATGTCCTCAGGCGCGAAGAATTTGTAGTCGAGGGTTTCCGGCCCGTATTGCCCGGTGATCTCCAGCGCGATGGCGCGGAAGATGATGTACACCTCGCAGATTGTAGGCACGCTGAAGATCGAGTAGGGCGAGAGGATCTCCGCGCGCACGCCGCTCTCTTCCCAGACTTCGCGCAGCGCCGCCTGCTCGGTGGTTTCGCCACCTTCCATGAAGCCCGCCGGCAAGGTCCAGGTGCCGGGGCGCGGGGGGATGGCGCGTTGGCACAGCAGGTACTTGCCGTCCTGTTCGATGATGCAGCCGGCGATGATTTTCGGATTAACGTAGTGGATATAGCCGCAGACGCGGCACATCAGGCGCTCGTGCGTATCGCCCGGGGGCAGTTGTGACTTGAGGTCATTGCTGCCGCACTTTGGACAATAGCTCGGGCTGAACATGATCAACGACCTATGCGAGGTTCTTTGAGTGCGATGGGCTGGGTGATCTCGGGGATCGCCCCGGTCTCTTCCTGCTTGCGCTTGAGGTAATCAAGGGCGACGGTGGCGGCGGCGCGCACGTGGTCGACGCACGCCTGGTGAGCGGCCAGGGGATCACCGCTCTTGATCGCCTCGACCATGCGTTCCATTTCCTGGTTGCTGGCGCCGCGACGGTTCTGCTGGGACACCGAAGTCGCCCGCAGATAGCTGATGCGCGCCTGCAACTGACGCAACTGGGTCGCGGCGACATGGTTGCCGGAGCCTTCGAGCAGTACGTCGTAGAAGCCCTGGACGGAGTCGATGACCTGCTGCAGCTCGCCTTCCTTCAAGGCCTGGCGGTTTTCTTCCAGGGCCTTTTCCAGGGCCTTGATGTCCTTGGCCTTGGCCCGCAGGGTGAACAGCTGGACGATCAGGCCCTCGAGTACGCAACGCAGCTCATAGATATCGACGGCATCGGCCAGGGTGATGATCGCCACCCGCGGGCCCTTGGCGTCGGCGAACTCCACCAGGCCTTCGGATTCCAGGTGACGCAAGGCTTCGCGCACCGAGGTGCGGCTCACGCCCAGGCGATCGCACAGATCGCGTTCGACCAGTCGATCTCCCGGCAGGAGCTGGAAGTTCATGATGGCGCTTCGCAGTTTATCCAGCACGATTTCGCGCAGGGTAACGGGGTTGCGATTGACCTTGAAGCTGTCGTCGAGTGGCAGGCGTTTCATGGGGTCCGCTCTAGAATGTGGCTGTCCATGCAAAACGGGCACCGTCCGTGCTCGTTCAGTTCAAACAGCCGAGGGGTTAACTTGAGGCCTCGGCATCGGCTTCGGCGAATGCTTCCCGGGCGAGCCGGAAACTGTCGACGGCAGCGGGAACACCGCAATATATGCCGACCTGAAGCAGAATTTCGCGTATTTGCTCACGACTCAGGCCGTTACGCAAGGCGCCGCGCACATGCAGCTTGAGTTCGTGCGGGCGGTTGAGGGCCGAGATCATCGCCAGGTTGATCATGCTGCGCTCCTTGAGCGACAAACCCTCGCGGCCCCAGACGTGGCCCCAGCAGTACTCGGTGACCATCTCCTGCAGGGGACGGGTGAAGTCGTCGGCGTTCTCGATGGAGCGATTCACATAGGCTTCGCCCAGCACCTGGGTACGTATCTTGAGGCCTTTTTCGTATTTTTCGTTGCTCATTTCGATGAT
>NZ_CATKQQ010000026.1:0-26643 GCF_949767605.1 Pseudomonas sp. IT-P218
ATGCGTAACTCATTGTTTACCAAGGAGTTTTCCGTTTCGACTGCGCCGGAAGTGGGGCGAATTATAGGCTTCTGGAATTCGCCGTCAACCTTTTGTTTCAGGTTTATTCGGACTTGAGCGTAATACGCGCAAATGCCTTCTTGCCGGCCTGGCAAACGTGGGTCGCACCCAGTACGTATATAAAGGAGCGATCAACCACCTCGCCATCGATACGCACACCACCAGAACCGAGCAGATCACGGGCCACAGCCGAATTCTTCACCAAGCCTGCCTTATTAAGGACAGCCGCGATCGGCATGTCTTCGGCAGCCGTCAATTCGATCTCAGGCAGATCGTCCGGCAGCTCGCCATCCTTCATGCGGTTGCCTGCCGCGCGATGAGCATTGGCCGCAGCCTCCTCACCATGGAAACGGGCAACGATCTCTTCAGCCAGCTTGATCTTGATGTCACGCGGATTGGCACCCGCCTCGACATCGGCACGGAACGCATTGATCTCATCCATGGAGCGGAAGCTGAGCAGTTCGAAGTAACGCCACATCAGTGCATCCGGGATGGAGACCAGCTTGCTGTACATCACACCTGGTGCTTCCTGGATACCAACGTAGTTGCCCAGGGACTTGGACATTTTCTTCACGCCGTCCAGGCCTTCGAGCAATGGCATGGTCAGAATGCACTGGGCTTCCTGGCCGTAGCCACGCTGCAGCTCACGCCCCATCAACAGATTGAACTTCTGGTCGGTACCGCCGAGCTCGACGTCCGCACGCAAGGCCACCGAGTCGTAGCCTTGTACCAACGGATACAGGAACTCGTGAATGGCGATCGGCTGGTTGGTCGTGTAGCGCTTATCGAAGTCATCGCGCTCGAGCATGCGAGCCACGGTGTATTGCGAAGTCAGGCGAATGAAGTCGGCCGGCCCCATCTGATCCATCCAGGTGGAGTTGAACGCCACCTCGGTCTTGGCCGGGTCGAGAATCTTGAAAACCTGGGTCTTGTAGGTCTCGGCATTTTCGAGCACCTGCTCGCGGGTCAGCGGAGGACGCGTTGCGCTCTTGCCGCTTGGATCGCCGATCATCCCGGTGAAGTCGCCAATCAGGAAGATCACTTGGTGACCAAGCTCCTGGAACTGGCGCAGCTTGTTGATCAGCACGGTGTGCCCCAGGTGCAAATCAGGGGCAGTCGGGTCGAAGCCTGCCTTGATCCGCAGCGGCTGGCCACGCTTGAGCTTTTCGATCAGCTCGGACTCGACCAACAGTTCTTCCGCACCACGTTTAATCAGCGCTAGCTGCTCTTCAACCGACTTCATAACAGACCCGCAAGGCTCGAATTCAAAGGGGATCAACCATACAAGATCGCGCGGCAAATACAAAGTTTGGCCGGCGCAATGACGCCAATCCGCTGACAGAGCGTCTGCGGACTTGCTTAAGGGATGATTTGGTTATATTTTATACAGTTATTTCATCTTTATCATGTCATTCATCTTTTCCAATTCATTTTTTTCAAAGTCAAAACACTACTTATGACCAAAGAATCGTCTAAAGCGCCACCGCTTTACCCGAAGACCCACCTGCTCGCAGCGAGTGGCATTGCCGCCCTTCTGAGCCTGGCGCTTCTGGTATTTCCTTCCAGTGATGTCGAAGCCAAAAAGACAACCCTGAGTCTTGAACTGGAAAGCCCTGCTGAACAACTGACACAGGAACAAGACGCTGCAGAAGCCGTCCAGGCCACAAATGAGGCGGTCGAGTCTCCTTTTGCGCAGATCGAAGACAGTGCGCAGGAACCCCAGGAAACCGCTCAAGCCGCACCTGCACCAGTAGTCCCTGCACCCACCCCTGCACCGGTTGCCGAAGAAAAGAAGGCGCCCACTCACAGGGAAGTGATCGTCACCAAAGGCGACACGCTCTCCACGCTGTTCGAGAAAGTCGGCCTTCCAGCCCCTTCGGTACATGACCTGCTGGCCAGCAGCAAACAGGCCAAGCAATTCAGCCAGCTCAAGCATGGGCAGAAACTCGAATTCGAACTGGGTCCTGACGGGCAACTGGCCAGCCTGCATAGCCAGGTCAGCGACCTCGAGACCATCACCCTGACCAAGAACGACAAGGGCTACAGCTTCAACCGCGTGACCGCCAAGCCCACCGTGCGCTCAGCGTACGTGCATGGCGTGATCAACAGCTCGCTGTCCCAGTCCGCTGCCCGTGCTGGCCTGTCGCACAGCCTGACCATGGACATGGCGAGCGTGTTTGGCTATGACGTCGACTTTGCCCAGGATATTCGCCAGGGTGACCAGTTCGATGTGATCTATGAACAGAAAGTGGTCAACGGCAAAGCGGTCGGTAACGGCCCGATCCTGTCCGCCCGCTTCACCAACCGCGGCAAGACCTACACCGCCGTGCGCTACACCAACAAGCAAGGCAACACCAGCTATTACACGGCTGACGGCAACAGCATGCGCAAGGCATTCATCCGTACCCCGGTGGACTTCGCCCGCATCAGCTCGAAATTTTCCATGGGCCGCAAGCACCCGATCCTGAACAAGATCCGCGCCCACAAAGGCGTCGACTACGCAGCACCGCGCGGCACGCCAATCAAGGCGGCCGGTGACGGCAAAGTATTGCTGGCGGGCCGCCGCGGCGGTTACGGCAACACCGTGATCATCCAACACGGCAATACCTACCGCACGCTGTACGGCCACATGCAAGGCTTCGCCAAGGGCGTCAAGACTGGCGGCACCGTCAAACAAGGCCAGGTCATCGGCTACATCGGCACTACCGGCCTGTCCACCGGCCCGCATTTGCACTACGAATTCCAGGTGAATGGCGTACACGTCGATCCACTGGGCCAGAAAGTAGCGATGGCCGACCCGATTTCCAAAGCTGAACGCGCACGTTTCCTGGCGCAGAGCCAGCCATTGATGGCGCGCATGGACCAGGAAAAATCCACCCAGCTGGCTTCGGCCAAGCGCTAGGCCATGGCGCTCTATATAGGTGTGATGTCCGGGACCAGCCTTGATGGCCTGGACATAGCGCTGATCGAGCAGGCCCCGGCGATCAGGCTGATTGCAACACATTACATCCCGATGCCCGACTCCCTGCGCGCCGAGCTGCTTGGCTTGTGCGCCAGCGGTCCGGATGAGATAGCCCGCTCCGCCATTGCCCAACAGAACTGGGTGAAACTGGCGGCGCAGGGCGTTCATGCCCTCCTTGCCCAACAGCAGATCAAGCCTGAAGACATTCGCGCGATTGGCAGTCACGGCCAGACCATTCGCCATGAGCCCGCTCGCGGCTTCACGGTGCAAATCGGCAACCCTGCCCTACTGACCGAGCTGACCGGCATCACCGTGGTCAGTGACTTCCGCAGCCGCGACGTCGCCGCCGGCGGGCAAGGCGCACCACTGGTTCCAGCCTTTCACGAAGCGCTTTTTGAAGAACGCACCGGCAACCGCGCGGTGCTCAACGTGGGCGGTTTCAGCAACCTCAGCCTGATTGAACCCGGCAAACCCGTTGCAGGTTTCGACTGCGGCCCGGGCAATGTGTTGCTGGACGCCTGGATTCACCAACAGCGCGGAGACAACTTTGACCGTGATGGCCAATGGGCAGCCAGCGGCAAGATTGAACCAGCACTGTTGAAGGCACTGCTCAGCGACCCCTTCTTCGTGACAAAGGGCCCAAAGAGCACTGGCCGTGAAGTCTTCAACCTGCCATGGCTGACCCGCCATCTGGCAGCGCTGCCGACCTTCGCTGCCGAGGATGTCCAGGCAACGCTGCTGGAACTGACGGCATTGACCATCATCGAATCGCTGCACAGCGCCCAGGCAGATACTCAAGAGCTGCTGGTCTGCGGCGGTGGTGCGCACAACGCCACACTGATGAAGCGCCTGGCCAACCTGCTACCGAATGCGACTGTCAGCAGCACCGCCACTCACGGTGTAGACCCGGACTGGGTCGAAGCCATGGCCTTCGCCTGGCTGGCCCACTGCTGCCTGGAAGGCATCGCGGCCAATCGCCCAAGCGTCACTGGCGCTCGCGGGCTGCGTGTACTCGGCGCCATCTACCCCGCATAAGTGACGCACAGCAAAACGCCGCAGGGCCTCAGGGCCATGCGGCGTTTTGATGATACCGACGCGCTGATCAGATCGAGAACGAAGAGCCACAGCCACAGGTGGTGGTCGCGTTCGGGTTCTTGATGACGAAGCGCGAGCCTTCCAGACCTTCCTGATAATCCACCTCGGCTCCTGCCAGGTACTGGAAGCTCATCGGATCGACAACCAGACTCACACCTTCGCGCTCAACGATGGTGTCGTCATCGGCCACTTCTTCATCGAAAGTGAAGCCGTACTGAAAACCTGAACAACCGCCGCCCGTAACGAATACGCGCAGCTTCAAGCGATCATTCCCCTCTTCATCGACCAGGCTCTTCACCTTGTGCGCGGCACCGTGGGTGAATTGCAAAGCCGTGGGGGTGAAGGATTCGACGCTCATGCTGACTATCTCCCGGCGTTACGCCGTCATATTGCGTGATGACGCGCATTATCCGCTTCTCCTAGAAAAGCGGTCAACTATTGTTATGGTATATCAACCAACCCAGTCGCCCGCCCTGAATGCAAAAAGGCCCGTTCAACGGGCCTTTTGCTGGGTGCGATACAGCGTTACGGCAACATGCCCGCGTGGGACAGGCCCAGACGCTCATCCAGGCCAAACAGGATGTTCATGTTCTGCACCGCCTGACCCGACGCACCTTTGACCAGGTTGTCGATCACCGACAACACGACCACCAGGTCACCGTCCTGTGGACGGTGCACGGCAATACGGCAGACGTTGGCGCCGCGCACACTGCGGGTTTCCGGGTGGCTGCCGGCAGGCATGACGTCGACGAACGGTTCGTCGGCATAACGTTTTTCAAACAGCGCCTGCAGATCCACCGAGCGATCCACGACGGTTGCGTAGAGCGTGGAGTGAATGCCACGGATCATTGGCGTCAGGTGCGGAACGAAGGTCAGGCCAACGTCCTTGCCGGCGGCACGACGCAGACCCTGGCGAATTTCCGGCAGGTGGCGATGCCCTTTGACGGCGTAAGCCTTCATGCTTTCCGACGTCTCGGAGTACAGCGAGCCTACGGCAGCGCCACGACCGGCACCGCTGACGCCGGACTTGCAGTCGGCGATCAGGCGCGAAGCATCGGCCAGGCCCGCTTCAAGCAATGGCAGGAAACCCAATTGAGTGGCGGTTGGATAGCAACCGGGCACGGCGATCAGGCGTGCTTTCCTGATCTGTTCACGATTGACTTCCGGCAAACCGTAGACCGCCTCGTCCAGCAACTCCGGTGCACCGTGCGGCTGGCCGTACCATTTTGCCCACTCATCAGCGTCTTGCAGACGGAAGTCCGCGGACAGGTCGATGACCTTGGTCCCGGCCGCCAGCAGCTCGCCCGCCAGGGCATGCGCAACACCGTGCGGCGTGGCGAAGAACACCACATCGCAGGCACCCAGGGTCTTGATGTCCGGAACGCTGAACGCCAGGCCGTCGTAATGGCCTCGCAGGTTCGGATACATGTCGGCCACGGCCAGGCCAGCCTCGGATCGGGAAGTGATCACCACCACTTCAGCTTGCGGATGCTGTGCCAACAGACGCAACAGTTCGACACCGGTGTAACCCGTGCCGCCGACGATACCGACCTTGACCATAAACCTGCCCTCAACGAACCCACTGGAAAGCCGTCGATAATAGGGCCCGTATCGTCCTGCGACAACCGGCAAGGTGACGTGTGGAGCCTCAACCCTCTACTATCCGGGCTACCGTGAACCTGGGAATAACCAAAATGCTTTATCTGTGGCTCAAAGCTTTCCACATCATCAGCGTCGTCTGCTGGTTTGCCGGCCTGTTCTACCTGCCGCGCCTGTTCGTTTACCATGCTCAAAGCGAAGACGCGGTCAGCAAGGAGCGCTTCAGCATCATGGAACGCAAGCTGTACCGGGGCATCATGGGACCTTCGATGATCGCCACGCTGATCTTCGGTGGCTGGCTCATCTACCTTAATCCAGACATCTTCAGCCAGGGTGGCTGGATACACGCCAAACTGACCCTGGTCGTATTGTTGATCGGCTACCACCACATGTGCGGCGCGCAGGTGAAGCGCTTTGCCCGTGGCGAGAACACCCGTAGCCATGTCTTTTATCGCTGGTTCAACGAAGTGCCAGTCCTGATATTGCTGGCTATCGTAATTCTGGTCGTCGTCCGGCCGTTTTAAATCAACAGGCACCCATTACCGGGGTATTTCCAATGTCGCTGCCCGCTCTGCTCGAACAACGTTTGCGTCTGCCCGTGGTGGCGGCGCCAATGTTCCTGATTTCCAACCCGCAACTGGTGCTCGCCTGCTGCCGCAATGGCGTGGTCGGCAGCTTCCCGGCGCTGAACCAGCGCGAGAGCAGCGGTTTCAAGGCCTGGCTGGAAGAAATCGAAGCCGGGCTGGCGAAACTGGAGAATCCCGCGCCCTACGCGGTGAACCTGATCGTTCACAACAGCAACCCGCGATTGCAGGCGGATCTGCAAATCTGTATCGAACACAAAGTGCCGATCGTGATCACCAGTCTCGGCGCCGTGAAGGAAGTGGTCGATGCGGTCCACAGCTACGGCGGCCTGGTATTCCATGATGTGACGACTCGCCGCCATGCGGAGAAAGCCGCTGAGGCGGGGGTGGACGGGCTGATCGCCGTCGCTGCGGGTGCCGGCGGACATGCCGGGACCTGGAGCCCGTTCTCGCTGATCGCCGAAATCCGCCAGTTTTTCGACAAGACCCTACTGCTGGCCGGGTGCCTGAATCACGGCCACGAAATTCTCGCCGCGCAATTGCTCGGCGCCGACCTGGCCTACTTCGGCACGCGATTTATCGGCACCACCGAAAGTCATGCACCGGATGCCTACAAAGAGATGCTGCTGACATCCAGAGCGGCAGACATCATCCATACTCCAGCGGTGTCGGGTGTACCGGCAAGTTTCATGCGCCAGAGCCTGGAGGCCGCCGGTTTCGACATGGCAGCCCTGCAAAACAAGGGCGAGGTCAATTTCGGCTCCAAGCTCAAACCCATCAGCGATGAAGCCAAAGCCTGGAAAACCGTGTGGTCCGCGGGCCAGGGCGTGGGTGAAATCGATGACTTGCCGAGCGTCGAGCAACTGGTCGCGCGCCTCGACGCCGAGTACCGCACGGCGCAGGAACAAGCAGCGCAGCTGCGCCAACACTGGCCGCGCTGAACATTCGGGCCAGCCGAGGCTGGCTATTCGTACCAATGACTGG
The DNA here is from genome assembly GCF_949767605.1 of Pseudomonas sp. IT-P218. Taxonomy (NCBI): domain Bacteria; kingdom Pseudomonadati; phylum Pseudomonadota; class Gammaproteobacteria; order Pseudomonadales; family Pseudomonadaceae; genus Pseudomonas; species Pseudomonas sp. IT-P218. Next base: position 7,285 of record NZ_CATKQQ010000026.1, read on the forward strand.
CGACAAGGATGCCTGGGCAATGAGCGAAAACCGTTACAAGATCGTGTTCGACGGAGCACTGTTGCCGGGTGTTGATCTCAACAGCGCCAAACTCAATCTCGCTACGCTGTTCAAGAGCGACGTCAGCGCCATCGAGCGCCTGTTCAATGGTCGACCGGTAGCACTCAAGCGCGACCTGTCCCAGGCGGATGCGCAGACCTACCTCCAGGCCCTGAAAAACACTGGCATCGATGCCCGGATCGAGACGGAACCTTCGATCGAGCTTGACCTGGCCGATGTTCACGACCATCCCGCTGCGGCTGAGCCCCACTCCCCTTATGCGCCTCCACAGGCCCGCGTCGGCGAAAAACTGCCGGAGTTCGCCGCACTCAAGCCCTTCAGCATTGAAGGTCGAATCGGACGCCTGCGGTTTTTGGCATGGACCTTGGTGCTGAGCCTGGTCACCCTGCCCGTTGTCGGCGTGTTTGCGCTCATCGGCCTGGGCCTGGTCAGTGGCAATTCCACCACTGGACTGATCCTCGGCGGCATCCTGGCCTTCTTCCTGTTCCTGGCGTTCATAGTTGTCGGCGTTCTGTTCAGCGTTCAGCGTTTGCATGATATCGGCTGGTCGGGCTGGCTCTGGCTCCTTCACCTGGTTCCGTTCATAGGCAGTTTTTTCCCGCTGGTGATCATGCTCGTGCCAGGCAATACCGGCGCCAATCGTTATGGCCCACCCCCGCCGCCCAACAGCACGGCGGTCAAGGTTCTGTGCGCATTGTGGATTGTGTTTATCGGCTTGTTTGGCGTCGCCGCTATGCTGGGTGGTATCTCGGCAATCCAGCAAGAGTATGAAGACAGCCTCGAAAGCAGCTACCAAAGCGGCTCGGTGAGCACCGAGGAAATCGATATCGACGTCGAACCTGAAGCAAATTCCCCAGCCGAGGCAGCCGAAGAAGCCCCGCCCCCTGTAGACTCTGCGAAAGAATGAACAGCGCTCCCCGCCCGTGACACCTGCGTCGCGGCGCGGAGCTGTTGCGATGGAGAATGGCATGACCCGTTACGCTCTGATCACTGGCGCTTCCAGCGGCATCGGCCTGGCGATGGCCGAAGCGCTGGCCCGGCGCGGCCGCAGCCTGATTCTGGTGGCCCGACAGCGTGATCAGCTGGAAAGCATTGCGATTGAACTGACCCAACGTTTTGGCGTGGAGGTGTTGTTCCGTGCCTGTGACCTGGGCGAGCCGCTACGCCTGTCCGGCTTTTTGCTGGAGCTGGAAGAAGGTGACCGGCAGATCGACCTGCTGGTCAACTGCGCCGGCATCGGCACCTGCGGCCCGTTCCTGGCGCAGGACTGGATGACCGAGCAGGACCTGATCGAAGTGAACATTCTGGCGCTCACCCGCCTGTGCCATGCCGTCGGCAACAGCATGGCGCTGCAGGGTGGCGGACAGATCCTCAACGTCGCTTCGGTCGCGGCGTTCCAGCCCGGCCCGTGGATGAGCACTTACTACGCCAGCAAGGCCTATGTGCTGCACTTTTCCGAAGGCCTGCGCGTCGAGTTGAAAAAATGCGCGGTCAAGGTCTCGGTGCTATGCCCCGGCCCGACTCGCACGGCGTTCTTCCGCACAGCGCAACTGAACAACGACAAACTGGCCAACAGTAAAATGCTGATGAGCCCGGAGGAAGTCGCGCTCTATACCGTGCGGGCCCTGGAAAAAAATCGCGCAATCATTATTCCCGGGCGGCGCAACCGCTGGTTCGCCACCCTGCCCCGGTTCGGCTCGCGCTGGCTGATCCGCACAATCACCGGCATGGTCATCAAGGCCCACTGCCCGCGCTGAATGGCCCTGCGGTAAAACACTGGGCTGGCGCATCCGCCATGGGTACACTCAGGCCAGCTCAAACAACGGAGAAAACAGCTGTGGATACTCTGTTCACCAAGATCATCAACCGGGAAATCCCGGCGAATATCATTTACGAGGACGACCAGGTACTGGCCTTCCACGACATCGCGCCACAGGCACCGGTGCACTTCCTGGTGATCCCGAAAAAGCCGGTACGCACCTTGAATGACCTGACCGAGGACGACAAGGCGCTGGCTGGACACATCCTGTTTACCGCCCAACGCCTGGCCAAGGAACTGGGTTGCGAAAAAGGTTTCCGCGTTGTCATGAACTGCAATGAAGAAGGTGGGCAGACTGTCTACCACATTCATATGCATGTGCTGGGTCAGCGTCAGATGCACTGGCCGCCGGGCTGATTGGTATTTTCCCTTGCCGGCGATGGCGTGATTGAGATCGCCTTCGCTGGCAAGCCGGGCTCCTACAGATATTGCCTGCGTCGCAATGTCCCAGCGCAAACCTTCCCCGGCCGATTGGGTTAAACTGGCCACCGAGATTCCTCCGGAGGTCAGCATGACTACCCAACGTCACTACTCGCCGATTGATCGCCTTCTGCTGCAAGCCGATGCCGCGATGCGCACCCTGCTGCCCTTCAGCGGCCAGCCTTACCGTCCGTCGCCCGCCATCGTGCAACCTGATGCGAAAATGAGTGACGAAGACACCCGCCACGTGGCCGGGCTGATGCGCATCAATCACACCGGAGAGGTCTGCGCCCAAGCGCTGTATCAAGGCCAGGCCCTGACTGCCAGGCTGCCACAAGTGCGCGTCGCCATGGAGCACGCCGCCGAAGAAGAAGTCGACCATCTGGCGTGGTGCGAGCAACGCATTCATCAGTTGGGTAGCCACACCAGTATTCTCAATCCGCTGTTCTATGGCATGTCATTCGGGATTGGTGCTGTTGCAGGCCTGATCAGCGACAAAGTCAGCCTGGGTTTTGTCGCCGCGACGGAAGATCAGGTGTGCAAGCACTTGAACGAACACCTTGAGCAACTGCCGGCCGAGGATGAAAAATCCCGGGCGATCCTGGAGCAGATGCGCATCGATGAAGAGCAACATGCCGAAAGCGCACTGGAGGCTGGCGGTTTCCGCTTTCCGGCGCCGGTGAAGTTCGGGATGAGTTTGATGGCCAAGGTCATGACCAAGAGTACTTATCGGATCTGACCGGCTGCGTCAGAGACAAAAAAGGCGACTGCCGTGAGGTAGTCGCCTTTTTTATGATCTCGATTCAACCCAGCTCGATGATCTCGTAGTCGTGGGTAATCTCGACACCTGCTGCCCCGAGCATGATCGACGCCGAGCAATACTTCTCGGCGGACAATTCGATGGCGCGCTTGACCTGCGCTTCCTTCAGGCCACGGCCCTTGACCACAAAATGCATGTGGATCCTGGTGAAAACCTTTGGATCTTCGGTCGCACGCTCGGCTTCGAGGAAGGCTTCACAACTCTCGACGGCCTGGCGTGATTTCTTGAGGATGCTGACCACATCGAAATTGCTGCATCCGCCTACACCCAGCAGGAGCATTTCCATCGGCCGGACACCCAGGTTACGACCGCCGGCATCGGGCGGGCCGTCCATAACCACGACATGACCGCTGCCGGATTCGCCGAGGAACATGGCTTCGCCAGCCCATTGGATGCGTGCCTTCATCGCCAAGACTCCACTGTCTAAAAAAAGGGTCGCCAGCTTAGCACAGGCCCCTTGATTGACAGTGATCGCCGTCCTAGGACATAACCTGCGACGCTGTAGGTAAAATCTCGAATATTGCAGGAAGTGTCTGGTAAGCTGGCGCCAATTCACTGGCGCATGGCCAGCTATGCCCCAACGTGCGCAATTCATAAAAAACCCAACACACCGTGCAGTCTTTTCGGGATACAACCATGGTTGCTATTGCCCCCAACCCCAAGATGAAAAACCTCGACAAGCTGTTGATGCATTGCCAGCGCCGTCGCTATCAGGCCAAGAGCAACATCATTTGCGCCGGCGACCGCTCGGAAACGCTGTTCTTCATCATCAAGGGTTCGGTCACCATCCTGATCGAAGACGACGACGGTCGGGAAATGATCATCGCCTACCTGAACGCCGGGGATTTTTTCGGTGAATTGGGTCTGTTCGAGCAGGCAGGTCTGGAACAGGAGCGCAGCGCCTGGGTGCGGGCCAAGGTCGAATGCGAAGTGGCGGAAATCAGCTACGCGAAATTCCGCGAATTGTCCCAGCAGGACCCGGACATTCTTTACGTATTAAGCGGACAAATCGCACAACGCCTGCGCAACACTACGCGCAAGGTGGGTGACCTGGCGTTTTTCGACGTCACCGGTCGCGTCGCCCGCTGCCTGCTTGAACTGTGCAAGCAGCCAGACGCCATGACCCACCCCGACGGCATGCAGATCAAGGTGACCCGTCAGGAAATCGGACGGATCGTCGGTTGTTCCCGGGAGATGGTCGGACGCGTGCTCAAGGATCTGGAAGAGCGCAACCTGGTGGACGTCAAAGGCAAGACCATGGTGGTCTTCGGGACGCGCTAGGCTCGTAGACTTAGCCGCTGAAGATCTGCGCCAGCATTCGCCGGTAGAGTTCATCGAGGCGTTCCAGCGCATCCTTTGCTGCGAACTTCTCATGCAAGGCGATGTGGCTTTCGGCGCGCACCCGTTGCTCAAGGCCGCAGGCCTCATTGAAGCGGTTGACCGCCGCGACCATCGATTCGCGCTCGTTATCCAGCAACATCGCACCATGAACCAGCCCGACTGGACGCTGACCACCCTGACTCTGGCGCCAGCGCTGGGCGGTGCCGACCATCTTGCGCCCATCCAGGTTGACGTTGAACCGGCCATCACAGAACGCACCGTCAATTTCGCCCAGCGACGAAGTGCCGCCCAGCTCATCCAGTAACTGGCAGATCGGATCGCACAGACGCCGGTAGCCGGTCTCGATGCGGTTCAGATCCCCTTCGCTGCGCGGCGGCGCGTAAACCAGGGCAATGTTGATCGTTGTGGCCGATTGCGGAACAGGTTCGCCACCGGTATCGCGCAATAGCACCGGCCAGCCAGCAGCGGCGGAGACTTCGCAGGCATGTTCGAAACCTGGTAAGCGATTCAAGCGGCGCGGCATCACTAATGCCTGATCGCTTGGCTGCCAGAACAGCAGGCCAACCTCGGCGTCGCCGGCACAGACAGAGGCCAGCAAATCCTGTTCGGCTTGCAGGCCGGCTTCGATGGTCAGAGAAACAGGTGAGGTCACAAGGTACTCCGTAAGACAAAAAGTCTGTGGTGTTTCTTATGCCGCTATCGCGAGCAGGCTCGCTCCTGTAGGAGCAAGCTTGCTCGCGATGCCTTTTCAGTCGAGGGTAGAACCGCTGACAGGAATGCCGCGCTCCGGGAAGAACAGACGCTGCAGTTCAGTGCCCGGATTCTCGGCACGCATGAACGCCTCGCCAACCAGGAACGCGTAGACGTCGCTGATTTCCATCAGCTCGACATCGGCGCGATTGAGGATGCCGCTTTCGGTGATCACCAGACGATCGCGCGGGATACGCGGCAACAGATCGAGGGTGGTTTCCAGGTTGACCTCGAAGGTGTGCAGGTTGCGGTTGTTGATACCCACCAGCGGAGTGTCGAGGGTTTTCAACGCCCGCTCCAGCTCATCGCCATCGTGGACTTCCACCAGCACATCAAGGCCGACACCTTTGGCCACGGCGGCCAGTTCGGCCATTTTCACGTCGTCCAGGGCGGCGACGATCAACAGCACGCAGTCGGCCCCCAGCGCACGGGCTTCGACGATCTGGTACGGATCGATCATGAAGTCCTTGCGGATCACCGGCAGTTTGCACGCCGCGCGGGCTTGTTGCAGGTACAGATCGGCGCCCTGGAAGTAATCGATATCGGTGAGCACCGACAGGCAGGTCGCGCCGCCCTTCTCGTAGCTCCTGGCAATGTCGGCGGGAATGAAGTTCTCGCGGATCACGCCTTTGCTCGGCGAAGCTTTCTTGATTTCAGCAATCACTGCCGGCTCTTTGAGCTTGGCCTGAGCCAGCAAAGCCTTGGCAAAACCACGGGGTGCATCGGCCGCCTTGGCCAGACTTTCCAGCTCGGCGAGGCTGACACGAGCGCTACGCTCGGCAACTTCTTCAACCTTGCGCGCCAGAATGTTTTCCAGAACCGTCGGTACACTCATCCCTCATTCTCCACTTTGAATACCGCGGTAAATGCACCCAGCTCCTCGAGTTTCTCCCGAGCAAGGCCGGTGTGCAGCGCATCGTGCGCCAGGGCAACACCCTCTTTCAAACTGCTCGCATGGTCGGCGGCGTACAACGCGGCACCGGCATTGAGCATGATCATTTCAGCCGCTTTTTGACCGTTTTCGGTCTTGCGCTTGCCCAGGGCATCGCGGATCAGCTCCAGGGACGCCGCCGGACTATCCACCGCCAGACCATGCAGACTCTGGCTTTTCATGCCCAGGTCTTCCGGCTCGACCCAATACTCGGTGATCTGGTCGTTTTTCAGTTCCGCGACAAAGGTTGGTGCCGCCAGGCTGAATTCGTCCAGGCCGTCCTTCGAATGGACCACCAGCACATGCTTGCTGCCCAGACGCTGCAGGACTTCGGCCAATGGCCGGCACAGCGCTTGAGTGAATACGCCCACCACCTGATGTTTCACACCGGCCGGATTCGTAAGCGGGCCGAGCATGTTGAACAAGGTGCGCAACCCGAGTTCCTTGCGCGGGCCGGCGGCGTGCTTCATGGCACTGTGATGGGTCTGGGCAAACATGAAGCCGATGCCGACATTATCGATGCAGCGCGCCACCTGGACCGGGGTCAGGTTCAGGTAGATACCGGCCGCCTCCAGCAAATCGGCACTGCCGCTTTTACCCGAGACCGCGCGGTTGCCGTGCTTGGCCACCGTGCAACCGGCGGCCGCGACCACGAAGGACGAAGCGGTCGACACGTTGAAGATGTTGGCACCGTCACCACCAGTACCCACCACATCGACTACACCGTCGAGGGTCTTGAGTTCGACCTGGTCCGCCAGCTCACGCATGACCGACACGGCACCGACGATTTCGTCGATGCTTTCGCTCTTCATGCGCATGGCCATCATGAACGCGCCGATCTGCGCGTCCGTGCATTGGCCGGTCATGATTTCGCGCATCACGTCGCGCATCTCATCGGTGCTGAGGTCGAGGTGATCGACGATACGGCCCAGGGCTGTCTTGATATTCATGAATAGTCCTTAGCGCGTGCCGCCGGTTTGTTTGAGGAAGTTGGCGAACAACTCGTGGCCCTGTTCGGTGAGGATCGACTCAGGGTGGAACTGCACGCCTTCGATGTTCAGGGTCTTGTGACGCAGGCCCATGATCTCGTCGACCGAGCCGTCTTCCAGTTGGGTCCAGGCGGTCAGCTCGAGGCAATCGGGCAGGGTTTCGCGCTTGACGATCAATGAATGATAGCGGGTGACCGTCAGCGGCCTGTTCAGGCCGGCAAAGACACCTTTGTCTTCATGGAACACCGGGCTGGTCTTGCCGTGCATGACCTGGCGCGCGCGCACCACATCGCCACCAAAGGCCTGGCCGATGGATTGATGGCCCAGGCAGACGCCAAGAATCGGCAGTTTGCCGGCGAAGTGCTTGATGACGTCAATCGAGACGCCGGCTTCGGTGGGGGTGCAAGGACCGGGAGAGACGACGATGCGCTCAGGATTGAGGGCTTCGATCTGTGCAACCGTGAGTTCATCGTTGCGCACGACTTTGACCTGGGAGCCCAGCTCACCAAGGTACTGCACAACGTTGTAGGTAAAAGAGTCGTAGTTATCGATCATCAGCAACATGGCGTTAAGAACCTCAAAAATTCACTGACTTAATACAGCCTTCGAATGATTTACCCGCAGCGTCCTGCACTTTGGCGGTCGCTGGAATCGCGAAGCAAAGCGCAATGGCACGAATAAAGAAGGCAAAGCGGTAAAGATCCGGCCGGGCCGGCAGAAGGATTCAGGCGCGCCAACGCCAGCGGGCGTGTGCCTTGATGACTTGATCCAGAAGTTTGCTGACGATCAACACGGGGAAGGTCTCATTTATACGTCTTGGCACAGTAACTTAGCTGGGCAGAGCGTGCAATATGGGGCGATCGAAGCAAGTGAAACATTCGCCAGGTTCGCGCCGAATGGCATCAGGCTCTATAGTTTTTTGGCACTGTCGTTTCACTCACTAAAACAATAAACAAACGGACTTGCTCATGATCAGACAGACGCTGTTTGCACCGCTTGCCGGTTGCCTGCTCGCCATGGCCTGCGCCCAGGCGATCGCGGCGCCCAATCCTTATTCGAACTTCATCGTCTTCGGTGACAGCCTCAACGATGCGGGGCAGTTTACCGACACGGGCGGCCCTCCCGGTTCGACCCTGCGCTTCACCAACCGGACCGGGCCGACTTATCAGGACGGCAGCGGCGAAGCCTACTCCGCCAACTCGACCCAATTGCTTGGAGGCAGGCTTGGATTCTCAGCGGACCAGACCGCCGCTTCGACGTCAGCCGCCCGCGCCGCCCAGGGCCTTGCGGATGGTAACAATTGGGCTGTCGGTGGTTACCGCACCGATCAGATCCTCGATTCCATCACCACCGTATCCGCCACGGGTGAACGTGCGCGACTGGGTTACCTACCGACGAATAATTTGCGTGCAGATCCGAACGCACTCTATTACCTCTCCGGCGGCGGTAACGACTTCCTGCAAGGGCGCGTGCAAAGCGGCGCCCAGGCGAATGCCGCTGCGGACCGCCTGGCAAACAGCGTTCAGGTACTGCAAACGGCCGGTGCCCGGTACATCATGGTCTGGCTGTTGCCCGACCTGGGACTGACCCCTGCCATCAATGGCAGCCCTCTGCAGGGGCCTACTTCGCAACTGAGCGCGGCCTTCAACCGACAACTGGTCACTCGACTGGCGGGGATCGATGCCGAAATCATTCCGCTGAACATTCCCCTGTTGCTGCAGGAAACCTTTGCCGACCCAGCGCGATTCGGCTTTGCTACCGGGCAAAACCTGACGGCGACTTGCTTCAGCGGTGACGGCTGTACCGAAAACGCTACCTTTGGCATCAACAGCGCCAACCCGGACCCCAGCCAACTGATTTACAACGATGGGGTGCATCCGACCGAGGCCGGGCAAAAGCTGGTGTCCGATTACGCCTATTCCTTGCTCGCTGCGCCTTGGGAACTGACGCTGCTGCCAGAAATGGCCCACGCCACGTTACGTGCGCATCAGGATGAACTGCGCAGCCAATGGCAATCCGACTGGGAGGACTGGCAGGCCGTTGGCCAATGGCGCGCTATTGTCGCCGGCGGCGGTCAGCATCTGGACGTCGACAGTCAGGACAGCGGCGCCAGTGCCGATGGCAGCGGCTACAACCTGAACATCGGCGGCAGCTATCGCCTCAATGAAGCCTGGCGCGTGGGGGTGGCGGCAGGCTTCTATCGTCAGGATCTGGAAGCAGGCGATAACGATTCGGACTACAAACTCAACAGCTACCTGGCCACGGTATTCGCCCAGTTCCAGCAGAACCGTTGGTGGGCCGACGCCGCGTTGACCGGTGGCAAGCTGGATTACGACAATCTCAAGCGCAAATTCGATCTGGGTGCAGGCGAAGGTGCGGAGAAAGGCGACACCGACGGCTACCTCTGGGCCTTTAGCACACGCCTGGGTTATGACATTGCGCAGCCGGGCAGCGACTGGCACCTGTCGCCGTTCATCAGCGCCGATTACACGAAAGTGGACGTCGACGGTTACTCGGAAAACTCCACTCGTTCCACGGCCCTGACCTTTGATGACCAGAAACGCGATTCAAAACGACTCGGCGCCGGGCTGCAGGGTAAATACCGGATCACCCCGCAAACCCAAGTGTTTGGCGAATATGCCTACGAGCGTGAATATGACGATGACGTGCAGAAGGTGAACATTGCCCTCAATAGCCTGCCTTCCCTCGACTTCAGGCTTGAGGGCTATACGCCGCAGAGCCATTTGAATCGCCTGAGCCTTGGCGTCAGCCACAAGTTGACGGCCGATCTGGCGCTACGTGGCGGGTATACGTTGCGCAAGGATGATGACTTTACCCAGCAAGGGATTAGCGTTGGGGTCGCGCTGGACTTCTGATTCTGCAAACAGCAGGCATAAAAAACGCGGCACCCTCACAGGCGCCGCGTTTTTTTTATGCTGATGAGATCCCTGTGGGAGCGGGCTTGCCCGCGATGGCGACCTGTCAGTCAACATGAATATTGAATGTTCCGCCCTCTTCGCGGGCAAGCCCGCTCCCACAGGTTTTGCGTGAAGTCAGTTTTCTGGGGTTTGTTCGGCCAGGGCCACCGCACGGAACATCGCGCGGCGTTTGTTCAGGGTCTCTTCCCATTCCAGCGCCGGCACCGAGTCGGCGACGATGCCGCCACCGGCCTGCACGTGCAGTTCGCCGTTCTTGATCACCGCCGTACGGATCGCAATGGCGGTGTCCATGTTGCCGTTCCAGGCGAAGTAGCCGACGGCGCCGCCGTAGACACCACGCTTGACCGGCTCCAGTTCGTCGATGATTTCCATCGCGCGGATTTTCGGTGCGCCGGACAAGGTGCCCGCCGGCAGAATCGCCCGCAGTGCATCCATCGCCGTCAGGCCTGCCTTCAATTGGCCGGTGACGTTGGACACGATGTGCATCACGTTGGAGTAACGCTCGATGACCATCTTCTCGGTGAGTTTCACCGAACCGATTTCCGATACCCGACCGGTGTCATTACGACCCAGGTCGATCAGCATCAAGTGCTCGGCGATTTCCTTGTCATCCGACAGCAGGTCTTTCTCCAGTGCCAGATCGGCCTCTTCGTTCGCACCCCGCGGGCGTGTGCCGGCGATCGGGCGCACGGTGATCAGGTTGTCCTCTACCCGCACCAACACTTCCGGCGAACTGCCGACGACGTGGAAGTCACCGAAGTTGAAGAAGTACATGTACGGCGTCGGGTTGAAGCAGCGCAACGCCCGGTACAGATCGATGGGTGCGGCCTTGAAGTCGATCGACATGCGCTGGGACGGCACGACCTGCATGCAGTCACCGGCCAGGATGTATTCCTTGATGGTGTCGACCGCTTTTTCATAGTCGTCCTGGGTGAAGCTGGAGCGGAACACCGGATCAGCCGCTTGCTGCTTGCTGAAATCCAGGCCAGGGCGCGGGGTGATGGGTTGACGGAGTCTTTCCAGCAACTCCTCCAGTCGCGCGCGCCCTTGCTCGAAGGCGTCTTCCCGGGCCGGATCGGCCAGGACGATTGCGTGCATCTTGCCGGCGAGGTTGTCGAACACCACCACTGCGTCGGACACCATCAGCAGGATGTCCGGTACGCCCAGCGGATCCGGGTTCGGGCACTTGCCCAGGCGCTTTTCCACATAACGTACGCAGTCATAACCGAAATAGCCCACCAGGCCACCGTTGAAGCGCGGTAGGCCGGCGATAGTCGGCACGTTGTAGCGAGCCTTGAAAGCTTCGACGAAAGCCAGTGGGTCTTCTACATCGTGGCTTTCCGTCTCGACGCCGTCGATGGTCACGCTGACGTGATGGTCATGCACCCGCAGCACGGTGCGGCACGGCAGCCCGATGATCGAGTAACGGCCCCACTTCTCGCCGCCCTGCACGGACTCCAGCAAATAGGAGTTGGGCTCGTCGGCCAGTTTCAGGTAGATCGACAACGGCGTGTCGAAGTCGGCCAGGGTTTCGCAGGCAAGCGGGATGCGGTTGTAGCCGGCAGCGGCCAAACGCAGGAATTCTTCGCGGATCATGAGGTGCCTCGTGGCTTGAGGTTCTAACAGTCAGGTATGCAAACGCGCCGGATGACCGGCCAGGATCAAGTCAGGCGCGCCAACGCCAGCGGGCCAGGGCCTTGATGACTTTCATCCAGAGTTTGCGAGTGACCACCACGATGGCGTTTCCAGAAGGGGGTTGAACAGCGTCGGCCAACGTTATCTCAGCGGCCGGGTCCAGGCAACCGCGAATTAGCTTGCGCAGATCGTCGATCACCAGTGCAGGCGATTCTTCGGCGATCGGACGCCCGTGGTTATAGCCGTAGCTCAAGGCCACGCACTTGACCCCCGCCGCTTTCGCCGCCAGCACATCGCTGCGCGAATCGCCGACGAACAAGGATTGCGAGGCCGGGATGTTGGCCATTTTCATCACGAAAAACAGCGCGGCCGGGTCGGGCTTTTTCTGTGGCAGGGTGTCGCCGCCGATGATCCATTTGAAATATCGGCCGATCTTCATCTGATCCAGCAGCGGCGCGACGAAGCGCTCCGGCTTGTTGGTGATCAGCGCCATCTCGACGCCCTGCTTTTGCAGCCATTTCAGGGTATCGCGCACACCGGGGTAGACCACGGTCAAGCCATGGCTGTCGGCATAGGCCTGCATGAAAATCTCCAGCGCACTGTCGGCCTCGGCGTCATCGACCATCGAATGGTCGATACCGCCGGCCAACGCACGGCGCACCAGCACCGGCGCGCCATTACCTACCCATTCACGCACCGCATCGAGACCGGCCGGTGCGCGACCGAGTTTGAGCAGCATCTTGTCCACAGCCACCGCCAGGTCCGGGACCGAGTCGACCAACGTGCCATCCAGATCGAACATCACCAGCCTGGGCAGGCATCCCGGGAACAGCTGCTCAAAGCCACTCATGGGCGAGCCAGCGCCAGTTCGGAACGCATTTTTTCAATCACTTCCTGATAGTTCGGTGCATTGAAGATCGCCGAACCGGCCACGAAGGTGTCAGCGCCGGCCGCCGCGATTTCACGAATGTTGTTCACGTTGACGCCACCGTCGATTTCCAGGCGAATATCACGACCCGAAGCGTCGATAAGCGCCCGCGCCTCACGCAGCTTGTCGAGGGTGCCAGGGATGAACTTCTGCCCGCCGAAACCCGGGTTGACGCTCATCAGCAGGATCATGTCGACCTTGTCCATCACGTACTTGAGCACGTCCAGCGGCGTCGCCGGGTTGAACACCAGGCCCGACTTGCAGCCGCCTTCGCGGATCAGTTGCAAGGAGCGGTCGATGTGCTGGGTGGCTTCCGGGTGGAAGGTGATGTAGGTCGCGCCCGCTTCGATGAAGTCACCGACGATGCGGTCCACCGGGCTGACCATCAGGTGCGCGTCGATCGGCGCGGTCACGCCGTACTTGCGCAGCGCCGAGCAGACCATCGGGCCAATGGTCAGGTTCGGCACGTAGTGGTTGTCCATGACATCGAAGTGCACGAAGTCGGCACCGGCGGCCAGGACGTTGTCCACTTCTTCACCCAGGCGGGCGAAGTCGGCGGAAAGAATCGACGGAGCAATTACGAAGGGCTGCATGACGCACCTTTTCTGAGCAGAATCACGATGGCGCGCATTGTATACCTCATGCTTTGGCCGGCGCACCGAAAGCGCGATGATCAGTAGGCCGCCCGGTAGATTTTCTCGATATCGACAGCACTCAACCGGCGCGGATTGTTGCGCATCAGGCGCTCGATCCCCGCCGCCTCCACGGCCATCGCCGCAATGGCATCCTCGGGAACCCCGAAACTGCGCAGTCCTTGGGGGATTTCCACGGCCGCGCACAGCTCGGTCATGGCCTCAACGGCTTTGTCGGCCGCTTCATTGGCGCTCAGATGAGCAGTCTTCACGCCCATGGCTTCGGCGATATCCTGCATGCGTTCAACGCAGGCCATCTTGTTCCAGGTCATGACATGGGGCAGCAGCAAGGCATTGCTGACGCCATGGGCAATGTTGAAGCGCCCACCCAGCGGATACGCCAGAGCATGCACCGCGCCGACACCGGCATTACCAAATGCCATGCCCGCCATCAGGCTGGCGGTGGCCATGTCTTCGCGGGCCTGAAGGTTGGACGGGTTGGCGTAGGCCTTGGGCAATGCCTTGGCGATCAGTTTGATTGCACCGATGGCCAGGGCGTCGGTAATCGGCGAGGCATTGACCGACAGATAGGATTCGATGGCATGCACCAGCGCATCGACACCACTGGCCGCCGTGACACTGCGCGGACAGGTCAGGGTCATCTGCGGGCTGACCAATGCCACGTCCGGCAACAGATAGTCGCTGACGATGCCTTTCTTCAACTGCGCGACCTTGTCGGAAAGGATCGCCACGTTGGTGACCTCGGAACCCGTGCCGGCCGTGGTCGGGATGGCAATCAGTGGCGGGCCCTTGCGCGGCACCTGGTCGACACCGAACAGGTCTTCCAGCGCGCCGTGATAACCGGCGTAGGCCGCCACGCTCTTGGCGATGTCGATGGCACTGCCACCGCCGAGGCCGATCAGCCCGTCATGCCCTCCGTCGCGATAGACCCGCATGCAGTCTTCGACGATGGCGATTTCCGGGTCCGGCAGCACCCGGTCGAAGATTTCGTAGCTACGCCCGCCCAGCTGCGCCAGCGCCAGCTCTACCGTGCCGGATTTGACCAGCGCGGCGTCGGTGACGATCAGCGGATTATCGATATCCAGACGCGTCAGCTCGGCGGACAGTTGCTCGATGGCCTCTGCGCCGGTGATCAGTTTGTGAGCGATTTTGAAAGAGGAAAGACCCATGTGCGCAGCCTCTTATAGGAGTGGGAGCTGGGCACAATAGTAGCTGGGGATTTGCGGGTGTTTGGTATTCAGATCGTGAATGACCGAAGTGCTTTTGTAGGAGCTGCCGCAGGCTGCGATCTTTTGATCTTGAAAATCAAAGTCAAAAGATCGCAGCCTTCGGCAGCTCCTACAGGGGACCGGGTTAAACCTGCGCGGTACGAAGTTTCTCGCTGCGGCCACGCAGCCATTCCAGGGTCAGCAGCAGGATCACCGAGAAGGCGATCAGCAGCGTCGCGGCGGCGGCGATGGTCGGGCTGAGGTTTTCGCGGATGCCGCTGAACATCTGCCGTGGCAAGGTCGCTTGCTCGGGCCCGGCGAGGAACAGCGTTACCACCACTTCATCGAACGAAGTGGCGAAGGCGAACAACGCACCGGAAATCACCCCGGGTGCGATCAACGGCAGGGTCACCCGGCGGAACGCGGTCAGCGGTGAAGCACCGAGGCTGGCAGCGGCGCGCACCAGGTTCTGGTTGAAACCCTGCAAGGTCGCCGACACCGTGATGATCACGAACGGCACACCCAATACCGCATGCACCACGATCAGCGAGAAGAAGCTGTTGCCCAGACCCAACGGCGCAAAGAACAGATAGCTGGCCACACCGATGATCACCACTGGCACCACCATCGGCGAAATCACCAGCGCCATCACCAGCGGTTTGCCGGGGAAGTCGCCACGGGTCAGGCCAATGGCCGCCAGCGTACCAAACACCATCGCCAGCACCGTGGCCGCCGGGGCGACGATGATGCTGTTCTTCAGGGCGCGCATCCATTCCGCCGAGGCGAAAAAGTCGTGGTACCACTGCAGCGAGAAGCCTTGCAGCGGGTACACCAGGAAACTGCCGGAGTTGAACGACAGCGGGATGATCACCAGCACCGGCAGGATCAGGAACAACAGGATCAAGCCGCAGAGTATCCGCAAGCTGTAGAACCACACCCGCTCAATGGGGGACATATAAGGACTCAGCATTTCATTCTCCCCTTAGCTCAGGCGCAGGCGACTGGCGCCCACCAGCCAGCTGTAAATCAGATAAAGCACGACCGTCGCGAGCAACAGCAGCCCGCCGAGTGCGGTCGCCATGCCCCAGTTGATGCTGGTGTTGGTGTAGAAGGCGACGAAGTAGCTGACCATCTGATCGTTCGGGCTGCCCAGCAACGCCGGGGTGATGTAGTAGCCGATGGCGAGGATGAACACCAACAGGCAACCGGCGCCGACACCGGCATAGGTTTGCGGGAAGTACACCCGCCAGAAACTGGCGAACGGATGGCAGCCGAGGGAAATCGCGGCGCGCATGTAGGTCGGCGAAATGCCTTTCATCACGCTGTAGATCGGCAGGATCATGAACGGCAGCAGGATGTGCACCATGGAGATGTAGACACCGACCCGGTTGAACACCAGCTCGATCGGCTTATCGATGATGCCCATGGCCATCAGGCCGCTGTTGATCAGGCCACCCGATTGCAGCAACACGATCCACGCCGCGACACGCACCAGGATCGAGGTCCAGAACGGCAGCAACACCAGAATCATCAGCAGGTTGCTCTGGCGCGACGGCAAGTTCGCCAGCAGGTAAGCCAGTGGATAGGCAAGCACCAGGCAGATCACGGTGATGACCAGGCCCATCCAGAAGGTGCGGGCGAAGATGTCGAGGTAGATCGCCTGGTCCGGAGTGGCCGGGGCGATTTCGCCGAGGTCGTCGATGCGGTGGTCGACGGCGGCCAGCAAATAGTACGGGGTGATGCTGCTGGTGTTGCGGCGTACGGCTTGCCAGTAGGCCGGGTCGCCCCAGCGTTCGTCGAGACCTTCCAGCGCTTCTTTATAAGAGGCCGGTTCAGTGGCGAACGGCAAGGCGCGGGCGGTCTTGGTCAGCAGGCTGCGGTAGCCGGCCAACTCCATGTTCAAGCGTTTGGACAAATCGCCCAGGGTCTGATTCTTGCGCGCTTCGGCGAGGTCTTCGCTGGCCGCCTTGTACACGGGTTCCGCAGGCAGGCCGCGGCCGTCCCAGCTGGCAATGGCTGCCACGGTGCGCGGCATGCCGCCGACCACTTCCGGGTTACCCACGCTTTTGTAGAGCAGCGCCACGATTGGCACCAGGAACACCAGCAACAGGAACAGCACCAGCGGCGCGATCAACGCCTGGGCCTTCCAGCGGTTGACCCGCTCGGCATGCTTGAGCCGCTGCTTCAAGGTGGGGTCAGTGCCCGCGTTCACGGGAACGGCGATAGCCATGGCGTACTCCGGAAATCTTTGATCGTTACAGAGGTGGCACTCTTTGAATGTGAGTCCACCTCTGTTCTTGATAACAACTGATCACCTGTAGGAGCCTGGCTTGCCAGCGATGAACGATAACGGGGTCTGGCAGATACACCGTGCCGCCCGGATCGCTGGCAAGCCAGCTCCTACAGGTTTAATCGCACGTTATTTGGCAGCCCAGGAATTGAAGCGCTGTTCCAGTTGCTCGCCGTTGTCAGCCCAGAAGCTGACGTCGATCTGCACCTGGTTGGCGATGTTTTCCGGGGTGGTCGGCATGTCTTTCAGGACATCCTTGGCCAGCAACGGAACAGCCTGGGTGTTGGCCGGGCCGTATGCGATGTTTTCCGAGTAGGTCTTTTGCTGCTGCGGCTGCACCGAGAAGGCGATGAATTTCTTCGCAGCTTCGGCACGCTTGGCGTCCAGGCCTTTTGGAATGGCCCATGCGTCGAAGTCGTAGATGCCGCCGTTCCACACCACTTTCAGGTTGCTTTCTTTCTGCACGGCAGCGATGCGACCGTTGTAGGCCGAGCTCATGACCACGTCACCAGAAGCGAGGTACTGCGGTGGTTGTGCACCGGCTTCCCACCACTGGATGCTTGGCTTGAGCTCATCAAGCTTTTTGAACGCGCGGTCCTGACCATCCTTGCTGGCCAATACCTTGTAGACGTCTTTCGGCGCAACGCCGTCGGCCATCAGCGCGAATTCCAGGGTGTACTTCGCGCCTTTACGCAGGCCACGCTTGCCCGGGAACTGCTTGGTGTCCCAGAAATCCACCCAACTGGTTGGTGCGGTTTTCAGCTTGTCGGCGTTGTAGGCCAACACGGTCGACCACACGAAGAAACCCACGCCACACGGCTGGATAGCGCCTTTGACGTAGTCTTCGTTCTTGCCGAACAGTGCCGGGTCGAGTTGTTCGAACATGTCTTCGTCGCAACCGCGGGACAGTTCCGGCGACTCCACTTCCACCAGGTCCCAGGACACGCTCTTGGTGTCGACCATGGCTTTTACCTTGGCCATTTCGCCGTTGTACTCGCCCGCCACGATCTTGCCGTTGCCTGCCGCTTCCCACGGTGCGTAGAAGGCTTTGACCTGCGCGGCCTTGTTCGCCCCGCCAAAGGACACCACGGTCAGGTCCGGGCCAGCCGCCATCGCGCTGGCTGCCCCCATCATGCCCAGTGCCAGAGCGGTGAATTTCAGGGATCTCAACATTTATTGTTCTCTCCACGTGCAGGGTTGGTGTTGTTGAAGCCGGGGCGATCAATGCGCCTCTAGAAGTGGATCGAGCGCGCGAACGTGTTCGACCTGCCAGCCAAGCGGTACCACATCGCCGACCGCGAGCGCAGGATCCAGCTCGGCAATCGGTTGTTTCACGAAGAAGTCGGTCTTGCCACAGACTTCCAGGCGAACCCGGACGTGGTCGCCCAGATAGATGAATTCCGCCACCCTTCCCGAGAAGCGGTTGACGCACGACTCACTGGAGCCATTGAGGCTCACGCGTTCCGGGCGAATGGACAAGGTGACGGGTTCGCCGGTCTGGCCGACATTGACGGCCAGGGCTTCGACCTTTTCACCGCGACTCAACTCGACGATGCAACGATCGCCGGTCTGGCTGTGCAGGCGGCCATTGAGGCGGTTGTTTTCGCCGATGAAGTTGGCGACGAAGGTGTTTTTCGGCTCTTCATAAAGGGTGCGCGGCGGAGCGATCTGCTGGATTTCGCCTTGATGGAACACCGCCACCCGGTCGGACATGGTCAGCGCTTCGCCCTGGTCGTGGGTCACGTAGACCACGGTCACGCCCAGACGCTGGTGCAGGTGCTTGATTTCCATCTGCATGTGTTCGCGCAGTTGCTTATCGAGGGCGCCGAGGGGTTCGTCCATCAGCACCAGCTGCGGTTCGAACACCAGAGCGCGGGCCAGTGCCACGCGCTGCTGCTGACCACCGGACAATTGCGCCGGGTAACGCTGGGCGAACGTATCGAGCTGCACCATGCTCAGGACTTTTTTGACTTTGTCGCTGACGTCGCTTTTATTCAGCCCGCGCACGGTCAGCGGGAACGCCAGGTTCTCGGCCACCGTCATGTGCGGGAACAACGCGTAGTTCTGGAACACCATGCCGATGTCACGCTTGTGCGGTGGCACGTTGTTGATGGCGCGACCAGCCAGCAGGATTTCGCCCGCGGTCGGTGTTTCGAAACCGGCGAGCATCATCAGGCTGGTGGTCTTGCCGGAGCCGGAGGGCCCGAGCAAGGTCAGGAATTCGCCTTTGCGAATGTCCAGGTTGAGGTCCTTGACGATCAGGTTCTCGCCATCGTAGCTCTTCTGCACTCCACGAAAGCTGACCAGAACATCATTGGCCCCTGCGCTTGAATCGACCTGGCTCATACCCACACCCTTGTTGTTGATGACTGCTGTGGACTAAGCCTAGTGGACGCTGGGGACCACGCAAATCGGGGGGCAAGAGAGAATCGCCTCAGCCATATGGAAGACTGGGGGTAGGGATTGCCCTACAAGGATGGCGCGTTTTGGCAAATGCAGCGGCAAGTTGTCAGCTTCAAGCCGCAAGTAAAGGCAAAAGCGGGTGGGCGAGATGTCGTAAATGGATACGGGTATGA
>NZ_CATKQQ010000027.1:0-25731 GCF_949767605.1 Pseudomonas sp. IT-P218
GCCTCCGCGGCCACGCCGGCTCCTACAGGTTCGATGTCCGGCGAGGGTCTTGTGTAGGCCAACGTCCTACATTTCATAAACAAAATACGCGTCCAGCCCCCGTAAATACCCGGTTGCAAGCCATTACATCCCCACCTAACATCGATGCTCTACGGGTACAGCGGAGCTGTCCAACCCAACCCGCATTCAAGGAACCAGAATGTCCCAACGCATCCATCGCAGCATCGACCTGCCCCTTCGAACCGGCCTGAACCGCGACGAACTGTGGGAAGACCACGACAAAGGCCTGATCAAATGCTGGGAAGTCGGCCGCCAGCGTGCCACCCGCTTCCCCGACCTCGCCCGACAATGCCTCGCCGGTGAGCTGCCGGTGCTGGGCTGGAAAGGTGGCGTCAGCCGCAGCCTGAAAAAACTGGAAAAATACGGCTCCCTCAAATACCTGGCGCAGTGGCAGGGTCTGCGCGGGGAGGATCTGGATGTGGATCTGGGCGAAGAACGGGTGCTGACCTGTGCGCGAACCGGGATGGTGGTGACGTTTACCCCGGATAGGGCGAAGTATTTTAATCAGGTCACAGAAGTGGAATCAGTTGAGTGAGAGGCGCTCAGTCAAAAGTGGTGCCGAGCAGTGTCGTTACCGATTCTGCTTCAGCGCTGACTGAAAACCGCTCGCGATAGGCCTGCGGTGTTACCCCCATGGCCCGCAGGAAACTGCGGCGCAGGGTTTCTTCGCTGCCGAAGCCGCATTGCGCGGCCACCCGTTTGATCGGCACGCCGGTATCGCTGAGCAGGCGCCGCGCGGTTTCGACGCGGATCAGCTCGATGGCCCGGGCCGGGGTCTGGCCGGTGTCGGCGCGGTAGTGACGGACGAAGCTGCGTTCGCTCATGCCGGCCTGTAGGGCCAGGCTCGGGATGCCGAGGTCTTTGCTGAGGTTTTCACTGATCCAGGCGTGAAGTTCATCGAAGCGGTTGCCTTCTTTCTGCAAAGACAGGGTCACGCTGAACTGCGACTGGCCGCCCGGGCGTTTCAGGAACACCACCAGTTGCCGGGCGACTTCCAGGGCCATGGTCCGACCGAGGTCGGCCTCGACCATGGCCAACGCCAGGTCGATGCCGGCGGTGACGCCGGCCGAGGTCCAGACCGGGCCGTCGTTGATGAAGATCGGATTGGGCTCGACCTGCAATTGCGGGTGTTGCTGCGCCAACTGTTCGCAACGGGTCCAGTGGGTGACAACACGCCGGCCATCGAGCCAGCCGCTGGCAGCCAGCAAGAACGCCCCGGTGCACACCGATGCCACGCGCCGGCACTGCGCCGCATGCTCGCGCACCCAATGGACAAGTGAGGGGTCCTGCGCCGCCGCATAGACGCCCCAACCTCCGGCGATGATCAGCGTATCGCTACCCTCCTCGGGCAAAGGCTCGGCCAGCAACGCCAGGCCCGCCGACGACAGCACCGCCCCGCCGCCGCTGCTTATCACCGATGGCGCATAAGGGGGTGGCGAACCCTGCTGGCGGGCGATGTCGTTGGCCGACGCAAACACCTGCAACGGCCCGGTGACATCGAGCACTTGCACATTGGCGAACGCGAGCACGTGAATGGTTTTCGGCATGTTGGCGTAATTCGTGGGGTGATTGGCGTGTACGCCAAATCCTAGGCGCCTACAGTGAAGGCGTCCACCCACTCCAGGAGAAAAAAACATGACCTTGCAGATCGGTTTTCTGTTGTTTCCACAGGTGCAGCAACTCGACCTCACCGGCCCGTATGACGTGCTGGCCTCGCTGCCGGACGTGAAGGTGCATCTGATCTGGAAGGACCTGATGCCCATCACCGCCAGTACCGGCCTGATGCTCAAGCCGACCGTGACCTTCGACGATTGCCCGGCGCTGGATGTGATCTGCGTGCCCGGGGGCAGCGGAGTCGGGCCGTTGATGGAAGATGAGCAAACCCTGGCGTTCATCAAGGCCCAGGCTGCCAACGCGCGGTACGTGACGTCGGTCTGCACCGGTGCGCTGGTGCTGGGTGCGGCGGGCCTGCTTCAAGGCAAACGGGCCACCACACATTGGGCGTATCACGAACTGCTGGCGCCGTTGGGAGCAATTGCGGTGAAGGATCGGGTGGTGCGCGACGGCAATCTGCTGACCGGTGGCGGGATCACCGCAGGCATCGATTTCGCCCTGACCCTGGCCGCAGAACTGTTCGACCGGGACACGGCAGAGCTGGTGCAATTGCAACTGGAATACGCGCCTGCGCCGCCCTTTCAGGCCGGTAGCCCGGAAACCGCGCCCGCCAGGGTGCTGGAGGAAGCTCGCGCACGTGCCGCTGCGTCATTGCAACTGCGCGCGCAAATCACCGAGCGTGCGGCGGCGAAACTCGACCGGCAATGAAATACCGGCTGCGGTTCACGCAGCCCGTATTTTTCTGACGCCCATAAAAAAACCCGCCGAAGCGGGTTCTTCCAAGACCATTACAACTCCCTGTCGTCAGCATCCCTTGCAAATGGCCGATCATCCGTGATCCTGAGCACTTCCTGTGCATCAGTGGATGGGGCCAGAATACGCATCGGATCCAATTTGTAACAGACGACATAGTTGTTTCCGCGTGTAAGACATTCGCTATAGATGCACTTCCAAATCTCTCCGACCGGTTAAAACCGTCACTCGCCCGCACGTTCCCGGGCCTTGGCGTTTTCGGCGAGGAATTGCTCGAGACGGTTCAATTGCTCCTCCCAGCCACGGCTGTCCATGTAATACGCCTCCTTCTGGCGTACATCGGGAATGTGCGCGAAACCTGACTCGGACACCTTGAGCAAGGTACCGCCTTCGTAGTCTTGCAGTTCGAACTTGACCAGCGTGGTGGGCTCCTGGGAGTAGTCGATTTTCGGGTTCACCGCATAGGGGTGCCAGCGAAAGGAAAACAATTGCTGCGGCTCGACCCGCTCGACCAGCACGTTCCACAACACGTGTTCATAACCGGGATACGTAACCTGCCCCTGCGTCCACTCGCCGGCAATGAAACGCCGGCCTTCGAGCGCAACGCCGAACCACTGACCGAACGCCTCGGCATCGACCAAGGCGCGCCATACAAGCGCGCGTGGCGACTTGAGCATGATTTTGCGTTCAAAACTGTTGGGTACTGGTTTCATACGTCACCTCCTGTAATGAACAACAGTAGGCCTGTAAGACCACATGTCCAGCCCGAAAGTTGTATCAATCGGGCGTCAGTTGTCGAAATCGCCGTCTTTGCGTCGCTACACTGGCGCAAATCCCCCTGTTACAGCGAGCCTACTGCATGTACTCACGTTTCCTTCTGGCACTCACGCCTTTGCTGTTAATCACCCAGGCCCAGGCCGTGGACTGCGACAACGCCAGCGACCAGGCGACGATGAACCAGTGTGCCGCACAGCAGCATGCGGCGGTGGACAAGGAGTTGAATGCGCTTTACCAGCAGATCACCACGCGTTTGAAGGGCGACCCTGACGGCAAGAAACTGCTGGTGGGGGCGCAGCGTTCGTGGATTGCGTTTCGCGATGCCGAGTGCAAGTTTTCGGCGTCCGGGGTGGAGGGTGGGAGTGTTTATCCGCTGATCTACGGTAATTGCGTGACCGAGTTGACCAGGGCGCGGGTGGAGACGTTCAAGACTTACCTGAAGTGCCCGGAGGGGGATTTGGGGTGTCCGGTGCCTGGGGTTTGATTTTGCGGTGTTTGTGAGGGCCTCATCGCCGGCAGGCCAGCTCCCACAAATACCGAGTTGAACCGCAGCTCTGCATTCAACATCGGCCACTGTGTGGGAGCTGGCCTGCCGGCGATGGCGTCAGTGATTACCGCACAAATATCTGCGCCGTGGTAATCGCCATATCCCCACCCGGCAACTTGATGCTGCCCACCTGTTTCAAGCTGTCGGCATCGAAGATCGCCACATCGTTGAACGTCCCGGCCAGGTAGATCTTGCTCCCGTCCTTGTTGAAGGAAATGCAGTAATAGGAGTGATCGAGCGTGGCCGCCTGGAGCATTTTCTTCTCCTTGATGTCGTATTTGGCCAGGCGGTTGAGCACGCCAAACATCAGGTTCGGGTCTTTTGGCGAGCGCATGCCGCTGAAGTAGATTTCCGTCAGGGGCCCGAAGTCGGTGGTTTCGGTCTTGCCGGTCTTCAGGTCGACACTGAACAGGCCGTACAGGTATTCGGCGGTGGCCGGGTCCTGCTGCTTGTCCTTGAATTTCGCCGCGGTGTAGAGCAGCGAGAAGTCATGCCGGTAGGTCTGCTGGTTCCACACGTAGAGCACGTCCGGCGCGCTGTAGTTCGCGCGTTTCCAGTGACGGCTGGGGATCAGCACGTCGAACTTGCCGGTCTGCACATTGACCTTGTAGATATCCGCCCCGGCCACGTACAGCGTGCCGTCGTCACCGCTCTGCATGATGGTCAGCTGGCGTGGCGCCGGGAAGCTGCGCACGGGTTTGGCGTCCAGGCCAGCGTCGGTCTTGTACACATCGAGCCGAGGCTGCTGCACTTCGTAGCGATCGTTCATCATCAACGTCGGGTTGGCGACGGTGTACAGCTCTTTGCCGTCGTGGCTGACCGTGAAGGCGAACATGGACTTGGCCTTCTCACCCGGTTTCTGGGTGATGCTGGCGTGGAACACCTGCTTGCAGTTGTCCAGCTCGACGCCGTAGACATCCGCGTAATGGTTGTTCAACACGTAGGCGGTCTTGCGGTCCGGCGCCAACTGCACGGAGCCGGGGCCGAAGGCGTCCGGCAGCTTGCAGGTCTTGTACAGGGTGTCGCTGGCCAGGTCGATCACGTGCAGGTTGTTCGGGTAATTGGTGGTCACCATGTATTCGTGACCGACTTGCAGCGCGGTGTTTTCATCGGCCAGGACCGTGAGCGAAGCGGCGCTCAGGACGGCGAAAGCGGCCAGGCCGCAGGCTTTGATGCTGTGCATGCTGGAATCCTTCTTCTTGTACGCTGCTTTCAAGGGCATCACTTGTCCTTCGGGAAGACAGTGCCGAGGTTGCGCCAGTTGTCGTTGGACGCCTGGGCATCCTTGTTCCAGTCCGGGTAGGTGCTCATCATGTCCGGCACCTGGGCCGGCCACCAGCAGGGATCGGAGCAGCCATACAGGTCGGCTTCCATTGGCTGGCACAACGACGACACACCGCCAAACGCATCGATCTCCCAACCCGGGTCGGTGGTCGAGGCGCAACCCGCCACCGAGCTCATCGCCACCACTTCTTCGATGCGGTTTTCATCCGCGGCCTGATCCAGCTTCAACGCTTTGTTATTGATTGCCTTGAGATGTTTCATATCAGTGAGCCTTGCGCGGAGTGATGTAGCTGCTGATGAACGCAGGGTTGTGAGCCATGATCCGGGTGTAGACCTCGATACCGAAGTCGACCCAGTCACGCATCAGTTCGCAATAGTGATAGGTCGGGTGGGTCGGGTCGCCGTAGCGGGCGTAGCTCTCGTGGTAGCAGCCGCCGGAGCACAGGTTGCGGATCTGGCAGTCTTCGCAGCCGGTGTTGCTGCGGTCCAGGCGTTGCGAGAGGAAGTCGTTCAACTCCACCTGTTTCACGCCGCTGTGGACGTTGCCGAAAGTCGGCAGGCTCGAACCGGTAAAGCGGTGGCACAGGTTCAATTCACCCTTGTGATCCACCGCCAGCATCTTCAGGCCCGCGCCGCAGGGCAGCGCCTTTTTGTGACCTTCGTGGATGTCGGTGATCAACTGGTGCAAGTTGGAGAAGCCGATGTTGCGATGCTCCAGCGCCGCTTCCAGGTAACGCCGACCGAGGCGTTTCATGCTGGCGAAGACTTCGATCAGCTCGTCGCTGGTGAGGTTGAAGCTGCTGATGTCGCCCGACGTCACCGGGGCAAAGCCGACTTCGGCGAAACCCAGCTCGTTGAACAGGTGATCCCAGATGGTTTCGACGTCGGTGACGCCGGTAGTGAGCGTTACCCGAGCACCGACCGGACGGCTGTTGTAGCGCGACAGCAGCATCTCGGCCTTGCGCCGCACCACGTCATAGGTGCCCTGCCCGCCCACGGTGATGCGGTTGCGGTCGTGCACGGTTTTCGGCCCGTCGATGCTGACGGACAGCCCGAAGCGGTGGGCATTGAGGTAGTCCACGGTGTCTTCGGTGAGCAGCGTGGCGTTGGTGGTCATGACGAACTCGACGAACTTGCCGGCTTCGCGAAAACGCTTCTCACAGTAATCGACCATGTACTCGATGAGCTTGCGATTGCTCAGCGGTTCGCCGCCGAAGAACACCACGGTGAAACGCTCTTCATCCGGGGATTCGCGCAGCAGCATTTCCACCGAGGCGATCGCCGTTTCGACCTCCATTTTCTTGCCCGCCGAGGGCTTGTCGAGGTCTTCCTTGTAGCAGTAGGTGCAGCTCAGGTTGCAGCCGGTGTTGACGTTGAGCACCACGGTGTTGATCGCCGTGCGCTCGACGCGTTTGGCGGCGATGTCCGGTGTCAGCGGCGAGCCGTCGCTGACCAGTTCCAGGGCCATCAGCTCGCGCAGGGTCTCGGTGATTTCCTCGCCGTTGAAACGCGTGGCGAGGCGCTGGATCAGGTCGTCCGAGGAACAGCCCGGGCCGCGCAGGGTATCGATGATGGTGCCCGTCAGCTCATCGCTGGCGAACAGCGAACTGCTGGGGATATGAAACAGCATGCGGTCGGCATCCACCAGCACTTCGTGCAGGTTGCGTTCGACCAGATTCAAGATAGCGCCCATTGCAAACCTCCTGTGCAAGCCCCGGTTGCGGGGCCTGCGATCATTCCGAAAAAGTGTCTGAAGCCGTTTGGGTCAGCCAACTCATGGAATGGGTGGATTGTTCCAACGTTGCACGGTGACGATCATGTGGCCTTCGCCGGTCAGGGATTTCCCTGCATCGTCGACGGCGGCGATCACCTTGAGGTTGCCGGCATTGTTGGTGGACATCTTGCGCGCCGGGTTCGGCCCGGCATCGCCCGGGGTGAACACGCCCGTGTCGGCATGCATGGTGCCGGCGAACTTGACGTCTTCGTCTTCCTTGGCGCGGTCGTCGAAGGCTTCGACCTTCCACTGCGCCGGGAACACGCCGATGCGATACGGCTTGCCGTCGGCGCCCTTGCCCCAGGCCTCGGCATCGAAACGGCCCTGGACTTTCGGCGTCGAACCACCGCCCTCGCCGATCCGTGCCACCGAGAATTCCGGCACCACCTTGACCTGGGCGATCTTGCTGTACACCGACAGGCTCGGGCCTTTCAGCGTACCGACGCTGACCGCGCGCAGGCCCGGCTGGGCATTGGCCGCTGCCTTGAGCTTGACCTTGATCTGCTCCGGACTCTGCGAGACGACTTCGAGCACTTCCACGCCTTTGCCGAAGTTCGGCTTGCCGGTCAGGCCGCTGCCGATCAGGGTCACTTCGGTTTCGCTGCCGGCCTTCACATAACCCGGCTGCACCGCCAGCAAACGCTGGCTGCCCTGCTTGGCGGCGACGAAGTCCAGGCCGCGTTCATCGTGCTCGGCTTCGAACATGCGGCCCTGCATCGCATTGCCTTTGGCGGCGAACACCTGGCGCATGGTCACGCCGTCGATGCTGACGTTGCCGCGCCATTCGTAGCCGGTGTAGAGAATCGCGCTGCCCTCGCCGTTGAACGGCGTGCCGTCGGCGTATTGGCCCTTGACGCTGACCTTGAAGGTGTCGCTGCCGTCGGCGGTCACGCTCATCACACCGGCCAGTTCGCCTTTGCCCGGCAAGTGTCCGCTGAAGCTCCAGTCACCCACCAGCGTCTCGCTTTTCGGCACCGTGCTCAGCCATTTTTTCCAGGCCAGGTTGTCCAGCGCATAGCGCTTGGCCAACAGCGGCACCATCTCTTTACGGGCGATATCGAACCAGTCGCGGTCGCGGGACAACGCCTGATATTCCAGCGACGGCCACTGGCCGAGGTGGAAGTTCACCAGGCGCTCCCATTCCTGGGCGGGACGGCGTTGCAGGGCGACCCGCGCACCGGAGTGGCAGCGGCCGCACATTTGGCTGGTCTGGTCGTCGAACTTTTCGACGGTGTTGAGCCGGCGCTCCATGGCATAACGCACGCCGTCGGTCTCGCTCGGCGCCAGGCCCTGGGTGTCGGCCAGGTACTTGACCAGCGTGCGACGGTCTTCATCGCTGATCTGCAGGCCGTGCATGGTCTGCATCCGCGCGATGCTCATCAGCCAGCCTTCCGGGGTCTTGCGCTGATGGCTGATGCGGCTCAGGGCGTTATCGGCTTCGGGGGTGTGACAGCCCTGGCAGGTTTCCTTGAGGATGGTCTGGGCGTCGCGGGCTGCCAGGCTGTGAGACGAATGCAGCGCTAGACAAGCCGCTACGGCCAGCAGGCTGGCGCTCATGCCTGAACGGAGTTTTCTCTTCATCAACGTCGAACCTCGCACGGTGCTTTCTTATTTTTGTGGCTTATCGTTTTTTGGGTTTCTGCCGCCGGCGGTGAGCCGCTGACGGGGGCAGGAGAAACGTCTGCGATGAGCAATACACGGAGCGTGCCAGCTTGTGAATATCCAGCTGAATCAATTACTTGTTGGTAAAGACCAAGGTTTTTCCAGGGGTGTCATCCGCGTTACACGTTTAAATTCGCGACAACTGTTTCACTCTGAGACAAGCATAGCCCTCTGTAGGAGCTGGCTTGCCAGCGAAGGCGGCCTGAAAATAAAAGGTGATCTCAAGGGCCTCTTCGCTGGCAAGCCAGCTCCTACAGGGCGTGGTGTTTCTGGTGTCTCACGCAGTCGCAATCTGCGACGTTTGTCGACGTCATGGCGATCCGGGAAACAGCTGCCAAACCCGTCAAATCAGGCTCTCGTTGCAAAAAACCATAACTGGCACAGCCATTGCGAAAGACCTCGCCACACGAACAAGACGAGGTTTCATCATGTCGCTTCCCAACCTGCTTCCCGCCACTTCGGCCTTCATCCAGCGCGCCCCGCGCATGCTCATCAAGGGCGACTGGGTCGAGGCCGCCGATGGCCAGACCATGCCCCTGCACAACCCGGCCACCGGCGAAGTGCTGTGCGTGGTGCCGCGCGCCACGCCGGAAGATATCGACCGCGCCGTGCTCGCCGCCCGCCAGGCGTTCGATGATTCGGCGTGGACCCGCACTCGCCCCCGGGAGCGGCAGAACCTGTTGTGGAAACTGGCCGACCTGATGCAGCGCGATGCCGAGCTGCTGGCGCAGCTGGAGTGCCTGAACAACGGCAAGAGCGCGGCAGTGGCGCAGGTGATGGACGTGCAGCTGGCCATCGATTTCCTGCGCTACATGGCCGGGTGGGCGACCAAGATCGAAGGCTCCACGGTGGATGTGTCGGCGCCGCTGATGCCCAACGACCAGTTCCACAGCTTCATCCGTCGCGAAGCGGTGGGCGTGGTCGGCGCCATCGTCGCCTGGAACTTTCCGCTGCTGCTGGCCTGCTGGAAACTCGGCCCGGCCCTGGCCACCGGCTGCACCGTGGTGCTCAAGCCCGCCGACGAAACCCCGCTCACTGCGCTGAAACTCGCCGAGCTCGTGCTGGAAGCGGGTTACCCCGAGGGCGTGTTCAACGTGGTCACCGGCACCGGCATCACCGCAGGCTCCGCCCTGACCCACAACCCGCTGGTGGACAAGCTGACCTTCACCGGCTCCACTGCCGTGGGCAAGCAGATCGGCAAGATCGCCATGGATTCCATGACCCGGGTGACCCTGGAACTGGGCGGCAAATCGCCGACCATCGTCATGGCTGATGCCGACCTGCACACCGCCGCAGCCGGTGCCGCCAGCGCGATCTTCTTCAACCAGGGCCAGGTCTGCTGCGCAGGCTCGCGCCTGTATGTGCAGCGCAAGCATTTCGACAATGTGGTGGCGGACATCGCCGGCATCGCCAACGCCATGAAGCTCGGCAATGGCCTGGACCCGAGCGTCGACATGGGCCCGCTGATCTCGGCACGTCAGCAGGAGCGCGTCTACGGTTACATCGAAAAGGGCCGCGAAAGCGGTGCGACCATCGCCTGCGGTGGCGAGCAGTTCGGCCCGGGCTTTTTCGTCAAGCCGACGGTGATCGTCGATGTCGATCAAAAACATTCGCTGGTGCAGGAAGAAATCTTCGGCCCGGTGCTGGTGGCGATTCCCTTCGACGACGAAGCCGATGCGCTGCGCATGGCCAATGACAGCCCTTATGGTCTGGGCGCGAGCATCTGGTCCAATGACCTGGCGGCGGTGCACCGGATGATCCCGCGGATCAAGTCCGGCTCAGTGTGGGTCAACTGCCACAGCGCCCTGGACCCGGCGCTGCCCTTTGGGGGGTACAAAATGTCGGGGGTCGGGCGCGAGATGGGGTATGCGGCGATCGAGCATTACACTGAATTGAAGTCGGTGTTGATCAAGCTCTAATCGGCGGCGCCCTCACGGCCGCCATCGCCAGCAGGCTAGCTCCCACAGGGGATTTGTGATCGACACAAAACTACTGTGGGAGCTAGCCTGCTGGCGATAGGGCCAGGCCAGCCAATTGCAAGGGTCAGGGTTTGTATCCCTGAGCCAACAACCACCCCCGAACCATTCTCCCCTGCTCCACAGTCAAACCTGCCAGTGCCTGCTCAGCCGGCTCACTCCACAACCGCCGCACCAACGGCGCCAACTCCACCCCCTGCACATGCCAGATCCCCAACGGCTGGTCCGCCGTGATTACCACCTCGGCCTCATCGACAAACCCATCCTTCAACACCGGCGCCCGCTCAATCCGCAACGCACTGAAATCCGCCTCGACATGGGCCACCTCGGCATCCGGCCATTGTCGCCGCGCCTGCCAGAATGGCTGGTCAAGCCAGCGCTGCTCATCGGCATAAAAATCCCGGCCAATGCGCGCAAACCGCAGGAACAACTGCTCCACCCGCTGCTGGTGAAACCGCTGGGCCAGGCCCGCCCGCTCAGGTTTGCGCAACAAGGTGTTGATCACCGTCGGTGCCTGCAACGCCGAGGACAGGGATTGAAAGATACCGTTGCCCGACAGCGGGTCCACCGCCATCGCCGCATCACCGACCCGAATCCAGTGCTCGCCGCACACCTGTGGGCTGAGGATCGCCGTGCTGCTGCGGGCATGCAGTTGCAGGTCGGCTTCCACTTCTCCAGCGAAAAATGCCTGGGCGACCGCGGATGCCTGACGCCGCTGCCGACAGTATTCAAGCAGCTGCGCCTTACCTGGCAACCCGGCACTGGCCACGTCCACCGTCCATTGCCAGTAGCATTGACCGTCGTCCCGTCGCGCCATCCAGGCCCAGCCGTCGGCGAGGCTTTCCACGGCGCTGGCGGTCGTGCCCGGTGCGCCTTGCCAGCGATTGAGCAGGCTGACCGTCTCCGGCCCGCGCAAGCCTTTGCCCAGGGCCGGCGCCTGGCGTCCGCGCGCTTCCACGAGAAAATCCGCGTCCAGTGCTTCACGCCCTTCGACCTGGATCTGATGCCCTGAAGACGATGACAACACGACGAGCACCCGACCTTCGATCAGGTCCACGCCCGCCTCGCGCAAGTCTTCGCGCAAGCCCCGGTCGAAGGCCGGGCGGTCGAGCAGGAATTCGATGTTTTGCGCATGCTGCTGGCCGTTCCAGTTCACCTGGCGTTGCGAAGGCAGTGTCGCCTGCGCCAAGGCCTGCTGCAGGCCGGCGCCGCGCAAGGCTTCCAGCACCCGCACGGAAACCCCCTCCAGCGCGGCAAAACGGCGCCACTCGCAGACCAGCGTCACCGGATATCCCAGTCGGCGCAAGCCCAGCGCCACCGCCGCACCGGCCGGGCCGGCACCCAGTACCACAATCGTACTCATGGGCCGCGACGCCGTTCGGGGCCACGGTAATGGGCGTTGTCCCGCAGGCACTGGACGATCTGTTCGTTGCTCGCCCCGGGATGCTCGACCAGGAAAGCGGCAATATGCCCGCTCAACGCCGCGCAGCCGAGGCTCGCCCCCGATTGCCCGGGATAGGTGCCGTGCACGCAAGCACCGAAATCCGCCTGGGCACTGTCAAGCCATGACCATTGCAATTCGGTGCATCGCGCATCGCCGGTCACGCGCAGCACCTGAGAATAATTCGCCGGAAACACCCCTTCGCCCTGGGCCGGGCTGGACGCGCACAGCAGCACGCCCCGCGCCACCGCCGCCGCGCAGGCGTTGCGCAGCAGGCTGCGATCCTGGCGCAGGCCCAGGCTCAGGTTGATCAAGCGCACGTCCTGCGCCACCAGCCAGTCGATGGCCGTGGCGATCTGCAAGGCGCTGGTCACCCCGCGCTGGTCGAACACTTGCGCCACGCAGAACAGCGCCGAGGGTGCACGCCGGCCAATGGCTTCGATCACCGCGCTGCCATGGCCCAGCGGGTCGTCACGCAGGTCGCTTTCAGCGAGCCCGTCTTCCACCAGGGAAAAACGCCGGCCGGCGACCACTTGCACCCGTTGCGCCGCCGAGTGACCGCTGTCTACCACGCCAATGCACAGCTCAGGCCTCATGCAGCACCGTTTTCGACACCAGCACGCCATCGAGCAATTCAAAGCGCAGGTCGGCATCGGCCAGGGTCGAGGGGCGATGGCTGATGAGGATGCGCGTACGCCCGGCAAACAGCCGGTCGATGGCTTCGATCACTTCGCGCTCGGTGGCTTCGTCCACCGCCGAAGTGGCTTCGTCGAGCACCAGGATCAGCGGGTCCTGCAACAAGGCGCGGGCAATGGCGATGCGTTGTTTTTGCCCGCCGGACAACTGCTGGCCGCGCTCCCCCAACGGGCTGTCGAGGCCCTCGGGCAAGGTCGCGATCAGGCTGTCGAGTTGCGCCAGCCGTGCGACTTCGGCGATCGCTTCACGGCTGGCATCCGGCACGGCGTAGGCCAGGTTGTCGGCCAGGCTGCCGCGAAACAGCACGATGTCCTGGCTGACCACGGCAATGCGCCGACGCAATTCGAACAGGTCGAGTTCGCGTACATCCACCTCCCCCAGCAATACCCGGCCGGACTGTGGATCGTGATGGCGTTGCAGCAGGTCGATCAGCGTGGATTTACCGACGCCTGAGCCTCCGCTCAGGGCGACTTTCAACCCATAGGGAATGCACGCTTCGATGCCGCGCAAGGTCGTCGCCCGACCGGGATGACTGAAATGCACATCGTCGAATCGCAGATCGCCCGAAGTCGGCATCGACCGGGGCGCAACGGGAGTGAGCACCGTGGGTTGTTCGCCACGCAGTTCCATCACCCGCCCGAGGCTGACGGTCATCCGCTGCACCGCCACATACAGCCCGAGCAAACTCTGCACCGGCCCCACGGCCATGCCCAGGTAGGTGGAAAAGGCGATCAATGCACCCAACTGCCAGGTGCCCTGCACCACCCAATAACCGCCGATCAGGAATGCACAGGCCCGCGACAGCGAGGTCAGCGTACCCGGCACGGCCTGGGTGAAAAACTCGGTGACCTGCAGGCGCAGCAACTGGCTCATGTAACCCTGGCCCAGACTTTCAAGACGCCGAGCTTCGCGCTGCTGCTGGCCGGCGGACTGGATGAACTTCATCACCGGCAGCGTCTCGACCATGAACGACGACATGTCCGCCGAGCGTTCGCGCAACTGCCGCACATCGCGCTCGACCTTGCGCCGCATCCAGCGCAGCCAGAGCACGTCGAGGGGAATCAGCACCAGCGCCAGCAGCGACAGCTTCCACGACAGGGTCAGCAGCATCGCCACGGCCACCACCAGGCCGATCACGCTCGACACCGCCGAGAACAACGAATCCACGGCAAAGCGCTGGATCTCCGCCACGTCGCCATCCAGGCGCGACATCAGGTCGCCGATGCGCCGCTGGCCGTAGAAGCTCGGCGACAGGGTCTGCAAATGCCGGTACAGGTCATCGCGCAGGGCAAACAGCATGCGCCCGGACAAGCGCGTGTGCAGGTACCGGTTGATCCCGGACAACGCCGTGCCCAGCAAGCCGGCGACGATCATCAGCCCGGCGATCAGTACCAGCATCGGGAAGTTGCGCGCCAGCAGGCCATCGTCGATCAGCAGCTTGGTCAGCCACGGCTGCACCAGCACCAGCGCCGAGGCGCAGACCGACAGGCCCAACAGCCCGGCGATCGCCAGGCGGTGCGGGCGCACGAAGCTGTACAGCCAGCGCAACGCGGCTTGCAAAGCCTCGGGATTCTGGCTGTCAATCAGCCGCACGATCAGGCGCTGCATCACGAGCGCAACTGTTTGAGCTTGCGATACAGGGTCGCGCGACTGATGCCCAGGGCGTCGGCAGCGGCCGAAACGTTGCCCTGATGGCTGTCCAGGGATTGGCGGATCATCTCCAGTTCGTTCTCGCGGATACTGCCGGCCTGGGGCCGTTCGCTGGCGTTGAGGTCGTCGAGCATGCTGTCGGGCAAATGATCGAGGGTGAGCACCGTGTCCCCGGGTTCGCGCATGGCCAGAGCAGTGCGCAGGACCATCTCCAGTTGGCGGATGTTGCCCGGCCAATGATAGCCCTCGAGCAAGCGGTTCAAGTCGTCGTGCAGGACCATGTTCGGCGCGTCGAGCCTGGCCAGCAGACGGCCTACCAGTGCGCTGAAAT
This sequence comes from Pseudomonas sp. IT-P218, assembly GCF_949767605.1. Classification (NCBI taxonomy): domain Bacteria; kingdom Pseudomonadati; phylum Pseudomonadota; class Gammaproteobacteria; order Pseudomonadales; family Pseudomonadaceae; genus Pseudomonas; species Pseudomonas sp. IT-P218. The sequence continues at coordinate 14,566 of NZ_CATKQQ010000027.1, forward strand.
CCTCGCGCTCGCGCAGCGCCGGGAGCATCACGCTGATGCCGTTGACCCGGTAGAACAGGTCCTCGCGAAAGTGTTTGTCTTCCACCAGGCGCTTGAGGTCGCGGTGGGTGGCGCAGATCAGCGCGACGTCGATGTCCTGCTCTTCGCCGGCGCCCAATGGCGCGACCTTGCGGTCCTGCAGCACGCGCAGCAGACGGGCCTGCAAGGCAAGCGGCATGTCACCGATTTCATCGAGGAACAAGGTGCCGCCGTGGGCCTGTTGCAGCCGCCCGACCATGCCGCCCCGGCGCGAACCGGTGAACGCACCCTCGCGGTAGCCGAACAGTTCCGACTCGATCAGGCCTTCGGGGATCGCCGCGCAGTTGACCGCGACGAAAGGTTTGTCGCAGCGGCTGCCGGCCATGTGCAGGGCACGGGCGATGACTTCCTTGCCGGTGCCGGTTTCACCCAGCAGCAACACCGGCAACTGGTTGGCCAGGCCTTGACGGGCCATGCGCAGGGCACGGGCATAACGGGCATTGCTGCCGGCCAGGGATTCCAGGTCGGGCTGGTTTTTCGCATGTTTGGCGACGGTGCGTGGCGAGCTGCCGACGTTGATCGAGCGTTGCGGCGCGCGCAGGGTCTTGTAGAAGAATTCACCCTTGGCGGTCTGCAGACTGCCGATGCCGCCCTGATGCAGGCGTGCCAGTAATTGAAGGCCATCGACCCCGAGGAACTCTTCGCAGCGCCGACCGACCAGCGCCGAGCGTTCGGCATGCAACAACTGGCAGGCCTGGGCGCTGACTGCGAGGATCTGCCCGCCCAGGCTCACCGCCAGCAGGCCCTGCCACGGCGATTCGAGGTATTGGCGGCGACTATGGAAAGCCAGGACGATTTCGTCCGGATAGCTTGAGTTGAAGACCCGGCTCTCGATCTGGCTGACGGCCATGGCCAGCAGCGCGGTGCTGTCGTGGGCTCGGCCCAGCGGGCCTTCGCGGGTCAGGTCGAGCACGCCGAGGATGTCGCCCTGGGGGCAATGGATCGGCACCGAGGTGCAGGAAAAATCACTGAGGCGATCCAGGTAATGTTCGCCGCAATCGATCAGGGTTGGCCGGGCCTCCACCAGGGCGGTGCCGAGGGCGTTAGTGCCGCGCGCGGCTTCGCTCCAGCAGGCGCCGAGGGTGATGTCCTGCAGGCCACTGCCCTTGAGGCGGTCGGCGCGGCCTTCAACGGCGAGGATAGTGGCGTCGGAGTTGGCGAGGATGATCAGCCCTTCCTTGCCCTGGCGTTCGGCCAGGTAATCGATCGCCGGCAACGCCGCATCGATCAGCAGGCGATTGCTCGCCAGCAACACATCGACGCTGGCACTCGATTCCAGCACCAGCTCATGCTTGGCATTGAAATGCACGCCATGGCTGAGGCTGCGCCGCCACGAAGCATCGATCTCCGCGCGCAGGACACCGTCCGGGACTTCGCCTTCCAGATGCAGTTTTTCCCGGGCCAGCCGGGCTTCACGATGCAGTTTGGGGGAGTTTGTTTTTATTAGCGTCATCAAGCGCTCCGGGTCGTCCGCCCTGCGCCTTCATACGTCGGCGCCCTGCCGCAATCTTTACGTTAACGTCAGGGCGATGGCAAGTGCCTTACGGCGCTTGTGTTCCGGCAGGTGGATCGTGTCATCGTTCTTCGCGAGCAAGCCCGCTCCCATACTTGACCGAGTTGGACCACAGGTTTGTGATCGACGCTGAACAATGTGGGAGCGGGCTTGCTCGCGAAGGCGATAGACCGGACAGCAAAAATTTCAGAGCTGCCAAACCTCAGGGCTCACAAAAAACGCCCGCGCATTATCCTCCAGACTCTCCAGGTGATACCCCCCCTCCTGCACGATCAAACACGGCAATCCAAGGCCGCGAATCCGCTCGCCGAGCACCGCAAACCCTTCCCGAGTCACCGCCACCTTGCTCTGCGGATCCAGCTCGAAAATATCGAACCCCAAGGACAACACCAACACCTCGGCACCGAACTCCGTCACCGCTTCCAGAGCTACATCCAGCTGCTCGAGGAAGTCGGCCTCGCTAGCCCCATGGGCCATCGGCAAGTTGAGGTTGAACCCCTCGCCCGCTCCGACGCCACGCTCATCGGCAAAACCCGCAACCCCCGGATAAAAATTGGTCGGATCGCCATGCACCGAGACATACAGCACGTCATCGCGATCATAGAAGATCTCTTGGATGCCCTGGCCGTGGTGCATGTCGGTGTCGAGCACCGCCACCCGCGCAAAACCACCACGCAACACCTGGGCCGCCACCGCGGCGTTGTTCAGGTAACAGAAACCGCCCGCCGCTTCGGCCCGGGCATGGTGCCCCGGTGGACGGCACAAGGCATAGGCCGCCGGTTCGCCATCGAGCAGGGCCTGGGCGCCGGCGACTGCGCTTTGCGCCGACCAGTAGGCCGAACGCCAAGTCTGCTCGCCCACCGGGCAACTGCCGTCGGCCAGGTAGCGCGCGGCTTGTGCGAGCACCCCGCGCAAGGCGTTGGGCTCACGCACGAAGATGTTCGACATCACCTCGTCGCCCCAATCCTCGGGGATCTCCTTCCAGCGCTGGTGGGCTTCCTGGAGGAACGCCAGGTAGGGTGCACCGTGTACTGCCAGTAGCGGATCGAGCCCGGCATCAACGGGTTGTTCGACCTTGAAACCCAATGCCTTTGATGCCTGCACCAGGCGCTGGGCGCGCTCGGGTACTTCCTGGGGGGTGCGCATCTGGCCACGGGAGTAGTAGCTGCGTGGATGGTGGAGCAATTGTTCGGGGTGGAAAAAACTGCGCATGGGATAAATTCCTGTCAGCGATCTTCAATCAGGGCGAGTACTTCTGTAGAAGCAAGCTTGCTCGCGATGAGGCCCGCACATTCAATATTGATGGCGACTGATCTACCGCTATCGCGAGCAAGCTTGCTCCTACAGGGGACTGCGTTTACTCAGCGATTTGCGCGCGGGCCAGCACGGCGTTGAGCAGCACATCAGTGCCCTGGCGCACATCTTCGGGCAACACATCTTCCGCTTCGTTATGGCTCAGGCCACCCACACACGGAATGAACACCATGGCCGTCGGGCAGAGCCGCGCCAGGTGGATCGCGTCATGCCCGGCACCGCTGACGATCGATTGCTGGGCGTAGCCCAGGGCATCCACCGCCTGCTGCACCGCCGCCACGCAATCGGCATCGAACGGCGTGGCCGGGCTGATCCAGTGTGGGGTAATGGTCAGGTTCAAACCGCGACCGTCGGCGATCGCCTGCAGTCGCGCACGAACCTGTTGCTCCATGGCCTCGATGGCTTCGTCGCGGTGATGACGCAGGTCGACGGTGAAGTTGACCAGCCCCGCAATGGTGTTGCGCGAGGACTTGTTGATGCTCAACTCGCCCACCGTGGTCAGGCCTTCGGGGGCGAAATCGGCAGCCAGGCCTTCGATGGCCTGGATCATCCGCGCCACGCCGTACAAGGCATCCTTGCGCAGCGGCATGGGCGTCGTACCGGCGTGGGCGGCCATGCCTTCGACGCGCACGTCGAGCCAGCGGATCGCCTGGCCGCCGCTGACTACGCCGATGCTATTCGCGTTGTCCTCGAGGATCGGCCCCTGTTCGATATGCGCTTCAAAGTACGCATCCACCGCACCGCCCAACGGACGATCGCCCGCGTATCCCGTGCGCTGCAGCTCTTGTGCGACGCTGATGCCATCGGCATCGCGCACCGCCAGCGCCGCGTCCAGCGACATGATGCCGGTGAATACCGCCGAGCCGAACATCGCCGGGGTGAAGCGCGCGCCTTCTTCGTTGGTCCACACCGCCACTTCCAGCGGCTTGCGGGTCTGGATCCCCAGATCATTGAGGCAGCGCACCACTTCCAGGCCGGCGAGCACGCCGTACACGCCATCGAACCGGCCGCCTTCGGGCTGGGTGTCAAGGTGGCTGCCCATCATCACCGGTGCGGCATCGGGATCGGTACCGGCGCGGCGGGCGAACAGGTTGCCGATGGCATCCACGCTCAGGGTCATGCCAGCTTCACGGCACCAGTGGGCAAACAGTTCGCGACCGGCCTTGTCTTCGTCGCTCAAGGCCAGGCGGCAGCTGCCGCCACGGGCAGTGGCACCGATTTCGGCCATCGCCATCAGACTCGCCCAGAGGCGTTCGCCATTAATCTTCAACATAAATCACTCCAGGAAAATGCAAAACGACGCTTTGTAGGAGCCGGCTTGCCGGCGAAGAGGCCTTCAAGACATGCATCGATCTTTCGACCGTCTTCGCCGGCAAGCCGGCTCCTACAGTTCGGTTCGGCGTCAGGCGTTGGCCATTTCCACGCGTTCAGCACTGGCATGGCGACGGGCAAGGGACAGGACACAGATCAAGGACGTTGCGGCGATCAGGCTGTAGAACACCGCCATCGGCCACCATTGGCCGGCGAACTTGTGCGCCAGCATCGTGCCGATCAGCGGCGTCAAACCACCCGCCACGGCCCCGCAGATCTGGTACGCCAGGGAGATCGCGGTGTAGCGCACCCGGGTCTCGAACATGCCGCTGACGTAACCTGCGATCACCGCATAAAACGACGCCATGCACACCACCGCCAGGGCAATGCCGAGGATGATCAGCGGCGCCTGGGCCGAACTCACCAACACGAACATCGGGTAAGGCGAGGCCATGGCCAGCAGCGATACCAGGCACAGGAAGCGGGTCGCGCCGATCTTCTCGGCGACCCACGCCGCCAGGGGTTGAATACAGAACTGGATGATCGCGACGACGAACAGGCACTCCAGGATCAACGAGCGCGGCAGCTCAAGTTGTTGCGTGGTGTAGGCGATCATGAAGGTGTTGGTGAAATACACCCCGGCGATGCCCAGGGTGTTGGCGCCGATGCACAACAGCAGCGGCCGCCAGGCGGTGCGCAGCACTTCCATGACCGGCGCCTGTTCCTTGCGTTGGTTTTTGCTGGCCTGCTCGCGGCTGGCGAGAAACTCCGGCGACTCGTTGACGCCCAGGCGAATCGCCAGGCCCACCAGCAACAACAGCGAACTGGCGAGGAACGGCAAGCGCCAGCCCCAGCTCATCAGGTCTTCTTCCGGCAAACGGGTGACCGCGCTGAAGGCCAGCAGCGACAGGATCAAACCCGCCGGGCTGCCCAGTTGCGCGAACGAGGCAAAGAAATTGCGTCGGCCCTTGGGCGCATGCTCGCCGGCCATCAACACCGCCCCGCCCCACTCGCCACCGACGGCAATGCCCTGGACGATGCGCAGCAGAATCAGCAACACCGGTGCGGCGGCGCCGATCTGCGCGTAGGTCGGTAGCAAGCCGATGCACACCGTGACCACGCCCATCATCAGCAAGGTGATGATCAGCGATTTCTTGCGGCCGATGCGGTCGCCGATATGACCAAAGACAATCCCACCCAACGGCCGCGCAAAGAAACCCACGGCGAAGGTGCCGAACGCGGCCATGGTGCTGAACAGTTTGTCGTCGGAGGGAAAGAACAGCGCACCGAACACCAGCGCGGCGGCGGTGGCGTAGATGTAAAAGTCGTACCACTCGATCATGGTGCCGATAAAGGCTGCGGCAGCCGCACGGCGCGGCTGGGACGAAGCGGGAGGCTTCATGGGGGCGGACTCCTTTGTTTATATTTTTGGCAGGAGATAAACGAACAATCAGCGGCGCTCTGGCGGCGCCGGTCTGGTGATGATTTTTCGTCCGCGGGCGATGATTAGTCAATTTTCTATTTGTTATTTTAATTATAAACCACGCTTATAATTTGGGATTGCCGTGTCAGAGTGTGACTCGCTGGACAAGGTGCAGATCACGCTCAGCTGCTTCCAAATGTGGCCCCCGCATGGCCTGTCCTCTGTCATCAACTGCTAAATCACTGTCGCTCAATGAGAAGCAGACACCCCGCGCCTGGCGATACTGGTTGGCTCATCGAACAGTGACGCGACACGTCTAGACCGATGCCTTTGTGCCCTGATGGGGCTATCGGTTGCATCTCAAAAAAACAATCAAAGAGAGCGCAGAATGAAGTTCAGTTTTGTCGATAACAGCAAACCCACCCGACGGCGCGTTTTGCGCGATGCCTTGACCCTGGCTGTGGCCGCCTCCCCCTTGGCCAGCCTCGCCCGGGCAGCGGACGAAAGCGCCGAGGAAGTGACATTCGCGGCGGGCCCGCGGCCGCTGGTGCAATACCCGCAAAAGCGCCCGCTGACCCTGGTGACCACCCGCCCACCGCACCTGGAGACGCCCTTCGCGGTCTTCAACGAAGGGCCGATCACCCCCAATGACGCTTTTTTCGTGCGTTACCACCTGGCCAATTTCCCCACCAGCATCGATCCGGACAGCTACCGGCTGACGGTCAAGGGTGCGGTCGACACCGCGTTGTCGCTGTCCCTCGCAGAGCTCAAGGCGCTGGCGGAGCCGGTGGAAGTGGTGGCCGTCAATCAATGCTCGGGCAACAGCCGCGGCTTCTCGATGCCACGGGTGTTCGGCGCGCAGTTGGGCAACGGCTCAATGGGCAATGCACGCTGGCTGGGTGTGCCGCTCAAGGCTGTGTTGGAAAAAGCGGGGGTGAAAGCCGACGCCAAACAAGTGACCTTCCGCGGCCTCGACAAACCGGTACTGCCAAGCACACCGGAGTTCATCAAGGCCCTGGACATCAGCCATGCCATGGACGGTGAGCCGATGATCGCCTGGTCGATGAACGGCACCGACCTGCCCTTCCTCAACGGTTATCCGATCCGCCTGGTGGTGCCCGGTTATTTCGGCACCTACTGGGTCAAGCACCTGAGCGAGATCGAAGTCGTCGACCATACCTACGACGGTTTCTTCATGGCCAAGGGTTACCGGGTTCCGGACAACGATTGTTTCTGCATCGCCCCCGGCACCACCCCGTCGCAAACCAAGCCGATCTCCAAACTGCCGGTGCGCAGCTTCATCACCAGCGTTAAACAGGGCGATGTGTTGCCGCTGAAAAAAAACGTGCTGCTCAAGGGCATCGCGTTCGACGGCGGTGCCGGAGTGAACAAGGTGGAACTGTCCATCGACGGTGGAAAAACGTGGCGTCAAGCCACGCTTGGCCAGGACCTTGGCCGTTTCTCCTTCCGCGAGTGGACGCTGGCGATCACCTTTAGCAGCAAGGGCGCGACACAGCTGATGGTGCGCGCCAGCAACCGCGCAGGCGAGACCCAACCGCTGCAAGCCGACTGGAACCCTGCGGGCTACCGCCGCCACGTCGTCGAAACCAGCCACGTGACCGTCGCCTGAGGAGAGCCGGATGAAACCCATGAAAATCATGACCCGCTGGCTGTGCGCGGCACAAATCTGCCTGGCCGGTTTGGCCAGTGCAGCGCCCCTGTCGATCACCTTGCCGCCGGAATCGGCAGCCTTGAAGCCCAGTACGCTGCCGGGCTACCCGCTGGCCCAGCAGAAGTGCTCCACCTGCCATTCCGCCGACTACATCAACTTCCAGCCCCCGGGCATGAGCCTGGCGCAGTGGACGGCGGAAGCGGGCAAGATGCAGCACGTGTACGGTGCTCCGATCAGCGATCAGGACGTGACCATCATCGGCGCCTACCTGGCGGCCACCTACGGCAGTGCCAAGGCGAGCGATGCCGATGTACAGGCGGCCTCGAACCCGTCGGCGGGCCAACCAGCGCCAGCCCCTATGGCAAAAGTCGACGCCACGACCTTGCTGCAGAACAACGCCTGCCTGTCCTGCCACGCCATCGATCACAAGGTCGTCGGCCCGGCTTATCACGATGTGGCGGCCCGGTACGCCAATGACCCGCAGGCCCTGGCCAAGCTGACGTCGAGCATTCAGCACGGCGGTAGCGGCAAATGGGGGGATATCCCGATGCCGCCTTTCGCGCAGTTGAGCCCGGACGATCTGCACAGCCTGGCGACGTTCATCCTGCAGCAGTGAATCCATTGTGGCCTGGAGTGGTTTGAGCAGTCAGGGCCAAGTCGATCCATTGAGCATGGATCGACTTGAACAGCGGCCGGCGGCATGCGGTCAGCTGATGCCTTGGCCCATGAGCTTTTCTGCACCGCCGGGCGAACGATGTTAGGATCTGGCCCATTGCGGGGTGACTTGCCCTTTCATGCTTTTACTTTCCGTGAACACCTATGGACCGCCTGCTCAATGACCGCCTGGACTGGAACCTGCTGCGCACCTTTCGGGTGATCGGCCAGGAGCTGAGCATCAGCCGCGCGGCCGCCCGCCTGCACCTGACACAGCCGGCGGTGAGCCAGGCGCTCAAGCGCCTGGAAGAACAACTGGGGCGGCAACTGATCGCCCGGCGCGGGCCACGGTTTGCCCTGACCGAAGTCGGCGAGCAGATCTTCGAACTGGCCGGGGAAATCTACGGGCAGATGTCCCAGGTCAGCAGCGTGCTGGAACAACCGGCCGACGAAGTCATCGGCAAGGTGCGCCTGCTGATCATCAGCCGGATCTTCTCCGAGCGCTTCGATGACTTCCTCGCCGACTTTCATCGCCAGCACCCGCGGGTGGATCTGGAGGTCGAGGTGATGCGCAGTTCCGATATCGTCAGCGCCCTCCAGGAAAAAACCGCCACTCTGGGCCTGAGCCTCAATCGGCGCCCGCAGCCGCGCCTGGAACAGCGTCTCTTCCTGCGCCAGCGTTATGCGTTTTTTTGCGGCAAGCACCATGCGCTGTTCGGTCGACGTGACGTCGCCGAAGGGGATTTGCAGCGGGAGAATTTCGTCAGTTTCACCAGCGACCAGATTGGCGGCATGCTCTCGCCGTTGACGATCTTTCGCGACCAGCAGGGCTTCAGCGGACGCATCGTCGCCTCGTCACCAAGCCTGGAAGAAGTGCGGCGACTGGTGATCGCCGGCTTCGGTATCGGTTGCCTGCCCGAGCACGTAGTGGCGGCCGACGTCGACGCCGGATTGCTCTGGCGCCTGCCGCCCCATGAAGGGATTGCCGATGTGGACATCCATTTGCTGTGGAACCGCGAGCAGCGCATGAGCCGTGCCGAGACGATCTTTCTCGAAAGCCTGCAACAGCGACTGACCGACTGAGCTCATGATTTTCTGCGGATGATAGATCGCTTATACGTGAGGATCGCCCGGTGCCTTGCTCGGCACGGCGTATTGCGGCTTGAGGTGGCCGTCCTGATCGAGTAGCCAGGCGTCCATGATCTGCCGCACCACCGGACCGGCGACACGGCCACCGGCCTCGCCGTTTTCGATCATCACCGAAATCACGATTCGCGGATGTTCGGCCGGGGCAAATCCGACGAACAAGGCATTGTCGCGGTTGCGCTCGCGGGTCTTCGCGCGGTTGTAACGCTCGCCCTGCTTGATCGCCACCACTTGCGCGGTGCCGCTCTTGCCGGCGATCCGGTACTGCGCCCCTGCCGCTGCCGCCCGGGCGATCCCGCGGGCATCGTGCATCACCATCTGCATGCCGTGGTTGACCTGCTCCCAGTCGCGCGGGTCCTTGAGCAGGATATTCGGCATCGGATGCTCGTCCACCGGCGCGACCCCGTCGACGGTCTTGGCCAGGTGCGGGCGGTTCCACACGCCTTTGTTGGCGATCAGCGCCGTGGCCTGGGCCAGTTGCAGCGGCGTGACCTGCATGTAGCCCTGGCCGATGCCGAGGATCACGGTTTCCCCGGGGAACCACGGCTGACGCCGCGTGGCGCGCTTCCAGGCCTGGGACGGCATCAAGCCGGGGGACTCTTCGAACATGTCGAGCGAGACCTTTTCCCCGAGGCCGAACATGGCCATGTAGTCGTGCAGTCGATCGATGCCCAGCTTGTGCGCGAGGTCGTAGAAGTAGGTGTCGTTGGAGCGCATGATTGCCGCGTCCATGTCCACCCAACCGTCGCCGCTGTGGTTCCAGTTGCGGTACTTGTGGTCGAAGTCCGGGAGTTGGTAATAACCTGGATCGAAGACCCGGGTCTGCGGCGTGACGATGCCGGCGTCGAGCCCGGCAATCGCGACTTCCGGCTTGATGGTCGAGCCCGGCGCGTAGAGCCCGCGCAGCACACGGTTGAACAGCGGTCGATCGATGGAGTCGCGTAGCGCCGAGTATTCCTTGGAGCTGATACCGGTGACGAACAGGTTCGGATCGAAACTCGGGTTGCTGACCATGGCGAGCACTTCACCGGTCGACGGATCCAGCGCGACCACGGAGCCACGACGATCGCCCAGGGCGTGCTCGGCGGCCTCCTGCAGCTTGACGTCCAGGCTCAGGACGATGTTTTCACCGGGCACCGGATCGGTGTGCTTGAGCACGCGCAACACGCGGCCCTGGGCATTGGTCTCGACTTCCTCGTAACCGACATGGCCGTGCAGTTGCGACTCGTAGAATTTTTCGACCCCGGTCTTGCCGATGGACTGGGTACCTCGATACTCGACGGTATCCAGGACCTTGGACTCTTTCTCGTTGATCCGTCCGACGTAGCCGACTGAATGCGCGAAGTGCTCGGCCAACGGATAGTGCCGCACGAACTGCGGCTCGACATCGAGGCCCGGCAAACGGAACTCGTTGACCGCCAGTACCGCGATCTGCTCCTCCGTCAGTTCATAGAACAAGGTCACCGGCACGAACGGATGCCGTGCCTGTTTCATCGCCTTGTCGAACTGCGTGCGGTCTTCGGCAGGCAGGTGCAGCAGGCTGATCACTTCGTCCAGTTCCTGATTGACATCGGATGCGCGTTCGCGAGTGATGGTCAGGTTATAGCTGGGCCGGTTGTCCGCCAGGACCACGCCGTTGCGGTCATAGATCAGGCCCCGGGTAGGGGTGATAGGCAGCACGTGGACACGGTTGTTTTCGGAGATCGTCGAGTGATAATCGAATTCCACCACCTGCAGTACGTACAGGCGCACCACCAGTGCACAGGTGATGGCGACGACGAACAAGGCACAGGCCATCAGTCTCTTGTTGACCAGGCGCGTCTCTTTTTCGTGGTCTTTGATCGGAATCGGTTGGGGCATTTCTGTAGCAACTCTGAAAAGAAAATGCCGATCCCTGGGCTTGAAACAGTCCGTTAAAAAAACGAGCTGCACCATAACAAAAACTGCCGGGTCACTTTCGTGTCATTTTCTTTATGTTGGGCCGCGGAAAGCCGCCCGGAGCAACCGGCATCATGCAGGAAAAACGCGCACAAAAACAAAACCCCTACCTGCATG
>NZ_CATKQQ010000028.1:0-25168 GCF_949767605.1 Pseudomonas sp. IT-P218
CTTTCTGGCTCCTCCCCCTGTAGGAGCAATCTCGCTCCCACATCATTCAAGAGATCCCTACTGCTGGCCGATAACCCAGAAGGTCGCAGCGATGCTCATCACGGTTTCAACAGAAATCCCTTGATGGATGATGGCGAACAGCTATCATCTGCGCGCCATAAAGGGCAGTGAAGCTGATCTTGTTCGTGCATTCGCCTTTCGGTTCTTCTTCTTAAATTGCCTGGAAATCTTGGATGCTGTCGTATCACCAAAAGAGTTTTCTGATCGTCGATGATTTCTCGGATTTCCGCAGTTCGGTCAGGTCGATGCTGCGCGAGCTTGGTGTCAAGGATGTGGACACGGCTGACACTGGCGAACAGGCGCTGAAGATGTGTTCGCAGAAATCCTACGATTTCATCCTGCAGGACTTTCACCTGGGCGATGGCAAGAAGAACGGTCAGCAGGTGCTCGAAGACCTGATGATCGACAAACTGATCAGTCACGAAAGTGTATTCGTGATGGTCACCGCTGAAACCAGCCAGGCCATGGTGCTCAGCGCCCTGGAACACGAACCTGATGCGTACCTGACCAAGCCCTTCAACCGTTCCGGCCTGGCCCAGCGCCTGGAGCGACTGGTGCAGCGCAAGACGTTGCTCAAGCCGATACTGCAGGCCCTGGACCGGCGCAAGCCGGTTGAAGTACTCAATGCCTGTATCGCCTTGTGCAAACAGGACATCCGCTATTCGCCGTTGTGCTTGCGCTACCGCGCCGATGCCCTGCGTGACCTCAATCAGAATGAGGTGCTGGAGCGTCTCTACGATGGCATCATTGCCGATCGACCCTTGCCCTGGGCCTTTGCCGGGCTGGGCAAGTTGCTGTTCAAGCGCGGTCAGGTCACCCAGGCAAAAGCCCTCTACGCAAAAGCGCTGAAAGTGTTCCCGATGATGCCCGCGCTCTATGATGGCATGGCCGAGGTGCTGGTTGCCGAAGGGGATACCAAGGCCGCCCAACGCGTCCTGGAGGAGGCGATTCGCTTGTCACCACTGGCCGTGCGCAGGCAAGCGCAGCTGGGCAAACTGGCCATGACCAATGAAGATTTTGACACGGCGTCCAGAGCCTACCGCCAGGCGGTTGCCCAGGGGGCCCAGTCACGTTTCAAGGATGCGGAAAGCAACCTTGGACTGGCTCACGCATTGATCAGCAAGGGCAGTGAAAAAGGCCTGGATACCCGGACTCGTCTGGAAATCAACACGACCCTGAGTGCTGTGGCCAAGGAAAATCCGTCCGATCCTGGTCTGCAAATCAGGGCGCGATTGATGAAGGCGACCAGTCTGCTGATCAACGACGCCGAAACCGCGGAAAAACTGACCGAACAAGCGATCATGCGGCTCGATGGCATGGAGCAGTTCATGAGTGCCGAAGCGGCGCTGTTGGTGGCCAAACAATTGCAGATGCTGGGTCAGGCGAGTGCGGGCGCTTCGATGTTGAAAAACTGCGCGGAGATCTACGGCGACGATCCTGCGGTGATGAAGGGCATTGCCAAGTTGACCGACGATCCGAGCATCCTCAACTCCGGTAACGTTGCGGCCGATCTCAATCGCCAGGGCGTGCGCGTGTACAAGACCGGTGACCTGGTGCAGGCCCGGGAAATTTTCCGCAAAGCCCTGGCGCTGCAGCCCAAGAACATCAGTATCGCGTTGAACCTCGCGCAAGCGTTGCTGCACGGCACCGATACCACTGCCCCCTCGGCGGAAATGGTGGAATGTCGAGCCTGCCTGAAAATGGTCGGCTTGATGCCGGACACCGACGCGCGTTTTGCGCGTTATAAAAAGCTCAAGAACAAGGCATTTGGCGAATGAACGAGCAGCAACAGGCACTGGATTTCTCGACGGTGATTGCCTCTACCGTACATGACATGAAGAACTCGCTGGCCATGCTGATGCAGGCCCACAGCCAATGCCTGGCGAACTTGCCGGTGTCAGCGCGCCACACCCCGGAGCAGGGTGTGATCGAATTCGAGTTTGCGCACCTCAATGGCATGCTGGTGCAGCTGCTGGGCCTGTACAAACTGGGTGTCAACCAGATGCCCCTGCAGCCGGCCTACCACGAACTCGATGACTTCATCGAAGCGCAACTGGCTTGCCATCAGGACGTGTTCGCCAGTCGCGGTATTGCCGCCACCTTTGAAGTCGATCCCTTGAGCCCCCTGGGTTTCTTCGACCGTGAGCTGATCGCTTCGGTACTGGCCAACACCATCAACAACGCGATCCGTTATGCCCGACATGCGGTGTTGATCAGCGCCAGCGACGAAGCCGGGCAACTGATCTTGACCATCAACGACGACGGTGACGGTTATCCCCCGCAGATGATCGAGCGCCAGGCCGAGTACGTTCAGGGTATCAATCACAGCACTGGCAGCACCGGCCTGGGTCTGTACTTTGCTGGTCGGATCGCCGCGTTGCATCAACGTAACGGCGTAGGCGGACGTACGGAAATCAGCAATGGCGGCCCTCTGGGCGGCGGTGTCTTCAGGCTTTATCTTCCGTAGGAGCTGCCGAAGGCTGCGATCTTTTAAAAAACAGATCAAAAGATCGCAGCCTCCGGCAGCTCCTACATATTTGCGTAACGTGCTTGATATTCTGAACACGCGGAGCCTATTTTGTACGAGTTGCCGCTCGCGGCTCGTATAAAAACAAGGATTGCGTCATGACAACCGATGGCCTGGGTTCACTCGCGCAGCGATTGACCGGCATTGATGAGATCGAATGCGTCACGCCGGATTTGAATGGCGTACCACGGGGCAAGGTGATGACTGCCGAAGGCTTCCTCGAAGGACGCCGTCTGCAGTTGGCACGGGGCGTGATGCTGCAATGCATCATGGGCGGATATCCGCCGGCGCGTTTTTACGGTTGCGATGATGGCGACCTCGCACTGGTCCCGGACCCGGCGCAGATCCACCGCCTGCCCTGGAGCAAACACCCTCGGGCATTGGCCATCTGTGATGCGGACGAATTGACGGGCGAAAGTTCCAGCCTTTCCACACGCGGCCAGCTCAAGGCGGTCATCGCGCGTTACGCGGCCATTGGCCTGGCGCCGGTGGTGGCGACCGAGCTCGAGTTTTTTGTCTTTGCGCCCAATACCGATTCGACCCAGCCGTTCCAGCCACCCACTGGCCTGGACGGTCGTCGCGAGGACGGGCATTCGGCGTTCAGTATCAGTTCCAACAATGGCCTGCGGCCGTTCTTCCGCGAGGTCTATGAATGCATGGCGGCGTTGGGCCTGCCCCGCGATACCTTCATGCACGAGATGGGCGTCAGCCAGTTCGAGATCAACCTGCTGCACGGCGATCCCTTGCTGCTGGCCGACCAGACATTCCTGTTCAAGCATTTGCTCAAGGAAGTCGCGCTCAAGCACGGCCTGATCGCGGTTTGCATGGCCAAGCCACTGGCGCATACGCCCGGCAGTTCGATGCACATTCACCAAAGCATCGTCGAGGTCGCTACGGGTCGGAATGTCTTCACCGACGAAAACGGTCAAGCGAGCGCGACCTTCCGTCATTTCATCGGCGGTCAGCAAGCCGGCATGGCGGATTTCACTGCGCTGTTTGCGCCGAACGTGAATTCGTACCAGCGCTTGTACCATCCCTTCGCATCACCGAATAATGCCTGCTGGTCCCATGACAACCGATCGGCCGGATTGCGTATTCCCGCCAGTTCGCCAGTCGCTCGTCGGGTCGAGAACCGCTTGCCGGGGGCTGACGCCAATCCGTATCTGGCAATTGCAGCGAGCCTGGCGTGCGGCTTGTACGGCATCCAGCACCAGCTGGAACCCGACGAGCCGATCCAGGGGGAGTTCGAGGTGCCGGATAAACTTTCATTACCCTGTACCTTGCATGCAGCGCTCGAGCGTCTGAAACGTAGCCAGTTGGCAATGGAACTGTTCGGCAAGGAGTTCATCGAAGGCTACATCGCTTCGAAGACCATGGAACTGACCAGTTTCCAGGATGAAATCACTCCCTGGGAGCGGCGCGTCCTGGCCGCCCAGGCCTGACGAAATATCGACACCGGGCTATCGTTTGAATAGCCCGTCACTCACTGCAAGGAGCCGCTCGTTGCGCCAAATCTGGAAGTCCTTTCGAGCGCTTTACTTCGCTTCGCTGATGATGTTGATCGGCTCAGGCCTGTTAAGTACTTACCTGGCGTTGCGCCTGGCTGCCGATCATGTCGACAGCCTGTGGGTCGGTGCATTGATGGCCGCCAACTATTTCGGCCTGGTGCTGGGCGGCAAGATCGGCCATCGGTTGATTGCGCGGGTCGGGCATATACGAGCCTACTCGGCCTGTGCCGGGATCGTCGGCGCGGCGGTGCTGGGCCATGGCCTGGTGAACTGGTTGCCGGCGTGGCTGTTCCTGCGGGTGATCGTCGGTCTTGGCATGATGTGCCAGTACATGGTCATCGAGAGCTGGCTGAACGAGCAGGCCGAAGCCAAGCAGCGCGGACTGGTGTTCAGCGGCTACATGATCGCCTCCTACCTGGGGTTGGTGCTGGGTCAGTTGATCCTGGTCATGCACCCGGGGCTGGGCCTGGAACTGTTGATGCTGGTGGCCCTGTGTTTCACCCTCTGCCTGGTACCGGTGGCCCTGACCCGGCGGATTCACCCGGCGCCCTTGCATCCCGCGCCGATGGAGCCGCGGTTCTTTATCAAGCGCGTGCCGCAGTCATTGAGTACCGTCCTGGGGGCAGGGCTGATTGTCGGCTCGTTCTACGGTCTGGCGCCGCTGTACGCCTCTCAGCAAGGGTTGTCGACGGAGCAGGTCGGCCTGTTCATGGGTAGCTGCATTTTTGCCGGGTTGGTGGTGCAGTGGCCGTTGGGATGGTTGTCCGATCGCTATGACCGGGCGCTGTTGATCCGCTGCTTTGCATTCAGCCTGGCGTTGGCCGCCTTGCCGCTGGCGATCATGGAGCGGGTGCCGCTGGAAGTCCTGTTCATCGCCGGGTTCCTCTGTTCGTTGGTGCAGTTCTGCCTTTATCCGTTGGCCGTGGCCTTCTCCAATGACCATGTCGAGGGCGATCGACGGGTATCGCTGACGGCGATGTTGCTGGTGACCTACGGCGTGGGCGCCAGTATCGGGCCGCTGGTGGCGGGTGTGCTGATGAAGTTGTTCGGCAGCCAGATGCTCTATGCGTTCTTCAGTTTCTTTGCGTTGGTGCTGGTGTGGCGAATTCGTCCGAAAGCGGTGACCAACCTGCATCAGGTGGACGACGCACCGCTGCATCACGTCGCCATGCCGGACAGTATGTCGAGTTCGCCACTGGTGGCGGCACTCGATCCGAGGGTGGATGAGCAGGTGGTGCAGGACCAGATGCAGAATCCGATTGCTCCAGAGCCTGGTTCCGAACCAGAACCGGAACCGGGAACCGATCAGCCTCCGCAAGAACCGGATTCGGGCAGGGAGCAGAGTTTTACCGAAGCCAGGCCATGACATTCAGGTAAAAAAAACGGGCAGTCACCGCAAGGGGCTGCCCGTTTTTGCTTTGAGAGCTTTGTCTCAGAAGTCGTCTTTGTCGAAGCGCCGCGCTTCGCGTTGCAGCTGGTAGACGAAGCGCTCGACCTGACGCTGCACCAGCCCGCTCATGTTGTGGAAGCGAACGCCGGCAAAGGTGGTGTTGATCTTTTCTTCGAAGTGCAGGTAGCGCAGTTCGACCGGCGCGGTCATTTTACCGAAGGGCAGGTCGGCGTTGAATCGGTCGTAGACCTGACCCAGTTGCAGGCTGCCGGTGATGTCGCCCTCGAAGCGCAACTTGCAGCCGGTGGCGGAAATGTCCAGCAGCTTGCCACTGATCGATGCCTTGAGTTTTTCACCGTCCAGATTGACGTTGACCAGTTGGGCCAGTTTCAACGCGGCCCGGAAGGCATTGCGGCGCTGGTGGTAAACGACCTCATCGGGCAGGGTGCCACGGTAGCAACGGCTGCCGTTGGATTCGTCGATGGTCAGCGGGCCATTGCTTTCCCATGCGATGCGCACGCCTTCATGAAATCCTTCGACCTTGAAAGGTTCGCCGGCCAGCAGGAAGCGTTCGCCATCTCGGGGAATCATTTCGTCCAGGGCAATCATGTTGCGTTCGCGGTCCAGGTCCACCAGATAACTCTGGAAGCGCTGGCTGCGCTCGTGGAACGTGATGATCAGCGGGTCATGGCTGTCTAGCAGCTGGCGCAAATTGCCGGAGATTTCCAGGGGCGTGCTGAGCACCTTGGGTGGCTGCGGCGCATCTTCCGCGTTTAAGGCATTGGACACGGTTAATCAATCTCCAGACAAATTTTGACTACGGCGTGCGGCATTTTGCCAGCATGTTTCGCGTCTTGATAGAGCGTGCTTATCGACAGGTTCAAGCCTGACTGAGCGGGCGTGGTTTCACAAGCCTGGAGAATGATCCGCTGGCGTCATAGAGCGCGGGTTGTTCACCGCCGTTGAGGATTCTCAGCTGGGTGGCCGTGGCGGCCTGCTGTACCAGAATCGACTGTCCATTGTTGGCGTTGGCGGCGTGGCATTGAGCCAGAAGGTCGGTCAGCACATCACTTTGCGCCAGCAGCGCTTCGCCAACGCTCGATTGGCTGGCCAGTTGTTCCAGGCCGCTGCGGTTGGCGGGCAGGTTGAGACTGGCGAGAAGCTCACTGCGTTTGCGGCCATGCTGTTCGAGCTCGATGATCATTGCCTGCTTCTGCGCCAGAATCTCTTCCAGCAACTGCATGTCGCGGCCATGCAGGGCGAGGGATTCGGTGCGCAGTAACTCCAGCAAGCGTTGCGCTGGAGCAAGGTCGTCGGTGATCAGTTGCAGTAAATTAGTGTCGTGCATGGCTGGCCTTGGGGTTTAAGCGTCCAAAAGCCTGGCGCGGGCCGAGGCTTAGCGCTGGGCTTCGAAGTTGAGCAGTTTGCTGGCTACACGGTTGCTGTCGACTTTATAGCTGCCATCGGCGATGGCTGCTTTCAACTCGGCCACTCGGGACTTGTCGACGGCAGGCTGATCGCGCAGCGTATCTGTGATCTTCTGCAACTGTTGCGCCTCATTGCTCAGATGTACCGATTCGCCGCTTTTGACGGTATTGGCCTGTTCGGCCGGGGTATTGGGCTCGGCAGACTTGCCGGTTTCGGCAGTTTCCTTGGCGGTGGTACGTGTACTGCCCGTGAGTGACGGGGAGCTGTTCAATCGGCTGAAATCGATGACCATGGTAAAAAACCTCTGGGAATTTGGACGCTTGCCATGTTTTCGGCCGTTCCCTGAAAAACTTTAGGCTCATTTATCAAAATGAGCTTGCACGCGCCAGCGCTTGCCGTGCCTGGCACACAGTTTAGGGAAGCGTCGAGGTCGGCGCCACTTCTTCACCCACAGTAAGCCCTACATGGACACTTCCACCTGGCCCGGCGCGATGATCTGCGCCTTGATGACCCGTTTGGAATTGAGGTTCTTGACTCGAATCTGTTCGCTCAGGCCGCCACCGGCCAATGCCTCGCCGGGCATGCGCACGCTGAGCGTACCGCTGCGGGCGGTAATCACCACCTGGTCACCCTTGCGTATGACTTCCGCCTGTTCGATGTGCACCAGGCTGATGACCTGATCATTGACCATTGGTCGGGTAAGTCGTTGCCCGATGGCCTGGTCCACGTCCGTCAGGTAACCCTGGTTGAGCAGGCTGATATCGCGCTCACGCAGCATGACGTCCTGCGGTTCGACAATGCCGGCACGACGCAGGGGCCGGGTGGTGGTGACGACCTCGCGAAACAGGCGTACTTGAGCGGGTACGAACACGGTCCAGGGGGATGTTCCTTCGCAGCGAACCTTGACCGTTACGCGGCCCAAAGGCTTGGCTGGACTCTCCAGGGTGGCTGTCAATTCCTTGTCGCACATGGGCATGCGCAGGCGCGGATCGAGCGGGTTCACCTGGATTTCGTAGCGACCCTGGGTTTGACTCGTCGCCAGATAGTCCTCTACGGTGAATTCAAGAAAGCCCTGGGTGACGCCGATAAGCATGTCAGGCAAGGTAACCGCGTCAGCAAGGGCAGGGCTGCCAGCGTTGAACAGGCAAACAGCCGACAACACCCCGAGCCATTGGCGGCAGGGAGTGGTCAGGCGGCGGAAAAATGTCGGTTCTGTGTTCATGACATATAAAAAGCAAGCACCGTGCCGTTTAGTGCAGAAGGCGCGTCGCAACAACACTTGGCGTTGGCGTAGGAGTCAGGCATGGCTGGTGTAATGGATTCGGTAAACCAGCGCACGCAACTGGTGGGGCAGAATCGCCTTGAGTTGCTGTTGTTCCGTCTCGACGGCCAGCAGCTGTATGGGATCAACGTGTTCAAGGTGCGGGAGGTGTTGCAATGCCCCAAGCTGACGTTGATGCCCAAGTCCAGTCCTGTCGTGTGTGGCGTGGCGAATATTCGGGGGGCGACCATTCCGATCCTTGATCTGGCGATGGCGACCGGTTCCGGTGGCTTGAAGGACAAGGGCAACCCTTTCGTGATCATCACGGAGTACAACACCAAGACCCAGGGATTCCTGGTGCGCTCGGTGGAACGTATCGTCAACATGAATTGGGAGGAGATTCATCCGCCACCCAAGGGCACGGGGCGCGATCACTACCTGACGGCGGTGACTCGGGTCGACAACCAGTTGGTCGAAATTATCGACGTCGAGAAGGTGCTGGCAGAAGTAGCGCCGACCCCGGAAGCGATTTCCGCCGGGGTGGTGGATGTCGAGACCCAGCACAAGGCGCTCTCCTTGCGCGTGCTGACGGTCGATGACTCGTCGGTGGCGCGCAAGCAGGTCACCCGTTGCCTGCAAACGGTCGGTGTTGAAGTGGTGGCGTTGAACGACGGCCGGCAAGCGCTGGATTACCTGCGCAAACTGGTCGACGAGGGCAAGCGGCCGGAAGAGGAATTCCTGATGATGATTTCCGACATCGAGATGCCGGAAATGGACGGGTACACCCTCACGGCCGAGATCCGCAACGACCCGCGCATGCAAAAGCTTCATATCATCCTGCATACTTCGTTGTCAGGTGTGTTCAATCAGGCGATGGTCAGGAAGGTCGGTGCCGATGACTTCCTGGCCAAATTCCGCCCTGATGACCTGGCATCCCGGGTAGTCGACCGGATCAAGGCAGCAGACATCAGCTAGGGGCGTTCGGCCCCCGGCAGTCACACGATTTTAGAGGCGGCAGCATTGTCTACGGGTAATTTGGATTTCGAACAGTTCCGGGTGTTCCTGGAAAAAGCCTGTGGCATTTTGCTCGGTGAAAACAAGCAGTATCTGGTCTCCAGCCGTCTCAACAAACTGATGGAGCAGCAGGGCATCAAGTCCCTGGGTGAACTGGTCCAGCGCATCCAGACCCAGCCGCGCAGCGGATTGCGCGAGATGGTCGTGGATGCGATGACGACCAACGAAACCTTGTGGTTTCGGGACACCTATCCGTTTGAAGTGTTGAAGAACAAGGTGCTGCCTGAAGCGATCAAGGCCAGTCCCGGCCAGCGTCTGCGGATCTGGTCGGCGGCGTGCTCGTCGGGTCAGGAACCGTATTCGCTGTCGATGTCCATTGATGAGTTCGAGCGGTTCAATCCAGGGCAGTTGAGGATGGGCGTGCAGATTGTGGCCACCGACCTGTCGGGCACCATGTTGAACAACTGCAAGACGGGCGAGTACGACAGCCTGGCCATAGGTCGCGGCCTGTCTCCCGAACGCCTGCAGCGTTATTTCGACCCGAAAGGGCCGGGGCGCTGGGCGATCAAGGCGCCAATCAAGAGCCGGGTCGAGTTTCGTTCGTTCAACCTGCTGGACAGCTACGCGAGCCTTGGCAAGTTCGACATCGTGTTCTGTCGCAACGTGCTGATCTACTTCTCCGCCGAAGTGAAGAAGGACATCCTGTTGCGTATTCACAGCACGTTGAAGCCGGGCGGTTATCTGTTCCTCGGTGCTTCAGAAGCGTTGAACGGATTGCCGGATCATTACCAGATGGTCCAGTGCAGCCCGGGGATTATTTACCAGGCGAAATGAATCGTTGGTGTTGCAAAAATAACGGGAGTCCTCAGGGCCTCCCGTTTTTTTGTGCCTGATGATTTCTCACAGGCACCGCATGACCTCTGTGGGAGCGAGCTTGCTCGCGATGGCGTCATGTCAGTCGACATCAATGCAAACTGTCACACCGTCATCGCGAGCAAGCTCGCTCCCACAGGGTAGGTTGGCGTCTTCGTAAGCAGAGGCAAGCGGCAGAAAAGCGGCATCCAGCGGAAGCCGGTTGCCGCTTTTCTGTCGTTGCCGCCGGGGCCAATGCCCGCAAAGCCCCGGTTTACGGGGTTTTCTGGATTGGCATGACGCTTGCTATGTCCATCCTACGAAAAATCAGGTCACCCAAAGGTTTCCCGACATGAGCATCAGCTTCGATAAAGCGCTCGGTATTCACGAAAAGGCCCTGGGCTTCCGCGCCCAGCGTGCCGAAGTCCTGGCCAACAACATTGCCAACGCCGACACCCCGAACTACAAGGCGCGGGACCTGGAGTTCTCGAAAGTACTCGAGGCGCAGAACGACAAGGCCAAAAACGGCACCTTCGCCCTGAACATGACCAACAACCGTCATATCGAAGCCCAGGGCCTGGGCAATGGCGACGAGTCGTTGATGTACCGCACGCCGATGCAACCGTCGATCGACCAGAACACCGTGGACGCCCAGCTGGAACAGTCGAACTACGCGGAAAACTCGGTCAAATTCCAGGCCAGCTTCACCCTGCTCAACAGCAAATTCAAAGGGCTGGTGTCAGCCCTGCGCGGAGAGTAAGTCATGTCCCTGTCCAGTGTTTTCAACATTGCCGGTAGCGGCATGAGTGCCCAGACCACGCGCTTGAACACCGTGGCCTCGAACATCGCCAACGCCGAGACGGTCTCCTCGAGCATCGACCAGACCTACCGTGCGCGTCACCCGGTGTTCGCCACCATGTTCCAGGGCGGCCAGGCTGGCGGCAGCGATTCTCTGTTCCAGAACCAGGACGCGGCCGGTCAAGGCGTTCAGGTGCTGGGCGTGGTCGAAGACCAGAGCAACCTTGAAGCACGCTATGAGCCGAACCATCCGGCCGCCGATGCCAAGGGCTATGTCTACTACCCGAACGTCAACGTGGTGGAAGAAATGGCTGACATGATTTCCGCGAGCCGTTCGTTCCAGACCAACGCCGAAATGATGAATACCGCCAAGACCATGATGCAGAAGGTCCTGACCCTCGGTCAGTGATAAGGGGCGACTCAGATGAGTGTTACCGATACCACCAGTGGTTTGAATATCAACGATATCCTGGCCAACTCCGCGGTAAAGACCAAGACAGACGATAGTCTGGCGTCAGCGGCGGGTAGCGCTTCGGGTAAAAAGGCCTTGGGCAAGGATGCGTTCCTGCAATTGCTGGTCACGCAATTGAAAAACCAGAATCCGCTGGAACCGCAGGACAACGGCGAGTTCGTGGCGCAGTTGGCACAATTCAGTAGCCTTGAAGGCATCACCACGCTCAACGGTACCGTGAGCGGCATTGCTGGCGCCTTCGGCTCATCACAGGCATTGCAAGCTTCGTCACTGGTTGGCCGTTCGGTCATTGCGCCGGGCGACAAGGCAGTGGTCGATACAACGAAGGGCATGACCGGGGCGGTCGTGTTGCCTCAATCCGTAGCCTCGGCCACGGTGAAAGTTACCGACAAGGATGGCAAGGTCGTTCGCACTATCGAGCTGACTGATCAGAAGGCCGGCAATGCCAGCTTCACCTGGGATGGCAAGGACGATGCCGGTAACGTGGCCCCGGTGGGGACTTACACCTTTGCCGCAGCGACCACCATCGATGAACAGAGCGTTGCGCTGATCACCAACCTGCCAGCAACCGTCACCAGCGTGACTCTCAGCCAGACCGGCGGTGAATTGATGCTCAATCTGGCTGGGCTGGGCAGTATCGCCCTGTCCAAAGTGCAAACCATTGGTATATAGAGCCGACTAACCCGGCACAACGGAGTGGACTATGTCTTTCAACATCGGCCTTAGCGGTCTCTATGCCGCCAACAAGCAACTGGACGTAACCGGCAACAACATCGCCAACGTCGCAACCGTCGGATTCAAATCGTCCCGTGCGGAATTTTCGGACGTGTACTCGTCCACCAAATTGGGCACAGGTAACAAGACCGTCGGCAGCGGTGTGCGCCTGGCCAACGTTTCCCAGCAATTTACCCAGGGCGATGTCAGCAGCGGCACTGGCAGCGTGCTGGACGTGGGCATCAACGGTTCGGGCTTTTTCGTACTGAACAACAACGGTTCGTTATCCTATACCCGTGCCGGTACGTTCAAGGTCGACAAGGACGGCTACGTCACCAACACCGATTATTCGGCGCGAGTGCAGGGTTACGGTGTGGATGCCGACGGCAAGATCATCAACGGCGTGTTGACCGACCTGCGTATCGATACGTCGAACCTGGCGCCGAAAGCCACCACGACCGTATCGTCGACGATCAACTTGAACTCTACGTCCGATGTGATAGACGTCGTGGCAAACCCGTTCGACCCGAGCAAGACGGGATCCTACAGCAAGCAGTTCACTACTCCGGTTTTCGACACCCAGGGCAACCAGCATTCGATGGACCAGTACATGGTCAAGACTGGTCCGAATACCTGGAGCACCTACACCCTGATTGATGGTCGAAATCCTGATGGCAGCGACCCGAAGACGACCCCTCCGGTGGCTTCCGTCATGGCGTTCGATACCAGCGGCAAGCTGGTTTCGGTCACCACTCCGGGTACTCCTCCAGTCGTCAGCCCTGATCTGAAGATCACCAACTGGGTTCCGGGCAAAGTGACCAATGGTGTCTGGGCAGCCAACGGCGCATCCGCCGACCCGGCGGGCCTGACCATCGCCATGGGCAGCACCTCCCAGTTCAATGCCGATACCGCGCGTTCCATTCCGGCACAAAACGGCTACGCCACTGGCGAGATCACCAACCTGACCATCGACGGCAGCGGCGTCATGCTGGCCAACTTCAGTAACTACCAGACCAAGCCGATCGGTCAGTTCGCATTGGCCAGTTTCACCAACGAGCAAGGTCTGCAGCCAGTGGGCGGCTCCAGTTGGAAAGAAACCTACAGTTCGGGTATTCCGGGCTACGATGCTCCGCAAACCGGGAGTTTGGGTGAAATTCACTCCAACTCCCTGGAGGAGTCCAACGTCAACGTGACCAACGAACTGGTCGACCTGATCAAGGCGCAGAGCAACTACCAGGCGAACGCCAAGACCATCTCGACCCAGAGCACCATCATGCAGACCATCATTCAGATGGCTTGATGAGGGTTGGTTGAAAGCGCTGTACAAGGAGCCCCTCGCAAGAGGGGTTTTTTTTTGGTGCGCCAGGTATGGCGCGTTGCGCGAAGCGCAACCAGCTTGGCTGTGGTGGCCACGCTGGTGACTTGGAGGTGAAAGTCCTCTACACACCCGGCAAGGGGAAGTGTTAGCCAGAGGCAAGGGTGTCGCGGGCGACTGCGAATCTGAAGGAAGCCCGAGGCAAAATGCTGGCCTGACGAACAGGAAGCGGATTAGGCGGTGCAGCGGGGCAAGGTAGCCAAAATTGCCAAAGCCCAATACTTGCACGGAACGCTGTGACGTATATCCGACAGGCATAAGCAGGAAGGTCGCGCGAATTACCCTGGGAGATCTGCACGTTTGCCACTGTGCTACCGAGCGTCGAGAGGCGACGGGATGAGCGTGCAGAAGTCAGCCGAAGCCGTAGTAATCGCCGAAACCGGGTCGATGAAGGGCCGAACAGGTTATGCCGCCAGTAGGCGTCAGAGTCTCGTCGAATGCTGAAACGCAGAATATTCTCCAAGAGGAAACTGTTACCCCAGGTCCCGGACGGTATCCGAGGATGACGGCTGACAGGGCGCAAGCATCGACGGCGTCTGTGACGTGGACGAACGCGGAGCCGGACACGCTGATGGCGCGGGTGCTTGCACCCGCCAATCTCAAGCGTGCGTATCAACGCGTAGTCAGCAACAAGGGCGCGCCGGGTGCCGATGGCATGACGGTCGACGAATTGGCGGGCTACGTGAAACAGTATTGGCCGATCCTCAAGGCTCGGTTGCTGGCCGACGAGTATCACCCGCAAGGTGTACGCGCCGTCGAAATCCCCAAACCCAAAGGCGGAACAAGACAGCTGGGAATCCCCTGCGTCGTGGATCGCCTGATCCAACAGGCCCTGCTGCAACAGCTCACGCCGATCTTCGATCCGTTGTTCTCGGACTACAGCTACGGTTTTCGTCCGGGCAGAAGCGCTCATCAAGCCATCGAAACAGCCCGTGCCCACGTGGCAGCGGGTCACCGCTGGTGCGTGGAACTGGATCTGGAGAAGTTCTTTGATCGGGTCAACCACGATGTATTGATGGCCTACATCGAGCGTCAAATCGAAGACAAACGTGTGCTCACGCTGATCCGTCGCTACCTCGAAGCGGGGACGATGTCAGGTGGTCTTGCCAGCCGACGGCAGGAAGGGACGCCGCAAGGCGGCCCGCTCTCGCCGTTGCTGTCGAACATCCTGCTCAACGAACTCGATCGCGAATTGGAGCGACGGGGCCATCGCTTCGTGCGCTACGCCGACGATGCGAACATTTATGTGCGCAGTCGCCGTGCGGGCGAACGAGTGATGGCCGGCGTGGAGCGGCTCCTGAACCAGCGCCTTAAATTGACGCTGAACCGGGACAAGAGCCGGGTAGCCGGATCCTGGATGTGCGATTACCTGGGTTACGGGATGAGCTGGCATCAGCAGCCGAGACTAAGAGTAGCGACGACGAGCCTGGGACGCTTGCGCGACCGGCTTAGAGACCTGCTGCGCGGAGCGCAGGGCTGCAAGATGGCGAGCGTCATCGAGCGGATCAACCCTGTACTGCGCGGGTGGGCTGGTTACTTCAAGCTCAGTCAAAGCAAGCGACCCCTTGAGGAGTTGGACGGCTGGGTGCGCCACAAACTTCGCTGCATGCTCTGGCGCCAATGGAGGCAGCCCTCAACCAGGGCGCGTAACCTGATGCGTCTGGGGATCGACGAAGGACGCGCTCGTAGATCGGCGTCCAATGGGCAGGGCCCTTGGTGGAACTCGGGAGCGTCACATATGAATCAGGCGCTGCCGAAGAAACTCTGGGATCGACTCGGTTTGGTCTCGATACTGGATACGATAAACCGGCTTAGCCGTGTAACCTGAACCGCCGTATACGGAACCGTACGTACGGTGGTGTGAGAGGACGGCGGATGTAAATCCGCCTCCTACTCGATGATCAAAAGATCGCAGCCTCGCTTCGCGAGACAGCTCCTACAGGGATCGAGGCTGCGATCTTTTTCATGGGCAAAAGAAAACCCCCGACAAGCCAGGGGCCTGTCGGGGGTTTGGTGTCACCGGTTCAGCTTATTGGCAAGCTTCGCAATCCGGCTCGTCGATGGCGCAAGCCTTCGGCACTGGAGCTGGACCTGCTGGAGCTGCCAGGACCGAATCATCACCGTGGTTGCCGCCGCTGGAAACAGCGTTCAGCTTGCCGGTGTTGATGGTCGACTTCTCGGTGCTGGTCGCGGCCAGGGCACGGAGGTAGTAAGTGGTTTTCAGACCACGGTACCAGGCCATGCGGTAGGTCACGTCCAGCTTCTTGCCCGAAGCACCGGCGATGTACAGGTTCAGCGACTGAGCCTGGTCGATCCACTTCTGACGACGGCTGGCCGCGTCAACGATCCACTTGGTGTCCACTTCGAAGGCAGTCGCGTAGAGCTCCTTGAGTTCTTGCGGGATGCGCTCGATCTGCTGCACCGAACCGTCGTAGTACTTCAGGTCGTTGATCATGACCGAGTCCCACAGGCCGCGAGCCTTCAGGTCGCGAACCAGGTACGGGTTGATCACGGTGAATTCGCCCGACAGGTTTGATTTCACGTAGAGGTTCTGGTAAGTCGGTTCGATCGACTGCGAAACGCCAGTGATGTTGGCGATGGTCGCGGTCGGTGCGATGGCCATGATGTTCGAGTTACGGATGCCTTTCTGTACACGGGCGCGAACCGGTGCCCAGTCCAGGGATTCCTTCAGGTCGACATCGATGTACTTCTGGCCACGGGCTTCGATCAGGATTTGTTGCGAATCCAGCGGCAGGATGCCCTTGGACCACAGCGAGCCCTGGAACGTCTCGTAGGCGCCACGCTCGTCAGCCAGGTCGCAGGAAGCCTGGATCGCGTAGTAGCTGACCGCTTCCATCGACTTGTCGGCGAACTCGACGGCTGCGTCGGAACCGTAAGGAATGTGCTGCAGGTACAAGGCGTCCTGGAAGCCCATGATGCCCAGGCCGACCGGACGGTGCTTGAAGTTGGAGTTCTTCGCTTGTGGCACCGAGTAGTAGTTGATGTCGATAACGTTATCGAGCATGCGCACGGCGGTGTTCACGGTGCGTTGCAGCTTGGCGGTGTCCAGCTTGCCACCCACGATGTGGTTCGGCAGGTTGATCGAGCCCAGGTTGCAAACGGCGATCTCGTCCTTGTTGGTGTTCAAGGTGATCTCGGTGCACAGGTTCGAGCTGTGGACCACGCCGACGTGCTGCTGCGGGCTGCGCAGGTTGCACGGGTCCTTGAAGGTCAGCCATGGGTGGCCGGTTTCGAACAGCATGGACAGCATCTTGCGCCACAGGTCCTTGGCCTGGATGGTCTTGAACAGCTTGACCTTGCCCGGGTACTCGGTCAGCGCTTCGTAGTACTCGTAGCGCTCTTCGAAAGCCTTGCCGGTCAGGTCGTGCAGGTCCGGTACTTCGGACGGCGAGAACAGGGTCCACTTGCCGTCATCGAAGACGCGCTTCATGAACAGGTCAGGGATCCAGTTGGCGGTGTTCATGTCGTGGGTACGACGGCGGTCATCACCGGTGTTCTTGCGGAGTTCGATGAACTCCTCGATGTCCATGTGCCAGGTTTCCAGGTAGGCACACACAGCGCCTTTGCGCTTGCCACCCTGGTTGACGGCAACGGCGGTGTCGTTCACCACTTTCAGGAACGGTACAACGCCCTGGGACTTGCCGTTGGTGCCCTTGATGTACGAACCCAGTGCACGCACCGGCGTCCAGTCGTTACCCAGGCCACCCGCGAATTTCGACAGCATGGCGTTGTCGTGGATCGCGTGGTAGATGCCCGACAGGTCATCCGGCACGGTGGTCAGGTAGCAGCTCGACAGCTGTGGACGCAGGGTACCGGCGTTGAACAGGGTCGGGGTCGAAGACATGTAATCAAAGGACGACAACAGGTTGTAGAACTCGATCGCACGGTCTTCTTTCTGTTTCTCTTCGATCGCCAGGCCCATGGCCACGCGCATGAAGAAGATCTGCGGCAGTTCGAAACGCACGCCATCCTTGTGGATGAAGTAACGGTCGTACAGGGTTTGCAGGCCCAGGTAGGTGAACTGCTGGTCGCGCTCGTGGTTGATCGCCTTGCCCAGTTTTTCCAGGTCGAAGTCGGCCAGGACCGGGTTCAGCAATTCGAATTCGATACCCTTGGCGATGTAGGCAGGCAGGGCCTTGGCGTACAGGTCGACCATCTCGTGGTGGGTCGCGCTCTCGGCGACGCCGAGGAAGCCCAGGCCTTCGGCACGCAGGGTGTCCATCAGTAGGCGGGCGGTCACGAACGAGTAGTTCGGCTCACGCTCGACCAGGGTACGGGCGGTCATCACCAGGGCGGTGTTGACGTCGGTCAGGGCCACGCCGTCGTACAGGTTCTTCAGGGTTTCGCGCTGGATCAGGTCGCCGTCGACTTCTTCCAGGCCTTCGCACGCTTCGGTGACGATGGTGTTCAGGCGGCCCATGTCCAGCGGTGCCAGGCTGCCGTCGGCGCGGGTGATGCGGATCGACGGGTGAGCGTCGACAGCGGCTTCGACCGGAGCGTGGGCGGCGCGTTCTTTCGAGCGACCGTCACGGTAGATCACGTAGTCGCGGGCCACTTTCTGCTCGCCGGCACGCATCAGGGCCAGTTCGACCTGGTCCTGGATTTCTTCGATGTGGATGGTGCCGCCCGATGGCATGCGACGCTTGAAGGTGGCAGTGACCTGTTCGGTCAGGCGCGCCACGGTGTCGTGGATGCGCGACGAAGCGGCAGCGGTGCCGCCCTCAACTGCGAGAAACGCTTTGGTGATGGCGACGGTGATCTTGTCATCGGTGTAAGGAACGACAGTGCCGTTACGCTTGATCACGCGCAATTGACCAGGCGCGGTGGCGGACAGATCCGAATTCGAATCAGCGGCCTGCGGCAAGGTACCCTGCGGGTTCTCGCGAGTTGTGTCGGTTTGCATGGGGGTGTCTCCACATTCTCTATGTTTGTTTGGGCACCTTTACAGTGCCCACCGTTCTGTCCTGAAGCACTACAACCGACGTGGGTGTCGGGCATAACAACTTCGGGACAGTAGGAAAAAGGCTAATGAGGCCGTCCGTGCCGAAGTTCAGGTGCGAGCCTTTGCTCGATACCGCATTCCTTTCCAAGTGTCAGTAATGACTGCAACACCCGTACCGTTTTCACCATTTTGGGTCGAAATACAGTAGCCATCCGCACGCGCGGTTTGGTCTTCGAAAAATACGTTTGGTTCAACCGGAAAGACGCATGAAAAGCGCTTGAAATTGCTGTCCGGTTTGTGTTTGGTTTTTAGCTTAAAACCCTACATGTAGGGATTTTATAACGCGCTGGCTACAAGATAATGCGTTTTGGGGGGCGAATGCAACGTGCTGCCTGTGGATAAACTGTGCGTAAATTGTGTGTGAAAGAGGGAACCGGCGTGTAGGCCGCGACCTAGCTGGATTGAAGCTTTTTTCAGTGATTTTTAACGAACGAAAATGACTGATCAGGTTTTTAAGGGCGCGAACCCTATCACAAAAAACCTGGCTGTCCGAACGCATTTACCGGCTTGTGTTCTGCGTGGGCGACGTTTATACAATCGGTCAGCATGTATGCAATTTATCCACCCCTATCATTACAAAAAGACGGGCGGATCCTTCCTTATGAGCGTTCTGGCAAGTAGAGGTCACCGGTGGAGCAAGAAGCCTGGCAGGTATTGATTGTGGAGGACGATCAGCGTCTGGCCGAACTGACGCGCGATTACCTGCAAGCCAATGGCCTGAGTGTCTCGATTGAAGGCAATGGTGCCTTGGCGGCGGCCCGCATCATCAAGGAACAACCGGACCTGGTGATTCTTGATCTGATGCTGCCGGGCGAAGACGGCCTGAGCATATGCCGCAAGGTTCGCGACCGGTATGACGGCCCGATCCTGATGCTCACCGCGCGCACCGACGACACCGACCAGATCCTCGGCCTGGACCTGGGGGCCGACGACTACGTGTGCAAGCCGGTGCGCCCGCGTTTGCTGCTGGCGCGCATCCAGGCCTTGCTGCGCCGCAGTGAAGCGCCGGAGGTCGTCCCGGAAAAACAACGGCGCCTGCAGTTCGGCCCGCTGGTGGTGGATAACGCATTGCGCGAAGCCTGGCTGCACGACAACGGCATCGAACTGACCAGCGCCGAGTTCGATTTGCTTTGGCTGCTGGTGGCCAACGCGGGGCGCATCCTGTCCCGGGAAGAAATCTTCACCGCGTTGCGCGGCATCGGCTATGACGGCCAGGACCGCTCCATTGACGTGCGCATCTCGCGCATCCGCCCGAAGATCGGTGATGACCCGGACCATCCGCGGCTGATCAAGACCGTGCGCAGCAAAGGCTACCTGTTTGTCCCCGAGGCCTGCGTAGACCCGACCCTGTGAACTCGATCTTCCTGCGGATCTACGGCGGCATGTGTGCCGCGCTGATACTGGTGGCGGTACTCGGTGTGCTGGCTTTGCACCTGCTCAATGAGGTGCGCGGCGAGCAGTATCGCGAACGCCTGGCCCACGGCACGTTTTCGCTGATGGCCGACAACCTGCAGCCGATGAACCAGACCGAACGCCGCCGGGCCCTGTTGGTGTGGGAGCGGCTGCTGGGGATTCCGCTGGCGCTGAAAACCTTTGCCCAGACCGACCTCGACCTCACCCAGCGCACCCGGGTATTGCGCGGCCAGGCCCTGGTGGAGCAGACCGGCCCGCATGCGGCCAGGGTTTATCGGCTGGTCAGCGACCAGGAGCAGCTTGTTCTCACCGGTGAAGTCCAGCAGATCAGCGAACAACTCGCCCGGGCGACTATCTATCTGCTGGCAGACGAACTGGTGCGCTACCCGGTGGGCGAGCAACCGGTGCGTCTGGCGCAATTGAAACAGGACAAGGGGTTTGGCTTCGATTTGCGCCTGGTCACGGTCGAAGACGCCGACATGGACGAAGACCAGAGCCGCCGCGTGTCCGAGGGCGACACCGTGATGGCGCTGGGCAAGGAGGGTGATTCGATCCGGGTGTTCGCCGGCATGGTCGGCACGCCCTGGGTGCTGGAAATCGGCCCGTTGTACCAGATGAATCCTTATCCGCCGGAGTGGCTGGTGCTGATTGCCGCACTGGGGCTGAGCCTGATCGGTTTGATCGTCTACCTGCTGGTGCGGCAACTGGAGCGCCGCTTGCGCGGGCTGGAAGCGGCGGCCACGCGGATCGCCAAGGGCAGCCTGGAAACCCGTGTGCCGGCGCGGGGTGCAGACTCGGTAGGGCGACTGGCGTCGGCGTTCAACGGCATGGCCGAGCACCTGCAACAGCTGCTGGCCATTCAGCGAGAGCTGGTGCGTGCCGTGTCCCACGAATTGCGCACGCCGGTGGCCCGCCTGCGGTTTGGCCTGGAAATGATCGGCTCGGCCAAGACCCCGCAAGACCTGGAAAAATACTGCGAAGGCATGGACCACGATATCGAGGACCTCGACCGCCTGGTCGACGAGATGCTGACGTACGCGCGGCTGGAACAAGGCTCGCCAGCCCTGAATTTTCAGCGTATCGATCTGGATGCCTTGGTCAATCAGGTGATCGATGAGCTGGCGCCCTTGCGCGCCGAGGTCACGGTGCAGCGAGGGTTGTGCCTGTCGGCCGCCGACTGCGACGACGCCTGGGTCGAGGCCGAGCCGCGCTACCTGCACCGGGCGCTGCAGAATCTGGTGACCAATGCCATGCGCCACGCTCAATCGCGAGTCACCATCAGCTATCAGGTGGGGCAGCAACGTTGTCGGGTGGATGTCGAAGATGACGGGCCGGGTGTGCCGGAAATGGCCTGGGAGAAAATTTTCACGCCATTCCTGCGCCTCGACGACAGCCGCACCCGGGCCTCGGGCGGCCATGGCTTGGGATTGTCGATCGTGCGGCGGATCATCCATTGGCACGACGGTCGGGCGTTGATCGGCAAGAGCAAAAGCCTGGGCGGCGCATGTTTCAGCCTGAGCTGGCCGCGCAATCAGGAGAAACGCTGAGACCCCGCGCCCCAAATCCCCTGTAGGAGCTGGCTTGCCAGCGAAGAGGGCCTGACAAACAGCAAATATCTTTCAGGCCTTGATACTGACCAGACTCAACAACTGCCCATCCTTGACCCCGAACTGCGCCTCCAGCTCGGTGCCGTTACGCCATTCACCGGACAGGTCCGTCAGCAACCGCAACCGCACCTCACCTGACTCGGTCCACTCCAGCACCTCGGCGTGTTCAAAGTAGAAACGTTGCCGCACGATCGGGTAGAGCGCCTTGAACAGGCTCTCCTTCACTGAAAACGTCAGGGTGACCAGCAACGCGAGCTGATCGCGATGACCGGCGGCCATGCGCTGCAGTTCCGCCGGGGTGAGGATTTCCCCGGCCAGCCGTTCGGCACGTTCGGCATTGAGCAGGTTTTCCATGTCCATCCCCAACCCGCGCCAATGGCTTTTCTTCGCCACGATCGCCGCGGCCCGACCAGTGCTGTGGGTGATCGAACCGGTAATGTGCGCAGGCCAGACAGGCGCCCGGTCATCACCGATGGCCGGACTGAAGTTCAGGCCTTCCAGTTGTTGCAGGGCTGCGCGGGCGCAGATCCGCCCGGCGAGAAATTCTGCCTGGCGTTTGGCGACCGAGCGCTGAATGCTCGCGGGCGCCTCGATGGCGCTGCGCTGGAAATCATCGCTGAGCAGTTGCGACGTATCGAAGTGGGTACTCAACAGCACCGCATCGGGCAGCACCAGCGGCAGCGGCCAATGGGCGTCGAGGGGCGTGCAGAAGACGGGCAGGGCGGGGACGGGATTCATGTCGGGCATTTTGCCGGGTTGCCTTGATGCTGGGTAGTCCTGGGGGATTTCCTGCTGGAAAATCATCAAAACAGCTGGGTGGATATGGTTCAGCTCAGGTTAAGCGCGCGTTCAGGGTGAGTTCAGGGCGGCGTGAGTAGTCTTGCTCCGTAGCCAAAACAACACGAACTCAAGCACGAACTTATGAGGAGCTTCACCCATGACTGGAATCAAAAAACTGCTGCTGGCATTCACCGTTTTCGGCGCGAGCACTGCCGCATTCGGTGCCAACGACAATTTCGCCAGCCTTACTTATGGGCAGACCAGCGACAAGATCAAAAAGTCCAGCGCCTTGAACGATAATCTCAACCGTCCGAACGCCGACGGCGTGATTGCCAAGGACCACACCTGGGGCTTGCGTGTGGGGCAGCAAAACAGCCAAGGCCGTTACTACGCCACGTACGATAACGTGTCGGGCTCGCACAATGGCATTAAACTGCGTCAGGAGAACCTGTTGGGCAGCTACGATCTGTTCCATCCCTTGGGTGCTGACACCAGGCTATTCGGCGGTGCCTCCGCCGGGTTGACCAAATTGACCCAGGAGTCATCAGGCTTCAGTCGCGACACCAACTTCGGTTACACCATTGGCGCACAGGCAGGCATTCTGCAACAGGTTTCGCAAAACACTTCAGTTGAACTGGGGTACCGTTACCTGCGCAGCAACGCCAGCACCGAAATGAGCGCACAAGGTGGTAGCAAGCAGGGATCGCTGAGTTTGAATAGCAGCGCACAGACCTACCTTTCAGCCAACTATGCTTTCTGAAAAGCGTGTGCAGCAGGCTGCGCCGGATCAATCCAGGAGATTGTTCCGGCGCAGCCTGTTAGTCATGGAGGTGCGTCGATCGTGCCTCCGGGGTATTTGATTTGCCTGGGAGAGCGACATGAAATTGCTGGTTGTCGAGGATGAAGCGCTGTTGCGTCATCACTTGCAAACCCGCCTGACGGACAGCGGCCATGTGGTCGAGTCCGTGGCCAACGCCGTCGATGCGCTGTATCAGACCGAGCAGTTCAACCACGACCTGGCGGTGATCGATCTCGGCTTGCCGGGCATGGGCGGGCTGGATCTGATCCGTCAGTTGCGCTCGCAAGGCAAGACCTTCCCGATCCTGATCCTCACTGCACGCGGTAACTGGCAGGACAAGGTTGAAGGCCTTGCTGCCGGTGCCGATGACTATGTGGTCAAGCCCTTCCAGTTTGAAGAACTGGAAGCTCGGCTGAATGCCTTGTTGCGCCGCTCCAGCGGATTTACCCAGTCAACGATCGTTGCCGGGCCGCTGCTGCTGGACCTTAATCGCAAGCAGGCGTCCCTTGAGGAGCAACCACTGGCATTGACCGCGTATGAGTACCGGATTCTCGAGTATCTGATGCGCCATCATCAGCAGGTGGTCCCCAAGGACCGTTTGATGGAGCAGCTTTACCCGGACGATGACGAGCGCGATCCGAACGTGATCGAAGTGCTGGTCGGCCGTCTGCGTCGAAAACTTGAAGGTCCGTCCGGTTTCAAGCCAATCGAAACGGTGCGTGGCCTGGGCTATCTGTTCACTGAGCGTTGCACTTGATCGGTTCTCTTCGCGTTCGCCTGATGCTCGCCGCCACGATCCTCGCAGTATTGTTCATGCTGGCGTTGCTGCCGGCGATGCAGGGAGCGTTCAGCCTGGCGCTGCAGGACGCCATCGAGCAGCGACTGGCGTCGGACGTCACCACGTTGATCTCTGCTGCACGGGTCGAGGACGACCGCTTGCTGATGCCAGAACAGTTGCCCGACGAGCGCTTCAACCTGGCCGATGGCAACTTGCTCGGTTACATCTATAACCGCGAAGGTCAGTTGGTCTGGCGCTCGAAAGACACCCTGGTGAAGAACATCAATTACAAGCCGCGTTACGACGGGCGCGGTAATGAATTTGCCAGGATTCGCCAGGACACGGGCCAGGAATTCTTCGTCTATGACGTCGAGGTCAAACTGCTCGGCGGCAAAAACGCGGCGTTCAGCTTCGTCGCGTTGCAACCGGCGCGTGAATACGATGCTACGCTCGGCGGCCTGCGGGAAAACCTTTACCTGGGTTTCGGCGCGGCATTACTGGTGCTTCTGGCATTGCTATGGGGCGGCTTGTCCTGGGGGTTGCAGGCATTGCGCCGGCTGAGCCAGGAGCTGGACGAGATCGAAAGCGGCACCCGTGAAAGCCTGAGCGAGCAACACCCACGTGAGCTGCTGCGCCTGACCGGCTCTTTAAACCGATTGCTGCACAGCGAGCGTGAACAGCGTAGCCGTTATCGCGATTCCCTCGACGATCTGGCCCATAGCCTGAAAACCCCATTGGCGGTATTGCAGGGGGTCAGCGAAGGCATGGCGCAACGCCCTGAGGAGAGGGATCAGGCCTGGGTGCTGCAGACCCAGATCGAGCGCATGAGCCAACAGATCGGTTACCAATTGCAACGCGCCAGCCTGCGCAAGAGCGGATTGGTGCGCCATCAGGTACGCCTGCAACCGGTGTTGCAGAGCCTTTGCGATACGCTGGACAAGGTCTATCGCGACAAACAGGTGCAGGTTACCTTCGATTTGCCGCCGCAGTGTCTGGTCCCTATCGAGCAGGGCGCCTTGCTGGAAATGCTTGGCAATCTGCTGGAGAACGCCTATCGACTGTGCCTGAGCGAAGTGCGCATCAGCATGCATACCCTCGATGGTATCGAGATATGCGTGGAAGACGATGGCCCAGGCGTCCCGCTCGATCAGCGCACGCGGATCCTGCAGCGCGGTGAACGCCTGGACCGTCAGCATCCAGGACAGGGTATTGGCCTGGCGGTGGTCAAGGACATCATCGAAAGCTATAGCGCAAAACTCACCCTGGGCGACTCACCCTTGGGCGGTGCCGCCTTCCGTATTCATTTTCCGCTGGCGTGATCTTGTAGGAGCCGGGGTGCTGGCGTTTGCGGGGGTACAGACGCGATCGC
>NZ_CATKQQ010000029.1:0-22476 GCF_949767605.1 Pseudomonas sp. IT-P218
CCCCGGGAAGGATTTGTCGAAGGCTTCCAGCGCCTTGAGATAGGAGTCACCGGGCGGGCAGGGTTGGCGCTGTGATTGAATTTGCCCATAGGCATTTGGACCGACGTAGATCCAGATGTGGAATGAGATCCCCTGTGGGAGCTAGCCTGCTGGCGATGGTGGGTCATCCACATTGATGTCGACTGACACTCCATCGCTAGCAGGCTAGCTCCCACATTGGCTTGCCTACTTCAGTACCAGCATCCGATAAACCCCGGCCTCGGCTTCGATCCCGTGGGTGTCATGGGTGAATCCAGGGAAGGATTTGTCGAAGGCTTCCAGCGCCTTGAGATAGGCCAGCAACGGACCGTCGGCAGCCCCGGCGTTCTCACCCGGCATCAGCAACGGAATACCTGGTGGATACGGCACGATACCGGTGGCGGCGATGCGCCCGGCGGCCTGTTCCAGGGTGACCAGTTCGATCTCGTTGCGCACCAGTTTCTCGTAGGCCTCCACCGGGCTGAACACCGCTTGCGGCAACGTGCCGAATGCCTGGGACATGGCCGAGGTGGTCTTGTGTTGCTTCATGGCGGCAAAGATTTCGTCAGCCAGGTCCTTGAGGCCCATGCCGGCGTAGCGGGTCTGGTTACCGGCCAGCAGATCCGGCAGGCACAGCTCCAGTTCGACGTTGTCGTCATAGTCGCGCTTGAAGTCCAGCAGCGCGTTGACCAGGGTGCCCCACTTGCCCTTGGTGATGCCGATGGAGAACAGGAACAGGATGGTGAAGTCGGTGGTTTTCTCGACGACGATGCCCTGGCGCCCCAGGTACGCGGTCAGCACGCACGCCGGGATGCCGGTCGGGAGTAGATTGCCGTCATCACCCATGCCGGGGCTGAGCACCGAGACCTTGATCGGGTCCAGCATGCAGTAGCCTTCCTCGATGTCACCGAAACCGTGCCACACCTCGTTGGGGTGAAGTACCCAGCAGTTCGGCTCGGTTTTGAGCAACACAGGATCGACTTCGTGGAACGGCACCGTGGCATTGCCCACCTGCACGGTCGGCGGCTGCCAGCAGGTGAAGAACCAGTCGTCCTTGCTCAGCATCTCGTGGTGCATGCGCGAGATGACCTGGCGGAAAGACACGGCTTCCTCGATGGATTCGCTGGTGAGGATCTGCCCGCTGGGCGCTTCCATCATCGCCGAGCTGACGTCGCAGGAGGCCATGATCGCGTAGTTCGGCGAAGTCGAGGCGTGCATCATGTACGACTCGTTGAAACGCCCGTGTTCGATCGGATTACGGCCGTTGCGCACGTGAATCATCGAGGCCTGGGACAGGGCCGCCAGCAACTTGTGGGTCGACTGGGTGGCGAACACGGTCGGCTTCGACGCATCGTGATCGTCCGGGCTGCCGTGCATGGCGTGGCGGTCGCGGTACAGCGGGTTGAAACGCGCGTAGCCGTACCAGGCTTCGTCGAAATGCAGGCGGTCGACGCTCTGGCCCAGCAGTTCTTCGACGCGTGTGACGTTGTAGGTCAGGCCGTCGTAGGTGGAGTTGGTGATGATCGCGTGGACCGGCGTCGGGTCGATGCCGTCCTTGACCATCGGGTTGTTGGCAATGGCCGCTTTCACGCCTTCGGCGCTCAGGGTTTGCGGGAGGATCGGGCCGATGATGCCGTAGCGGTTGCGCGTCGGCACCAGGTAGGTCGGCAGCGCCCCCGACAGGGTCATCGCGTGCTCGGCGGACTTGTGGCAATTGCGGTCGCACAGGGCGATCTGGTTGCGCGTGACGCTGGCCATGAGGATCACGCGGTTGGACATCGACGAGCCGTTGGTGACGTAGTAGGTGCGATGGGCGCCGAACACCTTGGCCGCGTAGCGCTCGCCCTGGCCAATGGGGCCGCTGTGATCGAGCAGCGAACCCAGTTCACCGACCGAGATCGACAGGTCGGAACGCAGCAGGTTTTCCCCGAAGAACTCGTAGAACGCCCGGCCCGCAGTGCTTTTGAGAAACGCCGTGCCACCGGCGTGACCGGGGGTGTGCCAGGAATATTCGTAGGACCTGGCAAACTTCACCAGTGCCCCGAACATCGGCGGCAGGGCGGCCTGGCGATAGCGCTCGATGGCCGCCATGATACGTCCGCTGAGGAAGCGGCTGGTGTCTTCGGGCAGCCAGATGAAGTCGTCGGCGTGTTGCATGACCAATAAAGGAATGCTCGACGCGGTGGTCCGGTCGCTGATCAGGAACACCGGCACGCGGGTGTTGCGTTCGCGCAGTTTGACCAGCAACTTGATGCAGTCTTCGTGATCTTTGCTGGTGTCCATTTCCCAGCTGATCAGCACGCATTGCACGGCCGGGTCCGAACGCAGGATCGACGCCGCATCGCTGAGGCTTTCCGAGGCCAGTACGCTGACGCCACGACCCTCTACGTCGCTGACCAACTGATCCAGGGCGCGGCCAAACACTGTGCGCTTGTCCGCCGGGTCGCTGACCAATAGCGCGAGCATCCCGAGTGAATGTTTATAGTCCGTCATGCGTTAACCTCCAGAGTGGCTTTATTCAGGCTGTTCACCGGCACCGGTTTGCCAGTGAGGTGCTGCGCGCTGACGGTCTGTGTCGGCACGCTGTTGTTGAGCGCTTCAAGGCGAATCAGGCGATTGTTGACGAAGCCGAAGAGCGTGTAGCCGAAGATGGTCGCCACGCCGCCGAGCATCAGCGCCTGCTCGCCCGAACTGTAGAGCGCCAGGTAGCTGTAGGCCGCGGCCACCCAGGCAATGATGTTGGTGGCCAGCGCCTTGCCGGCCGGTACGTTGGACACCTTCTGCATGGTCATCAGCGCGGCCATGGAGAGGATGTAGGGCACCAGGTTGGTGACCACCGCGAGGTTGACCAGGGTGTCGAACTGTTTACTGAGGTCCGGGCTGATGGTGAGGAAACCCAGCGCCGTTTGCGCGGCCAGCAGCACCAGCATGCCGACGATCGGGGTTCCGGCCTTGTTGGACTTGGCGAAGATCGACAGGAAGTAACCGGTGTCCGCCGAGCTTTTGTAGACCTGGGCAATGGTGAACTGCCAGCCCAGCAGCGAGCCGATGCAGGCCAGCACCATCGCGGCCATCACGATGTCGCCCACCAGGGGGGTGAACATCTTGGCGAAGACCAGGCCGAACGGAGCGGTAGAGGCGGCCAGTTCCGGGTTGTCGACGATGCCGGCGATGACGTTGGTGGACACGATGTAGATCACCGCCGCGCCGAGGGTGCCGCCGAGAACCGCGATCGGTACGTTCTTTTCGGGGTTCTCCACCGCATCGGTGTTGGCGCACGCCGATTCCAGGCCGAGGAAGGCCCACAAGGTGATCGCTACCGAGGCCCCCGCGGCGTCGAGCCAGCCCATGTTGTGCGGGTTCCAGCCAGCGGCGTACACGCTGCTGTCGAACCAGAACCAGCCCACGGTGGACACCAGCACCACCGGCGCAATCACGCCCCAGACGGTGACTGCGCCAATCCGGCCGGTAATCCGCGCACCGCCAAAGTTGGCGAACGTGGTGATCCACAGCAGCGCAATGGTCGCCAGGCCCACTTGCAGCGAATCCAGTTGAATGTGGAAAAGCTCCTGGATATAGCCGACCGCGGTAATGCTGATCGCCACGTTGGCAATCAACAGCGAGAGGCCATAGGTGTAGTTGGTGATGTAGTTACCGGCCTTGCCGAAGGTGTACTCGGCGTATCCGCCCATGCCCCCCGTTTTTCGGCTGAGCATCCCGCATCGTGCAAAGGCATAGGCCAATGCCAGTGAACCGGTGGCAGTGATCAGCCAGGAAAGTATCGAAATTCCCCCGACTTCCGCGAGTTTAGAGGGAAGTAGAATGATCCCTGAGCCCAACATGTTGACTGCGGTCAACATCGTCAGTTGCCCCACACTCATTTTCTTTGCGACTGACATTCCGTTGCCTCTTTAGTTGGCGGAGAGAGCTTAGCTATAGCAAAGTTTTGAAATGTCGCAAGAAAATGACTTTCGTTTACTGATGCAGGTCAAGGAATTGCACAGAAGGCATTATGCTGGCCCCCATGTTCTTCGCTTGTCGCCAGAATCGCTTCATTTTCAGGCGGTTAGGTGGAATGCAAATGCGCAATGTCTGGGTCGTGCTGATCTCTTTCGGCGTCGCGGGTCTTACGGTTTCTGCCCAGGCCAGGGAACTGAAGCCCGGTGATACTTATATGTGCAGTTGGGGCGCGGGCACCGCGGCAAGAGCCCAGGAACTCAAGTTGTCCGGGGTTTCGCTGTATGCGGCGCGGCAAAAAATCCAGTCGTACAAGTTCGCCAAGTCGTGGATGCGGATGATGGCAATGGGCATTACCGAACAAACTTACGACAGCCCGACGCGGATCAAACCGGCGGCGGTTCGGCAGAGTTTTTATGATGATTGTTTGAAGTACAAGTTGGCGCGTAAGTAAGATCAAGAGATCGCAGCCTGCGGCAGCTCCTACAATACCGTGGCCTGTAGGAGCTGCCGCAGGCTGCGATCTTTTGATTTTATGGCCTTTGTCGGATCGGGCGCCGGGTCGGGCAACGCCGTCTATATTGAATGCCTGGCACCCAGCCGGAACGCCGATTCACCTGACATTGCATGAACCTCAATTCAATCAGGAGATCATCATGACCCAGCTCGACAAAGTCCTGTACACCGCAAAAACCCACACCACCGGCGGCCGGGATGGCGCATCGCGCAGTTCCGACGGCATTCTCGATATCAAGCTATCGTCGCCTGGCGCCGGTGGCGGCGGCACCAACCCGGAGCAACTGTTCGCCGCCGGTTGGTCAGCCTGTTTCATTGGCGCGATGGGTGTCGCCGCCAAGGAACTGAAAGTTGCACTGCCCAAGGACGTTGCCGTCGACACCGAAGTCGACCTGGGCACCAATGAAGGCGGCTACCTGCTGCAGGCACGGCTGAATGTGAGCCTGCCGGGCCTGGATCGCGAAACCGCGCAAAAACTCGTGGATACCGGCCACAAGTACTGCCCGTACTCCAAAGCCACCCGCAACAACATCAACGTCACGGTCAATCTCGTTTGATTTGAAAAAGGTCCTGGCGACAGTTCAGGGAAGAGCATCGCCAGCGCCTGCAATAATGGCTATTTACCCAATCCAGGTCTGCGTCTGAAGCATCCGGCAGCGAGCTATCGATGCCGCTGTCCACCCGCTACGGCAGGGGCTAGACTGCCGCGATAAAACATAATAACGACGTGACCTGCCTTGTATGAAAATCCACCCTTTACCGCCACTCAACAGCCTGGTCGCGTTTGAAGCGGCAGCGCGGCATTTGAGTTTTACCCTGGCTGCGCAGGAATTGAACGTCACCCAAGGGGCAATCAGTCGACAGGTTCGACTGCTTGAAGACTATTTGGGCAAGGTTCTGTTCGAACGCACCACCCGCACGATTCACCTGACCCCGGCAGCCAGCCAATATTATGAAACGGTCCGTGCATCATTGCTGCAGGTGGCCCAGGCCACGGGTGAAATTCGCCATTGGCAGGGCGCCGGGCAAGTGACGGTCGCCACCAGTACCGCGATGGCTTCACTTTGGCTGTTGCCTAAAGTGAGTGAATTCCAACGGGAAAACGAAGAGATCGACCTGCGGATCATCGCCCATGACCAGGTCAAGGATTTCTCTCGCCTGGATTGTGACCTGGCCCTGTATTACTGCCGGACGCCGCCCAGGGACATGCAGGTCACGCCGTTGTTTTCCGAAGAGGTCTTCCCGGTGTGCAGCCCCGCTTACCTGGCCAAGCATCCAGACCTGAGCAAGCCTGAGGACCTGGCAGCCTGCACCTGGCTGTTCCTCGACGACCCGCAGCGGGACTGGATCGGCTGGCCCGAATGGTTCCGCAGCCTGGGCTTGAAAAACGTCGAGCCCAAGCGCCGGATCAATATCAATAGCTACTCGATGCTGATCCAGTCGGCTATCGGCGGACAGGGTATTGCGCTGGCCTGGTCGAATCTGGTCGATGATCACCTGCACAAGGGTGCCCTGGTACGACCGCTCGACACCGTGTTACGCACAGACGCCCAGTTCTGTTTGCTGGAACCCTTGACGCGTTCTGGCATGCGGCAAAGTGTAAAACGCTTTCGCACCTGGCTGATGAATCAACTGCCAGCGCCGCAGGACGACGAGTAACGAAGTTGCCATGGCTGTCATTCAGACCCACTGAATCACTCTAAGTCTCATATCTCGAGCCCTCGGTATTTTTAATGCCGAGCGGCCACTTTCGCATGCGTATATTTATGACAAAAAGTCATGAGTCGCGCCGCAAATATCGTTTGTCGTGACACCCCCTGTTTTCCCAAACTGGCTGCCAGCGGACCTTGGCCAATGCGCCTGCCGACCTTCCAATACCGTGCCCAGCAGGGGAGAACAATAATGAGCAGCATCCAGCAAATTCCTGTGCATCAGCTTGAAACCGTCCTCAATCCGATCCACGAAGCGACCGGCCTCGGCAACGAGTTCTATACCGAGCAACGCTACTTCGAGCTTGAGCGCGATCAGGTCATGGGTAAAACCTGGGCCTGTGTCGGTTTCGCGAGTGATCTGGGCAAGGCCGGTTCGGTCAAACCTGTCGATTTCATGGGCTTGCCTTTGCTGCTGATGCGCAACCGCGAAGGCCTGGTGCAGGTGTTCCATAACGTTTGCAGCCACCGCGGCATGAAGCTGGTGGAGGAGGCCGGTGAGGTGCAGGGCGTCATTCGTTGCCCTTACCATTCCTGGACCTACGACCTCAATGGCGGGCTGCGCGGCACTCCCCATGTCGGCGGCATCGACCAGCACAAGGACGACCGCTTCGCCTGTGAAAAACACGGCTTGAAAGCGATCCGCAGCGCGATCTGGATGGACATGGTGTTCATCAACCTGTCCGGCGATGCAAAACCGCTCGAAGACATGCTGGCGCCCTTGACCACACGCTGGACGCAGTTTCTCGGCGAGGATGGCATGAGCCTGCTGCGCCGTCGTCCGGGACATGACGCCACCACGCTGGACATCAACTGCAACTGGAAGCTGGCGGTGGAAAACTACTGCGAAGCCTACCACCTGCCGTGGGTGCACCCGAGCCTGAACTCGTACTCGCGCCTGGAAGACCACTACAACATCATTTTTGACCAGCATTTCGCCGGCCAGGGCAGCTACGCCTACAACCTGTCGGACGTTGCCGGCACGCATCTGCCGAAATTCCCGGCCTGGCCGCTGGATCGCCTGCGCAACGCCGAATATGTCGCATTCTTCCCCAACGTGCTGCTCGGCATCCAGGCCGACCATGCCTTCGCCATGCAGCTGGAGCCGGTCTCGCCGGGACGCACCATCGAACACCTGCGCCTGTTCTATGTGGGCGACGACGCGGCCGGCAGCGATGAGTTCAGCGCTTGCCGCGAGGCGATCCTGGAGTCCTGGAAAGTGGTGTTCGCCGAGGACATCAGCTCGGTCGAAGGCATGCAGAAAGGCCGTCATTCCCCAGGCTACAAGGGCGGGGCGTTCTCTCCGGAAATGGACATCCCGACGCACTTCTTCCACCAGTGGGCCGCGCGTCAACTGCTCGCCACCACACCGTCTGCCTGAGGAGGTCCCATGTATCCGATAGCCTCCCACTGGCTCAATTACATCGACGGTCAATGGCGCGACAGCGACCAGCATCTGGCGGTGCACAACCCGGGAACGACCGAGCCGGTCGCGACCATTGCCCAGGCCAGTGTCGCCGATGCCGAGCGGGCGTTACTGGCTGCCCGCCGCTGTGCCGACAGCGCTGAGCTGACCCGTGCGCGTCCTGCGCAGCGGGTCACCTGGCTGCTGCGCATTGCCGAGGAAATTCGCGCTGTGGCCGATGAGGGCGCCTGGGTGCTGTGCCAGGAAAACGGCAAGCGTCTTTGCGATGCCCGGGACGAGTTCATCGAGGCGGCGCGCTACTTCGAGTATTACGCCGGCATGGCCGACAAGATCGAGGGCACGTCGATCCCGCTGGGCAATGGCTACATGGACTTTACCCTGTACGACCCGATGGGCGTTTCGGCCCAGATCGTGCCGTGGAATTTCCCGGTGTCGATCTGCGCCCGTTCGCTGGCCCCGGCCCTGGCGGCGGGCAATGCGGTGGTCATCAAGTCCCCCGAGCTTTCACCGCTGGGCGTGTGCGTGCTGATCCGCGCCATTGCCAAGGCCGGCTTGCCCGACGGCGCGGTCAACCTGATTTGCGGCCGCGGTCGCGAAGTCGGTGCGTATCTGGTCAGCCATCGCGCTGTCGATCAGATCGTGTTCACCGGTTCCGTACCGACCGGCCAGTCGATCCTGCGCGATGCCGCCCAGCATGCGATTCCCAGCGTGATGGAACTGGGCGGCAAGTCCGCGGCGATCGCCTTCGCCGATGCGGACCGCGAGCAGCTGCTGGCCAGCGTCCAGTCGGGCATCTTCTTCAA
The DNA here is from genome assembly GCF_949767605.1 of Pseudomonas sp. IT-P218. NCBI lineage: Bacteria > Pseudomonadati > Pseudomonadota > Gammaproteobacteria > Pseudomonadales > Pseudomonadaceae > Pseudomonas > Pseudomonas sp. IT-P218. The sequence continues at coordinate 8,430 of NZ_CATKQQ010000029.1, forward strand.
TGCCGGCCAGGTCTGTTCGGCGATGTCGCGGCTGCTGGTGCAGCGCGAGATTTATGAGGAGGTGGTCGAGGCCGTCGTCGCCATGGCCCAGGGGCTCAGCGTCGGCCTGGGTCAGGACGACGCCGACCTCACTCCCGTGGTCAGCGCCGGGCAACTGGCGGGCATCGAAGACTTGTGCCGTCGCGCAGTGGAAGACGGCGCGATAGCGGTCACCGGTGGTGAAGCCTTCGCTGATCGGGCCGGGCATTTCATGCGCCCGACCGTGTTCCGCGACGTGACCCCGCAGATGTGCATTGCCCAGGAAGAGGTGTTCGGGCCGGTATTGGCCATCATGCCGTTCGACACCGAAGACGAGGCGATTGCCATCGCCAACGGCACTGAATTCGGCCTGGTGGCCGGGGTGTTCACCCAGGACATCAGCCGCGCGATGCGCTGCACCCGCCGCTTGAAATCCGGCCAGGTGTTCGTCAACGAATGGTATGCCGGCGGCATTGAAACACCGTTTGGCGGCGTCGGTCTGTCGGGCTTTGGTCGGGAAAAGGGCCAGGAAGCCTTGTACAGCTACGTGCGCACCAAGAACGTAGCCATCCGGGTGGCGGGGGAGTGAATAGTATGTTCAAGACCTGGCTTTGCATCGTGTGTGGCCTGATCTACGACGAGGCCCTGGGCTGGCCCCAGGACGGCATCGCCGCCGGCACCCGTTGGGAAGATGTCCCCGAAGACTGGATGTGCCCCGAATGCCACGTGGGCAAGGCCGATTTCGAGATGCTCGATATCAGTGAGTACACCCAGGCGGCCGCTGTCGCCAGCGTGCCGCTCAGCGCGCCGCCGCTGCCTGTCGCCGCACCGTCGCCGCGTCAGCCGATCGTCATCATCGGCAGCGGTTATGCCGGTTACGGCCTGGCCCAGGCGTTGCGCAAGGCTGACCCCAAGGTCGAGATCCGCGTGCTGACCCAGGAGTCCGGTCACCTGTACTCCAAACCCGCGCTCTCGGTCGGGCTGTCCCAGGGCAAAAGTGCCGAAGCCTTGTCCGGCGAATCGCCGCTGGCCATCGAGCAGCGTCTGAACCTGCGTGTCTATCCACACTGCAAGGTACTGGGTATCGACAGTTCGGCGCGGCGCCTGCGCACCAGCTTCGGTGACATGGAGTACGGCCAGTTGGTCCTCGCCAGCGGTGCGCAACCGATCCGCTTGCCGATCCAGGGCGATACTTCAGCGCTGATCAGCGTCAATAATCTGCAGGACTATCACGGCTTCCGTGAGCGCCTGGGCGGCGTGCGACGTGTCGCCATCCTCGGGGACGGCCTGATCGGCTGCGAGTTTGCCAACGACCTGGCCCACAACGGTTTTGACGTCGATGTCATCGGTCTGGGCCGCTGGCCGATGGAGCGCCTGTTGCCCGTCGACGCCGGGCAGATGTTGCAGCACGCGCTGGGTGAACTGGGAGTGAACTGGTATCTGCAGAACACCCTGCAAGCCATCGACTCCAAGGGACAGGGCTATCGCCTGACACTCGCCGATGGTCGCACCCTGGAGGCCGACCTGGTGTTGTCTGCCGTCGGTCTGCGCCCCGACCTGAGCCTGGCCGAAAGTGCCGGCGTGGCGGTTGGACGAGGCATTCAAGTGAATGCGCAGCTGCAAACCTCTGTGCCGGGCATCTACGCCCTGGGTGACTGCATCGAGATTGGCGGGCAGCTGCTGCCTTACCTGGCGCCGATCAACCAGGGCATCCAGGCGCTGAGCAAAACCCTGCTCGGCCAACCGACCGCCGTCGACTACCCCTTGATGCCCGTCACGGTCAAGACCCCGGCCGCGCCGCTGTGTCTGTTGGCGCCTGCCATCGCTTGCGAAGGCGAATGGCGCTGCACGCCGACCGAGGATGGCTTGTGCGCCGGTTTTTATGACACCCAGGACCAGCTCAACGGCTTTGTCCTGCTCGGTCGCCAAGCGCAAACGCAACGCAGCGCATTGCTGCAATCCTGTCAGCACACCCAGCAGGCTGTCGCCTGAGGCCAGACCCATGAAAAACACGATCAACCTGCCTTATGACGATGCGAGTTGCGGCTGGTATGCAGCGCTGCCCGAACAACCGGCCTGCAAGCGCCTGTCCGGCGAACAGCGTGCCGACTACGCCGTGATCGGCGCGGGCTTTGCCGGCCTGGCCGCGGCCCGTCGCCTGGCCGAACATCATCCGCAAGCCCGTATCCTGTTGGTGGATGCGCAACGGGTCGCCCATGGGGCTTCCGGGCGCAACTCGGGCTTTGTGATCGACCTGCCGCACAAGTTCGCGCTGGAGCATCCGGACCCCGCGCACAAACAGCGGTTGCTGTCGCTCAACCGCGCCGCGATTGCGCAGTTGCAAGGCCTGGTGCAAACCCGTGGGATCGATTGCCAATGGTCCCATGCCGGCAAGTACCAGGGCGCCGTCGGCGAACGTGGCCTGGCCTACCTGGAGCATTTCGAACGCCTGATGAGTGACCTTGGCGAACCGTTCCGCCGGGCCGATAGCGCCGAGCTGGCCAAGGTGCTGGGCACCGGTCATTACAGTGGCGCGATCTACACCCCCGGTTGCTACCTGATGCAACCGGCGGCTCTGGTCACGGGGCTGGCCCGGACCTTGCCGGCCAATGTCGAGTTGCTGGAAGAATCACCGATCCAGCGCCTGGAGCGCGACGGCCGTGGCGGCTGGATCCTGCACGGCACGGCAGGGCAGATCCGTACCCCACAGCTGCTCCTGGGCACGAGTATCTTCACCCAGGAGTTCGGCTATCTGCGCAATCGCCTGTTGCCGGTCATGACCTTTGCCAGCTGGACCCGCCCGTTGACCGATGCGGAACTGGCCACCTATGGCGGCCAACTGGACTGGGGACTGACCCCGGCGGATCACGCCGGCACGACGGTGCGCATGACCCAGGACCGCCGCCTGATCATCCGCAACACCTACAAGCACGTGCCCAAATACGGCCGCAGCACCAGCGATGCCATGCGTTCGAAAATACAGGACTCGCACCGCAAGGCTTTCCTGGCGCGTTTCCCGCAACTGGCCGGGGTGCCTTTCAGCCATACCTGGGGCGGCGTCTACGCCATCTCGCGCAACTTCACCAACTTTTTTGGCGAACTGGAAAACGGTGTCTACGCATCGGCGTGCGACAACGGCGTCGGCGCGGCCTGGGGCACCATCTCCGGGACGATGCTGGCTGATCTGGCGGTGGGTGCCGATTCGGTACAGCTCAACGATATCCGCGCGGTGACCGGCATGCCCTCGCTCAACCCACCGGAGCCTTTTCTCGGCCTGGGCGTTCGCTCGCGCATTCGCCTGGCGGCCTGGACCAGCCGGAGTGAGCTATGAGCCAGGCGGATAACGGCAACCGCCGGGTGCTGCGCATCGACCATCAGGACCTGGACTTCACCTTTCGCGGCGGCCCGCCAGGCGCCGCGTACGTGGCGCGAGCCCTCAGCAACGAAATCTCGCCGAACATCGGCGTGGGTTTTGCCCGCTGGGAAGGTGCGCAAGTGGCCTGGACGGTGCTGTACGACGAGGTGATTTTCGTGATCGAGGGTTGCTTCGAATTGCGCGTTGGTGACGAGCTTTTTGAGGTCACGCCCGGGCAGTTGCTGTGGATTCCCGAAGGCACCGAACTGGTTTATGGCGGGCATGCGTTGTTCGGGTATGTGGTTCACCCCGGCAACTGGAAGCAAATTCACGGCTTGGCTTGAAGCGCAATTCTCGGGGATCGCACGGTGATAAGACTGACAAAAACCTTCGGTGCTCTTTATCTGGCCAGCCTGTTGATGCAGCTGGGATCGACTTTGCTGATGACCTATCTGGCACTGCGCCTCAATGCGATGGGGGCGAGTGAAACGGCAGGTGGTGCGTTGATGGCCGCCAATGCCCTGGGGATGGTGCTGGGTGGCTGGGTCGGGCGCAGCCTGATCGCACAGGTCGGGCATATTCGAACCTATGCGGCCTGTGCCGGACTGATTGCGGCAGCGGTTCTGGCGCATGAGTTCAGTACGTCCCTGCCTTTCTGGCTGGTGCTGCGGGGGCTGGTCGGGCTGGCCATGATGTGCCAGCTGATGGTGCTGGAAAGCTGGCTCAACGACCAGGCCCGGACCGAGCAGCGCGGCAGCGTGCTGGCGCTGTACATGGTCGCCAGCTACGTCGGCATGATGCTTGGTCAGTTGGCCTTGAGTCTCGACGAGGGGTTGGGAATCCGTGCGCTGTTGGGTGTGGCGATGGTGTTTGCGCTGTGCTCGGTGCCGGTGGCACTCACTCGCAGCGCCCATCCGACGGCGGTGCCCGCGGCTTCGATCGACCTGCGATTGTTTGTGCGGCGCATTCCGCAGTCCCTGGTGACGATTCTGGTGTCCGGCATGATCAATGGAAGCTTCTACGGGCTGGCGGCGATCTATGCCAGCAAACAGGGACTGGAAACAGCACAGGTCGGCCAGCTCATGGCGTTGACCATCGGTGCCGGGCTGTTGGCGCAGTTGCCGTTGGGCTGGCTCTCGGATCGTCTGCCTCGGGCAAGTCTGATCCGCGCGGTGGCGGTCTTGCTGGTGCTCATCAGCCTGCCGCTGGGCTTCAATCAAGCGCCTGCATTCGTGACTCTGCTGTGGTTCGGCTCGGCGATCGGCTTTCTGCAGTTCTGCCTCTACCCGTTGGGCGTGGCGTTGGCCAACGACAACATGGAGCCGCAACTGCGCGTTTCGCTGTCGGGCATGTTGTTGATCACCTTTGGTGTCGGCGCCTGCATCGGTCCGCTGATTGCGGGTGTGCTGATGGAGTTCTTCGGCACCTCAAGCTTCTACTTTTTCTATGCCGGCAGCGCCGCGTTGCTCGCACTGTGCGTAGGCCAGGCGAAAGTCACGGGTAAGCACCTGCAAAAGGATGCGCCACTGCATCATCCGGTGACGCCAAACGGGATTGCCAGCTCTAACCTGGTTTCGGTGGCTGACCCTGTGGGTGAGTGCGTCGACGGGCGTTAAGTGGAGGAGGGCGAGCCGGATTTATTGATGCGTTTTACTCATGAGTCGGTGATTAAAAATGGTTTGAACGATGGTCAGGTTTCAATCATCTTGGCGATGCTGCCAAAACCGAGTTAGACCGGAATTAATCTGAAGATATACAGCGCCCTGATGTCATTCGATATCAAGGGGGCAGTATCTTGCGGAATACTCTCTAAAACCCTTAAACAAAAACAAAAGGGGAAAACAATGCGTGCGCAATCAGGCGTGTTAAAAGGCTTGAATCCGAATGTGACAGTCGCTTCGATATTAGCGGTGATCTCATTTGTTCTGTTTTGTGCATTTAAAGACGAGCAGGCAGCCAAGGCCTTTGAAATGGCTTCGGTGTTTATCCTGCATAACTTTAAGTGGTATTACATCGCCCTGATCAGTGGCGTACTCGGTTTGCTGCTGTATATCTCCGTCAGCCGTTTCGGCAATCTCAAACTGGGCACCGAGCACGATCGGCCCGAGTTCAGTTTCGCTTCATGGATTGCCATGCTGTTCAGTGCGGGCATGGGCATCGGGCTGATTTTCTGGTCTGTGGCCGAACCCATGCTGCACTATGCCGACAACCCGTTTTCCAAGGGCCTGACGGACGAGTCGGCCACCCTGGCGATGCGCATCACCCTGTTCCACTGGGGCCTGCACCCATGGGCGATCTTCTCCATGATCGGCCTGAGCCTGGCCTACTTTGCCTACCGCAAAGGCTTGCCGCTGGCCCTGCGTTCGCTGCTTTACCCGCTGATTGGCGACCGTATCTACGGCTGGATCGGCCATGTTGTCGATATCATGGGTGTCGTCATTACGGCCTTTGGTGTTTCGCAGTCCCTCGGTCTGGGCGTTGCGCAGATCAATACCGGGCTGCATCAGGTATTCGGTATTCCGGTCAGTATCGGGTTGCAGTTATCGATCATTCTGGTTGTGAGTATTATTGCCTGCATTTCGCTACTTGCCGGGCTGTCAAAGGGTATGAAGCGTATTTCCACGCTTAATATGTACCTGTCATTTATTTTGATGTTGGCGGTACTGGCTATCGGGCCAACTCGCTACATCCTCAACTTGATGTTCGAATCCACCGGCGACTATGTACAAAACATCGTCGGCCTCAGCTTCTGGATGGACACGCAGAAAGACAGCGAATGGCAAAACTGGTGGACGGCGTTCTACTGGCCATGGTGGATGACCTGGGGTCCTTTTGTCGGCCTGTTCATTGCGCGGATTTCCAAAGGCCGGACCATCCGTGAGCTGGTGATCGGGGCGCTGGTGGTACCGACCATGGTGACCATCCTGTGGATGTCGGTGTTCGGTGGTGCTGCGCTGAAAAACGAACAGCAGGATCGCCAGGCTTATCAGGCTTCCGTTGCCAGCCAGGTTGTGGGTCAGGAGCAACCGAAGTTCGAAGGCGGCACGGTGCTGCTTGCCACCAAGAAAGAAACCACGGCGGCGATGTTCACGCTGGTTCAGTCACTGGATGGCCCTACTGTTGGCGCCGTTCTCTCGATACTGGTGTGCGTGTTGCTCGGTGTGCACTTTGTCACCACGGCAGATGCCGGAACCCAGGTGTTGTGCACCTTGTGTGCCCTGGGCAGCACCAATCCGCCCAACTGGATCCGGTTGCTGTGGTGCATTCTGGAAGGGGCGATTGCGGCGGGCCTGCTGCTCGCCGGGGGACTCAAGGCCATTCAGATGGCGAGTATCGCCGCCGGATTGCCGATCGCCATGTTGCTGCTGGTGATGTCGTACACCCTGATTCACAGCTTGCGCAAGGAGATGCCGAGTGTGCCGGCGTGGACGCCTGCGGCAGAGGTTTTGCCGGGAATTGAGCGCCGTGAATCGGAATCGAGTGGGGTGCGTGTGGCTTCATTGGCTTCTGCACAGGCTTAAGGCGCGCCATCGCTCGGGCATTCCCCCTCATTTTGTTAACAGTGTTTGTCCGGCGCTGCGCTGTTTGGCGCCGGGCTAAACCCCTAGCATCGTCTCTACCGAATGAACCAACCCGGTTGGGTCGACACTCTATCCTCAGAGGTTTTTTGTTTTTTTTGAAGAGCGGGCAATTTTGTCATCGGCAGCCAGCAACCCGGGCAGGTAGTCCTTGAGAAACTCCACCCAGGTTTTTATTTTTGCATCGACGAATTTTCGTGAAGGGTAGATCGCAAACAGATTCAACTCTTCAAAATGAAATTGCGGCAATACCCGTACCAGGGTGCGTGCCTTGAGGCCGGCCCGCGCTCATGAATGGCCCGGGACCGAACTCGGTGGCGACCAAGGTTTTCTTGCGGGCAAAATCCCTTCTGGTCGAAGTCCGCCGACTCCTTGGCCGATTGCCGTTCAACCTGCTGTTGACGGCAGATGGCCTTGAGCCCATCGATGCGCCGCCGCGCCACACTCAATTGCGCCTGGGCACGCTCGATCGTGATCTGCAGAGGCTTGGGGTCGAGGCGAAACAGCACTTCGCTTGAACAAACATGGATCAAGGAATTCGTGGTTCCTTATTTTTGTGCGATGGTGTAAAAATATCCCCTCATCCACCTTCCTGCAAGGATTTTGTACGATATGGAACAAAATAAAGTGGCAGAGGGCAAAGGCCGCGGCCGGCCCCGCGCGTATGACCCGCAGACAGCGCTGCAACAAGCCCTTGGTGTGTTCTGGAGCACCGGCTATTCCGGCGCCTCCCTGGACAGCATCGCCACGGCGGCCGGAATGAATCGCCCCAGCCTCTATGCGGCCTTCGGTGACAAACATGCCCTCTACATCAAGGCGCTCGAGCAGTACTGGGAATTTGCCGCCGCCGACATGCAGGCCGCGCTGAGTGACAGCGCACTGACCTTGCGCCAGGCACTGATGCGTTTCTATGAGGGGCAGCTGTCGATCTACTTCTCGGGCGAGGGTCAGCCACGCGGCTGTTTCGCGATTGGCACGGCAACGACCGAGGCGGTCGAGGATTCGCAGATCCGTGAGGTGCTGGGCGATCGCCTGGGCAGGCTGGATGCCGATCTGGAGGCGCGCCTGCGCACCGCCATTGAAGCCGGCGAATTGAACAGCGATGTCGATGCAGGGGCGCTGGCCGTACTGGCTTCATCGCTGCTGCACAGCATTTCGATCCGTGCGCGGGCGGGCAAGTCCCGGGCAGAACTTACGGCGCTCGCATCTAATGCGGTCGATGTGATCTGCGGTGGGTGAGGGGCTCGACGATATATTGGCGCAGCAACTGGACGTGGTGTTTTGTGGCATCAACCCCGGCGTGACGGCCGCGGCCCAGGGGCACCATTTTGCCGGGCGCGGCAATCGCTTCTGGCGCACCCTGTACCTCGCCGGTTTTACGTCACAGCAACTGTTACCGGAACGAGACAGGTCCATCCTCGAATATCGCTGTGGTTTGACCGCGGTGGTCGAGCGACCGACGGCGCGGGCGGATCAGCTGTCGACCGATGAATTTGTCGCGGCCGCGGCGGCCTTCGAACAAAAGATAAGCAGGTTTGCGCCACGTTTCGTGGCATTTCTCGGCAAGGCGGCGTACTGCGCCTTGTCCGCCCAGCGCGACGTTGCCTGGGGGCCGCAGCCGAAAACCTTTGGCAATGCCGCGGTCTGGGTCCTGCCCAATCCCAGTGGGCGAAATCGCGCCTTTACCCTTGAGCAACTGGTGGATTCCTACCGCCAACTGTACGTGGCTGCAGGCGCGCGCCTGTTTTAACGCGAGGGCGTCGCTTGTTCCATACGAAGCGATCAACGTATCGCTCGACGGCATCTTCATTGCATTCATTTAAGTGAACGTCGTGCGTTTGACAGCGTTTTTTTGCGAGGCTGCTGCACACAGAATCACTTGCTGTCTCTGGCACATTGCTTGGATCCATTGCGGCGTTTTTTTGACGTTATCCGGCCGGGTTTTATATTTCTATTTATTATTGTGACGTGCTATTGACGTACTGGCTATCTGCTTATAGGCTCCATTTAGCCTGATTCAGATTTCTTCAACCGACCAATTGCAAACCCTCAGCGCAGGGAGGCGGTTATATGCGGACGACAGTTTTCATTAAGTTGATGGTGTTATTTGCGACTCTGAATGGAGTAGCCGCTTCCATTGCCCACGCGGCCAATTTGCCCAATGAAATTAGTCGCATAAGCAGTGCTTGCGAAGGGGCACGGGCTCAAGCCGCCGTGGCTTCGACAGGGGCTGCCACTGCTGCCACTGCCAGCCTTGGCACAGACCTTGGTGGCTCTTCGCCAGATACCCAAAGTGCTCAACTTGCGAGCGCTGATTCTGGATCCAAGTCTGGAGCAAATGCTTCCGTCAATACTTCAGCGTGCGACGGTTTAATGGCGAAAGTTGCCACGCAGGCATTCGCGATCGATCCAGTCCAGGACAAGGGACTGACCGGAGAATCGGCGTTCCACGACACTCAACCCAATGCACTGCCGGTATCTGCGGTTGTATGGTTATTCTCTTCCGCACTATTGGGATTCATCGTTGTTGCCAACCGGCGCAAGATCTAGGTGCCAGTTTTACGAGACAGGTTTTTCCAGGTGTTACAGCTTTAAAGAGGACGCTGATTGTTACGGTTGATCCTCATTAGATGTGCTAACCAGGCGGAGGAATTCAGATGCTGCGTTTACTGTTACCTGCACTGTGTGCGCTGGCTATTGTGCCCAGCGTGGCCCGTGCCGCCGAAGACAGCCCCTATCTCCTGAATTCTGGAGATAAGGTTGAAGTGTCCATCTGGGGCGAGCCAGTGGAGAAATTAGAGCGCGTCGATGTGCTGCCCAATGGCTACATCACTTTGAAGCTGGCAGGGCCGGTCAAGGTCAAAGGGCTTGATACGTCTCAAGCTGAAAAGATAATCACTGACAAACTCACCAAATATTATCCCGATCCGGTGGTCAGCGTTGTTGTCACCGAGGCCAAGGGCAATGTCGTCTATGTCCAGGGCAAAGTACTCAAGCCTGGCAAGGTGCAGTTGGCCGGTGATACCGATGTCCTGCAACTATTGGGTGAAACCGGGCCCCTCGACAAGTTTGCGGACAAGGACGAAATCAAGCTCTTGCGGCGCGAAGGGAAAACCCAGAAAGTAATGCCCGTTGATTACAGCGCTCTCATTTCCGGGAGTGACATGTCCACTAACTACGAACTTAAGGCCGGCGATACGCTGGTCGTTCCCTGACATTGCGCGATGCATTAAGGATTAACTTGCGTTCATTGCAAACAACCGGAGTGGTGATGGCAATATTGACTTTGCCATGTTCCGGCATGACCTACGCCGGCACCTGGCAGTCGGAAGTTGCGCTGCCCATGACAGTCGAGCACGACAGCAATCCATTGCTCTTGACGAGTGACGAGAAAGCGGTGACTCGAACGATCATTGCCCCCGATTACACGCTGGTGGGTAATTTTGATCGGGATCAGTGGAAGTTTGGCCTGGGTGTCAATGTCGAGCGCTCGTCCGACACCGACGTCGTGTCCAATCGAGAAGATCCGAGGCTGTCGTTTGGCTGGCAGCGTGAGACCGAAAAGGGTAGCTATGGACTCACGGCGCGATACATCGAGAGTTCGACGCTTTCCACGGAAGTCCAGCAGACCGGTGTAACAGACTCGACCGACGGCACGCAGAAGCTCTCGAACATCGGCGGTAACTGGCGAAGTGCGGTGACCGAGCGCAGTACCCTGGTCAACGAAATCGACCTCACCCATGTCGAATACGACACCGATTCGCTTACCAACTACGATGAGCTGACCAACCGTTTCAGCTGGCTTTATCAATGGAATGAGCGGACCGAACTGTTCACCCGTTTCGAAGCGACGCGCTATGAGCCCAAGGACGAGACTACCCTTGGCTCCTCGAACAGCTACACCCCGGTGGTCGGCGTGAACTACCAGATCTCGGAGCGGTTCACGGGATCGGTGTACGGCGGCGTCAACAAGGTTTCCGACAGCGACAGTGGACCCACGGGCCAGGGTGGCGTGAACCTGCGTTACACCGGTGAGCGTGTCGAGTCCTTCGTCGAAGCCAGTCGTAGCACGATCGCCAACGGCGAGGACGGCCTGGTCGAATCCGATGAGCTACGGGGTAACGTGAGTTATCTGCTCGACGAGACCAGTCGTGTCGGTGTCGATGGCTCCTGGCAGGAAACCAAAGGGGATGCGCCCAGTACCTTTCGCACATACGGCGCCTATGTGAGTCGCGAACTCTCGCCTTTTTGGCTTGCACGCCTATCCTTCACCTACAAAGAGCGCGAGCGAGACGGCTTGCCAAACGCCGATGCCAACATCATAGGGATGACCTTGATCTATAGTCACCCCGACTTCTGACCTTCAGCAGCGTGGTATTTATGTCCTCTGAATACGAAATGTCGGTCAACGACTACATTGCAGTAATCAAACACCGGGCCGTGCTGTTGGTTGTGACTGTGGCCGTGATAATCGGGGCGAGTGTATTGGTGGCGACGTCCATGCCACCGATCTATCAGTCGTCCGGGACTATCCTGGTCGAGTCGCAGCAGATATCACCGGACCTGGTGGCGGGGAACAACAATACCTTTGCTGACGAGCGCATCGAGGTCATCCGCCAGCGCGTGATGACCCGCGAGCATCTGGAGGCGATCATCAACAAGTACAATCTTTTCGAAACGGGCAGCCGGCGACTGACCCTGACCGAAAAGATCGAAGAGATGCGCAATGCGATTTCGGTCGCCCTGGTCAGTGCGGCGGTCAAGGGGCGAGGCGAAGTGACGATTGCCTTTCGCCTGGCCTTCGAGCACCGGGAGCCGGAAGTGGCCAACGAAGTGGCCAAGGAACTGGTGACGCTGTTCCTCAACGAGAACATCAAGCAGCGCACCGAGCGCGCCAGTGAAACCACCGAGTTCCTGACCCAGGAAGCGAACAAGCTGCGCACCGAGCTGGAAGTGCTGGAGAACAAGCTGGCGGACTTCAAGCAGGCCCACGGCAATGCGCTGCCCGAGCATCAGGAGCTGCGCATGAACATGTTGTCGCGCTCCGAACTCGAACTCAAGGATATCGACCGCGACTACAAGGCGGCCAACGAAGAGTTGCGCTTCCAGGACCTGGAACTGTCGGCGGCCCATGCCGGTCTGGCGACCAGGGCGGCTACGGCGGGTGCGGTGGCTGAACCCGTGCAGGACCTGGCCAGCCTCAAGGCCGAGTACGCCCGGTTGCAGGCGATGTATACGGATGCCCACCCGGATGTACGGGCGGTCAAACGCAAGATTGCCGCCATGCAGGCAACCCAGGGCCGCGGCAGTTCCGTCACCCCGGTCAGCCTGGACGTGGCCAGGGTGCAGGCGCGCATCGCCGGCTCGGAACAGCGCATGCGCTCGCTGGCTTCGCAGAAGCAGGAACTGCTCAACAAGATCGCGACCCTGGAGAGCCAGATTCTCGAGGCGCCGCAAGTGGAGCGCGGCCTGGTCACGCTGATGCGCGACCATGAAAACGCCCGCAAGAAATACGAGGAAATTCGCACCAAGGAGATGAGTGCGAAGATTACCGAAAGCCTCGAGCAGGAAAACAAGGCCGAGCGTTTTGTGCTGCTCGAGGCGCCGCTGATGCCGGAAAAACCAGTGCGGCCGAACCGCAAGAAAGTCGTGGCCCTGGGCTTTGTGCTCGCGCCGGTAGGGGCGGGTGCACTGGTGATGCTGCTCGAGATGCTGAGCCAGCGGGTACGTGGTGTCGACGCGCTGACCAGTGTACTGGGCAGGCGCGTACTGGTTGCCATTCCCTATATTCATACCCAGGCGGAACTGGATCGTCGCAAACAGTGGCGAACGATACTGGTGCTCTGTGGCGTCGTGTCGATCGTGGTCTCCCTGGTGCTCCTGCACTTCCTCTACATGCCACTGGATCTGCTGATGTTCAAAGCTCTGGCGCGGTTTGAATAAGGAATATTGCGATGGAAATTATTAAGCCACCTCTGGGTAAGGGCGAACAATCGCCTTCGTCAGGCCTGGTGATCTCATCATCCGGGCAGCCTGCACCGGTCAATGCGCTCAGTTACGTGCAAACCAGGGTTGTACCGCTGCGGGCAGAGCACCTGGAGCGCCATCGCATTGTCGCCTACAACAAGAATTCGAACATGGGCTGGGCGTTCGACCTGCTGCGTACCCAGGTCCTCAAGGCCATGGAGGAAAATGGCTGGCGCACGCTCGCCATCACCTCGCCGACTCCGGAGGCGGGCAAGTCGGTGTTGGCGATCAACCTTGCCATGAGTATCGCGCACCACACGACCAAGACAGCGCTGCTGGTGGATTTCGATTTGCGTTGTCCCAAGGTGGGTAACTACCTGGGGCTGCCGATGGAAAAATCGCTCAATGAATTGCTGACCAACGAAGCGGAACTGCAGGAGGTCCTGGTCAATCCGACCTTGCCGCGTTTTGTGGTCCTGCCAACACGCGAACCGGTCCCGCTGTCCACCGAGGTGCTGTCGTCGCCGGCGGTGGGGGAATTGATCATGGATTTGCGCGATCGCTACAGCTCTCGCGTCGTGATCTTCGACTTGCCGCCGGTGCTCAGTTCGGACGATGTGATTACCATCCTGCCCAAGTTCGACTGCGTGCTGCTGGTGGTCGCCAATGGCATGAACACCAAGAAAGAGATCGAGGAAAGCCTGCATCACCTGGGCAGGGCCAACCTGATCGGCACGGTGCTGAACAAGTCCGGGCCGGCGAAACGTCCTTACTAATGCTCTGGCTTCTCGGGTCGCCGCAGAAGGCGGCCTGACAGCCGACCCATCTTCCACGGCCGTACCCGATCCACTGTAGGAGCTGGCTTGCCAGCGAAGACGGCCTCAAGGTCGACCAATCTCTCACGGCTGTATTCGATCCCCTGTAGGAGCGGCTTGTCGGGTCGCCGCATCGCAGCGATGGCGGTATAACGGCCACCACCGCATCGCCATCAAGCCGGCTCCTACAGATCTGTGTCACGCCACAAACCCAACATACCCCACAAATCTGTAGGAGCTGGCTTGCCAACGAAGACGGCCTCAAGGTCGACCAATCTCTCACGGCTGTATTCGATCCCCTGTAGGAGCGGCTT
>NZ_CATKQQ010000030.1:0-22106 GCF_949767605.1 Pseudomonas sp. IT-P218
TTTGTTGGATGTTGCCGGGAATCGCGTCTGGCGGTGATCCCTTGTAGGAGCCGGCTTGCCGGCGAAGGCGGTGTGTCAGATGAAGGCGATGTTAGCTGTGCCGGCCTCTTCGCTGGCAAGCCAGCTCCTACAGTTTTGTCGGGTGTTGCCGGTAATTGCGTCTGGCGGTGATCCCTTGTAGGAGCCGGCTTGCCGGCGAAGGCGGTGTGTCAGATGAAGGAGATGTTAGCTGTGCCGGCCTCTTCGCTGGCAAGCCAGCTCCTACAGTTTTGTCGGGTGTTGCCGGGAATTGCGTCTGGCGGTGATCCCCTGTAGGAGCCGGCTTGCCGGCGAAGGCGGTGTGTCAGGCGATGGAGATGTTGGCTGTGCCGGCCTCTTCGCTGGCAAGCCAGCTCACAGGTTTGTTGGCCCACTCACGGGCGGCCGAATACGCACTGGTACCCAGGCCGGTGACGCGCTGGGTGGCGCTGTAGATGCTTGGGGTCAGGGCATAGAGCCCGGCGACGCAGCCGTTCACAAAGATGCCGATCAGCAGGACCAGGGCGAAGGCCAGGTTCAGGTGGGTGGTGAATTTCACGAAGATTGCCAGCAGTACCGCGTTGATCACCAGGTAAGCCATCAGTACCCGGGACAGACGAAAGCGTGCCGCCAGCAGGCCGATCAGCGAAGTGCCGAGAATGCCGCCGACGTTGAGCAGCACGCCGCCAGTGATTCCCTGCGTATTCGACAGGCCGGCCGACACCAGCAGCCTCGGCGTCCAACTCATGACGAAGTAGAAGCCGAACATCACCAGGAAGAAGGCGCACCAGACGAGCAAGGTCGAGCGCAGCAGGGCTGGCGAGAACAGTTCTGCAAAGGTCGCCCGTAGCGGTTTCCTGGCGTCCTGCAACACCTCGGGCAAACGCTCGAGCGAGGTGATCGCCACGCGTTTGAGCAGGATATTGATACGTTCCAGCGCACGCCGGGGTTGGCGAGACAGCAGGAAAGCCAGTGACTCGGGCAACCAGAATGCAAGGATGGGCAGGGTCAGCAGCGTCGCTACGCCACCGTAAAAGAACACCGAACGCCAGCCCAGGGACGGGATGATCTGCGCCGCGATGAGGCCGCCGATCGTGGCGCCCAGTGCATAGGCCGTGGATTGCAGGCTGATGGCCAGGCTGCGCCACTTCTTGTTGGCGTACTCCCCGGCGATGACGTAGCTGCTGGCCAGGATGCCACCGATGCCAAGTCCGGTGATCAGGCGCAATACGGCGAGCATTTCCGGTGAGGTCGCCCTGGATGACGCCAGCATGCCCAGCCCGGCAATGCCGACACACAGCAGGATCAGCGGCCGTCGCCCGATGCGGTCGGCCCAGGGCGCGATAAACAGCGAGCCAATCGCCATGCCGACCAGCCCGGCGCTGAGCAGGTAGCCGAGGTGAGTGCCGCTCAGGCCCCAGTCGGCGGAAATGGAAGCGGCGGTGAACGCCATCACCAATACATCGAAGCCATCGAGCATGTTGATCAGAAAGCAGAGCGCAATCACGCCCCACTGGAAGCTGACCATGGGTTTTTCGTCCAGCTGTTGCCCTATCGACTGGCTCATGGCGTCAGGCTCCGAGGCTGTGGGTAGGCAGTAGGTGTGAACGACGGGCAGCCGAAACCACCCCGCCAAAGCAGGGATTGCAGTGAGTACATGTCGATACCTTCTTGTTTTTGTGGGTCAGTGGAGCATGCAAGGGCCCGGAAAATGCGCACGCACTCTTAATCGGTACGCGTGCGCTGGGTACTTCAGGAAGTGGATTGGCGCAGTTGCTCGATGATGCGGCGGGCGCGATTGGCACCGGCATCGACATGGATGTCGATCATCGGGCGCACGCCAAACCGGCACATGTTCCGGTACTGGTCTTCGATTACCACCTTGTCCTCATCGAAGGTCAATATCGTTTGCTCAACCACCTTGGCCTTGATGGCTTCCGGATCGCTTTCGGGGTTGGTGGCAATGGTCCAGAAGTAGTGACTGGTGGTTGCAGTCTCGGGTGTGACCCCGTGGAATCCGCGCATATGGAAACCACCGCGATCGGGGTTGTCCAGGTCCTCGGTGCCGGCATTTACCGCTCCGGTCCAGATGCGCAGATGGCTGACGTGAAATTCGATTTCCTGCCAGCGGTCCACGGTGCCTTTGAACGGGTAGGCGGCCGTGTACGTGGGCGGTGGAACGGAGTCCGGCATGTGGCGCACGACCCGCACCACATCGCCTTCACTTTCCACACTCATCCGGGCATTCATGTGGATGCTGGCGTTGCCGCCGATGGTGCGCAGGTGGACATAACCCAGATGGCTCAAGTCCATCAGGTTGTCGTGAATCAGCTGGTAAGGCGCGTCGTAGTGGTAAACGTTGCCGTCGAACAGGTACTTGCCGCTGCTGTGGACAGGGTAGGTCGGCGGCTCGCAGGTCGGCTCCGATTGTGACTCGCTGCCAAACCAGATCCAGACGATCTGGTCCTGCTCACGCACGTGGTAGGCGGGTACTTTGGCCTTGCTCGGAATCTTGTCCTGGCCAGGGATCTCGACGCATTTTCCGCGTTCATCGTACAGCAGGCCATGGTAGCCGCAACGAATGCCGGATTCTTCGAGTGTGCCGCTCGATAATGGCAGTGCCCTGTGGCAGCAGCGGTCTTCCAGCGCGGCGACCTCGCCACTGGGTTTGCGAAACAGCACGACAGGCTTGTTGAGCAGCGTGCGGCCCACGGGTTTGTCCTTCAACTCCCAACCCAGCGCAGCGACGTACCACTGGTTCAGGGGAAAGTCAGGCAAGGCCGGCGCTGCAATTTCTTCGGCAAGCGACTGGATGTTCATGGGTGTTCTCCAGGTTTCATGTTGTTGTTCGATTCAGAGATCCAGCACCAGGCGCGATGATCTGGCGCGAGAGCAGCAGGGGGTAAAGCGGTCGTTGGCGGCCTGTTCAGCCACTGTCAGAAACTGGTCCCGGTGCTCGGGTATGCCCTTCAGAACCCGGGTTACGCAGGTACCGCAGACGCCTTGCTCGCAGGATGACTCGATCTCGATACCGGCCTCGTCCAGCACTTCGAACACCGTACGTTCGGCAGGAATCTGAAAAACCTGGCCGCTGCGTGCCAGCTCGACTTCGAAGGGGGCATTGGCGCTTTGATCGACAGGTTCTGCGGCGAAGAACTCTTTGTGTACGCGGTCCTGCGACCAGCCCGCGTTCTGCGCAGCGTCGAGGATGTAGTTCATGAAACCGCCCGGCCCGCATGTATAAAGATGGGTGCCAGCGTCGGGTGTGGCGAGCAAGGTGGGCGCATCCAGCTTCTGGATGGGCGAGCCGCTGTCGTCGTGAAGCTTGATGCGATCGGCGAAAGGCGTCTGCGCCAGCAGCGCAACGAACGCCGCGCGGTCGCTGGATCGAAAGCAGTAATGCAACTCGAAGTCGGCGCCCTGGTGCGAAAGCTCATAGGCCATGGCCAGCATGGGCGTGATGCCGATGCCACCGCCAAACAACAGGTGTCGGCGGGCTGAGTGCTCCAGCGGGAAAAGGTTGCGCGGAGCACTGATGGTCAGCGTTTGCCCTGACCGTACCTGCTCGTGCATGGCTTTGGAGCCGCCACGGGAGTTCGGGTCCTTGAGCACGCTGATCAGGTAGCGATGGCGCTCCTTCGGATCGTTGCACAAGGAGTACTGCCGGGTGAGGCCGTCGGCAATGTGAACGTCGATGTGGGCACCAGCTTCGAACACCGGTAGCGTGCTGCCGTCCGCGGCACATAATTCGAAACTGCAGATACCTTCGGCTTCGTCGGCTTTGCGGGTGACGTTGACTTGAAGCATGACTTGTCCCTCCACACTGAAGTGGCTGCTGAAAAAAACTGGGTTAGAGCATTGGCCAGGGAGGCAGGTCAGCCGGGCGCTGGCGCGTGGAGGACGATCGTTTGCTTGGGCAACGCGAAGGCGATGAGAGTGAAGGGGTTCATGACCAGGACCTGATAATTATTTTTATGAGTCAGGGCGACGGCCTATCATGCGAATCATCGCCCGTGACGTTCGGTAGGGAAATCCTCCGATTATTTAGTTGCGGTGTCAACTAATATTCCAAGGCCCGCCGATCCAAGGTGTTTGCTCAATGTCCGCAGAATCCCAGCTGAACCTGACGCGTTACGTCCCTGCACTGCTGAATTTCCTGTCCAACAAGCTCTCCTCGGGGGCGTCGCAGTGCTATCGCAAGCATTTCGGCATCGGTGTGGTCGAGTGGCGAATGCTCTCGATGCTCGCCGTGGAAAACGACATCACCGCCAATCGAATCTGTCAGACGATCGGCCTCGACAAGAGTGCGGTCAGCCGCTCATTGCAGTCGCTGGAAGTGGCCGGGCACATTTGCAGCCAGGTCGATTCCAAGGATGCACGGCGCTACACCGTCAGCCTGACTGACAGTGGCAAAGCGCTGCATGAGCGGGTGCTCAAGGTTGCACTGGAACGCGAACGGCGGTTGCTCAGTGGGCTCTCAGCCTCGGAAGTGGACACGTTGATCGAGTTGTTGGGCCGCCTGCATGCCCAGGTCGCCAACGTGAACGATTACGATCCAGTCGACGCTTGAGTCCGCGTGAACGAATAGCGTTCTCTGGAAAAAACAAACTGTTTCCTTTGGCGATCGGAGGAGGGACTGAGTCGGGTCTATTGCGGTAGTTTGGCAATCACCTTGATCTCGAAGTCGAAGCCGGACAGCCAGGTCACGCCGATAGCGGTCGCCGTCGGGTAGGGCGCTTCGCCCCAGTACTCGGCCGCTACTTCCCAGATGGTTTCGAATGTCGAGTCGGGCTCGACCATGAAGATGGTCGTGTCGACCACATCCTCGAAACTACTGCCGGCCTCGGCCAGGATCGCGTTGAGATTGGTGAAGGCCAGGCGCACCTGCGCCGCGAGGTCCGGCTCGGCCGAGCCATCCTTGCGGCTGCCGACCTGACCGGATACGAACAGAAAACCGTTGGAGCGAATCGCCGGCGAGTAGCGGTGCAGTTCGTACAGTGCATGGCGATCAGGCGGGAAAACGACATCACGTTCAATGGTCATTGCATAGCTCCTTCGGGGCCATCGTGGCCCGTTGCTGATGATGGAACTACTGTAGAAAGTCGGCCGACCTGGATAAACAAGCAACTCTGGTCATGACTGTTTGTAGAATCCAAACTATCCAGACCCGAGTGAGGCGTGAAATGGACCGTTTCGATGCGATGCAGGCCTTCGCCCGAGTGGTGGAAACCGGCAGCTTCACCAAGGCGGCAGCCACCCTGCACATGAGCAAGACCAGCGTGACGCAGCTCGTCCAGCAACTGGAAGCGCGGCTGCGCGTGCGCCTGCTCAACCGCACCACACGCAAGGTCAACGTCACCGCCGATGGCGCGGCCTACTACGAGCGCGTCACCCGGCTGCTGGCCGATATGGACGACGCCGAGACCAGCCTGTCCAGCGCGTCGATGACACCGCGCGGGCGGCTGCGGGTGGATGTGCCCAGTCCGCTGGCGCGAATGCTGCTGATACCCGCCTTGCCTGGGTTCTTTGCACGCTACCCGGAAATCCAGCTGACCGTGGGCGTGAGCGATCGAATCGTCGACATCATTGGCGAAAACGTCGACTGCGTGTTGCGTGGCGGCGAGATCACCGATCAGTCCCTGGTGGCAAGGCATGTGGGCGATCTGCAACTCGGTATCTATGCCGCGCCGGGCTACCTGCAGCGCTGCGGTACGCCGACGCACCCACGTGAGCTGGAGGAGGGCGGGCACAGTACCGTCGGCTTTCTCTGGTTTCGTACAGGCAAAGCCTTGCCCTACGCGATGCAGCGGGGCGAGGAACGCATCGAGGCCCAGGGCCGCCCGCAGCTGACGGTCGACGACGGCAATGCCTACCTCGCCGCAGGTCTGGCGGGTCTGGGCATGCTCTGGCTACCGCAGTACATGGCCAAACCGCACGTGGTCAGCGGCGAGCTGCTGCCACTGTTTGAGGACTGGCACATGGCACCGATGCCGATGTACCTGGCATTCCCGCCCAATCGCCATGTCAGCGCCAAGGTGCGGGTATTCATCGACTGGGTGATGGAATTGATGGCCGAGCATGCGCCGGTGGATGGACGGGGTTGAGGGTGGAGGGGGCTTTTGGCCCTATGCAGGCTTTCAGGCTCATCAAGTGGCCACCTCTGTCCAGCTCAAGGTGGCTGTCTCACGCCATGTCACGTCACTGATCCCGTATTTCTCGGCTTGAGGCCTGGAGACGACTTTAAGCGGCGGCCTTCCCGGTTTGAAAATCAGGTTCCTTGACCCATTCCTTCAAAATCGCGACATGGCGCTTCTGGGGGCGCTGGTTTTTCCGCGCGATGTAGAGAGCGTTTGCGTTGTGTAAGTTTTGCTCAGCGAAGGATCGAGCGACGACTGGTGAAGTAAATGCCCGAGTGGCAGTACGCCGTGCCGCTCGTCGAATTTGAAGAATCTTTAGAAAATTTTCTCAGGCCCATCACCTTCAGATGAAATGGCCACCGTACCAACCGATCAGAGTGAAACCATCGTGCCGAAAATCCTGACCTCTCACATCGATCAAACCGAGCTGAGCGAGCACAACGCAAAGATGTTTGGCTCGCCCAAAGAGCGCTTGGATTTCTACCGAAGGGAGATTCAGTACGAGACCAGTATCCTCGCCAATCGGACGGACGCTTACCTGGCCGCACAGTCGTTTCTGGTGATTGCCTTTGCTTCCTGCATGGCCAATCTGAACCCCGAGTGGGGCAAGCTGTTCACGTTGGTGGTACCCCCGTTTCTGGCATTGTTTGGCGTGCTCAGTTCCCTGAATGCCTGGCCCGGCATTCGCGCGGCCTATGACATTATCGATCACTGGTATTTCAAGCAGAGCGAGCTGCTGCGCAGTGAGCCGCTGATGGGATTGGCCTACGACGAATCCCCTTTGTTTTCCGAACGAGAGTCCACGCATAAAGGCTACCGCAAAGCCTTGTTGTTTTCGGTGCGTACGCCATGGATCTTTACCACATTCTGGATACTGCTCGGGGCCTGGTCGATCTTCATTCAAGTTTCAAACCCAGGCGCCTGAGCGGGGAAGATTTCAATGCTCAAGATCATCAGTGCCCACGACTTGAAGATCGACCTGGACAGCGCCAATGAAAGGCCCCAAAACCGTCGAGGGTGTTATTCCTGCCATTGAGATCCATGAGGCAGGCCAGGGGGGAATCCATGACAACACACAAGTTGACCATTCAAGATTTGCAGTTGAACGTTTCAATCCGCGGCCAAGGTTCACCGCTGCTCTTGCTCAACGGCCTGGGTGGTTTGATCCGTACCTTCGATCCCCTGCGCGATGAACTGGTGGGCTACACGACCATTACGCTGGATGTGCCCGGGGTCGGAAAATCGCAAATGCCCCGCAGGCCGATGCGTCTGCCGCGCCATGCCGACCTGATCGCCGAGATGCTCAAGCAATTGGGGATCGAACAGGTCGATGTGTTCGGTGTGAGTTGGGGCGGTGCATTGGCGCAGGAATTCGCCCTGCGTTACCCGGGCATGGTGCGTCGGCTGATCCTTGCCGCGACCTCCGCCGGCCCGGCGATGCTGGTGAAGCCCGCCGATATCCTGGATTTTTTTCGCAGTAGCAAACGTGTCAAACCGGGCAAGCAGGAAGGCTCGAGCAATTCGCTACAGACGCTGCTGCGCTTCGGTGTGGTGAACGGCATGCTCACGGCCAACCCGCGGACCTATTACCACCAGCTAGCCGCCCTGATCGGCTGGACCAGCCTGCTGCGGCTGTTCCGTCTGCGCCAGCGCACGCTGATTCTCACCGGCGAACGCGACACCCTGGTACGGCTGTACAACGCGCACATCCTGCGCCGCGCCATCCGCCGTGCCGAATTGTACGTCCTGCAGGGCGAGGGGCATTTTTTCGTGGTGACCAGCGCCAGGCGAACCGCCGAAGCGATACGCGAATTCCTCAGCCAGCAGCACGACGATGAAGAGCCTGCGCTGATGATCGCCAACGGCATGTACAAGCCACGCCTGCAGCCATCCGAGCGCAATTGATTGCGATGCCAGCTAATTGACCGACGAGTCTTGGCCGTGAACGAATAGCTCGCCTGTGTCGAGATCAGACACGGAGGCGGCGTGATCAGGTAACTGATTTGGCGGAAAAGCCGGGTAAGGTGGCGCATCTTTTGCCGCGGTGCACACAATGACAAGCCCGAGTTCCAAGGATTCGAACGGCCAATTGGCGCAGGGCTTCAAGCCTCGTCACGTCACCATGCTTTCCATCGCCGGCATCATCGGCGCCGGATTGTTCGTAGGCTCGGGGCATGCCATTGCGGCGGCCGGTCCGGCCGTCCTGCTGGCCTATCTGTTCTCCGGCCTGCTGGTGGTGCTGGTCATGCGCATGCTCGGGGAAATGGCGGTGGCCAATCCCGATACCGGGTCTTTTTCGACCTATGCCGACCAGGCCATCGGGCGCTGGGCCGGCTTCACCATCGGATGGCTCTACTGGTGGTTCTGGGTCCTGGTGATCCCTATCGAAGCACTGGCCGCCGGCCATGTGCTGAACCAATGGTTTCCCCAGATCGATGCCTGGCTGTTCGCCCTGGCGTCGATCATTGCGTTGGTGATCACCAACCTGTTCAGTGTCTCCAAGTACGGCGAGTTCGAATTCTGGTTCGCCATGGCCAAGGTGGTGGCGATCATCGGTTTCATCGGCGTGGGGTTTGCCGTGTTGATGGGCTGGGTGCCCGATCGGCAGGTCAGCGGCTTGAGCGGCCTGATGGCGGAACACGGCGGGTTCGCCCCCAACGGCCTGTCGGCGGTGGTGGGCGCCTTCATCACCATCATGTTCAGCTTCATCGGGACGGAGGCGGTGACCATCGCCGCCGCCGAATCCGATAATCCCTCGCAGAACATTGCCAAGGCCACGCGTTCGGTGATCTGGCGCATCGGCGTGTTCTACCTGTTGTCGATTTTCGTGGTCATCTCCGTGGTGCCCTGGAACGATCCGCTGCTGGCTTCCGTGGGCTCCTACCAGCGGGCCCTGGAAATCATGAACATTCCCCACGCCAAGTTCATGGTGGACGTGGTGGTGCTGATCGCCGTGGCCAGTTGCATGAACTCCTCGATCTACATCGCCTCGCGCATGCTCTACTCGCTGGGTAAGCGTGGCGATGCGCCGAAGGCGCTGAAGGTGACCTCGTCCGAAGGCGTGCCGCGGGCAGCCGTCATCGCCAGCACCGTGCTGGGCGCGGCGATCACCGTGTGGAGCTACTTCATGCCTGCCGGCCTGTTCGAATTCCTGCTTGCCAGTTCAGGCGCCATCGCCTTGCTGGTGTACCTGGCCATTGCCGTGTCGCAGTTGCGCATGCGGCGGATGTTGCGTCGGCAGAAGATCGAGCTGACCTTTCGCATGTGGCTGTTTCCCTGGCTGACCTGGCTGGTGATTGTGTTCATTTGCGCAGCGCTGGCGGTGATGATGATCACCCCCGAGCACCGCACCGAAGTGAGCACCACCATCGGCCTGGCGCTGGCGATTTCCTTTATCGGCCTGGTGACATCCCGGCACCCAACACAACCTGAAAGGGCGACTTCGTTGGGCTAGGTGGCATCAGCGGTTATTGCGCCAGATGGAAAAATTCAACGCGGCCGCTACACACAGCCAGGCAACGTAAGGAAAGAAGATCAGGCCAGTGATGACATCGAGCCGCACTGCCATTACCACCATTGCCACGGCCACCAGCCAGAGCAGTGCCAGGATCAGCATGGCGGCGAGAAGGTGGTGCGCGCCGAAGAACACCGGCGTCCACAGCGTATTCAGCGCAATCTGCGCCGCCCATAACGCCAGCACCACCTGGCTACCCGGTATCAAGGTCATCCGGTATCCGCCCCAGGCGAGCAGCAGGTAGATGGTCGTCCAGGCGAGGGGAAACACCCAATTGGGCGGCGTGAAGCCGGGTTTGACCAGGGATTCGTACCACTGGCCCGGTTTGAACAGGATGCCAGTGCTGGCGGCAGCGGCGCAGGCGAGAAGGAAAATGAAAAAAGTCATCACAAGTCCTTGGCTGAGGGTCAGTTGTCCGGGGTAGACAGGCCATGTCGGCCTGTCTTAAACAAGGGACGCCCGGCGAAGGGAAAAGTTTGGATTGAGGCTGGAATATTCCAACTGAAGTTTGCCGTTCTCTACCGGGCTTACTGCGGACGCAGCCTTGGCCGGTTGACTTGCGGCAGCATCAGAGACTTTCAACGCTCACATTGAAGCGCAGACTCGACCGCACTCAGCAAAGCTTCGCCGCTGAAGGGTTTGCGCAAACATTCGATGGGCTCATAGCGGCTGGTTTCGGCCAGTGTCGCTTCATCCCAGTGTGCCGACATGCAAATCACTGGAAATCTACTGTCTTTGAGCGTCAGCGCGTGCATGACCTCGATCCCTGACAGTCCGTTCATCTTCAAATCCAGCAGCAGGCATGCGATCTCATCGAAGTTTTCGAGGGCCAGGAACTCCTCTCCCGAAGTGAATACCCGAGAGCGGTATCCCGCCGACCGCAGCAGATTGGCCAGGCTTTTGCGAACGGACGCATCGTCGTCCACGATGCAGACGATGATCATGGCGCTGACCGATGACCCGGGTGCGGCGCAGTCATTGTGGGTAGTCATGCAGGACTCTGCGGGCCAGACGTCGGCTCTGCGCTAATCAACCCATACAGGCTGACCAGGCTCACCAGCGAGCGCGTTTGCATTTTCTCCATGATGTGTTTGCGATGGACCTTGGCGGTGATTTCGCTGGTACCCAGCCGGTTGGCGATGTGTTTGTTGGACAGACCCTCCACGATCAGTGGCAGCACTTCGCACTCACGGGGGGTCAACAGAGCGGCTTTTTTACGGGCGGCCTGAATGCGCCGCCATAGCTCGAATGCCATCGCTGCACGCTGACGGGTGGTGCGCAGGGTATCGAGTAACTGCTCGTCGTTGAAAGGTTTGGTCATGAACTCGACCGCTCCCGCTTTCATGGCCTGCACCGACATCGGGATGGTGCCGAACCCTGTCATGAAAATCACCGGCCACGGATGTCCGCGTTGTCCGAGTGTCGATTGCAGTTCCAGGCCTGTCGCCTCGGGCAGGCTGATGTCCAGCAACAGGCAGGCGGGGCCAATGTCGAGGTCAGCATTGAGCAATTCTTCGGCCGAGGTGAATATCCGGTGTGCGATGCCTTCGGCCCGCAGCAAACGACTGAGTGCTGTGCGTACGGACGCTTCATCATCCACGATGTACACCGGCACGCTGTCAGGATCGATCTTCTCCTGATCCTCGGACGCATTGGTGACCGGAGATACCGGATGGAACAGGGGCAGGGGCGATTCACGTTCTTTCAATAATCGGTAACCTCGGCGCGGGACCGTCTGGATGAACTCTTTTTCTCCAAGCAACTTGCGCAACGAGGAGATCTGCACCTGGAGATTGTTTTCCTCGACGACGGTGTCAGGCCAGACCTGTGTGATCAATTCATCCTTGCTGACGATTCGGCCATCGGCTTGCAACAGCACCGAGAGGATTTCGAATGCCCGGCCCCCGACACGCAGCGGCCGTCCATCAAGAAAGGCTTCACGCCGTTCCAGGGAAATAGTGGCCTGGCCGAGTCGGATCATAGGTACCTCTGCACTGCGTTGACGGGGAGTGACGCCGCAACGTCGTTTCATCAGGGCTACACGCTAGGGGAGGGCCTCGCATAATACAATTATCCCGAGGGATAACACGCAGCGATTCCGGTAGGCAAAGAACTACAGGCCGGGGGGCCCTCGACTGCCATCCTGATGCCGATAACGGACAGGATCGCTCAAGCGCAGCCCCCGGGCCAGAGCCTTGCGTATACTCACCGGCTCAGCCCGAATCTTCAGCGGTGATTGTTCATGCCCAGCAGCTCTCTCTCAGCATCCGGTTTGCACATTCTTGATGTCGTACACGATGAAGCCTGGCTTGAGCATTGCACCTTCACCCTGGTGCGCAGGGAAAACGACCTGACCTGGTTCGCGCTCCAGGATCGTCCATCGGGCACACGCTGGTTCGCCGCCCGGGCGCCGATCCAGCGGCCTTCCCTATGTCAGCGGCTGGAACGCGAGTTTCACTTGCGTCTGGATCCGGCCTGGGCGATTGCCCCTGTCGCGTTCATCCGCTCGGCCGAGGGGCCTTTGTTGATCTATCCCGCGTCCGGGGTGCCGCTGACTGATTTGATCAGTGACACAGGGCTGCCACTGGCACGCTTGCTGGCTATCGCCGTAGCCGCGGCCAACGCACTGGCGGGCGCCCAGAAGAGGGGTGTGCGACATGCCAGCCTGCTACCCCACCACTTGGTGGTGGATGCGGCCGACTCGGTCAGGCTGCTGAGTGTTCACAACCATGCCGGGGAGGCGCCCGCCGTTGAACTTCCCGACCTGGAGCAATGGCCTTATTTGGCCCCCGAGCAGGTACGACGCGATGCCGCCAGTTTTGATGCGCGCAGCGATATCTACGCGCTGACCGCGATTCTTTATCAGGCACTGACCGGCCACCTGCCGCTCACTGCTCGCGACCCGTCCCAATGGCTGCACGTGCATGCCGCTGTCCAGCCTGAATCACCGGCGATTCATGTCACCGATCTGCCGGAAGGCATCTGCCGAGTGCTGCTCAAAGGCCTGGCGAAAGAACCGGGTGCCCGCTACCAGAGTGCCGAATCAATGGCCGTAGATCTGGCCTGGTGCCAACAGCAGTGGCTGGAACATGAGCGTATCGACGCGTTCCGCCTGGGCGCGATCGATGTGTTGCCTGCCTCGGCCCGCGGCGATGTGCTGTTCGGTCGAGAGGCCGAACGCACGCAGTTGGTCGAGCTGATGGATCAGGTGGGCCGCGATGGCGTTGCCCGGGTCCTGCTGGTCGGTGGAGCGCCGGGCGCCGGAAAGTCGACGCTGATACATCAGGGTGTCCGGCCCCTGGCGCCAGGCTACTGGGCCAGCGGCAAGAGCAATCTGTTGCAGCAGGAAATTCCATTTGCGCCCTTGGCAGAAATCCTCAAGTCGCTGATGACCCAGTTGCTGGGCAAGCCGGCTCTGGAGCTGCAGACGCTGGGCGAGCAACTGGTCGAACGGCTCAAGGGGCGGGGCAGGCTTCTGGTGGAACTGGCGCCCGAGGCCGAGCTGGTCATCGGGGTCACACCTGAGCTGCCGAACATGCCGGCCCGACATGCGCTCGATCGCGCCAACCGGACCCTGCTCGATGTATTGGAAGTCTTCGCTCAGCCGGGATGTCCCCTGGTGCTGTTCGTGGATGATGTGCAATGGGCGGATGATTCGACGCTGTCGTTTTTGCAGGCCTTCGTCGATCGGCGGCCCAGGCATCTGGTGCTGATACTGGCGTATCGCGAGGCGCAGACGCAGGCTCTCGAGCGCGAGGGGGGAGTGCTGGAGGTGCTGGGCCGCGAGCAATCTTTGCCTTGTGCAAGCGTCTTGCTGGGGCCATTGTCGGTGGCCGCGGTCGCGCAGCTGATCGCCGCTGAACTGGACACCGAAACCAGGGAGATTGCGGCCCTGGCGCAAGTCGTGCATTACAAGACGGCCGGCAACCCTCTGTTCGTCAGGCAGGTGTTGCGCGCATTGATCGATGAGCATCTGGTGCGCTTTGACGTGCAGGGGCGCCGCTGGGTCTGGAATCAACAGGACGTGGACGGTTATCGCTACGCCGACAACGTCGCGGACTTGATGGTATTGCGACTCGAGCGCCTGTCACCTATGGAGCGCGAAGTGCTGCGCACGGCCGGTTACGTCGGCGGACGCTGTGATGTGTCACTGCTGCATCGGCTGTTGCCGTGTGAGCCGCAGCAAATCACCCGTGATGTGCAAAGCCTGGTCGATGCAGGTTTTCTGTTGCGTGAACGCGAGCAACTGGTGTTTCCCCATGACCGTGTGCTTGAGGCGGCCTGTCAGCTTGCGGCGTCAGCGGGACGCGCCGCCGAGCATGCGCGTATCGCTGGCGCCATGCTTGATCATTGGGGCGAGCAGATCCATGAGCGTGTGTTCGAAATCGCCAGTCAGGTCCAGCGCATTGAAGCCGATGAACTGCAGACGCATCGCCGGGCGGCGTTCGTCGAGCTGTTGGTCGAAGCCGCTGAACGCGCCCGCGACACCGCCGCTGTCGAGCAGGCCGTGGGCTATCTTCGCACGGCCGAGAGCCTGCTCGGCCAGACAGGTTGGTCGAGCCTCTACAGGCAGGCGTTTGCCACCCAATGGCTGGCTGCCGAGTGCGACATGCTCCTGGCCGATCTGGAAGGCGCCCGGCGCCGCCTCGACGATTGCCTCACCCAGGCCACCACAGTGCTCGACCGCGCGAAGACCTACCGGTTACGGGCCACCTTGCGCACGCTGCACTCCGATTACGAGGGGGCGATCACCGAGGCGCTGAACGGTCTGGCCTTGCTCGATATTCCCCTTCAGCGCAGGCCCTCGCAGGACGATTTGACCCTGGCATTTACCCAGGTTCGTGAGTATGTAGGCGCACGCCGCATCGCCGATCTGGTGCATTTGCCCAAGGCCGATGACCCGTCAGTCGAAGCGGCCATGGAGTTGCTCAGTACGTTGATTTCTTCGTTCTTCGTCGACGACGACATCCGTTTTCTGCATTTGGCAAAAATGGTCGAACTCACACTGCTGCATGGCACCACGTCAGGCAGCGGTTACGGTTTTGCCTGGTTTGGCGTGATGATTGCCGAACGTTATGGCGAATATGTGGACGGGCAGGCCTTCGCCGAAGTGGCGCTTGAAATCACCGACAAGCAAGGCTACGAAGCCGGGCGCACAGGCACGCTGGTGGCGCTCGATCAAGTCAGCCCGTGGACCCGACCGATGGCGTACGCTCGACAGAAGGCGTTCGCCGCATTCGAGTGCGGCCAGGCCGGCGGCGACCTGGGCATGTCCTGTTACGCCTGCAACCACATCGGTTCCGACCTGCTGTTCATGGGCGAACCCTTGCAAGGGGTGTTGAACGAACTGGAGCATGGGTTGGCGTGGGTACGGCAATTTCATTACATCGATATCGAGCGTATCCTGCTGGCGCAACAGGCTTTCGCCACCGATCTGCGTGACGGGCGCCTCCATCGACCGTTGGCCGAACTGGATGGCATCGAGCATGACCGTTTCGGCCCCATCGACCGTGCCCGTGTGTCGCAGCCGACGTTGTTCTGGTCGTGGCTGTATTCAGGCATGTCGGCGTTTTATTTTGGCGATATCCCTTACGCATTAAGACGTTTCGAAGAAGCCGCCGCGCTCGCCTGGTCCATCCCGGCGCATATCAATCTCGCCGATTACTACCTGTTCTACAGCCTGTCCCTGGGTAGTGCGCAAGCGCCGGGCGAGGTGACGGAAAAACTGGAAAAACTCGAGCGGCAACGCCTGCGCTTCCTGCCCTGGGTCGAACTCAACCCGATAACCTTCCGCAACAAACTGCTGCTGATCGAGGGAGTCATCGCCCGTTTGCGTGGTCAGGAACTGGTCGCTATCCGTTGTTTCGATCAGTCGCAGATCGCTGCAGCGGCGGCAGGTTTCATCCATGAGCAGGCGCTGGCCCATGAACAGCTGGCCGATATCTGCCTACCCAACGGGCTGGTGTCGGGTGCCAATTACCACCTGCGTGTCGCGCGCGATTGCTACGACCTTTGGGGCGCCAACAGCAAGGCACGCCTATTGGAAACCTTGCACCCGTTTTTGAGTGCGCAGCCATCGTTCGAACCGGTCCGGCCAATGACCCAGGCCCGCCTCGATCTTGAAGTGGGGATCGAAGCGGCGCGTGCACTGTCGCAGGAGGTTCTGCACGAGCGACTGGTCGAAACCCTGATGAATCACTTGATGATTCAGGCCGGTGCCGACAATGGCGTGCTGATGATGGTCAACGGCGCCGAACTGCAACTGGCTGCGACGGCTTCGGTCGAAGCCGGCAGTGTGCGGGTCACTCTGGACTGCGCGCAACCGCTCGAAGCGATGGCGCCGGCCTCTGTGCTCAACGCCACGATGCGCACGCGCACGACCCTGCTGCTCGACGATGCCCGGGCCGATTGTCCCGAGGCCTACAGCAGCGATCTGCAACGGCGCCAGGTGCGGTCGGTGTTGTGCCTGCCGTTGCTCAAACAAGGCCTGTTGGTCGGCCTGGTCTATCTGGAAAATAGCCTGGTCCCCAAGCTGT
Source organism: Pseudomonas sp. IT-P218 (assembly GCF_949767605.1). Lineage (NCBI taxonomy): Bacteria > Pseudomonadati > Pseudomonadota > Gammaproteobacteria > Pseudomonadales > Pseudomonadaceae > Pseudomonas > Pseudomonas sp. IT-P218. The sequence continues at coordinate 16,206 of NZ_CATKQQ010000030.1, forward strand.
TCAACGCCCAGCGCCTGACCATGCTGGAAATTCTCGCCTCTGCGGCCGCGGTGTCACTGCAAACCGCCAAGCTGTATGAACAGCTGGTCGAGGATAACCGGCTACACGCACAAATGGAGGCGGACTTGCGCAGTTCTCGCGCGGAACTGGCGCGTAGCTCGCACCTCAAGGTCATGGGCGAGCTTTCTGCTTCGATTGCCCATGAAATCAGCCAGCCGCTGCTGGGCATTGTGTCCAACGCCTCGGCCAGTCTGCGCTGGCTCAAGCGTGACCAGCCCGATCTGGAGGAGGCGATTCAGGGGCTGGAAGACATTCGCTCGGACAGCGCTCGCGCCGCGGACATAGTCCAGGCACTTCGTGCACTCGCCAAACAGGCTCCGATGCAACGGTTACCGGTGCAAATCGATCACTTGATCGCAGAGGTCGTGCGCCTGACCGCCACTGACCCGGCGAACCGCAATGTGCGCCTGGAGACCCGGCTTGAGGCGCAATGCCCGGTGTCGGTCGACGAGGTGCAGATCCAGCAGGTGGTGTTCAACCTGATCACCAATGCGCTGGATGCCATCGCCGGAGCAGGGTTGCCCAATGGACGCATCATCATCGGCTCAGTGGTAAAGGACGCTCATGTCCAGGTCTGCTTCCAGGACAACGGCCCCGGAATTGACGCACACCAGCGCGAGCAGATCTTCGATGCCTTCTTCACCACCAAAGGTAGCGGCATGGGAATGGGCCTGGCCATCTGCAGGTCGGTGATCGGTGCGCATGGCGGGACATTGGTGGTTCAGGACAGCGAGCAGGGTGCGCGAATTTGCTTCAACCTGCCCCTGGCACCGGCCAGCGCCGGATGAAAAAAAGGCCGCATGAGCGGCCAAAGGGAGGAGTTCGTTTTGTCGGTCTCGATCATTTCACGCGTGTAGTTCTCGCGCGTGCGACTGTCCCACGCCTTCGACCAGGCTTTCGTGAATGCGCCAGTTGGGTATGTCCCGATCAATCACTGGCGTCTGGAGAGGGTGGCTCATTGCAGGAACAAAGGCCCGGCGCCATGCCTTGGGGGTCATTCCTTCCAGGCGGCTGAAGGTGCGGGTGAAATGCGAGTGGTCCGCGAAACCGCATTCATAGACGACATCGGTGATCGGCATCGAGGTGATCAGCAGGCTTTTGGCTTTTTCGATTTTCATCATCACCAGCCAGCCCTGCGGCGAGTGGCCGGTAACTTTTTTGAATGCTCGGGAAAAATGGCTACGGGAAAGGTTGCAGTGTTCGGCAATCGCGCTGATGCGAACGCAGCTGCCCATGTCACGCAGCATCAGCTCCTTGGCACGGCGCTCCTGCCAGCCGGATAGGGCGCCCAACGGCCGTACAACAGGGCATGGATGGTTTGTATTCACCGATGGCGGGTTCATGGTGGCTCTCCTGATCGTTCAGGAAAGTCTGTCCGCCAGCGACATTTAAAGTCCTTAAGCAAACCTTAAGAGTTATGAAGTGGGCCTTGCCACAGGCGTTAATCAGCACATCGCTGCAATTTTCAGGGTGTCGGGCAGGTGCATGATCGAGTTTACCCGGCTGACATGATCAGCCGTTTTCTGACTCGATCAAAGGTGAGGCATGAAGCATTCTCTGGTTTGCACACTGCGTGGATTAGGCCTGGCATTCGTGCTGACTTCGGTTGGCGCACAGGCTCAGGCGCCGATTCAGGCCACTCAGGTCCCCGGCTACTACCGGTTGGCGGTGGGGGATTACGAAGTGACGGCGCTGTTCGACGGTTACAACGATCTTTCACCGAAGCTGCTGCAGGGCATGAACCAGAGTCAGATCCGCGCGCTGCTCGCCCGTCGCGCAATTGAAACACCGGGCGTGCAAACGGCGTTCAACGCTTTCCTGATCAACACTGGCAAACAACTGATTCTGGTCGACACCGGGGCAGGGCAGTGCATCGGTGCCACCGCCGGCCAGCTCTCGGCCAACATGCAAGCCGCCGGCTACAAGCCGGAGCAGGTCGATGCCATCCTGCTTACGCACTTGCATCTGGATCATGTCTGCGGTCTGGTGGATGGTCAGCAGCAGCCGATCTTCGCCAACGCCTCGGTGTATGCCGCCAAGGCCGAAGCCGATTACTGGCTGGACCCGCAGGCGCTGGCCAAAGCTGCGGAAGCGGCCAAAGGCTTCTTCAAGATCGCGCAGGACTCCACCGCACCTTACATCGCCGCGGGGCGCTTCAAAACCTTCTCTCCGGGTCAGTCGCCGTTGCCGGGTGTGGTCGAGGCCCAACTGGAGACCGGACACACGCCGGGCAGCAGCACTTACCGCTTTACCTCCCAGGGGCAAAGCATCCTGTTCATGGGGGACCTGGTGCACAACCTCGCCGTGCAATTCCTGCACCCGGAGGTGTCGATCGGGTTCGACGTCGACAATCAGCAAGCGATCAAGAGTCGCAATCAGGTGTTCAGCGCCGCTGCCGCGAGCAAGACCTGGGTGACGGCCGCGCACTTGCCGTTCCCCGGTATCGGTCATATCAGCGCCGTGGACAAGCATTTCGAATGGGTGCCGTTGGAGTACGGGCCGTACAAACGAGCGGCCAACGTTCCGCTGATCGAGTAACGCCCGCGGCGCCCGCGTCTGACTCAACCTCTAACAACCAAAAAGGATTACCCATGAACATCCTCCAGAAAACCCTGGCCATCTCTCTCCTGGCTCTTTCCATAGACAATGCCATTGCCGCAGGCAGTCCGGGCGTCGAACACAACACCCAGGCCTTTCTTGAAGCCCTGGCGGCCGGTGGCGGAAAACCGCTGGAGCAAATGAGCCCGAAGGACGCCCGTGCGGTTCTAACCGGAGCACAGGCATCGGTGAAGGTTGATCTGTCCGGCGTCGAAGTCAGCGACCGCTCTATCTCGGTGGGAGAGCAAATCATAAAACTGAAAATCGTCCGCCCGGCCAAGGTCAAAGGTGAGTTGCCAGTGTTCATGTTTTTCCATGGCGGTGGCTGGGTCTTGGGCGACTTCCCAACTCACCAACGCCTGATTCGCGACCTGGTGGTGGGCTCCGGCGCCGTCGCAGTGTATGTCGATTACACGCCGTCGCCAGAAGCGCAGTTCCCGACCGCGATCAACCAGGCCTATGGCGCGACTCGCTGGGTGGCCGAGCATGGCAAGGACATCGGTGTCGACGGTAAGCGGCTGGCGGTTGCCGGCAACAGTGTCGGCGGTAACATGGCGGCGGTCGTGGCGTTGATGGCCAAGGAACAGAAAGCCCCGGCCCTGCGCTTTCAGTTACTGATGTGGCCGGTGACCAACGCCGGGTTCGACAGTGGCTCGTATCAGCAATTTGCCGAGGGCCACTTTCTGACGAAGGGCATGATGCAGTGGTTCTGGGACAACTACACCACCAACCCGGCCGAGCGCGCACAGATCCACGCCTCACCGCTCAACGCCAGCGCCGAACAGCTCAAAGGGCTGCCGGCAGCCCTGGTGCAAACAGCCGAGTTCGACGTGTTGCGTGATGAAGGCGAAGGTTACGCCCGCCACCTGGATGCGGCCGGTGTGCCGGTCACCTCTGTGCGCTACAACGGCATGATCCACGACTTCGGCTTGCTCAATCCGCTGAGCTCGATTCCCGAGGTCAAGGCTGCGGTGCGTCAGGCAGCACTGGAGCTCAAAACGCATTTGAACTGAGCCTCCAAAATGAAGCCTGCCTTGCGGCAGGCTTCTCATTGATCTTCGAGGTGTATTTCATCGCTGACGCTTGTGGTGACATCTCGGTCGAAGCTCATGAGATGGCCATTCAGCGCATGGTGCAACTTGGGGCACGTCCGATGACATCCCTGCAATACCTGCTTGAATTGCAACGTGACTGGGCCCGTACCGATAGTGAAAGACTCCTCGTAGACATCGAAATGGTACTCAATTGACTGCGCGCTTATTAAACCTCTTTACACCTGGTTTATTTACAAATAGGCAGTTCATCAATATCGGCCTCAAAAAACGGCTCATCAAGTTGCAACCTCCGTCCAGCTCAACGTTGCTGTCTCACGCCATGTCACGTCACTGATACCGTACTTCTCGGCTTGAGGCTTGGAAACGACCTTGAGCGGCGGCCTTCCCGGTTTGGGTATGGGCGCCACTCCTGCGTCACAACTTGCCCAGTGCCATGCATCAGCGCTGCTCTTTATCTTCGTCCTGATAATGAATGACCTTGGCTCCCCATGAAGCTTGTATTCAATGACGTAAAGACCGGTATTCATGAGATCCCCCTCCATTCGCTCATAGACAAAGGAGTGGCGGCGTCAGAAAAAATTCAAAGCAATTTTAGGGTATGGTAACTCATTGATTCTATTGATTTTATAAGCTTGGTTTGGTTGTCGTGCACGCAGCGCATTGGCTCGGAATAGGGAGATGAATGACCGGTGAGCAGAATTTGGAATGAACGAGCCTTGCAGGGGGCAACTGCGAAGACCTGCATCGCTTTTTCGACACTCGTTGCCAGGTGCAGCTCCAGGCCGCCGAATACGCGTTGAAGCATTTACCGCACTTCCACCGCCGCGCGCTGGCAGGTGAACGAGTGTAGGAGCACGTTTGCGGTCCTGGAACGAAACGACAAGATGTCGCTCCTGGCGATAGGGCCGAACACGGCATCGGGCGGGGTATTGGATGCCATTTTAAAAGGGAGCGGGTTTCGGATTACGTTGATTATTTGCAATGGCCAGCCATGGTGGTCACGGTGATCTCGGCCTGGTTTGTCGGTTCCCAACGACCATTTCCGTGAAACCCTATCTCTGTGCAGTGCTCGCATGTAGATGTCGGCGGCAACGCATAATTCCTTGTTTTCGATGGCAGGCACATCGAGCGACCGCCCGTCAGTCGTCCTGATCAATTGTTTGAACATCCGCTGATTTTCCCCGGTTCGCCTATTCTCAAACTCCAGCCAAAAACATTGACCTTGAAGTTGCCTTCAGTCCCCAGGTGTTTTGGCGGCCAGGCGGTGCAACCTTTCATTGAGGAGACGCGAACATGGGGTATGTCACTACGCAGGACGGTGTCGAGATCTTTTACAAGGACTGGGGGCCGCGCGAGGCCCCGGTGATCTGGTTTCATCACGGATGGCCACTGAGTGCCGATGACTGGGATGCCCAGATGCTGTTTTTCCTGGCGAACGGCTACCGGGTGATTGCCCACGACCGGCGCGGCCACGGGCGCTCCAGTCAGGTCTGGGATGGGCACGACATGGATCACTATGCCGATGACGTCAGGGCCGTGGTCGACCATCTTGGCGTGCAGGGTGTCGTCCATGTAGGGCACTCCACCGGCGGTGGTGAAGTCATCCATTACATTGCCCGGCACGGCGAAAACCGCGTGTCGAAGGCCGTCATCATCAGCGCCGTGCCTCCCTTGATGGTGCAAACCCCGAGTAATCCGGGCGGCTTGCCCAAGTCGGTGTTCGATGACTTGCAGGCGCAGCTCAAGGCCAACCGCGCCCAGTTCTACCGTGACGTTCCGGCGGGGCCTTTCTACGGGTATAACCGCCCGGGTGCAACACCGTCCGAGGGCAACATCCAAAACTGGTGGCGACAAGGCATGATGGGCTGTGCCATTGCCCATTACGACGGGATCGTGGCCTTTTCCCAGACCGACTTCACCGAAGATCTGAAGAAGATCACGATCCCGGTGCTGGTGATGCATGGCGATGACGACCAGATCGTGCCTTATGAAGACTCCGGACCGTTGTCAGCCAAGCTGTTGCAAAACGGCACGCTGAAAACCTACCCGGGCTACCCCCACGGCATGCCGACCACCAACGCCGATGCCATCAACGCCGACTTGCTGGCTTTCGTCAGAAGCTAAGCGACACACATCTGTAGGAGCCGGTTTGTTGGGTGTTGCCGGGAATTGCGTCTGGCGGTGATCA
>NZ_CATKQQ010000031.1:0-20814 GCF_949767605.1 Pseudomonas sp. IT-P218
GCCGATCCCCTGTAGCTGGCTTGTCGGGTCGCCGCATCGCAGCGAAGGCGTCCTTGAAGCCGACTCATCCCTCACGGGTGTACCCGGACCTACTGTCCCACCGCAGCAACCCCAGCAGTACATTCAGTGCCACGGATACTTCTTCTCCCACTCCCACGCATGCGCCACGATCTGTTCCAGTGTGGCATATCGCGGTTGCCAGCCCAGCAAGCTCTTGGCCCGTCGAGCATCCGCCACCAGCCGTGGCGGGTCGCCAGCGCGGCGGGGCGCTTCACTGATGTAGATGTCCCGGCCAGTCACGCGGCGTGCCGTGTCGATCACTTGCTGCACCGAGAAACCCTGGCCATTGCCAAGGTTGAAAGCCGTGCTGGCCCCCCCCGCCAACAAATAGTCCACCGCCTGCGCGTGAGCGGCCACCAGGTCGACAACGTGGACGTAGTCGCGAATACAGGTGCCGTCCGGCGTGTCGTAGTCAAAGCCAAAGACAGTAATGGTCTTGCGCCGCCCGGAGGCTGCCTGCAGGACCAGCGGCAGCAGGTGGGTCTCAGGTTCGTGGCGTTCGCCCAACTGCCCCTCAGGGTCTGCGCCGGCAGCGTTGAAGTAGCGCAGGCAAACCGACCTGAGCCCGTAGGCGCGGTCGAAATCTTCCAGCACCTGCTCCACCATCCACTTGCTGCGACCGTAGGGGTTGATCGCGGCCTTGGGGTGCGCTTCATCGATTGGCACATACGCCGGGTCGCCATAGACGGCGGCGGTGGAGGAGAAGATGAAGTGCTTGACCTCGGCGCGAACCATCGCCTTGAGCAGCGTCAGGGTCGCCGCCAGGTTGTTCTGGTAATACTTGGCCGGCTCCGTGACGGACTCACCCACCTGGATGAAGGAGGCGAAGTGGAACACCGCATCGAAGCGGTGGGTGCCGAACAGCGTGTCCAGGGCCTGGGCGTCGGCGATGTCGAGTTCGACCAGTGTCCCGCCCAGCACCGCGCTGCGGTAGCCGGTGGAAAAGTTGTCCGCCACCACCAGTTCGTGCCCCGCGCCAAGGAGCTGCTTGACCATGTGCGAACCGATGTAGCCTGCGCCGCCTATCACCAGGAATTTCATGCCGCTCTCCTTGATATCGATGCGGTGTCAGCGCGAGGCGGCCGACCCGTCCTTTAAAAGACCTTTGCTGTCACTTGAGACTGTCACTCGCTTGCGATGCTCGCTTGGGATGCTTTTTTCAGGAACAACCAATTGGACGCCTGCAGGCCGTCGAACTTGATCGTGTAGCGCCCATCCTGGTAAGTGGCCGGCAGTTTCCCAGGTCGTCCTCCGGGGCCGCCCTGGGTGTACAGGGTCAATCCCGCCGGGGCCTGGAGGGTCAGGGTGCCCTCCAGAGGCTCCACGTAAAATGGCGTCTTGTCGCCGTCCTTGGGGATGGCCCGGGTGCCCAGGGAAATCAGCAGGTCAGCGGACTTGCCGACGGGCGCGCCGTCCAGGCTTTGCACGACAACGCTGGCGTAGGCGGTCTTGATCTGTACCTGGATATTGCCCAACTTGATCGACTCACCGCCTATCCAGCCGGTGGCCGCCTGGGTGCGGGGCGTATCGATGGTGTAGATGCCTTGTTTCCAGTTGCGCTTGAGCTCACCGGTGTCCGTGGTGGACTCGGTGGCCGAGGCGTCCAGTAGCGACTTTGCCGGGTCATGAAACACCTGGGCGTTACTGGCGATGACGCCCGGTTGCAACCAGGGCAGTTGCGGCGTCCGGGGCATGGCGATCTGCAGTTTGCCTTTCTCCATGGCGGTGCGCAGCAGGGCCGAGTTGGCCGGTGTAATGCTTTGGTTGAACAGGGTCTCTGGCGTCGGCGCGAAGACATAGGTGGTCCTGGCTTCGTGAACGTCGGCGCGACGATAAAGCAAGGCGGCGGCGGGCAGGGTGGCCAGCATGGCCGGGTCGTTATAGGCGTGCCAGTTGCCCGCCGACATCCCTTGCTCGGAGAGCCCTTCCTGGCTATAGGCATATTGCATCAGCGCGTCCCAGCCCTGATGGCTGGCCGTGCCGGCCACATAGAGTGGCAGCGAGTGACGGTCGGCGATCGGGAAGGGCTCGTTGTTCCACTCAGTGACGGTCAGGGGTTTGCCGACGACCTGGCCGGCGCCAATCCAGTCCACCAGGCTGGCGCTGGTCAGCGGGTTTTTCTCCAGCGACCCCGGGCCCCCGTAGATATGCACGTCGACCACGTCTCCGGCGGTCAGGGCCGGCAGGGCGCTGAGGCCGTTGCCGCCCCAGCTGCTGGTGGTGGCAATCGGCACTTTCACGCCGGTCTCGCGCAGGGAAGCGATCATGTCGACGTTGAAGCGCCGTTCCAGGTCATTGAGAAACAGCTTGGCGGGGCCAGGCTCCCAGGATCGCCAGGTCTGGTCTTGCGACAGGTCGTGCTGTTTGGCAAAGGCCTTGGCCGCGTTCATGTACAGCTCGGTGTGCCGGGGTACTGATTTGTCGGGCAACAGGGCGTTGCCATAGTGTTGGGTGATGTCGTTTTCGTTGGTGATCAGCACCGCGGCAATCGCCGGATCGTCCTTGTAGGCAAGGCCGGTATAGCTGTTGACGTGGCTCAGGTAATCCCTGGCAAAGTGTTTCATGGCCTGCTGGATTGTGACGTTTACGTAGGCGTAGCCCTTGAGGTCGGCGATGCCATACTGGCTCTTCGGCAATTCATCGAAGCCAAAGATGTTGTCGTTCGCCCAGAGGGCTCGTTCGACGTGCATGTCGAGCCAGACATAGATGCCCTCGTCCTTCAGGCTCTTGATCCACAAATCGAGCTTCTTCAGCGATTCTTCGTTCAGGTGCTGGGTATCGTGCACGACCCTGCCGTCACCGAAGATGTTGGGCAAGACCCACGGCGAGTCATGGTGGTGCAGTCGCACCAGATTGAACCCCAGGGCCGAGAGGCGCTTGGCCTGCAGCTTGATCGCATCGTCCGGCGTGCGAAACAGCGTATAGGCCGAGAGGTTGGTGCCCCAGAAGCGCGCCGGGGTGTTGTCGGCAAACAGCAGTTGCTCGCCGACCGCCTTGACGAAGCCACGCTTGCCCGCAGGCTTTTCCTGGGCATTGAGAAAGGACAGGTCGACCGGCGCGGTCTTCCAGTCCAGCCGGTCGCTCGGCCAGCTCTTCGGGTCCGCGACGCCGAAGCGCTCGGCGGCGGTTGGCCCCAGCGCCACATCGCCGGACACGCTAAAGGTGGCCTTGACGGTTTTTCGACCGGGCTTGATCCGGTCCTTGTAGAAGAACGCCCGCACCTGGGACTTATCACCCGGTTCGAAATACACACTTTCCAGCGCGGGCTCAAAAAGCATCTCCATGCGCCGCCCCTGGGCATTGCCCCAGGACCAGCCACGGTTGCCGGGCAGCAACACCGGCACGCCCATTTCTTCGGCAAGGGCCGGGTCGAAATTGAAGACGATGCCGCCGCCCATCACGTTCGACTTCACGCTGCGGGCATTGAGGACCAGGTCCATGCTCAACGTCTGCTGGCCTTCCTTGCGAATCTGCCCGGTCGCGTCGAAATCCAGCCTTTGGCTCTTGCCTTCCATGGCGTAGACATAGGGCGAGATCACCTTGAGCGAGGGGGTAAAGTCCGCCCAGTCCCAGTTGCTTCCCCAAAACACGAATTGAGAGGCCATGGCAGGGCTGCCGCCGCGCGTGACCTGGGGCAGGCCGCTGCGCTCATCGACGCTGACGACCCACTCCGCCGCTCGGGTGCCGGACGGCCAGATGACAAGAAACAGGAGAAAGACTGATAGCAGAGGCATGCGGTGAACAAAACACGTCATGAGCGTTACCAGGTCTGTTGAAGGGCACTCTTGCTGCTTGCAGTCTCCGCGCGCTTGAGCCTGCGCGCCATCTGAGCATAGGACACGCCCAGCCCGGCCACCGACCAATACACCACGGGGATGACCGTGATGCTACTGACGGTGATGATGGTTATCAGAATCCCGGCCAGGGTCGCCAGCAGCGCCCGTCCCAATCGTCGTGACTCATCATCCTTGTTGGGGTACGAACGCATCGCCTTGCGGATGCCGAGCACAATGGTGGCGAAAAACGCCACGAACAGCGTGAGCCCGATCAAGCCCATTTGCAGGGCGATGCCGATATAGGTGTTGACGATGTCGATGATGCCCTGGCCCTGGATCAGTGACTGCATTTCCGGAGTGCTGCGGTAATCGAAGGATCCCAGCCATGGATTACGCTGGATGACGATCACCGAGTTATCGATCAGCCGTTGACGGTAAGTGATGTTCTCGGCTTCTACCGAGCCGATGAAGGGCAGCAGATCAATGATTTTTTGTCCGCCGGGCACAATGGCCAGCAGCGGCAGGGCGAGTACGGCGGCGACTCCGAGCAGCATCAGGCGCCTGACCGCATAACGGCCGGTGCCGATGAACATGATGATCATGACCGCGGCACCGATCCACGGGCCGCGCGACAGCGGCGCAAACAAGCCACCGGCGAGCAGCAGGGCGCCGAGCCGTCGTTGCAGTTTGCTGCGCACGCCCTCCTGCAGGAACAGGTAAAAGCCGATGGCCACGGCAATCACATAGCCCAGGGCGATGGCCTGGCCCGTGGTGACGCTGGCGCGCAGCGAGCCGCCACGGCTGAGATAGGTGGAGATTTCCCATTGCACGCCCATGGCGTAGGTCAGCGCGTTGTAAAGCAGCCAGCGGCGGGAAAATTCGAACAGACCGATCAGCGACAGCACCATGGCAGCGAGTAAAAAGCCCAGCATTACGTCCTTGAAGTCGCTGACATTCTTCACGGCTCGACTGGCCACGTAGTAAGGCAGGAAAACGTCGAGGAACAGATAGAGCGATTGGCGCAGGGTGTCTGTGGGCGTGGTCTGGCGCAGGAAAAGAGCGGACGTCAGGAGCAGATAGGCCAACAGGAGCTTGTCCGGCCAGGTGCGCCCGAAGGGCAGGGTGTCTGGTCGCCTGCGCAACGCCAGGAAAGCCGGGAGCAGTATGCACAGTGACAGTAGCCGTACATGGTTCAGGTCAAACAGATAGTTGATCAGGCCGAAGCCGGGGACCTGCGCCGAGGCGGGTGGAATGAGAAACAACAGCAGGAAAAATAACGCCATGGGGTTGCGTTCGCGCTGCCGCGACACCGTCAGGATGATGGCGGTAACGCCCGCATACACCCAGAAACTGTGGGAAAAAAAGGCCACCAGCGTCAAGGCAAACCAGAGGTTGCGCCGCCGCGTGAAATCACTGTGAGGGATCAGGTCTGCCGCCGGTCGCCGTGCAAAAGCGAAGACGATACCGGCAAGGACCAGGATGACGACTAACGCGCGAAAGTGCTCAGGCATGGGCTACCGATTTATTTGATGAGTGAGCGATGGCTAATGGCTAGTGCTTTGCCTAATAGCGACTATAGTACCTTTCGAGTCATCCAATACCGGGGATTGATGTTATGCCTTCAGTTCACATATCGCCATCGTTTGGCCTTCGTCGTAAAGCGATATCTGCTGGGGCATGGAACCTCGGGGCGCTGGTCACCTCTCAAGCGATTCGCCTGGGTGGCAACCTGGTGATGACCCGTCTGCTGATGCCGGAAATGTTCGGCATCATCGCCATCGCCACCACCGTCTTGTTCGTCCTGCACCTGCTGTCCGACGTGGGGTTGCGGCAGAACATCCTGCAGAGCACGCGGGGCGACGACCCGGAGTTTCTCAATACCCTGTGGACCGTGCAGATCGTGCGCGGCTTTGTGCTGTTCGCCTTGACGCTGCTTCTCGCCGCCGCGGCCTGGTATTCGCAAGCCATCGATTTCTGGTCGCACAACTCCACCTATGCCTCACCGCAATTGCCGGCGGTGCTGGCCTGGACCGGCGTTACCGCGATCATCTACGGGTTCCAGTCGACAAAAGTCGACCTGGCCGTTCGCGCTTTCCAGCAAAAGAAAGTGGTGATCGCCGAGTTCGCTTCCCAGGTCGTCGGCTTGCTGGCGATGCTGGTCATCGGTTATTTCACCCATTCCATCTGGTCGCTGGTGGCTGCCGGGCTGATCACCGCGCTGGTCAGCACGCTGCTTGGGCACTACTGGTTCGAGGGGCCGTCCAACAGCCTGCGCTGGGAACGCGCAGCGCTCGACGAACTGGTGGTCTTCGGTCGCTGGATCCTGTTGTCTTCGGCCGTGGGCGTACTGTCCATGCAGGGCGACCGGATCATTTTCGGCGGCAGCATGACAGTCACCGAAATGGGCGTGTATTCCATTGCCGTGCTGATCCTCGGCGCGGTCCAGACCGGTGTACTGAAAGTGGTCGGGGCCGTGGCCCTGCCGGCCTTCGGTGAGGCCGCGAGAACCAATGACTTCGATCGTCTGCGCCGGTTGTATTTCAAATTCAAGATGCTGGTCGACGTTGCGCTGCTGTTTCTGTGCGGGCTGTTCTGGGTCACCAGTCCATTGATCATCAGCATTTTGTACGATGAGCGTTACCACGATGCCGGCAAGATGATGGCCATTCTGTCGACGTCGTTTTTCATGATGCGCTACATCGTGGCCAACCAGATCTGGATCGCCCTGGGGCTCACCAAATACCAAGCCATCGACAACATCATTCGTGTCGTTTCGTTATGGGTGGTGGTGCCGGTATTGCTGGCTATCGGTGGCGTCGAATACGCGATCTGGGGGGTCGCGCTGCATACATTGCCTACCCTGGTGCTGGTTGTGTATGTCAATCGTCGCGTGGGTATCCTCGATATCAAGCGCGAGCTGATGGTGTTGCCTATGCTGGTGGTAGGCGCCTTGTGTGGCGAGTTGGTGCTGGTCGTTTTCCGCTGGCTGTTCGGTTGAACCGGTTGGCCGGGAATGTTGAAGCACCCTTGAAATCTGCGATGCAATCTCGATCCCATGGAGCTGTGAGTGATGAGTGAACGCGTGTTGAATAACTCTGCCATCAGTCGCAGAGGACTCATTCGGGCATTTGCCCTGTTAAGCCTGGGGGGGCTGGTAGTGAAATTTTCCGGGTTTGGGGCCCGGTCTCCTGCAGGAAAATCGGAGTTTGTCGTGATCAACGGGTGGGTGTTACCTGCCGCGCATTTCCGGTAACTGCACCTATGATCAAAGACTACCAAACGCAGAAAGACCTGCGCGATCACTATGATTTCTGCATCGTTGGCGCAGGCCCGGCCGGCATCACGCTGGCCTTGCGTTTGGCTGGCAATGGCTGGCGCGTCGTGCTTCTGGAGGGTGGGGGCCGCGAATATGCCCCGTATTCACAAAGCCTCTACAAGACATCGTCCACGGGGCTTGAGGCCTACACGGAAGAAACCCGCCTGCGCTACCTGGGCGGCACCTCCAACCATTGGGCCGGGCGTTGCCGACCCTTGGTGCCTTCGGACTTTACCCTCGCCCCGCAGGGGGATCTGCCCGGCTGGCCCATCGCGTTTTCCGAGATGGAGCGCAATCTGCCAGCGGCCATGGCCATTCTGGACCTGCCACTGGACTCGGGGTTCAAGACCGTCAACGCGGCCTTCAACAGCGACGAATTCGAAGCCGACCGTTTCCTGCTCAGCCCGCCGACGCGGTTTGCCCAGAAATATGCCAAGGAACTTGACGAGACCGAGGGCCTGGACGTCTTCATCAACTGCAATTGTGTCGACCTGGATTTCGACAAGGACACTGGCCGTATCGTCGCCGTTGTCGTGTCCGATTACGAACGCAACCAGGAGCGCATCTCGGCCAAGCAATTCATCCTGGCCACCGGCGCGATCGAGAATGCCAGGCAGCTGCTCAACAGCCAGTCATTGGCCGCCGCCGGCGTGGTCACCGAGGATGGCATGGTCGGTCGATGCTTCATGGAACACCTGAACATCGCACTGGGTAACTTCATCCTCAACGACGGTGAAAGCAGGGAATCCAGGCAGTTCTTCACCAAGGATGCCTTTGTGATCGAGCATCATTCCGGCAAAGGCAATGTCACCGCTTCCCTGGTGTCGCACGTGGAAACCTATGGGCGCATGGCGGCCATCAAGGGCTTTTTCGAGAATCTGGCCTGCAAGGCTGGCGTGGCGCACAAGATCGAGTTCATTGCCAAGTTCAACTGTCCCGGTGACGGGGAACTCGCGACGATGATCGAGCAGTTTCCCAACCGCAAGAGTCGCCTCTCATTGACTGAAGAGCGCGATGAACTGGGGATGAGAAAGGTCAACCTCAACTGGGAGCTCGCCCCCGAAGACCGCGAGACCATTAAAAGCATCGGCCTGGAGGTGGCCAAGTGTTTTGCCGAAGAGGGGCTTGGCTATGTCAAGCTGGACGAAGCGGTCTATGACGTTTCCTTGCCGCTGAGGGTCGGGCCGCATGCCCATCACATGGGCACGACCCGGATGGCGACTTCCCCGGAATTCGGGGTGGTTGATCAGAACTGCAAAGTGTTCGGCACCAACAATCTGTACGTCACCGGCAGCAGTGTTTTTGCCACGGCCGGCGCGAGCAATCCAACCATGCCGCTGTTGCAGCTGACGCTGCGGCTGGCGGACTACCTCAACCATCAAATGGGTCCTGCGCAGGGCAGATATTCTTCAGTGGAACAGTCTTAGGGAGAGCAACCAAAGCAGGGTGCCACTACAACAACAACCATGGTGCATCTGGTCTTGGTACCGATGTGAAACGCTGAAATTTGTGAGGCTGACAGGATGATTGGGCTAGCAAAGCGTGCAATACGTTACTACGTAAACAAAACGGGTCGGGGCAAGGGGCTATTCAAGAAGTTTTGCCACCCCACCGGCTATGAATGGGCAGATTACCTGGCGCGCTGGGGAGGCATATATTCGGTCGGCAAGGGCGTGTGGATCAATCCCGGTTGCAACATCCCCGACCCTTCGCTGTTGCGCATTGGCAACAACGTCGGCTTGTCCGATTGCACGATATTCGGGCACGACGGACTCATTGGCGTATTCGAGATCAGCGCGGGTAAACAGCTCGACTCCGTCGGTGCGGTCGATATATTCGACAACTGCTTTATCGGTTATCAGTCCATCATCATGCCGGGTCGCAAAATCGGTCCGAATTCAATCGTCGCCGCCGGTGCCGTCGTCACCCGGGATGTTCCGCCCGGTGTCGTGGTGGGGGGGAACCCGGCGAAGGTGCTCTGCACCGTTGAGGACCTGATCAAGAAAATCGAAGAGCGTTGCGAAGACTATCCGTGGATGGAACTCATCCGCCAGCGCGGCACTCACTTCGACCCGGATTACGAGCCCAAGCTCAAGGCCATGAGAGCGCAGTACTTCTTCGGCGAGAAAGCCAATGAGTAGCGCGCCCCTGGATGTGCTCGTGGTCAACTACAACACGGCGGGCCTGTTGCAGCCGATGTTCAATGCACTGCGCCAGTCCAAGCGTGCCGATCCGGCGCGCTACCTGGTGGTGGACAACGCCTCGGCGGACAATTCGCTGGATTGCCTGGGCGATATTTGCCCAGAGGCCGTGCTGCTGGCCAATAAAGACAATGTCGGCTTTGGCCGGGCCAATAATCAATTGGTCGAACACCTGCAGGGCAAGTACGCGTTGCTGCTCAACACCGACGCATTCGTCTCCGACGACACCTTGGCCAAGACCCTGGAGTACATGGAGACCCATCCCGATTGCGGAATCCTCGGTGTACGCCTGGTCGGTCGGGACGGAGAAATGCAGCCATCCTGCCGCTATTTTCCGACGCCGTTGAATGTGTTCCTCGTGACGGCCGGGCTCGAACGGTTTTTCCCGTGGGTGAAACTGGTCGACGACCTGGAGTGGGATCATGCCTCGGTGCGTGAGTGTGACTGGGTGCCAGGCTGCTATTACCTGATCCGCCGTGAAGTGATCGACAAGGTCGGCTTGTTCGACCCGCGCTATTTCCTCTACTACGAGGAAGTCGATCACTGCCGGCGCGTCAAGCAGGCGGGGTGGAAGGTGGTCTACTACCCCCACACGACGGTGGTACATATTGGTGGCGAGAGTGCCAAGTCGGTCGACAAGCTGAACATGGACGGTCGCCAGCTGCAGACGCTGCAAATCGAAAGCGAGCTGTTGTACTTCCGCAAGCATCACGGTTTATCGGGGCTGGCGTTTCACATGCTACTGGTGTGCCTGTGTGACCTGATCCTGGGGCTCAAGGCCTTGTTGAAAGGTCGCGGCCGGGCTGCCATCAAGGCCTGTTGGCAACATACACGGGTGACCTGGGCGCTGCTGCGCAAAACCAGACTCGGTAGCCAACCCACACGGTAGGACAGTCCATGTTCGATAACATACGTGCGGACTTGCGAGCATACGAGGGTGACTGGGGCGCCCAGGGTTTCTGGGTGATGCTGGTGTATCGCTTCGGGCGCTGGCGCTATGGTGTGCGCCCGGCGCCGTTGCGCAAATTGCTGTCGTTCATCTACAAAGTGCTCTTCAAGCTGGTGCAGATCGTGACGGGTATCGAGCTGCCGTGTGAAGTGGTGGTCGGGCGCAACTTCGTCATCGATCATTTCGGCGGCATCGTGATCAGTGGTTACGCACAGTTTGGCGATGACTGCCGGATCCGCAATGGCGTGGTCGTGGGACTGAAGAACGTGAACGAGCCGATTGCTCCGGTGATGGGCAACAACGTCGATATCGGCACCGGCGCCAAGGTGCTGGGCAACATCCGCATTGGCAACAATGTGGTGATCGGTGCCAATGCCGTGGTGTTGACCGACGTACCGGACAACTCGGTGGCCGTCGGTGTGCCGGCGACGATCAAGCAGCGCAAGCTCGTCGATGCCGGGGAATACTCATGACCACGACGACGGGGGTGGGCGTCGTTGTCATCGGTCGCAATGAAGGCCAGCGCCTTGAGCGTTGCCTGGCGTCGCTGGTCGGCGCGGCGCAGCAGATCGTCTATGTCGACTCCGGGTCGACCGACGGCTCGGTGCAGATGGCGCAGAGGCTGGGCGTCGAGGTGGTCGAGCTGGACATGAACATTGCCTTCACCGCGGCCCGGGCGCGCAATGAAGGGTTTGCCCGCTTGCAACGCTTGTTGCCGTCGATGCGTCATGTGCAGTTCGTCGATGGCGATTGTGAAGTGGTCGCCAGTTGGTTGCCCCATGCCCAGGCCTTTCTGGATGCGCAGCCCGAGGTGGCGGTGGTGTGCGGGCGGCGCCGCGAACGATTTCCCCAGCGCTCCATTTATAACCTGATGTGCGATCTCGAATGGGATACGCCGACCGGTGCGACCAGCGCCTGTGGTGGCGATGCCCTGATGCGCGCGGACGCCTTCGCCACCGCGGGCGGGTACCGGCCGGACCTGATTGCCGGGGAAGAGCCGGAGCTCTGTGTGCGCCTGCGAGCCAAGGGCTGGAAGGTCTGGCGCTTGCCTGCGGAAATGACCTTGCACGATGCGAGCATGACCCGTTTCGGCCAGTGGTGGCGGCGTACCCTGCGCGGCGGTTATGCCTTTGCCGAGGGCGCGTTTCTACATGGCGGCGCGCCGGAGCGCCATTGGCGCCGCGAGTCGCGCCGTGCCTGGTTCTGGGGCCTGGGCGTGCCGCTGGTTACGCTGATTGCCACGCTGATACTCGGTTGGCCGGGGCTGCTGGTGCTGCTGGTCTATCCCCTGCAGGTCGCGCGCCTGGCCCGGCGCGGCGCAGGCCCGGCGCGGCAAAACTGGCTGCTGGCGTTCTTCCTCGTACTGGGCAAATTTCCCGAGATGGTCGGGCAGGTCAAGTTTCTTTTGAACAGGTTCGGTGCCGGCAAATCCGCACTGATCGAATACAAGTGAGACTTCGATGGACTATTGGTTGATCGTCAAAAGCGTCTTCTCCGTGCACGCTGGCTACTCCCTGAGGGCATTGAAGAACAAACTCAAGTTCCTGCTGTTGGTGGCCAGGAACCGGACCGAGCTGGACCTGTTTTTCGGGCGCATGTCCAACGCGCTGGGCAGTACCGGTATCGAAAAACTCGGCGGCGATGCCCTGGGTGTCGTGCACTGGCCCTACATCAGCAAAAGCTGGGGCGCCCAGGACAAACTGGGGGTCATGGCCTCGCACTACGAGGTGGTCAGCAAGAGCTGCCCGCAATTGCTGCTGTTCGGTCGCGACGACAGCCTGGTCCTGAGCGATCTGACGGCCTGGTCGCCAGGTTGCACCCTGGTGCTGGACCGCCCGTTCTGGTTCATGCGGGAGGGCGAACTGGTGCTGAACCTGTTCCAGGGCGATCTGCGCATCGCCTCGATCGCCTTCACCTTGTGTTTAACGGACGATGAGCTGTGCATCTTTATCGGCGCCGTCCAGGGCATCCATAAAGGCATCGAGAGCGACAGGTCGCTGGCCATCTACCGGGATGTCACCAAGGACTTCGAAGGCTTGCGTCCCCGGAGCTTCCTGATTGAAGTGACCAAGTACATTGCCGGCAATATCGGTGTCGGCAAGATCTACGCGGTGGGGGACGTCTATCGTCACCATCGCCACCCTTATTTTGGTGCGCACAAAGCCCAGGAGCTGGCCGCCAATTATGATTCGATCTGGCTCGAACACGGGGCGACCCCCTCGGAGCGCGAAGACTTCTTCGAAATTCCCATGGCCTCGTCCAGAAAGCCGCTGGACACCATTGCCTCAAAAAAACGCGCCATGTATCGCCGGCGCTATGAGCTGCTGGACGATGCCTTTGCCCAGGTCGACAAGGTGCTGACAGGCAGCTACGCAGTGCATTGACGTGACCGGTTACTGGACTACTGTGGGGGGACCTGCAGTAACAAATTCGACGACAAAAGCCGGGTGCCCATGCGTATCGCTTACTTCATCAATCAATACCCGAAGGTCAGCCATAGCTTCATTCGTCGCGAGATCCTGGCGCTGGAACGCCAGGGCTTTGAGGTACAACGCATCGCGCTGCGAGGCTGGGATGCCGAGTTGGTGGACGCCGAGGACGAGTCCGAGCGCAGCAAGACCCAGTATGTGCTGGAGGGCGGCGTCAAGGCACTGTTGAAACCGGCGCTCGAGGTGTTGCGCGCCCAGCCGAAACGGTTTTTTTCGACGTTGTGGCTGGCGTTGCGCATGGGCCAGCGCGCCGATCGATCCTGGCCGTACCATCTGGTCTATTTGCTCGAAGCGTGCCGCGTCCTGGCGTGGATGCAGGCATTCGGCGCCCGGCATGTGCACGCCCATTTCGGCACCAACTCGACCGAAGTGGTGATGCTGGCCAACGCCCTTGGCGGGCCGGCGTACAGTTTTACCGTGCATGGCCCGGAAGAGTTCGACAAGCCGCAGTTCATTCATCTGGGCGAGAAAGTCCGGCGCTCGGCGTTTGTCGCGGCCATCAGCGCCTATGGGCGAAGCCAGCTGTATCGTTGGGTCGACCACGCGCACTGGGCTCGGGTCAAGGTCGTGCATTGTGGCCTGGAGCGGGCCTTTCACGACGTGCCGGCGGTGGCGGTGCCGTCCGCGCCGCGGTTGGTCTGCGTGGGGCGCCTGTGTGAACAGAAGGGCCAGTTGTTGTTGCTGGAGGCCGCGCGCCGCTTGGCTGAGCAAGGCGTGGCGTTCGAGCTGGTCCTGGCCGGCGACGGCGAAATGCGCCCGCAGATCGAAGAACTGATCACCCGGCATGGCTTGCAATCCCATGTGCGAATCACCGGCTGGATCAGCAGCGAGCAGGTGCGCACGGAAATTCTCGCCGCGCGGGCCCTGGTGCTGCCGAGCTTCGCCGAAGGCTTGCCGGTGGTCATCATGGAAGCCATGGCGTTGCGCCGCCCGGTGCTGACCACCTATGTCGCGGGCATTCCAGAACTGGTACGCCAGGGCGAGAACGGCTGGCTGTTTCCCGCAGGCGCGGTGGACGAGTTGACGGCGGCACTGGCGGACTGCCTCGCGCAACCAGTCGAAGTGTTGCAGCGAATGGGCGAGGCGGCTTACCAGCGCGTGCTCGAGCGCCACGATATCGATACCGAAGCGACCAAGTTGGCTCATCTGTTCAAGGCGCAAGCATGATCACATTCCTCAATTGGCTACTGGGCGTACCGCTGGCAATCCTCCTCCTGCCGGTGCTGGTGCTGTTCGTGCAGGTGCTGCTGGCGGGCTTGCCGGTGCGAGCGTCGGCACTGGCGCGACGCCCGCGACCGCGGGTGGCGGTGCTGGTGCCGGCGCACAATGAGTCCTCGATCATCACGGCCACCCTGGATTCCCTGCGCCCGCAACTGCTGGAGGGCGACCGCCTGCTGGTGGTGGCGGACAACTGTTCCGACGACACCGCGGCGACGGCTCGCGCGGCGGGCGCCGAGGTGGTGGAACGCAGCAACGATCAACAGCGTGGCAAGGGCTATGCGCTGGATTTTGGCGCGCGTCATCTGGCCAGCGATGCGCCGGACGTCTTGATCATTGTCGATGCCGATTGCCAGGTCAGCGAGGGCTTCATCGAGCGCCTGGCCATCCGCTGCATCGACTCCGGGCGGCCAACCCAGGCCCTTGACTTGATGCGTGCGCCGCCGGGTTCCGGGTTGAAGGTGCAGATCGCCGAGTTTGCCTGGTGCGTGAAAAACAAGGCACGCCCGCTGGGCTGGGCCCGGCTGGGATTGCCCTGCCAACTGATGGGCACCGGCATGGCGTTCGTCTGGCGCGACCTGCCCTTGATCACGCTGGCCAGTGGTCACATCGTCGAAGACCTGAAAATGGGCCTGGATTTCTGTCGTGGCGGCAAGCCGCCGTTGTTTTGCCCCGACGCCCTGGTGACCAGCTATTTCCCCCGCAGTGACGAAGGCCTCACGACCCAGCGCACGCGCTGGGAGCACGGCCACCTGGGGGTGATCCTGGGAGACGCGCCAAAATTGCTCGGTGAGTCGATTGCCCGGGGCAACTTCAACCTGCTGGCCATGACCCTGGACCTGCTGGTGCCGCCGCTGGCCTTGCTCACATTGTTGCTGGGCGCGGCGTTTACCTTGTCCTGGCTGGTGTTCTTCCTGTTCGGCGCCTGGCTGCCGGCCTTGATCGCTTCGCTCGGGGTGGCCCTCTTGATGGTGACCATCCTGCTGGCGTGGAGCCGGTTCGGTCGCGACATCATCGCCTTTTCCGCGTTGCTCTATGCGCCGTTCTACGCGCTGAAGAAAATTCCCCTGTACCTGGGCTTCCTGGTTAAACGCCAGGTTGAATGGGTGCGGTCCAAGCGAGACGACTCCTGATGCGCGCTTTGACCTGGCAGCACAACTGGCAAACGATCATCCAGTCACTCAGGGTCATCAGCGACGCAGATGAACAGCAGCGCCTGATCGAGACGTTAACCAGGCCGCAAGCGGCGACGGTGCTGGGGTTCGTCAATGCCCATGCGATGAACCTGATCGCCAGGGACAATAGCTACTACCAGGCACTGTCGGCCGCCGACGTGTTGCTGCGCGATGGCTCCGGCATGTCCATCCTGTTTCGCCGAATGGGCCGGGTGCCGGGGCTGAACATGAACGGCACGGACTTGATCCCCAAGTTGCTGGGGGCGTACAAGGGACGGCGCGTGGCCTTGTGGGGCACGCAGGAACCTTTCCTGGCCAATGCGGCCAGGCATTGCGAGGCGGCGTGGGCGGTCAATGTGGTGTCTGCCCACCATGGTTTCGCCGAGGTGCAGACCTACCTCGACCTGGCCCGGCAACATCAGCCGGAACTGGTGGTACTGGGCATGGGCATGCCCAAGCAGGAAGTCGTTGCGGCCAGGCTGGCGGCCAGCGGCGTGCCGTGCCTGATCGTGTGTGGCGGGGCGATCCTGGACTTTCTCGGCGGCAAGGTGAGTCGCGCTCCGCAATGGATGCGTGGCCTGGGTTGCGAATGGGTGTTCAGGCTGGCCAGTGAGCCCAGGCGCCTGTTCAGTCGATACGTAGTCGGTAACCCAATGTTCATCTTGAGGACGCTTGCCTGCACGGCACCGACTGGCGGGTAAGTCGGGGGCCAATATATACAGGGTCGGCGCTGCAATATCTTGCAAAACTCTGGCACAGCATCTTTACTGCTCATATACGCGACGACTTGCTGGCGCGGTCGGGACTTGTGTCGTAATTAGTGAAAAAAACGACGAAAGTTTGACGTCAACCGCCACCGTATCGAAGCCTGGGTTGCAGTGTCTTATTCCTTGATTCGAACTTTCGAATAATCTTTCCTTAATTAATTAGTGTTAATACCAAATGAAAGAATATGTGAAGGCACTGTTGCGTCAGTTGATTACGCCGTCGGTACGCTTTGAACTGAGGAAAGCTCATGCCTGGCTGCGCGATATTGCCGGTCGAGCCTGTTTCTGGCGCTGGGAATTTGTCAGGTTCAAGCTGCGCGAAGAGAGCGCTTACGACATTTTCTATGTGGGGCGCAAAGCCCAGCGCGACTTTGTGAAAGTTCTAATGGGCGCTGAACCTCAGGTCGCCAATCAGCAAGTTGAACCGGATAAATCGGGTCGAACGGTATTTGTCAGTGAAATACCGACGCCGGGCGCACTCTGTGTACCGCAGTATCTTAGCGCTGTTGTACCCCTGGGCAGATCGATCGAGGATATAACCGCCAGATACAACTCCGAATTGCGCCGCAATCTTCGCAAGAACCGCCTGCGCTATCGCCTGAAACAGGCGTTGAACGATGACGAAATCGAAAGCGCCGACCAGGGCATGCTGCAACCCTATGCCAGCGCCAGGCATGGCACGTCCGCTTCGCAAATCGAGCAGCAGGAAGTGCGCCGGGTGGCGAAAACCGCCGCCGGGCGCCTGGATCTGGTGCTGCTGGAGGACGAAGTCGTCGCCTGTCACCTTGGCTGCGTGATCACCCGCGCGGGCAAGCGCTACTGGAGCACGATCCGTTTCGGCTACCCGGAAACGGTCTACTCGGATGCGAAGAAGCTGCGCGAGATCAACTCCATCACCACCTTCATGGCGCTGGAATGGGCCTTGGAAAACGGCTTTGACTATTACGATATCGGCACGTGCCTGGCGCGTCCGGACGATGGCTTGCTGGAGTGGAAAAGAAGGCGCGGCGGCGATGTCGATACGCTGAACAACCACGGCTATCTATTTGTCCGGTTGCCAAAAGTGGGCGTCGCGCAATTTCTCTGGGAAACCCCTCTGTTTGCCGTAGAGGGTAAAAAACTGACCTTGCATCTGGGTTTGCCGGATGGGCCGAGCGATGAGGAAATCGCCGAGCGTTATCGTGAAATGGGTTTTGGTGGGCTCTCCAGGGTCTATCTGCATTGCGCCAAGGCGCCACCGGAAAAACTGCTCGAGACCCTACGCGGTCGCTACAGTCATCTGAAATCGCCCCCTGCCATGGAAAGCCTGATGTGCAACTGAACCTGACGTCGAGCAAGCGATGACAAGCGTTATTGGTAGTTAAACGTATTCAGAGTGGTAATCCTTATGTCGCAATCGAACCTGTTGGTGAGCGGCGCTGGGGCGAAATGGAGTTTTGCTGCGTACAAACACATGTTCAAAGAGAAACTTGCCAGGAAACCGCCGCTGGATCTGCAAAGTGTCGCGGTGAAAACCTGGGAAATGGCCCCAGCGGATGCATCGGTCGCGCCGCCTGCGTTTTACCTGCCCAACCAGCTTGAGCGGGTGACAGGATGGCAGTTTTATCCCTTCGAGCATCCCCGTCGCACCATGGAGGGCAACGGTCTTGTCCAGCACGGCCCGACACGCGCGTTTCTGCTCAAGGACGCCTGGTTGATCGACGGCGCGCTGTACAAAGGTGATGCCAAAACCTGGTTATCGCCCAGGTCCGGGTGGTTGCCGAAGGTTCGCATAGAAAACGAAATCGATCGCGGGGCGATGTATTGCACCGTGGGTGGGAACAAGTGGTTTGGCTCGTGGATGGTGGATGACTGTATCACCTATCCAATGGCCGCCCAGGAGGGCATCCCGGTCACCACGTCGCTCGCTGAAACCTCCATTTCCGCCGCCAGGCACGGGATACTTCACGCGCCGGGTTATGAAGACTGGCTGGGGATGAATCCGGTTCGTGTGCGCAATGCGTTTTTTCGCGAGCTGGTGATCTTTGACGACATCAGTCACAACCGTCATAAGCACCTGCGATTTCGCGCAATGTCTGAAAAGTTGCTGTCCCATGTCGATGCCAGTTCTCACCCAGGCGTATTCGTCCTGCGGGGCAACAAGGGCGAGTTGCGTTTGTTGCGCAATGAACTGGAGCTGGCCGAACGTCTGCGTGAGCGCCGGGGGTTTCGCATCATTGACCCGTCCAAGTGCGATGTACCGACCATCGTCGCGGCCTGTGCCGGGGCCAGGACAGTGATCGGCATCGAAGGCAGTCAGCTCATACATGGCGTCAATCTACTGCAGCCCGGCGGTTCGCTGCTGATCCTGCAACCGCCTGATCGTTTCGTCTGCTTCTTCAAGTACCTGACGGATCGCGATCAGCAGAACTTCGGTTTTGTGGTGGGTACCCCGGACGGCGAAGGTTTCCGCATCGACCCCGACGAGGTTGAGCGCACGCTCGATCTGTTCCCGGCCTGAACCCCTGTCTCGTTTGTAACCCGGTAGCGCTGATAACCAGCGCTACTCGAGGTTATGCATCCATGACGCAACTAGTAGGCATGCTTGCCCGAGAAGGCGGTCACCGTGCGGGCAAGAATGACGAAGTCGAGCCACAGCGACCAGTTGTTGATGTATTCGATGTCAGAATCGACCCGACGGATCATCTGCTCGATATCCTTGGTTTCACCCCGGTAGCCGCGCACCTGGGCCAGGCCGGTGATGCCGGGCTTGATGTTGTGGCGCGCAAAGTAGTCGGCGATGTCGGGT
This sequence comes from Pseudomonas sp. IT-P218, assembly GCF_949767605.1. NCBI lineage: Bacteria > Pseudomonadati > Pseudomonadota > Gammaproteobacteria > Pseudomonadales > Pseudomonadaceae > Pseudomonas > Pseudomonas sp. IT-P218. The sequence goes on from NZ_CATKQQ010000031.1 coordinate 18,740, forward strand.
GAATATTGCGCATCGTGCTGGATGGCATGGGGACGAGGCCCGACCAGGGACATTTCGCCCATCAGCACATTGAACAGCTGCGGCAGTTCGTCCAGGCTGGTCTTGCGAATGAAGGCGCCGACCCGGGTCATGCGCGGATCGTTCTTTTGCGCTTGCTTGACCACGCCGTCTTCAGGCTGGTGGACCTTCATGCTGCGAAACTTCCAGATGCGAAAGGGCCCGCCACTCCAGCCCATCCGTTGTTGGCGGAAGAACACCGGCCCCGGGCTGTCGAGCTTGATCGCAATGGCGACGATGGCCAGCACCGGCGCGGCAAACAGCAGGATGAGAAAGGCCAGCACGCGGTCTTCCAGGTTCTTGAGCAGCAGGCGCATGCCCATCAGTGGCGTTTCGGACAAGGTCAGCACGGGAATGCCGGCAATCTCGCGAACGCTGTGATTGATCAGGCGCAGGGAAAAGATGTCCGGCACCCAGTTGACCGAGATGTGCTTGTCGAACAACTTCAGATACACATCCTTGATCACCTGCGAACCGTCCAGTGGCGTGACGAAGTAGACGGTGCGAATGGAATGTTGCGCGACCAGGTCATCAAGGTCGGACAAATTGCCCAGTATCGCCAGGCGGTTGGGGTTCTCCGAGCCATCCTTGCCATGGTCATCGGCCGCTCCGATCAGTACGGAGCCGACGACCCGTTCACCCAGCCAGGGATTGTTACTGATTTTCTGGTGGAGGAAGTCGGCCAGTTCTCCCGAGCCAATGATCAGCGCGTTGTCCCGTTGGGTGGGATGCGCCAGGAACTTCTTTTGCAGTTCACGCGTCCCGAGGTGCAACAGCAACTGGGCAAAATAGCCAATGACGAACAACTCACCGACCAATAGTCGTGAGTAGGTTTCGCTTTGTTTCGTAAGAAAGGCCATGGCGACGAGAAAACAAAAGGCGGCGGTCCATGCCTTGAACAGTTTGAAGGCCTTGATGGCGAACCCGACGTTGCTTCGATAGATGGCGTAGTGGTCGTACACGACGGCCAACGCCCCCAGCAACAGCAGGACCATGATCACATAGGCCTGGGTGATGTAGCCGATGTGATAATCAATCAGGTACCACGCGACACCGGTGACAGCCAGGCTATCGAGGCCGGCCTGGATAAAGATACTGGTGCTGCTTCTTCGCTGGAGTACGGAACGGCTACTGCTCGGCTCAAAAATCATGATCAGATCCCATTTTTGCTACCCCCTCGCGCCCAACAGGAACGCGATCCAGGTCAAAACTACCCTCGTTTCAGAGCTTTAGCCTCAGCGGCAAGCTACTTATAGTCGAGAAATCCACCCTCCACCGAAAATCCCGAGGCAGGGGAGAATGCGGGTCCCGTGCTATCACTTTAGCAGCACTGTGGATTCATTCACGTTATGGACGAAGTTTAGTCGGGAGCAGTGATGCAGGCGCCGGCTGGCCTGCTTTTCGGGTATCTGGACGACCATCGGTCGCAAGGGGATTATTCGGGCAGGCGCGAAGGCCTGGGCCCCGGTTGTGTCAATGCGTTCGCTGCTGTCAGTTGTTCATCCCGTCTTCGATGGCGATGCCTTGAGCGCGCATCCTGTCGATCAGTTCGGCGCGGGTGCCCGGCAGATTGAGCATGGTCTTGGCGCGCAGCGCCGCCACTTCGTCGGCACTGTAGGGCTGGTAGTCGGCGGGTCTGCTTTTGCCGGCCATGCCATCCTCGCGCATCAGCCAGTTGAGCAGGTCAGCCAGCTGCGCGTTGTTCAACGCCGATTGCGACATGCCTGGCACGCGCACGAGGAATTCACGGCCGCCCGGCACTTTCAGGAAGTTGCCGACAAACCCGGTCATTCTCGGCGTGTCATTGGCCGCCGAGCCCATGCCGTTGCCCAGGTGGCAACCGGCGCATTGCAGCTGGTAGTTCACGCCCACGCTGTAGCCGGCTTCGGCGATGGGCTTTTGCAGTTCTTCGTTGCCAGGTGCGTGACGCTGCGTCGGGTCCGGGATGGCCCGGGCATGGACGAGCGGGGCGCTCAGGGCGCAGACGAGACCGAGGACCAGCAACTTGCGCATAGATG
>NZ_CATKQQ010000032.1:0-19978 GCF_949767605.1 Pseudomonas sp. IT-P218
CGATCAAAATGTGGGAGTGAGCCTGCTCGCGATAACGGCCGACCCGTTGACAGAGATGTCGCCTGACCCACCGCTTTCGCGAGCAAGCTTGCTCCTATAAGGGATCTCCAGTGCACACAGATCATGTGCATGACACCGATCAAAATGTGGGAGTGAGCCTGCTCGCGAAGACGGCCGACCCGTTGATAGAAATGTCGCCTGACCCACCGCTTTCGCGAGCAAGCTTGCTCCTACAAGGGATCTCCAGTGCACACAGATCTTGTGCATGACACCGATCGAAATGTGGGAGCGGGCCTGCTCGCGAAGACGGCCGACCCGTTGACAGAGATGTCACCTGACCCACCGCTTTCGCGAGCAAGCTTGCTCCTACAAGGGATCTCCAGTGCACACAGATCATGTGCATGACACCGATCAAAATGTGGGAGTGAGCCTGCTCGCGATGACGGCCGACCCGTTGATAGAGATGTCGCCTGACCCACCGCTTTCGCGAGCAAGCTTGCTCCTACAAGGGATCTCCAGTGCACACAGATCTTGTGCATGACACCGATCAAAATGTGGGAGCGGGCTTGCTCGCGAAGACGGCCGACCCGTTGATAGAGATGTCGCCTGACTCACAGCCATCGCGAGCAAGCTCGCTCCTACAGATCAGCGCGGGGCCTTGCCCGCCACCGAGTACAGCACCTGCTGATTGCGGGTTTTCATGAACTCGTCCAGACTCTGGCCGCGCATGGCGGCGTACACCTGCAGGTTGGGAATGCCGAGCACCGCGGCGAGCTTTTCGAGCACGAAGAAGATCGCCCCGTACTGGATCAACCCGCGCCAGTCACGGCGGCGCAGCAGCTCGCGTTCCTCTTCGCTCAAGCCGCCTTCCTCGAACAGCGCCTCGGGCGTGTCGAGAAAACGCTGGCGCCATTGCGGCTCGATCATGCGGTGCAGGAACTTGTTCAGCCGATAGCCCTTGGCGCTGCGCTCCAGGGTGAACGGATAGGTGCCCTCGAGTTTTTCGATGCCCGCCAACTGGTGTTGCATGTGCTGCAAGTGACGCGCGTTGACCTCGGCGGGCACAGGCCGGTCCTGGTTTTCCAGCAACAAGGTGGCGATGCCGGTCATCGACGGCAGGTAGTAGTCCTGATGCAGGTTCTTCACCGTGGCCGACAAGGCGCCGCGCATGATCAGCCAGGTGATCACCTCCGAGCCTTCCATGCCGCCCAGGGTGGCGTACTCGGCGTGGGTCATTTCGGTCAGGCGCACCGGGTCGTTGACCAGCAGATCGATGAACTGCTCGTCCCACTGCGGATTGTTGAAACCACAACGCTCGCCATGCACCTGGTGGGACACGCCGCCGGTGGCGACAATCGCCACCTTCAAGTCTTCGGGATAGCTTTCGATCGCCCGGCGCAGCGCCTGCCCCAGCTTGTAGCAACGAAACGCGGTGGGGATCGGGAATTGCAATACGCCCACCTGCAGCGGCACGATTTCCACCGGCCATTCAGGCTCGCAGGGCAATAGCGCCGACATCGGCGAAAAGAAGCCATGATCCAGCGGTTTGTCGCGGAAGAAACTCATGTCGAATTCATCGGCCATCAGGCTCTGGCCAATGTGCCGCGACAGCGCCGCATGCCCGCCAACCGCCGGCAACGAACGTGGGTTGCCACCTTCGTCAGCAACCTCGTAACGCTCATCGACGCCCAGGGAGAACGCGCCGTAATGGTCGAAGAAAAACGACGTCACGTGGTCGTTGAAGATGTAGAACAACACGTCCGGCCGTTGCTCCTTCAACCATACCTTGATCGGTTCGAAGCCTTCGAAGATCGGCGCCCAGGCCGCTTCATGCTGTTTGTCGTGATCGACTGCGAAGCCGATGGTAGGTGTGTGGGAGACGGCGAGACCACCGATGATGCGTGCCATGACGAGTTCCTGTGTTCGAAGATAATTATTGCGCCAGAACAGCCTGGCTGACCCGACGCCGTGCATGACCATTGGCCAGGATCGCCAGCGCGGCGATGAAGGCCGGCACGCTCAACAGGGTGAACAGCAGCGGCAGGCCCAACCCGAGGCTGAGCACCGCACCACCGATGAGAGAGCCGAAGATAGCGCCGAAACGACCGATGCCCAGCATCCAGCTCACCCCCGTGGCGCGGAAATCCGTTGGGTAGTAACCGGGCGCAAAGGCGTTGAGACCGGTCTGCGCACCGCTCATGCAGAAGCCTGCCGCGACGACGCCGAATGCCAAAAGGCTCGACTCCAGGCTGAAAGCCCCCAGCAGCAGGATGAACGCGCCGCCCAATGCATAGGAGGTCGCAATGACGGCGTTGGGATTACGTCGATCCATCGCCCAGCCGACTACAATCGCGCCGACCGTGCCGCCGATCTGGAACAGGCCGGTGATGGTCGCTGCGCGTTCGATGGACAGGCCACCTTCGCGCAACAGCGTCGGCATCCAGCCCATGGTCAGGTAGATCACCAGCAGCCCCATGAAGTAGGTCATCCACAGTGCCAGCGTGCCGAAGCGGTAACCCTCGCTGAACAACATGCGCACCGGCGCCTTATGCTGGACCTGGGGCTCGCTGATGGTGAATGTCGTGGCCGCCGAGAAACGCCCGCCCAACTTGTTCAACACCTTGGCGATCTGACTGGACGGGGCATTCCGTGCCGCGAGGAAACGCGGCGACTCGGGCAACAGCAGCCAGAGGAACGGCAGCAGCACCAGCGGCAGGATGCCGCCAGCGAGCAATACCGATTGCCAACCGTGGTGCGGGATCAACCAGGCCGCGAGAAAACCGCCCAGCCCCGAACCCATGTTGAAACCGGTGAACATGAGGGTGATGAACAGCGAGCGATTACGCTCCGGCAGGTATTCGGAAAGCAGCGTGGTGGTATTGGGCATTGCGGCGCCCAGGGCGACCCCGGTCAACAGCCGCAGGGCTGCCAGCTCATAGGGATTGCGCGCAAAGGCACAGGCCAGGCTCAGCACGCTGAAACCCGTCACGGCAATCAACAGCACTTTCTTGCGTCCCAGGCGATCGGCATAAGGGCCGGCGGTCAAGGCGCCAATGGCCAGGCCGACCATGCCGGCGCTCATCACCGGGCCAAAGGCCGCCTTGGAAAGACCCCAGTCCTGGATCAGCGAAGGCGCGATGAAACCCATCACCGCGACATCAAAACCATCGAACAGCACAACGAAGAAACACAGGCTCATGATCAGCCACTGGTACCCGGCAACCGGTCGGTTGTCGATCCACGCTTTGATATCGACCGTGTCGTGACTCATGCTTATCACCTTCTTGTTTTTATAGAAATTCCGACTGGCGTGGTAACGGCGACAGGCCCATCAGCCATCCGCCAGCCAAACCCTGGGCGTGACTCTAAAGCCGCACGGGCCTGCCCCGCCTCTGGGAAATCCTTAAGCGGGTATCGGTTTTTCTTATCGGGTGATTTTCGAGGTGATGTCTACAATGAGCGTGAATCGACAAACAGGGTTACTTCATCCTCAAACTGCAAGGTTGTCAGGAGTAACGACATGAACACCTACCGGCCCATGAACTGCGATCTGCATGACTATCTGGAGATCGCCTGCCTGCGCGGTTATCGACTGGACATCGAGTTGCACGATGGCTCACGCCTGGTCGCCACGGCGTTGACCACGCGAACCTCCAGCGACAAGGAAGAGTTTCTGCGCCTTGAAACGGCTGATGGACAGCAGGAGGTTCGCCTGGACCACCTGCTGGCCATTACGCCACTGGATGCGAATGCACAGTTTGGCCGGGTGGTATTTTCCGATGCCTCCTGCACATTCTGAGGCCTGTGTCAGACCAGCGACATGCCGCCGTCCACGTGCAATTCGATGCCGTTGACGAATGCACTGTCGCTGGACGCCAGGTACAGCGCCGCTTGTGCCAGCTCATGGGCCTCGCCCAGGCGACCTGCCGGAATCATGTCCGCCATCATTTGCACAAACCCCGGGCGATGTTCTTCGGTGACGCCCAGTTTGCCAATGATCGCCGTATCCACCGGGCCTGGGCTCAACACGTTGACGCGGATGCGCCGCGCGCGCAGCTCCAGCGCCCAGTTGCGCGCGAATGCCGCGATGGCCGCTTTGGAACCGGCATACACCGCATGCCCGTCGAGCACTTTGCTCGCCGCCAGGGAGCTGGTCAGAATGATGCTGCCACCGTCGCGCAGCAACGGCGTGATCGCCTGCACCCCGAAGAACACGCCACGGGTGTTGATGTTGAACTGCGCGTCGTATTCTTGCGGCGTGACCTGCTGCGATGGCGTCAGGGTAATGACCCCGGCATTGGCCACGTAGACATCCAGCGCACCGAAGCGCGCCCGCACCTGTTCGGCCACCTCGCCATGGTGTTCGAGGCTGGCGACATCGCCCTTGATGCCGATGGCGCCATGGCCGATCTGGCGGATCGCCTCATTGAGTATCTCCTGGCGGCGCGCCGTGATGATCACCTGCGCCCCCTCTTTGGCGAACAGACACGCGGCGGCCAGACCAATGCCGCTGTTGCCGCCGGTGATCACCGCGACCTTACCTTGTAGACGTTGCATCTGCTGACTCCACTTGTTGAAGGAGCGCAGTATTATGTCGCGCGCATCCCCGCCAACCAGTCCAGCACCAGGCACATCTGTTGTGCTGCGGAGTCACAAGATGTCCAACCTGTTGAACCAGTCGGCCAGCCTGATCGCCTTCGTCCGCGCGGTAGAAGCCGGCTCGTTCAGCGCCGCCGCGCGCAATGCCGGCACCACGCCCTCGGCCATCTCCAAAAGCATTGCCCGGCTGGAAACCGAACTCAACGCCAAGCTGTTTCGCCGCTCCACGCGCATGCTCGGCCTGACCCCCGAGGGCCAGGCATTTTTCGAGCGGGTCGCGCCGCTGTTGCGCGCCATCGACGACAGCGCCGATGCGCTGCGTCACACCGGTGGCGCCCGCGGTCACCTGCGGGTGAGCATGCCCAGCGACCTGGGACGCCTGTTGCTGCCGAGGATCCACTCGGTGTTTCTCAGCGACCACCCGGACGTGGAACTGGACCTGACCTTGCTCGATCACCATGTGGACGTGATTCGCGAAGCCTACGACGTGATTTTTCGCGTCGGCAGCCTCCTCGACAGCGACTTGAAAAGCCGTACCCTGGCCCAGCTCGACATGGCCCTGGTCGCCTCCCCGGTGTTCCTCGGCGAATGGGGCACCCCTACCTCCATCGAGGCACTGCGCGCCCTGCCCTTCGTGCGCTATCAATTCAATGGCCGAACCCTGCCGATCGTCTTTGCCGACGGTGAAACCCTGGTCCCCCGCGGTCGCATCGGCCTGGACTCGGGGTTCGGCCTGCGCGGCGCCGCGCTCGGCGGCATGGGCGTGGCCTACCTGATGAAATGCACGGTGCAACAAGACCTGGATTCAGGCGCCTTGGTACAAGTGCTGGCCGACCACCCCCTGCCATCGCTGGCGATTCATTCGCTGCACGCCTTTGGTACGCTGACCCCGATCCGGATCAGACTGTTCGCCGATTTTGTGCAGCAGGAACTGCAGCGGTTGGGCGGCCAGTAAAGCCGGGGCCCTGTGCTAGTCTCCTTCGTCTAACCTGCGCTGACGCGTTTGCATGAACCGCTTCCCCTGGTGATGGAGTTCGACATGAAAAACACCGCTTCCTGGCTGACGATTACCCTCGTAAGTCTTGTGCTTTGCGCCTGCGCCGCCGTCGATGCTGGAAGTGGTGGCGCCGGCGAGATGGAAATCCGCTCGGGGAAAATCGAGCAGATCACCATGACGCAGATGCAGACCAACCATGACAGCGGCGTCGGCGCCATTCTTGGCGGACTGGCGGGCGTGGGTATCGGCAGCCTGATCGGTTCGGGCACCGGGCGCGATGTGGCCATGGTCGCCGGCGCCCTCGCCGGTGCGGCGGGCGGCAACTACGCCGAGAAGAAAAAGTATGATCAACCGCAGCAAGCCCAGCAGATTATCGTGCGCACCAAAAGCGGCGTGCTGGTGTCGGTGACCCAGCCGATCAATGCCGCTCTGAGCAAAGGCCAGAGTGTCTATATCGAAGGCACCGGCAATGAAGCCCGGGTAGTGCCGCAGGGCTGATCATCACCCCGCCGTCGAGCACCGATAGTTAAAAGCCCCGGGCCTCAACAGCCCGGGGCTTTTTATTGAACGCGAATTGAATCAGACCGTTCGTCGTCCAGAGATGAAAATACCCCTTGACGCTAATCAGCTTCTGGAGGACTATCGATTTCATCGGATGCGATCTAAACGTATACGATACTAATCGAACCTGACCGCCCCCTTGAGGATTCACCCCATGAGCAAGATCGAAAAAGTCCTGGCCACCGGCAAGACACACACCAGCCTGAGCAACGCCGGCAACACCTTGCGCGGTCATAACGGCAACCTCGACATCGAACTGTCTACCCCAGGCGCTGCCCAGCCCGCCCATGTTTTCGCCGCCACCCAGCCGCACCCGAGAGCCGAGCAACTGTTCGCCGGGGCCTGGTCGGCCTGCTACACCGCCGCCGTCGGCCTGGTGGCTGCAGAGCGCAACATCGCGCTGCCGGCGGACCTGGCCGTCGACATCGAAGTGGACCTGGGCCAGACTGGTCCGGCCTATTTCCTTCAGGCCCGACTGACCCTGCGCGTGCCGGGGCTGGCACAGGACGTCGCGACGGAACTGGCGCACATCGCCGATTCCATCTGCCCCTACTCCAAGGCGACACGCGGCAATATCGACGTTGCCCTGAGCGTTATTACGGTCTAATTTCATGTCGCATGCGATCAAAGCGTATGCGAACAACATATCGGTAAACCTGAGGAAATCATCATGAGCAAGATCGAAAAAGTCCTGGCCAGCGGCAAGACCCACACCACCCTGAGCAGCGCCGGCACCACCTCGCGCGGCCATAACGGCAACCTCGACATCGAACTGTCGTCCCCCGGCAGCGCCACTCCAGCGCACGTGCTGACCGGTGTGCAACCGCACCCGAAAGCCGAGCAGCTGTTCGCCGGGGCTTGGTCGGCCTGCTACATCGCAGCGGTGGGCCTGGCCGCCCAACAGGCGAAGGTGACCCTGCCGGCCGATACGGCCGTGGACATCGAAGTTGACCTGGGCCAGACCGGCGCCGCCTACTTCCTCCAGGCCCGCCTGACCCTGCGGGTGCCGGGCCTGTCACAGGAAGTCGCGACCGAGCTGGCCCACAATGCCGATGCGATCTGCCCCTACTCCAAGGCCACCCGTGGCAACATTGACGTCGCCATCAACGTCCAGACCGCGTAACCCATGGCACGGCCGGTTCCCGGGGGGACCGGCCAGGCGGCCGCAGGGTTAGTGCTCTTCCGACACCATCGCATACGATGTACAGTCTCAGTCTGCAGCCTGCCCAAAGAGACCCCCCATGAAAAGCACCGACAAGACGTCCGCCCTGGATCTCAAGCTCTCCGACTTCCTGTGTTTTGCGGTCTATTCCACCAACCTCGCGTTCGGCAAGGCCTACAAGCCGATGCTCGAACGGCTCGGCCTGACCTACACCCAATACATCACCCTGGTGGTGCTGTGGGAACAGGACAACCAGACCGTCGGCAGCCTCGGGGAAAAGCTGTTCCTGGAATCCAACACCCTTACCCCGATCCTGAAAAAGCTCGAGGCGATGGGTTACCTGCTGCGCCAGCGCGACCCGGAAGATGAACGCCAGGTGCGCATCAGCCTGACCGAGACCGGTCGCCAACTACGCACCGAACTGACCGAAGACGGCTTTCCGCAAACGGGCCTCGATCCCGACGATTTCGCACAGATGCAGCAGGCGATCGTGGCGTTGCGCAACAATCTGATCCGCACGACCAATGCCGATAAATAATCTCTGAAGCTGTAAAACCGGTCCCCCCACAGCGGTTGCCCGGAAAGTCCCGATTGCGGTGGCTCGTCGCTCAAAGGTAGTATTGAGAACGATTCACACTAACATCTGGAAAATCCACCGGTGCAACCTCCTTCGACCAGCAAGCTGAGCTACTTTTTCAGCGATCATCACCGTTGGCTGCTGCAGCATATCCAGCGACGGCTGCGCAATCATGCGGACGCCGAGGACACTGCCGCCGATACGTTTTGCCAGATGCTGATGGCCCGGGTCGATCCCGACAGCATCGAACAACCCCGCGCCTACCTCTCGACCATCGCCCGACGGCTCATTTTCGATCGGCATCGCCGGCGCAAGCTGGAGTTGGCGTATCTCGAACGCCTGTCCACCCTGCCCGAGATGCTCGCCCCGTCCCCCGAAGAACAGCTGCAGCTGATCGAAGCCCTGGTCGCCATCGACCGGGCGCTGGATGGCCTGCCGACGGTGGTCAAGGCCACCTTCCTCTACAGCCAGCTGGACGGCATGAGCTATGTGGCAATCGCCCAAAAGCTGGGCCTGTCGGAGCGCACGGTCAGCCGCTATATGAAGCAGGCATTGCGCCAGTGCTACCTGAGCGAGATGGCGACATGAAAACAGAGCGCCTGGACCCTGTCAGCGAGCAGGCCATCGACTGGATGGTGCGCCTGCGCGCCGGTACCCCCACGCCCGCCTTGCAGGCACGTTTCGATGCCTGGCTGGCCAAGGACCCGGCGCACGCCCAGGCCTGGGCCAGATTGCAGGAGCGCCTGGGCGGTTCCTTCAACACCCTGCGCGCCCTGGATCGACGCTTGCCGGGGCACACCGAGCATGCCCGCCAGGTGCTCTTGCAACCGCAGGCATCGCGGCGTGATGCGCTGCGGGTAATCGCAGGTTTAGGCCTGCTCGGTGGCGGTTTGTGGCTGGGTGCGCGCAGCCCGCTGGGCGACAGCCTGTTCGCCGACCTGTCCACTGGACGGGGGCATCGCGAGGATTTCAACCTGGCCGACGGCAGCCGCCTGAGCCTCAACGCCGACAGCGCGGTGGACCTGCAATTCGACGGCCAGCAAAGGCTGGTCATCCTGCGCCACGGCGAACTGGTGATTCAAGTCGCGCCCGATCCGCACCGTCCGTTGCGCGTGCGCACCGCCCAGGGTGAGGTGCGCGCGTTGGGTACGCGTTTCCTGGTCGCCCAGGAGCAGGACGCCAGTCGTGTGGTGGTGCTGGAGCACTCCGTCCAAGCCACGCTCCTCAATGGCACCCGACGTGACCTGCAGGAGGGAGAATCCGCCCTGCTCTACGCGCGGCACATCGAACCGGTTTCTGGCGATCAGCGTTATCGCGCCGACTGGCTCGGCGGGCGCCTCAATGTGCTGGACGAGCCCCTGGAAAACGTCGTGGATGCGCTGCGCCCCTACAGTCGCGGTTTTGTTCGCCTGGCCCCTGAAGTGCGTAACTTGCGGGTCCAGGGCGTGTTCCCGCTCAACGACCCTGCGCGCACCTTCGCGGCGCTGGCGGAAACCCTGCCGATCCGGGTCGATCACTACAGTCCGTGGCTGACGTTGATTCGCGCAAAACCGGCCAAAGAATAATTTTTTTTGCAAATCACTCTTATTCGTGTCCGGTTTTCATTTCTTGTCCCACCTATCTCCTGACACTCACACCTTCAGGAGAATGCTGTGTTCAACCCGTGGTCCCACTCGCTTTCCGTCGCCGTTGCCCTGGCCACCCTGGCAGGCCCTGGCCTGTCACAGGCGCAGGCGCAAACCCTGCCCTTCGATCTGCCAGCCGGCCCGCTCGCCAGTACCCTCAATGCCATTGCCAGCCAGAGCGGACAGATCATCTCGCTGGAGCCGGCGCTCGTGCAGGGCAAGCAAGCACCGGCGGTGAAGGGCCAGATGTCAGCTGAAGAAGCCATGCAGCGGGCGTTGACAGGCAGCGGCCTGCAACTGCGGGTGACCGCCCAGGGCAACTTCAGCGTCGAGCCAGCCGCCACCGACAGCACTACGCTGCAATTGGGCGCGACCAATATCATCGAAAACAGCAACGACGCCACCACCGAAGGCTCGGGCTCCTACGCCGCCCGGGCGGTGACCATCGGCAAGGGCACCCACACCCTCAAGGAAATCCCGCAGTCGGTCACCGTCATGACCCGCAAACAGATGGACGACCAGGACATCACCGACCTCAAGGACGCCGCCAACAAGACCACCGGCCTGGTCGGCGTCCAGGGCGTGGGCAAGGGCATAATCCTGACCTCCCGCGGTTTCCAGATCGATGACTGGCAATACGACGGCGTGCCGATCCCGCGCAACACCTACGCGCTGGGTAACTGGGCCACCCAGGACCTGATCTTTTTCGATCGCATGGAAGTGCTGCGCGGCGCCTCCGGCCTGCTGCAGGGCACCGGCAGCCCCGGCGGCGCGATCAACCTGGTGCGCAAGCGCGGCCAATACGCCCCTACCGTAACGGTTACCGCAAAGGCCGGTTCCTGGGATCACTACGGCCTGCAACTGGACGCCGGCGGGCCCTTGAACCAGGCCGGCACCATTCGTGGGCGTTTCGTCGCCGACGAAGACCAGAGTGACTCGTTCATCGACTACGAATGGAGCAAGACCCACTCGCTGTACGGTTCGCTGGACTTCGACCTGCGCGAGGACACCACCCTGGGCCTGGCAGTCAGCTACTCCGATGCCGAGTCGCGCCCGATGATCCGCGGCCTGCCGCGCTATTCCGACGGCAGCCCCCTCGATGTGTCGCGCTCCACTTACACCGGCGCGCGCTGGAACCATTCGGACATCGATGTCACCACCGTCTACACCGATCTTGAACACCACTTCAACGACGACTGGGCCTTCAAGGTCGGCGCCGTGCGCATGACGGAAAACAACAAGTCGAAAAACCAGCGGCTGCAAAGCAGCGGCGATGGCCTGGAAGCCGACGGCAGCGGCGTGCAGTACGCCGACTTCGTGACCGATTTCGACGCTACCAAGCTCGGCCTGGACATGAACCTCATCGGCCACTTCGACGCTTTGTCCATGCAGCACGAAGTCATGATCGGCGGTAACTACTCCAAGTACACGTCCGACGACAAGTTCGCCCGAACCTTCAACGACAGCACCGACACCATCTTCGGCATCGACCACGACCGCCCGGAAATCAGCTACGACGGGATACTCAATACCCCCGGCGGCCGGGCAACGCCGAGCAAATACGACATTCGGCAAAAAGGCCTGTACGGCAGCTGGCGGGTCAAGCCGATCGAACCATTGACCCTGGTGCTCGGCTCGCGGGTCAGCTGGTACGACTACAGCTACAAGTCATGGAGCCAGCTCGCATTCAGCGACGTGGTCAACGCCGACCCGGAAAGCACCGCCAACGAAACCGGGGAAGTCACGCCCTACGCCGGCATCATCTATGACCTGAACCGCGAATGGGCGGTGTACGCCAGCTACACCGACGTGTTCGAACCCCAGGCACTGCGCGACGCCAGCGGCAAGATGCTCAAGCCGGTGATCGGAAGCAACTACGAAGTCGGCCTCAAGGGCGAGCTGATGGACGGCCGGGTCAACACCTCCCTTGCGCTGTTCCGTTACGACCAGGAAAACCGAGCCCTCAACGACCTGGCCTCGGGCTTCGCCTGCGACGGCTGGTACTGCTCGATTGCCGCGGGCAAAGTGCGCAGCCAGGGGCTCGACGCGGAAATCAGCGGCGAAGTGCTCACCGGCCTGCAGCTGTTTGCCGGTTATACCTACAACACCACCAAGTTCCTCGACGACCCGGAAAACGAAGGCAAAGTCTTCAGCACCTGGACGCCCAAGCACATGCTGCGGGTGTGGAGCGATTACCAGTTCAGCGGCGACTGGAACCGTGTCAGCACGGGCCTGGGCTTCACCACCCAAAGCCATACCCTGGGCTATGAACACACCTACGACGTGCCGGGTTACACCGTCTGGAGCGCACGCGCCGGCTACCAGTTGACGCCGGAGATCGGCCTGGCGTTGAACGCCAACAACCTGTTCGACAAGCACTACTACACGGCGGCGTACAACCAGCTGAGCGGCAACAACAATTTCGGCGAACCGCGTAACCTGATGTTCAGCGTGAAATACACGCCGGAGTTCTGACACTGAACACCAGGCTCAACACAGGGGGGATCCGATGGGTTCGAGGGTTATTTATCCGACTTGATGGAGGTCCATACCCGCGTACGCACCCGCTCCAGCTTCTGCGGCAACGGCTGCACGACGTACAGGGTTTTCAGCGCCTCAGGTGTCGGCGTCAGGTTCGGGTTGCCGGTGATTTCCTTGTTGATCAGAGGCAACGAGTCCGTGTTGGCATTCGGGTAACCGAGGAAGTCGCTGATCGGTGCGATGACTGTCGGGTCGAGCAAGGTGTTGAGAAATTCGTGGGCTTCCTCGACATTCTTCGCGCTTTTCGGAATGGCAAAGGTGTCGAACCAGATCGGCGCGCCCTCCTTCGGCAAGCGCCAATCGACCACCACCCCATTGCCCGCTTCCTTGGCGCGATTGCCGAACTGGTAGAAGCTGCCGGAGTAGCCGATGGCCACGCAGATATCACCGTTGGCGATATCGGTCATGTACTTGGCCGAGTTGAAGTAGGTGACATAAGGGCGAATCTTCAGCATCAGCGCCTTGGCTTTTTCGTAGTCATCGGGGTTCTGGCTGTTCGGGTCCAGCCCCAGGTAATGCAGGGCCAACGGCAGTATCTCGGAAGGCGAGTCGAGCATGGCGACACCACAGGCCTTGAGCTTCTCCATGTTCTCGGGCTTGAACACCAGGTCCCAGCTGTCCACCGGTGCATTCTCGCCCAGCGCGGCCTTGACCTTGGCCGGGTTGAAGCCGATCAACACAGTGCCGTACATGTAAGGCACGCCGTACTGGTTGCCGGGGTCGTTCTTGTCCAGCAACTTGAGCAGGGCCGGGTCCTGGTGCTTCCAGTTGGGCAGCTTGGACTTGTCCAGTTTCTGGAACACACCGGCCTTGATCTGGGTTTCGATGAACTGGTTCGACGGCACCACCAGGTCATAGCCGGAGTTGCCGGTTAGCAGCTTGGCCTCCAGGGATTCGTTGGTGTCGAAGGTGTCCCAGGTGACCTTGATGCCGGTCTTGTCGGCGAAGTCCTTGGGCACGGACGGCAGGATGTAGTCCGCCCAGTTGTACACCCGCAATTCGCGCTGCTCGGCTTGTACGGCACTGGCCAGCAGTGTCAGCCCGCAAACGGTGGCACCCAATAGGCGTTTGATTGTGTCCATGGATCAATTCCCCAAGTCAGCTCGATGGTTTTTATGTGCTGTACGCGGCAGTGCCCGGCAAAACCGCCAAGGGCAAGGAAGATCAGGTTCGTATTTATCGATGGAAAGGCTGGTGCGCACCAGACTCCGGTTCCGATTCTTGCCCACCGCCCGGCCGGTTCATAGCGCGGGGTTGGCCAAAAGGAGATCGAAATGGCCATTATCGGTGTCCGGGCAGCGCCTCCTCCTCGGGGTACGGCCACTCCACCGCATGGCTCGCGAGGTAGGCGCTGACGGCAGCGTTCAAGGTCGGATAAAACGCCGCCTCGCCAAACCGCTCGAACAACCCGAAGCGCTTGAGCTTGTCCTTGACCGGGTCCTTCATCTCGGCCAGGCGCAACTCGATGCCCGCCGCTTTCAAGGTGTCATCCAGCTCGGCCAACATGTCGGCGCTGGTCACGTCGACGCTGGTGACCGGTTCCGCCGCCAGCACCAGCCAGCGCACGGGGGTTGGCGATGCGGCCACGGCGTCCAGTACCCGCTCGTGGAACAGTTCGGCGTTGGCGAAAAACAGCGAGGCATCCCAGCGAAAGATGACCAGGCCGGGAATCAGCCGCGCGTCCGGGTAGCGCTTGATGTCGTGGAAGCCCCTGACCCCTCGCGCGCGCCCCAGTACCGCAGAGTATGGGCGCCAGCCATCCCAGAGGAATTCGATGACCGCAATCAGGATGGCCAGGCCGATGCCCTCGATCGCCCCCAGCACGGCCACGCCCACCGTGCAGACGATCGACAGCCAGAACTCCCAGCGCTGCATGCGATAAATGCGCCGCAGGTCGGTGATCTCGATCAGGCCGATGGCGGAGGCGATCACCACGGCAGCCAGGGCGCTGTTTGGCAGGTCCTGCAACAGGTTCGGCGCCACCACCAGCAGCAAGGCAACCGCTACCGCGCCGACGACGCCGGTCAACTGGGTCTTGGCGCCAGCGGCTTCGGCCACGGGCGTACGGGAGGAACTGCTGCTGATCGCAAACCCCTGGAACAGTCCGGCGGCCAGGTTGGCGATACCCAACCCGACCATTTCCTGGTTCGGGTCGACATAGGTGCGGGTGCGCGCCGCGTACACCCGCGAGAGCACGCTGGTGTCGGCGAAGGACACCAGGGCCACGGCACCACCGCCGATCAGGACCGGCACGATATCGGCGCTGGTGATCCAGGGAATGGCGAACGACGGCAGGCCCTGGGGTAGCGGGCCGAGGACCTTGACCCCCGCCCGCGCCGCCAGGTCCAGCACATCCACCGCGATCGTCGCACCGGCCACCGCGATCAGGATGCCGGGTATGCGCTTGTGGCCCTTGAGCAGCAGGATCACCACCAGGGTGCCGGCACCGACCATGAACGCGGTCCAGTTGGTTTTGCCCTCGATCAGCGCGCTCGCGATGGCCCACAGGTTTCGCAGCGGCCCCTCGGCATCAATGGAAAAACCGAAGAACTTCGGCAACTGGCTGATCAACACCGTCAGCGCAATCCCGTTCATGTAGCCGTAGCGAATCGGCTTGGACAGCAACTCGGTGATAAAGCCCAGGCGCGCGATGCCGGCGAGGATGCACACGGCCCCCGAGACGATGGCCATCATTCCCGCCAGGGCGACTGCGCGTTGGGGATCACCGCCGGACAGGGGCAGGACCACCGCGAGAATGACGGCCGCCAGCGAGGAATCCGGCCCCAGCACCAGGATCCGGCTGGGGCCGAACAGCGCATAGGCGATCAGCGGAACGATGGTGGCGTACAGGCCATAGATGCCCGGTACCCCCGATGCCACTGCATAGGCAATGCCCACCGGCACCAGCATCGTGGTCAGTACCAGCCCGGCCATCAGGTCGTGGCGCAACCACGCCACGTGGTAGCCGCGCAGCGTGCGCAGTCCGGGGAACCAGCGGCCCCAGCCAGCCTGGTCTTCGCTGGTGTCACGGCGCACGATACGGCCCGGTTCCGCCGCGGGCGGGGAAGCGTCTGGCTGGCTCATGGGACAATGGCCCCCGGGTGCGTACCCATCAGTACTTCTCGGGGATCCGCTTCAGCGGATAATCCGGTTCGCGATAGCCGCCCGGCTTCTGCCGCTTGGGCAATACCACCTTGTCCCGCGCCACTTCTTTATAGGGGATGCGGCTGAGCAGATCGCTGATGATGTTCAGGCGTGCCCGCCGCTTGTCGTTGGAGTTGGCCACGAGCCAGGGGGCATGCTCGCTGTCGCTCGCCTCGAACATGGCGTCACGCGCTCGCGAGTAGTCGAACCAGCGGCTGTAGGACTTGAGGTCCATGGGGGTCAGCTTCCAGATCTTGCGACCATCCTTGATGCGCGCTTCGAGTCGACGGGTCTGTTCCTCGGGGCTGACTTCCAGCCAGTACTTGAGCAGGATGACCCCCGAATCGACAATCGCGCGCTCCACGTGGGACACCGATTTGAGGAAGAGGTCCACCTGCTCCTGGGTGCAGAAGCCCATCACCCGCTCGACGCCCGCGCGGTTGTACCAACTGCGATCGAAGATCACCACTTCGCCCGCTGCGGGCAAGTGCGGCAAGTAGCGCTGCACGTACATCTGGCTCTTCTCTCGATCGGTGGGCGCAGGCAATGCCACCACCCGGAACACCCGCGGACTCACGCGCTCGGTAAGGGCCTTGATCGTGCCCCCCTTGCCGGCGCCGTCGCGCCCCTCGAACACGACGCAGATCTTGATGCCCTCGGCTTTCACCCATTCCTGCAACTTGACCATTTCGACGTGCAACAGGCGCAACTGCTCAAGGTAATCCTTGTTCTTCAGCTTCTCGTCTTGCGCGGAACGCCCCTTGGGCGCGCCCTTCTTGTCCTTTGCCATGACCCAGCCCCCACTCTTGCTTGAGTAATTGACCTTTGACTTGCCCGACCAACGGCATGAGTCTAGTTCATGGTTCAAGGTAGCGAAGACCGCGCCTGCGACTTAATCTCCGAGCCACTGCAATCATCCGTGGGACGCCTCGCCACCTGGCATCCCGTCGCTGGAACGAGGAGTTGAAGAATGCCCCTGACACTCTATTACCACCCGCTTTCGTCGTTCTGCCACAAGGTACTGGTCGCGCTTTACGAGCATGGGATCGACTTTGAGAGGCGAATCATCGATCTTTCCAGCGAGGAAGACCGGGCGGAACTCTCGGCGTTATGGCCCCTGTGCAAATTCCCGGTCATCCGCGATGACGCGCATCCGAACGGGTTGGCGGAGTCGAGTGTGATCATCGAATACCTGGACCGGGCTTATTCGGCCCAACACTGCCTGCTGCCCGGCGATTGCGATACCGCGCTGCAAGTGCGCCTGTGGGACCGTTTTTTCGACCAGTACGTGCAGGGGCCGCTGCAACGGATAGTCGCCGACCGCCTGCATGGGACGAACGGCGACCTGACCGGGGAACGGGCCATGCTCGCCACGGCCTACGGCATGCTCGAGCGCCAGCTGGCCTCGCGAACCTGGGTGGCCAGCCCGGACTTCAGCCTGGCCGACTGTGCCGCCGCGCCGGCCCTGTTCTATGCCAGCACGCTGGTACCCTTCCCCGGCGGCCACCCGCACTTGAGCGGGTATTTCGACAGGCTGACGCAACGGCCATCCTTCCAGCGCGTCATCGACGAAGCCAGGCCCTGGTTTGCCTTTTATCCATTTGCCGAGGCCATACCCCAACGGTTTCGCTAGCGGGCGTGCCCGTTGAAAAAACTTCCCCAATGTCGGGGGTACTTTCTCCCGGACGGTTGCGAGTGTGGCGTTCCCGGCCTATGGTCCAGACACAACAATTTCACGACTGGCGCGATGATTCGCCGCCGTCTTTTTGTCCATCCATGGTGCTAGCGCAACGAGGTGAAGACATGCCCAACGACTCCCGCCCTGCCGTACTCGAACTGATCGGTAACACGCCACTGGTACGCGTCAGCCGTTTCGATACCGGACCCTGCACGCTGTTTCTCAAGCTCGAATCACAGAACCCCGGCGGTTCGATCAAGGACCGCATCGGCCTGGCGATGATCGATGCCGCCGAACGCGATGGCCGCCTGCGACCCGGTGGCACCATCGTCGAAGCCACCGCCGGCAACACCGGCCTGGGCCTGGCGCTGGTCGGCCGCGCCAAGGGATACCGCGTGGTGCTGGTGGTACCGGACAAGATGTCCACCGAGAAGGTCTTGCACCTCAAGGCCATGGGCGCCGAGGTGCACATCACCCGTTCCGATGTCGGCAAGGGCCATGCGGAGTACTACCAGGACGTCGCCGCGCGGCTGGCGGCGGAAATTCCCGATGCGTTCTTCGCCGACCAGTTCAACAACCCGGCCAACCCCCTGGCCCACGAATGCAGCACCGCGCCGGAAATCTGGGCGCAGACCCAGCATGATCTGGACGCCATCGTCGTCGGTGTCGGTTCGGCGGGCACCCTCACCGGCCTGACCCGCTTCTTCAAACGCGTGCAGCCGGATCTGGAAATGGTCCTGGCCGACCCGGTCGGTTCGGTGATGGCCGAATACAGCCGCAGTGGCACCCTCCCCACCCCCGGTTCCTGGGCGGTGGAAGGTATCGGCGAAGACTTCATTCCGTCGATTTGCGACCTGTCCAGCGTGCGCCACGCCTATTCGATCAGCGACGAGGAAAGCTTCGATCATGCCCGCCAATTGCTGAAGGCCGAGGGCATTCTCGGCGGTTCGTCGACCGGCACCCTGCTGGCGGCGGCATTGCGCTACTGCCGCGAGCAGACCCAACCGAAACGGGTGGTCAGCTTTGTCTGCGACACCGGTACGCGCTACTTGTCGAAGGTGTACAACGACCAGTGGATGAACGATCAGGGCCTGCTGCAACGCAAGTCCTACGGCGACCTGCGCGACCTGGTCGCGCGGCGCTTCGAGGATGGCCGGGTGATCAGCGTCGGCCCCGACGACACTTTGCTTACCGCGTTCCAGCGCATGCGCCTGGCGGATGTGTCGCAACTGCCGGTGCTGGTGAACGGCAAACAACTGGTCGGGGTGATCGACGAGTCCGACATCCTGCTGGGCGTGCATGAAGACGTTAAGCACTTTCGCAAGACCGTCTCCAGCGCCATGACCGACAAACTGCAAACCCTGTCCCCCGGCGCCTCACTGGCGGAACTGGAGGCGGAACTGGGTCGTGGGCTGGTGGCGATCATCCAGGATGCCTCGGGTTTCCACGGCCTGATTACCCGAACCGACATGCTCAATCATTTGCGGAGATCCCTGCCATGAGTCAGCACGATGAACATGCCCCGCCACGGGGCTTCGCCACCCGCGTGATCCATGCCGGGCAAACGCCGGACCCTTCGACCGGCGCGCTGATGCCGCCGATCTACGCCAACTCCACCTACCTGCAACAGAGCCCCGGGGTGCACAAGGGCCTCGACTACGGGCGCTCGCACAATCCGACGCGCTGGGCGCTGGAACGCTGCGTGGCCGACCTCGAAGGCGGCACCCGGGGCTTTGCCTTCGCCTCGGGCCTGGCGACCATTTCCACGGTACTGGAGCTGCTCGACGCCGGCTCGCACGTCGTCTCCGGCAACGACCTGTACGGCGGCACCTTCCGCCTGTTCGACAAGGTGCGCCAGCGCAGCGCCGGGCACCGCTTCAGCTTTGTCGACCTGACCGACCTGGCGGCGTTCGAAGCATCCCTGCAGGACGACACGCGCATGGTCATGGTCGAGACCCCGAGCAATCCGCTGCTGCGCCTCACCGACCTCGCCGCCATCGCCCGCACCTGCCGCGACCGGGGCATCATCTGCGTGGCCGACAACACCTTTGCCAGCCCGTGGATCCAACGGCCGCTGGAACTGGGCTTCGACATCGTGCTGCACTCCACCACCAAGTACCTCAACGGCCACTCCGACGTGATCGGCGGCATCGCCGTGGTCGGGCAGGACGCCGAGCTGGCCGAACGCCTGGGTTTCCTGCAGAACGCGGTGGGCGCCATCGCCGGGCCGTTCGACGCCTTCCTCACCCTGCGCGGGGTCAAGACCCTGGCGCTACGCATGGAACGCCACTGCAGCAACGCACTGGAACTGGCGCAATGGCTGGAACGCCAGCCGCAAGTCGCCCACGTCTACTACCCGGGCCTGCCCTCGCACCCGCAGCACGAACTGGCCCGGCAACAGATGCGCGGCTTCGGCGGGATGATCTCCGTCGACCTGAACACCGACCTGGCCGGCTCCCGGCGCTTCCTGGAAAACGTGCAGATTTTCGCCCTGGCCGAAAGCCTGGGCGGGGTGGAAAGCCTGATCGAGCACCCGGCGATCATGACCCACGCCACCATCCCCGTGGAAACCCGCGCGCAACTGGGCATCGGCGATGCGCTGGTGCGGTTGTCTGTTGGGGTGGAGGATGTCGAAGACCTGCGCGCAGACCTGGCGCAGGCGTTGGCACGGATTTAGGAGTTGCCTTCTCGGATCACCGCATCGCAGCGATGGCGGCCTGACAGCCGCCCCATCTCTCACGGCTGCACCCGATCCACTGTAGGAGCTGGCTTGCCAGCGATGGCTGGCATAACGGCCACCATCGATCGCCAGCAAGCCGGCTCCTACAGATCTGTGTCACACCACAAATTCAACACACACCCGTAAATCCCTGTAGGAGCTGGCTTGCCAGTGATGGCGGCATAACGGCCACCATCACATCGCCAGCAAGCCGGCTCCTACAGATCTGTGTCACACCACAAATTTCACATACCCCGCAAATCCCTGTAGGAGCTGGCTTGCCAGCGATGGCGGCATAACGGCCACCATCGATCGCCAGCAAGCCGGCTCCTACAGATCTGTGTCACACCATAAATCCAACATACCCCGCAAATC
>NZ_CATKQQ010000033.1:0-519183 GCF_949767605.1 Pseudomonas sp. IT-P218
GAATACGTATGGGTTCGTCGCAGGGGATCCCGTTAACCTCAGTGATCCGACTGGGCATTTTCCTGTTCGCAAGCTGCTTGTCGGCGCAATTGTTGGCGTTGGTGTTTCAAGCGGGATCGCGGCTGTATTTACTGAAGGCGAAGTTAGAATCGCGCTAACCGTTGCTGCTGCTGCGCTTTTTTCTGCGGCTTCGATATCAACCATGTTATCTGCCAAGGTCGATCGTCCGAACATATCCAGGCATACTCCTAGGCATACTCCTAGGCCTACTCCTAGGCCTACTCCTGGGACAATTGAGCAAACGAGCCCTCTCGACTGGCGAAGGGGGTCGCTGCCGCGCTACGAGTCGCCTCTTTCTAACGATTCCATCGAATTGTCTAATTTCCTATCTAGACGTGAACCTCCTCCTCCTTACCCGTTTAATGACCAGGCTCTGAATGCACAATCATTGAACAGCTCGGGGGCCTACCCTTTCCAGTCACCGACAAACTCACTGATTGGCGCAAGCGTATTGCCATCGACCACGGCGACTAATCAAGTCGCTCGCATTCGCTCATCCATTTAACAGCCAATCAGGCGGGCGTCGGCAACCACAACCGAAACCGCGCCCCGCCCAACGGCGACGACTCGACCGTCAACGTGCCGCCTTGCGCCTCCAGCGCCCGGCGGCTGATCGCCAGCCCCAGGCCAAATCCACCGGTGGACCGGTCCCGGCTGCGATCGAGTCGATAGAACGGCTCGAAAATCCGCTCACGCTCGTCATCCGGAATGCCGATTCCGTCATCGTCCACCCAGATTTCGCAGCCCCTGGGGCAAACCTGAACGCCAATCTGAATGCGCTTTTCGCAGTAGCGCATGGCGTTGCGCAGCAGGTTCTGCAGGGCGCGGGCGGTCAGGCGTGGGTCGAGGCTGAAGCGTTCGAGCTGGCCGTGGAGCAGCACGTCGATGACGATGTCCGGGGCTTGTTCGTCATCGATGCTGCCCAGGATGCTGTCGATGAATTCATCCAGCGACACCTCGACCTGTTCCGGCACCCGTGCCGGGTTTTGCAGGCGACTGTAGGACAGCAGTTCCAGCACCAGCTCATCGAGTTCACGAATGTGGTCGACCAGCCCTTGCAGGCGCTCGCGGCTGGTCGCCGGCAAGTCGTCGGACAGCGCCAGGGCCAGGCCGAAATCCAGGCGCGTCAGGGGGGTGCGCAGTTCGTGGGACACCGCATTGAGCAAGTCCCGTTGCTGGTTCAGCAGGTTCTCGATGTCGCCCGCCATGGTGTCGAAGACATTGGCCAGGCCGCCGATGTTGGAGCTGGGGGCGATCTGTGTGCGCTCGCTCAAATGGCCCTTGCCGAAGCGTTCCGCCGCGCTTTTCAGGCGCTCCAGGTCGCGCCAGTGCGGACGCAGCCACAACAGCAGGCAGGCGAGCATGGTCGCGCCGATCAGCACGTTGATGCTCCAGTACAACAGGCTGACGTCCATCGGGTCCGGCGGCACGACCATCTGCACCACGGTGTGCTCGTCCAGCGGCGTCACCGCCAGGGTGCGCCAGCCCCAGTCGCCAATGCGCACGACGTTTTCGCCGCGCTGCAAACGCTGCTGTTCCTCGAGGGTAAACCCGGCATCGTCGTTGCCGCTGAGCACGATGTGCAGCGGCTGGAACTCCTTGTCCATTTGCGCCGCCAGGGCCGGCCATTGCTCGGACGGGACGGCCTTGAACTGCTTGACCATGAGGGTTTGCAGGCCACGGGAATAGTCGAGATTGTAGGTGAGGAAGCGCTCGTGGAAGACCTTGATCACGAGGTCCGGTACCAGGTAGATCGCGGCGCTGAAGGAAACGATGGTCACCAGGTACAGGCGAAAGAGGATCCTGAACATCGTCTTAGCATTCCCACTCGGAACGGCTGAACAGATAACCCTTGCCCCACACGGTCTTGATCTTGCGCGCTTCGCCGGCGTTGTCGTCGAACTTGCGCCGCAGCTTGGAGATCGCCACGTCCACCGAGCGGTCGGTGCCGTTGAATTCGATGCCGCGCAGGCGTTGCAGGATCTGGTCGCGACTGAGCACTTCGCCGGCGTGTCGGGCCAGCACCACCAGCAGGTTGTATTCGCCGCTGGACAACTCCACCGGTTGTGCGCGCCAGGTCACCGTGCGTTCGGACAGGTCGATGCACAGGTTGCCCATGAGGATGCGGTCGTTGGCCGCCGGTGGATCGCTGAGGCTGCTGCGCCGCAGCAAGGTGCGCACCCGAGCCAGCAGCACCCGGGGCTCGCAGGGTTTGGTGACGTAGTCGTCGGCGCCCATTTCCAGGCCCAGCACCTGGTCGTGGCTATCGTCGCGGGCGGTGAGCATCAGGATCGGCAAGGTCGCCGAATCGGCACGCAGCAAGCGGCAGACCTGCAGGCCATCGAGACCGGGCAGCATCAGGTCGAGGATCACCAGGTCCGGCGGATCGAGCCGCGCACGCTCGCGCACCTGGTCGCCGCGGCCTATCACGCTGACGCAGTAGCCGTTGCGTTCCAGGTAGCTGGCAATCAGCTCGGCGAGTGCGGTGTCGTCTTCGACCAGGAGGATGTTGGGCATGGGGTGTTTTCCAGCAAAATGCGAGGGTGACTGTTCCGGTCTCTTCGCGGGCAAGCCCGCTCCCACGAAGATTTCGCGGACAACTGTAGGAGCGGGCTTGCCCGCGAAGAGGCCGGGACAGTCGCAATAAAATTCAAGTTGTTCAGGATATACGCCCTCACGCACACCCGAGTAAAACCCTTACACAATTTCACACAGCACCAACAAAGCTTCACCGCTACCCTCGCCGTCGCCCAGTAGGATGCTGGGGGTCATTATTGGGGTCTTTCATGTCTAAGAATCTGCTTGCCGGGCTCAGCCTGATCGCACTGGCGTTGACGCTGAGCGCGTGCGACAGCGCCTCGAACGCCGAAGAACAGGCGCCGCCAGTCACCGTGCGCATCGAAACCATCGAAGCCCGCCCGCTGTCGATCAGCAGCGAATTGAGCGGGCGGATTGCCGCGCCGCGCATTGCCGAAGTCCGTGCCCGCGTGGCCGGCGTGGTGTTGCAGCGGGCCTTTCGCGAAGGCAGCGACGTGAAAAAGGGCGATGTGCTGTTCCGCATCGACCCGGCGCCGTTCAAGGCCGACCTGGACAGCGCCGACGCCGCGCTGCGCAAGGCCGAGGCCAATGCGTTCCAGGCCAGGCTGCAGGAACAGCGTTACGCCCAGTTGATCGAAGGCAACGCCATCAGCGGCCAGGACTACGACAACGCCCGGGCCGCCACGCGGCAAACCGCTGCCGACGTCGCCGCCAGCAAAGCCGCCGTGGAGCGAGCGAAACTGAACCTGGGTTATGCCACGGTGACGGCGCCGATTTCCGGGCGCATCGGCCGCGCGTTGGTCACTGAAGGCGCGCTGGTGGGGCAGAACGAAACCACGCCACTGGCGCTGATCCAGCAGTTGAACCCGATCCACGCCGACCTCAGCCAGTCGACCCGTGAACTCAACGACCTGCGCCGCGCCTTCCGTTCCGGCCAGTTGCAGCAGGTCGGCCAGGACCAGGTCAAGGCCACGCTGATCCAGGACAACGGCAGCCTCTACACGCTGCCGGGCAAGCTGCTGTTCACCGACATCACGGTCGATCCGGGTACCGGCCAGGTCATCCTGCGCAGCG
Source organism: Pseudomonas sp. IT-P218 (assembly GCF_949767605.1). Taxonomy (NCBI): domain Bacteria; kingdom Pseudomonadati; phylum Pseudomonadota; class Gammaproteobacteria; order Pseudomonadales; family Pseudomonadaceae; genus Pseudomonas; species Pseudomonas sp. IT-P218. Next base: position 3,673 of record NZ_CATKQQ010000033.1, read on the forward strand.
AATTCCCCAATCCCGATCTCGACCTGCTGCCCGGCAGCTTCGTGCGCGTACGCCTGGAGCAAGGGGTCAACCAGCAAGGCATCAGCGTGCCGCAACGGGCCATCCAGCGTGACAGCGCCGGCATCGCCCAAGTGTTGTTGCTTGACGCCGAACAGCGCGTGGGCCTGCAACCGGTGGAACTGGGTGGCGTGCAGGACGACCGCTGGATCGTCACCGGCGGCCTCAAGCCCGGCGATCGCATCGTCATCGAAGGCCTGCAGCACGCCCGCCCCGGCGAGACCGTGCAGATCGATGACACCCCTCTTCCACTTGCCCAGGTTTCTGGCCAGTAAGCAGGACGCTTGTTTATGCCGCAGTTCTTTATCGACCGCCCGGTGTTCGCCTGGGTGGTGGCCCTGTTCATCCTGCTGGCCGGTGCCCTGGCCATCCCGCAGTTGCCGGTGGCGCAGTACCCCGATGTGGCGCCGCCACAGATCGAAATCTATGCCGTGTACCCGGGCGCTTCGGCGCAGACCGTGGACGAAAGCGTGGTCAGCCTGATCGAGGAAGAACTCAATGGCGCGGATCACCTGCTGTATTTCGAGTCGCAAAGCAGCCTCGGCAGCGCCACCATCAAGGCGACTTTCCAGCCGGGCACCGACCCGGAAATGGCCCAGGTCGACGTGCAGAACCGCCTCAAGGTGGTCGAATCGCGCCTGCCGCAAGCAGTGAACCAGCAGGGCTTGCAGGTGGAGAAAGTCTCCGCCGGTTTCCTCCTGCTGATCACCCTCACCTCCAGCGACGGCAAGCTCGACGCCGTGGCGCTCAGCGATTACCTGGCGCGCAACGTGATGAACGAGATCAAGCGCCTGGACGGCGTCGGCAAGGCGCAACTGTACGGCGCCGAACGGGCGATGCGGATCTGGATCGACCCGCAGAAACTGATCGGCTTCAACCTCACGCCTGCCGATGTCAACGCCGCCATCGTCGCGCAGAACGCCCAGATCTCGGCCGGCAGCATCGGCGACTTGCCGAGCCGCACCACCCAGGAAATCACCGCGACCATCCTGGTCAAGGGTCAACTGTCGACCCCTGAAGAATTCGCCGACATCGTGCTCAAGGCCAACCCCGACGGCTCCACGGTGCGCGTGGGCGATGTCGCGAGGGTCGAGATCGGCAGCCAGGAGTATCAGTTTTCCACACGCCTCAACGGTAAACCCTCGACTGCCGTCGGCGTGCAACTGTCGCCGGGGGCCAACGCCCTGAACACCGCGACGCTGGTGCGGGCGAAGATGGATGAACTGGCGCGTTACTTCCCCGCTGGCGTGGAATACAAGATCCCGTACGACACCTCACCGTTCGTCAAGGTCTCGATCACCAAGGTGGTCTACACCCTTGGCGAGGCGATGTTGCTGGTGTTCGCGGTGATGTTCCTGTTCCTGCAAAACGTGCGCTACACGCTGATCCCGACCCTGGTGGTGCCGGTGGCGCTGATGGGGACGTTTGCGACCATGCTGGCGCTGGGTTTCTCGATCAACGTGCTGACCATGTTCGGCATGGTGCTGGCCATCGGCATCCTGGTGGATGACGCGATCGTGGTGGTGGAAAACGTCGAGCGGATCATGGCCACCGAGGGTTTGTCGCCCAAGGAAGCGACACGCAAGGCGATGCAGCAGATCACCGGCGCCATCGTCGGTATCACCCTGGTGCTGGTGGCGGTGTTCATTCCCATGGCGTTCATGCAGGGTTCGGTCGGGGTGATCTACCAGCAGTTTTCGCTGTCGATGGCCACCTCGATCCTGTTCTCGGCATTCCTGGCCCTGACCTTGACCCCGGCGCTGTGCGCAACCTTGCTCAAGCCGATTGCCAAGGGCGAGCACCACGAAAAGAGCGGGTTCTTCGGCTGGTTCAACCGCCGTTTCGAGCAGCTCACCGAGCGCTATCAGGGTTGGGTCGCCTATGCGTTGAAACGCACCGGCCGCTACCTGCTGATCTACGGTGTGCTGCTGGTGGGGCTGGGTATTTGCTTCAGCCGCCTGCCCTCCTCGTTCCTGCCGGTGGAAGACCAGGGCTACACCATCACCGACATCCAGTTGCCACCCGGCGCGAGCAAAAACCGCACGGTGCAGGTGGTCGAGCAGATCGAGGCGCATAACGCCACGGAACCCGGCGTGGGCGACAGCACGGTGATCCTCGGTTTCAGTTTCTCCGGCAGCGGCCAGAATGCGGCGCTGGCCTTTACCACGCTCAAGGACTGGTCGGAGCGCAGCAGCGACGACTCGGCCAGCTCCATTGCCGATCGCGCCAACATCGCCGTCAGCCAGATCAGGGATGCCGTGGCCTTCGCGGTACTGCCGCCACCCGTGGACGGTCTCGGTACCTCCAGCGGTTTCGAGTTCCGTTTGCAGGATCGAGGCGGCCTCGGCCATGCCACGTTGATGCAGGCGCGCACTGAATTACTCGCCGCCGCCGAGAAAAGCCCGATCCTGATGAATGTGCGTGAAAGCGCCCTGGCCGAAGCGCCGCAGGTCGAGCTGATCGTCGACCGCAAGCAGGCAAACGCCCTGGGGGTGTCCTTCGCCGACATCGGCAGCGTGTTGTCCACCGCCGTCGGCTCAAGCTACATCAACGACTTCCCCAACCAGGGGCGGATGCAGCGTGTTGTCGTGCAGGCCGAGGGTGATCAACGCAGTCAGGTGGCCGATCTGCTGAAGATTCATGTGCGCAACAGCGACGGAAAAATGGTGCCCTTGTCGGCCTTCGTCCAGGCCAGATGGACCCAGGGGCCGGCGCAATTGACCCGCTACAACGGCTATCCGGCGGTGAGCATTTCCGGCGAACCGACGCCCGGCCACAGCACCGGCGAAGCCATGGCCGAGATCGAACGGCTGGTGGCGCAGGGTCCGACCGGGTTGGGCCAGGAGTGGACCGGGCTGTCGTTGCAGGAACGCCTGTCCGGCAGCCAGGCGCCGATCCTGTTGGGCTTGTCGCTGTTGATCGTGTTCCTGTGCCTGGCGGCGTTGTACGAGAGCTGGTCGATTCCGACCTCGGTGTTGCTGGTGGTGCCATTGGGCGTGCTCGGTGCGGTACTGGCGGTAACGCTGCGCGGCATGCCCAACGATGTGTTCTTCAAGGTCGGGCTGATCACCATCATCGGCCTGTCGGCAAAGAACGCGATCCTCATCATCGAGTTCGCCAAGAGCCTGTACGACGAAGGCCACGACCTGATCGACGCCACATTGCAGGCCGCACGCCTGCGCCTGCGGCCGATCGTCATGACCTCGCTGGCGTTCATCCTCGGCGTAGTGCCCTTGGCGATCGCCACCGGCGCCAGCTCGGCGAGCCAGCAAGCCATCGGCACCGGGGTGATTGGCGGGATGATCACCGCGACCCTGGCCGTGGTGTTTGTGCCAGTGTTTTTCGTGGTGGTGATGAAGCTGGTGCGCAGAAAGCACTAACCAACACCAATCCCCTGTAGGAGCTGCCGAAGGCTGCGATCTTTTGATTTTGATTTGTTTAAGATCAAGATCAAAAGATCGCAGCCTTCGGCAGCTCCTACAAAAGCGGGGTGGCCTGCGTTATGGTGCAACGAGGTTCCGTCAAAGTATGCCTTCATGCCCTATCTCACCCACACCCACCCTCGCCTGTCGGCCGCCACCACCTTCGGCATCGCGGTGGGCATTCTGGCGCCGGCCGATTCGATCATCAGCAAGATACTCTTTGGCTGGAATGCCGGGGTCTGGACTTATCTGCTCCTGATGATCTGGCTCGCCGCGCGCAGTAAAGCGCAAGACGTGCGGCGCATTGCCGAGATCGAAGACGAAAACGCCGGGCTGGTGCTGCTGGTGGTCAGCATCGCCGCGATTGCGAGCCTTGCCACCATCGCCTTCGAACTGGCCGGCAGCAAAGACCTGGAAACCACGCGCAAGTTGCTGCACTACGGGTTTACCGCGTTGACCGTCACCGGTTCCTGGCTGCTGATCGGGGTCATCTTCAGCCTGCACTACGCCCGCCTGTTCTACACCTGGGAAGGCAAGGACCCGGCGCTGCGATTTGCCGAGGGTTTGACCACCCCCAACTATTGGGACTTCCTGTATTTCTCCTTCACCATCGGCGTGGCAGTGCAGACTGCGGATGTCGGTGTGGCGACTCGGGATATGCGCAAGATTGTACTGGCGCAGTCGTTGATCGGGTTTCTATTCAATACAGCGATATTGGGCTTTTCGATCAATATCGCCGCGGGATTGTTTGGCTGATGTTGCCTCATTTAGTCGTCATCTCAGCGATTAACGGCAGCGATTCCCCAACAGCATTTCGCGCTGTAATCCGCACGTCATAGCGGGTGTTTGCAAGCAGGAGCGGCGTCAACATCGTGCCATCTGCGGTGTAATGAAGATCGCGTCCCTGTGGTCCGGTCAATATGATTCGATAATCGATTACATCCATCCCATCTATCGGAGCATCCCATCTCAGTATGGATAACAACACCGATGTTGAATAACGGAAGTTTCGGGGAGCACTTGGCGCGACGTGTTTCCCGTGAGACACGTCAGCCGAAACAGACCAATTTCCAGCCGCGTCTCTGGCGCGCACTTCAAATCTTTCGACGGCACCCTCTATCAAACCAGTGACAGGATGGCTGGTTCCGCTCACAGCGACCCAAGCCCCGTCGTTGCGGCGAACTTGATAACCTGTCACGCCCACATTGTCTTCAGGGGCACTCCAGTTCAGTGTTGCGTTACCTGGTGTTGATGCAATGAGTTTCAATTTCCTCGGCTTGGTGGGGGGCACTCGGTCATGGGTCACTACCTGAATCGACACAGGCAACGCCGGAGCGGGACCTTCGATCCTGCGTGGCTGGAGCTTGAACGTATAGGCCTTTTCGGGGATCAAGTCAGTTAAGATGTGTTCCAGCGCAGTGGTTCGTACAGGTTCACGCCCTGGGCAGGTGATTTCGTAATCGATAAAATAGGAGAGATCTTCCGGTCTTTCCCACTTCAACCATGCCTCGGAAAATGTCCTGCCCGGATTGTGCAGGCCGCGCGGTTGCGTCAGGTTCGGACCCATGGTGACTTCGGCACTGGAGGGCTCCGAGAAGCCACTGCCGTTAAAACCTCGAACCTCGATGAAGTATCGCGTACCAGGCGCCAGATACTTGAGGGTGTCTGTGAGATTCGCGGTTCTGTGCCTGTCAATCACCTCGGGGTATTTATCCACAAGGCCATACGCGACTTCATAATTGGGGGACTGGGGCGGGCCCCAAGTGACGCGAACCTGATCGAAGGTCACCAGCGTATGCAAAGTCCCTGGTTTTGAAGGAATGGCAGGTCCATCCAGTGTTTTTTCGGTGATCCGCGCAGGCGAGGACTCGCCGTTGGCGTTGGCTGCACTGACCTCGACAAAGTACAGCGTATTTTTAGTCAGCCCGGTCAGCTCAAGGCTCGGTTGCACCGAACTTTTCGTCTGGACAGGACCGTTTGGCTCGATTCCATAGCGGATGACATATTCAATAGCCCCCGCCGAAGGCGACCACGCCAGGACCATCGACACAATGGCGGGCGTTGCACGCAAATTGGTCGGGGCTGCAGGCACCGCCAGCGTGGTTGCCGTTGTTCGTACCGACGCCGAATCACCCGCCGCGTTGAACGCCACCAGATCAAAATAATAGGCGGTCCCCGAGCGTAACCCGCTGACCGTGCAGGCCTCGACAGTGGCGGTGATCGTATTGATCACCGGACCATTGGGGAGCAAGCCGTAACTCACTCGATAACCTGAGGCAAGCGTGGACTTTTGCCAGGTCAATGCCACTGAGTCTTTCGTCGGCCTGGCACTGAATCCGGTCGGGGCAACAGGCTTTGCGATGCCGGCCTTTGTGGTTGCGATACCTTCCGATTCTGGCGAGAGGCCGGTCCCATCTTCCGCGCGTACCTGGATGAAGTATTTGGTTTCCGGCTGCAACCCTGTAATGAGCAAGTTTCGGGCCGTCGTATGTTTTTTATCGATAGGGTTCGGCCATTGATCATCACGCCCATAGGCAACTTCAAATCGGTTGAATGGCGTGGTGTAGGACCACGCGACATTCATCGAATCCGAGGTTATGGAAGAGAACTGGAGAGTACCGGGTTTCTGCGGTAGTAAAAGATTCATGACCTGCCCTTTCTGCTCAAATAGCTCCATGGCCTGAGACTAAAGCCCAACCTCTTTGAAAAACAGCTATCAGAACAGTTAGTGGCGTTGCAGCGTTTTTGTGCTATGGCCCAATGTTTTTTGCACAAACGTTCTAGCCATCGCCCTCGGCGCAAGCGTTAAATACGCTGGCAATCCGTCCCACAGGTACAACATGACCGCCCACAACTGGATCGACCTGGCCCAGGATGCCGACACCGGCATCGAGACCCTGCGCGCGCATTTCCAGGGCCATGCCTACGATCCGCATTGGCATGACAGCTACCTGGTGGGTGTGACCGAGCAAGGGGTTCAGCAATTCAATTGCCGCCGCACGAAGCACCAGAGCACACCGGGCAAGGTGTTTTTGCTCGAGCCGGGCGACATTCATGACGGCGATGCGCCGACCGCCGACGGTTTCACCTATCGCATGTTGTACCTCGACCCGCACTGGTTGCGGCGCGAACTCGCGGCGGTGTTCGACAATGCCCCGCAAAATGCCGAGTTGAGCTTCGCCAATACCCTCGCAACCGACCCGCGCCTGGCCCATGCGACCAGCCTCGCGTTTGAAACCCTGCACCGCGGCGAATTGAAGATCGTTCGCCAGACCACCCTCGACGCCCTGCTCGAACGCTTGACCAGCCATTTGCACTGGCGCACTCGCCATGGCGAAGACCCGCGCCTGCCCCAAGTGGCGCAGAAGGCTCGAGAATACCTGCACGCCAACGCGCAATATGACATCGGCCTCGACCAGTTGGCCGCCGTTACCGGGGTCGACCGCTTCCGCCTGACCCGCGCCTTCAAGGCGGCTTATGGCATCGCGCCCCATGCGTATCTGGTGCAGTTACGTTTGGCCACGGCACGGCGAATGCTGGCCCGTGGTGAGCAACCTGCGGTGGTGGCGATGACCTTGGGTTTTGCCGACCAGAGCCATCTGGGCCGCTGGTTCGTGCGTGCCTACGGCATTACACCAGCGCTGTACCGCAAGCGTTGCTCAAATCTTCCAGACAGAAAGACGCCGCTTTGTGAAGATCGAATTCAATGATCTTCACCGGAGTTTGCCTGATATGCTGCCCTCTTTCCCGACGTTACTGCCCTTCCTGTTGTTTGCCTTTGTCGCCTCGATTGCCCCTGGCCCCACCAACATCCTGGTGTTGAGCAACAGTGCCCGATACGGCTTGGCGGCCGCCGTGCCGATCATATTCGGCGCCTGCGCCGGGGCCGCGACCATGGTGCTGCTGGTGGGCACCAGTGCAGGTTCGTCGCTGGCCGCCTGGCCCGCCCTGCAAACGGTCATGCAGTGGGCCGGTGTGATGTGGCTGAGTTACCTGGCGTGGCAGATATTCCGTGCCCCGACCGTCGCCATCAGCGCGCAGAAAACCGAGCGCCGCCTGGGCATGTTCGGTGCCGCCAGCCTGCAATTGATCAATCCGAAAACCTGGATGATGGCGCTGGCGGTGGTCAGCGTGTTTGCCGGGGCTGGCGAACAGCGCCTGGTTCATGTGCTGTATCTGTCGCTGGTGTTCTTTCTGATTTCCCTACCTTGCCTCGGCGTCTGGGCGCTGCTCGGCGCGGGCTCCACGCGATGGCTGGGTTCACCCCGGGCCATGCAGCGCTTCAACCGCTGCATGGCCCTGTTGCTGCTGGGTTTAACCTGGCTGAGCGTGTTGGCTTGATCCCAATTGTCAGTATTTATTCATCGAATACTTGACGAAGCATTGGTTTCTGGTGTTTTCTGAAACCGGTTTCAGCGCCATGCGCTCGAACTTATAAATCCAATAAGAAGGTTTGTAGCCGTGAACGATTTTTCCGCCGCCCAGCGCAGCCGCGTGACCATGCTCGACGTGGCCGAACACGCCAAGGTCTCCAAGGCCAGCGTTTCACGGTTCATCGGCGACGATCGCGCACTGCTCTCCGATGCCATCGCCCAGCGCATCGAACAGGCCATCGCCGAGCTGGGCTATCGCCCGAACCAGATGGCCCGCGGCTTGAAGCGCGGGCGTACCCGCCTGATCGGCATGCTGGTGGCCGATATCCGCAACCCCTATTCGATTTCCGTGATGCACGGCGTGGAAACCGCCTGCCGTCAGCACGGCTACAGCCTGGTGGTGTGCAACACCGACCGCGACGACGAGCAGGAACGCCAGCATCTGGCCCTGCTGCGCTCGTACAACATCGAAGGCTTGATCGTAAATACCCTCGGCCATCACCGTGACGCGTTGCACGAACTGCACCGGGAGATGCCCCTGGTGTTGGTGGACCGCAAGGTCGAGCACCTTGAGAGCGATAGGGTCGGGTTGGACAACCCGGCGGCCGTCGCGATGGCCCTCGCCCACCTTGAAGAACGCGGCTACCGTGACGTGCTGCTGGTCAGCGAGCCGTTTGACGGCACCAGTTCGCGAATCGAGCGGGTCGCCAGCTTCAAGGCGCAGATCGAGCAGCGGCCCGCGCTTCGCGGGACAAACATCGAAACCGGCAGCGAGCTGACGGCAAATCTGAAAACCTTCCTCGATACGCCCGGCCCTGGCCCGAAAGCGCTGTTTTGCGCGAACGGGATCGCCGCGCTGGCCAGTACCTATTCCTTGCGTGAACTCCATTGCAATCTGTTTGAGGACGTGGGGCTGATCGCCCTCGATGACCTGGATTGGTATCCGTTGGTGGGCAGCGGCATCACCGCCCTCGCCCAGCCGACCAGCGAGATTGGCGCGAGTGCGTTTGAGTGTTTGCTCAAGCGGCTGCGTGGGGATGACGGGCCGCTGCGGACGCTGGATTTTTCGGCGCGGTTGATTGTCAGGGGGTCGACCCTTGGAGTTTTCCGGTGATTGGACGGGCCCCTTCGCCGGCAAGCCAGCTCCTACAGAGAGCTGGCTTGCCAGCGAGAGAGAGGCCCTAAAGATCGCCATTTTTTTTGAACAAATATGAAACCGGTTTCAGAGGTAAAAAAACAATGAACAAACCTGCCGTTTCCATCAGCCTCTCCAGCTACGGCGCCGATCTGGTACGCCAGCGCGGTCAAGGCAGTTTCATCGACGTACTGGCCGCCGCCGGCGCCTCGCGCATCGAATGGCGCGAAGAATTGCTGACCGCTGAAGACCCCGCTCAACTGGCCAATGCTACTCAAGCCGTGGGCCTTGAAAGCGTCTATTCCTCACCCATGGAACTGTGGCTGGCCGGCCAGGCGAAACCCAATCCCGAGCTGGTCACCGCGCTGCAACGCGCCCAGGCATTCGGGGCCAAATGGCTGAAGGTGTCCCTGGGTTACTTCACCGACAACTGCGACCTTGTGGCCCTGAACCGCACACTCGCACAGAGCCCGGTGCATCTGCTGGTCGAGAACGACCAGACCCTGCAGGGCGGTCGCATCGAGCCGTTCCAGCGTTTTTTTGCTGAAGTCGAGCAACACAACCTGCCCATCCAGATGACCTTCGACATCGGCAACTGGCACTGGCAGGACCAGTCGCCTGCCAGCGCCGCGCGCCTGCTCGGCCGCCACGTCGGGTATGTGCACTGCAAGGCGGTGACCCGCCGCGCCGACGGCAAGCTGGTCGCCATCCCACCCGCCGCCAGCGACCTGCATCAGTGGGAACAGCTTCTGCGGCACATGGCCCAAGGGGTTATGCGAGCCGCGGAGTATCCGCTGCAAGGTGACGACCTGGTGCAACTGACCACTGAACACGTCGCCGCCCTCGCCCACCTGGGCCACGCGCAGCTGGAGAACGCCCATGTCTGAGATCGATATCCTGTCGTTCGGCGAAACCATGGCGATGTTCGTCGCCGAGCAGGCAGGCGACCTGGCCAACGTCGGCGCGTTTCACAAACGCATCGCCGGTGCCGACAGCAACGTCGCTATCGGCTTGTCGCGCCTGGGGTTCAAGGTGGCCTGGTTGAGCCGGGTGGGTGCCGACTCCTTGGGTCGCTTCGTGATCGACACGCTGGAACAGGAAGGCCTGGATTGCCGCCACGTCGACATCGACCCCGCGCACCCCACCGGTTTCCAGCTCAAGTCGCGCACCGACGATGGCAGCGATCCTGCGGTCGAATATTTCCGCCGTGGTTCGGCGGCCAGTCACCTGTCGGTGCACTCGATCGTGCCCGACCTGCTCAAAGCCCGGCACCTGCACGCCACCGGCATTCCCCCGGCGCTCTCTGAAACCGCGCGGCAGATGTCCTTCGAACTGATGACCCGCATGCGCCAGGCCGGGCGCAGCGTGTCGTTCGACCCGAACCTGCGCCCAAGCCTGTGGGCCAGCGAGCAAAAGATGATCACTGAGATCAACCGCCTCGCCGCCCTCGCCCACTGGGTGCTGCCGGGGCTGAGCGAAGGTCGCTTGCTCACCGGTTTCGAAGACCCGGCCGACATTGCCGCGTTCTACTTAGGCCAGGGCGCCGAAGCCGTGGCGATCAAACTCGGCCCGCACGGTGCTTATTACCGCACACACCTGGATCAAGGATTCGTCGCCGGCGTGCCGGTGCAAACGGTGGTCGACACCGTCGGTGCCGGCGATGGTTTTGCCGTCGGCATGATCAGCGCCCTCCTGGAAAACCACAGCTTTGCCGACGCCGTGCAGCGCGCCAACTGGATTGGCAGCCGGGCGGTGCAGAGTCGTGGGGATATGGAGGGGTTGCCGACCCGAGCCGAGATGTCCGTTGAATTCGAGGCCGTCATCGCCAGCAGGCTGGCTCCCACAAAACCTGTGGGAGCCAGCCTGCTGGCGATGAGGCCGGCACAGTCACTGAAGATTTAACACCTGCTGCGACAAAAACAACAAGCTCAGGAGCATCACCATGAAAACCGCAACCCTCGCCACCCGCCGCTGGTGGTACATCATGCCCATCGTGTTCATCACCTACAGCCTGGCGTACCTGGACCGCGCCAACTACGGCTTCGCCGCCGCGTCCGGCATGGCCGCGGACCTGATGATCACCCCGGGCCTGTCATCGATGCTCGGCGCGCTGTTCTTCCTCGGTTACTTTTTCTTCCAGGTACCGGGGGCGATCTACGCGCAGAAACACAGCGTGAAGAAACTGATCTTCGTCAGCCTGATCCTCTGGGGCAGCCTCGCGACCCTGACCGGGATCGTCTCCAACGCCTACTGGCTGATCGTCATCCGCTTCATGCTCGGCGTGGTCGAAGCTGCCGTCATGCCGGCGATGCTGATCTACCTGTGCCACTGGTTCACCCGCGCCGAACGCTCGCGGGCCAACACCTTCCTGATCCTCGGCAACCCGGTGACCATGCTGTGGATGTCGGTGGTCTCGGGCTATCTGGTGCAGCATTACAGCTGGCGCTGGATGTTCATCGTCGAAGGCTTGCCGGCGGTGCTCTGGGCGTTTATCTGGTGGCGCCTGGCCGATGATCGTCCGGCCCAGGCCAAGTGGCTCAACGACCAGGAAAAACAGGACCTGGAAAGCGCCCTGGCTGCCGAACAGGTCGGCATCAAGGCGGTAAAAAACTACGCCGAAGCCTTCCGTTCGCCGAAAGTGATCATCCTCGCCCTGCAGTTCTTCTGCTGGAGCATCGGCGTCTATGGCTTCGTGCTGTGGCTGCCGTCGATCCTCAAGGCCGGCGCACAGATGGACATGGTCGAGGCCGGCTGGCTGTCGGCGCTGCCTTATCTGGCGGCGGTGATTGGCATGCTGCTGGTGTCCTGGGGCTCGGACAAACTGCAAAAACGCAAACGCTTCGTCTGGCCACCACTGTTGATCGCCTCGATCGCGTTCTATGCGTCCTACGCCCTGGGCGCCGAACATTTCTGGTGGTCCTACACCTTGCTGGTGATTGCCGGTGCCTGCATGTACGCCCCTTACGGGCCGTTCTTCGCGATCATTCCGGAGATCCTCCCGGACAACGTGGCCGGCGGCGCGATGGCGTTGATCAACAGCATGGGCGCGCTCGGTTCGTTCGGCGGCTCCTACCTGGTCGGCTACCTGAACAGCTCCACTGGTTCGCCCGGCGCGTCCTACCTGTTGATGAGCGGCGCGCTGATGTTCTCGGTGGTGCTGACGATATTCCTCAAACCCGGCGCCAGTGATCGGGAGCGTCCCCCGGTCGCTGTGACCCGTACCGCCGCCCATTCCTGACTGGATGACGACTATGAAAAAGCAGGTTGTTCTGTACAAGAAACTCTCGCCGCTGCTGATGGCCCGCTTGCACGAGCAGGCCGAGGTGACGCTGATCGAGAGCCTCGACGACGAAGGCCTGGCCCGTCTGCGCGAGGCCCTGCCCCACGCGCACGGCTTGCTGGGGGCCAGCCTGAAACTGGACGCCGGACTGCTGGACCTGGCGCCAAACCTGGAGGCCATCGCCAGCGTCTCGGTGGGGGTCGACAACTACGACATCGACTACCTGACCGACCGCCGGATCCTGCTCAGCAACACCCCCGACGTGCTCACCGAAACCACCGCCGACACCGGTTTCGCCCTGATCCTGGCCAGTGCCCGGCGCGTGGTGGAACTGGCAAACCTGGTGCGCGCCGGGCAATGGACCCGCAACATCGGCCCCGCGCATTTCGGCAGCGATGTGCATGGCAAGACCCTGGGCATCATCGGCATGGGGCGCATCGGTGAAGCGCTGGCCCAGCGTGGGCACTTCGGTTTCGGCATGCCGGTGATCTACCACAGCCACTCGCCGAAACCGGCGGTGGAGCAGCGTTTCAATGCGCAGTACCGCAGCCTGCCGGAGCTGTTGCAGCAGGCCGATTTTGTTTGTTTGACCTTGCCGCTGACCGCTGAAACCGAAGGCCTGATCGGCGCAGAGCAATTTGCCCTGATGCGTCCCGAAACCATCTTCATCAACATTTCCCGGGGCAAGGTGGTCGACGAAGCGGCACTGATCGAGGCGTTGCGCACGGGACAGATTCGTGGGGCCGGGCTGGATGTGTTCGAGCGTGAACCGCTGAACCTTGACTCGCCGTTGTTGCAGATGAACAACGTGGTGGCGACGCCGCACATGGGTTCGGCGACCCATGAGACACGGGAGGCCATGGCCCGGTGTGCGGTGGATAATCTGCTGGCGGCGTTGGCGGGTGAACGGCCGGCCAATCTGGTGAATGTGCGGGCGTGGAAGGCTTGAGGGATTGGGTGTTTGTCAGATAGCTATCGCCAGCAGGCTGGCTCCCACATTGGATCTGTGCCGTTCACAAATCTCCTGTGGGAGCTAGCCTGCTGGCGATGAGGCCGGCACAAACACTGCAAATCCCATAGCTATCGCCGGCAGGCTGGCTCCCACATTGGATCTGTGCCGTTCACAAATCTCCTGTGGGAGCTAGCCTGCTGGCGATGAGGCCGGCACAAACACTGCAAGTTTCTCAGGCCCGCCGCGCTTCCAGAAGATCCATCGCACACAGCGCAATCCGCCGACACGCATCCGCCAATTTGCGCTGATCCACCACCAGCCCAATGCGAATATGCCCCGCCGCACTCGGCCCAAACGCCTCCCCCGCCAGCACCGACACCCCATACCCCTCCAGCAACCGCTCGGCGAAATGCTGGGCGGTCAGCCCGGTCTGGCGCACGTCGACCATCACGAACATCCCGCCATCCGGCCGAATCGGACGGATACCCGGACAATGCCTGAGGCTCGCACACACCAGGTCGCGGCGCTGGCGATACTCTTCGCGCATCGACGCCACCTCCGGCAGGTCTTCATCCAGCGCCAGCTGCGCGGCCTTTTGCACGAACTCCGGAATGCCGAACAGCATGCACAACGACAGATGCTCCAGATGGTCACTCAAGGTTTTTGGCCCGATCACCCAGCCCACTCGCCAGCCGGTCATGGCATGGGATTTGGACAGGCTGTTGATGGTCGCCGTACGCTCGGCCATGCCCGGCAGGCTGGCCGGGCTGATGTGTTCGCCCTCGTACAGCAGATCGCTGTAGACCTCGTCGCTGATCAGCCACAGGTCATGCCGAATACACAGCAACGCCAGTTCCTGCCAGATCATCAGCGACAGACTGGCGCCGGAAGGATTGTTCGGGCTGTTGAGCAACAGCGCGCGGGTTTTGGGGGTAATCCGGGCCGCCACGTCCGCCGGATCGACCCGAAAACCGTTCTCCGGACGCACCGGCACCGACACCACCTTCGCCCCACACGCACCGAACACCCCTTCATAGGTCACGTACATCGGTTCGGCGACTATCACTTCGTCGCCCGGATCGAGCACGCACTGCGCGACCGAATACACCGCGTTTTGCGCCCCGGGCATCACGATCACATGGTCGGCGTCCACCACCTGACCGCTTCGACGTCGATGTCGCCGGGCAATGCTGTCGCGCAAGGCCCGACTGCCACGCGCTGACGAATAGTGGGTGTCGCCGGCCAGCAAGCTGTCGATGGCCGCCTGAACGATGGGCTTGGGTGTATCGAAATCCGGGTCGCCGACCGACAGCAGCAATATGTCGACGCCCTGTGCGCGCATTTCCAGTGCGCGGTCATGAATCTGCCAGGCCGCGGCGCCTTCACCGGCGATGCGTTGGGTCAAGCCTGAATAGCGCATGTATTTCTCCAGTCGCGCGAGTTCCTGACACAACCCTATCTCAAATCGCGAAGCGCGCCACCCTGGCGTTCGAATCCCCTTCAATCGGGATTTTATTGTTCAAAAGGTTGCACCGGCGCATCGCGTAGAAAATACCTACACCAGACGGTGCGATAGCTGACAGCCATATCGGCATTTCGTCATTAAAGTCGCCTACCTGTAATTTCTGTCAGGTTCCAAAGTCGTCTGCTTTCGATATAACTGGACCATGCCGACAGCCCTGAATCAGGTGTCTGAAGGCAGGCCGCATGAACCATGCCTTTATGAAGTAGGAAGATTCTGCCGTGCCCACGCCATCATTGATGATAATTGGGAGAGTCCGTCATGTACCGTTCCAACCCAGCTCCAACACGGTCATCGTCAGCCCAGGTCAGTTTCCAGCCACCAGAACCCGCACAACCCAAGCCGATCACACTCACGAACAGGGAAAGAGAAGTCTTGCAGTGGAGCGCTGCCGGCAAATCCTCCTGGGAAATCGGCCAGATCGTCGAATGCACCGAAGCCGGGGTGAACTACCACTTCTGCAACATCCGCCGAAAATTCGGTGTGAGTTCGCGCTGGAGCGCTGTGGTCAAGGCGCTGGAGCAAGGCCTGATTCATCTGCCTTGACCCGCGGCCGGCCAATGCCTGCCGCGATGCACCTGCATCGCGCTGGTGTTGCCGATCGGGGCGCGGCTTCATGAGCCAGCGCATCATTCTTGCCGATGACCATCCGGTAGTGTTGATAGGTGCCAGGACGGCCTTGACCGCATCGCCCGGATCGCCGTTTTCCGTGGTCGCTGAAGCGCTCAACGCCGATGAGCTGATCTATCACCTGGACGTCACACCCTGCGACATCCTGATCAGCGATTATTCGATGCCCTACGGGCGCTTTCCCGATGGCCTGGCATTGATGGGTTACCTGAACCGTCACTTCGGCCACATACCGCTCATCGTGATGACCATGTTGCGCAACCCTTCCCTGCTGCAGGCCTTGCTCAATCACGGTGCGTGTGGCCTGTTCGACAAGCGCAGCCCGTTGAGTGAACTGAAACAGGCCGTAAACAGTGTGACCAAGGGGCGTCGCTATCTCAGCCCTTCTTTTGCCCGGATTCTCGAGGCCCGGTCCCTGCCCCACTGTCGTGCCGACGCGACGGCGAATCTTTCGGAACGAGAAATGGAGGTGGTGCGGTTGTTCGTCCAGGGGTTGTCCGGCCGGCAGATTGCCGCGCAGTTGAATCGCAGTGAAAAAACCATCAGCAGGCAAAAAAGAACCGCCATGGACAAGTTGGGACTTGGCCATGACGGTGGGTTGGTGGAGTTTGCCAGGGTGAGTGGATTAGATGGATGAAGTCTTCAGCGACGCACACTCAATCGAGATATTTCATCCATCCACTTTTGAATTTTATCTTCGCGAACCATGTAAGAACGACGCTGATTCTTCTCCAATTTAATTTTGATATTAAGTTCATTTATTCGCCCCTGGTTAGGATTAGGCGCTTGAACAGGTTTTGGCTTCGGTTGCGCGTTTACGGCTTTAGATACTGGCTTCGATGGGCCAGGCAGAGGCATTTGCCCTCTTCCTGATTGGGCGATGTCTCCACTGGCATTTGCAGGTGGAGCCACCTTGGCTTTTGCGTAGACGGGACTATTGTTTTCCAGATTAAAGTTGTCTACCCAGCCGCTGGCCTTACCAGGTCTTGGATGCCGGGTCGAGGTGCTCGGCAGAGGAATGCTTGTGACGGTATCGCTGACAGATGCCGTAGGGACAGTTTTATTGACGCTTTTAATTGTCGTATCGACCTGGCTCCCTGCGAGTATTCCCGTATTGGCTGCGGTCTGACTTGCACTTGTACCCGCCTTATAAACTTTAGTGGGTGCTATGGCTGCAAACTCCCGCGCGTTCTGTTCGATTACTTTTTTTATCCAACCCATATGCCCTGTCGGATCGATAAATCTAATCGGATTCCCCAGGCAATACATATACGCATTCATTCCCCCTTCATCAAAGGGACTCAAATTATCCGGACTATGGAACCGCATCAAGCCCGTACTGAACGCCCGATACCCATTACCCAGCAAATACCAACCGGTTGACGTTTCCCGAAGCTCGCCGTTGTAACCCAACCGTGAACTCGCCGGCTGCTCTGAACTGCTGTGCCCATACGCGGAATAAGCAATGCCATTCGTCATACCCTGCCCGACCTCCCACAGCACACTGTTCTTGTCATCACTGGCCAGCAGTAGGGACTTTGGGCCAGCACCTGCCTGGTGCTCGGCGAGCACATTTCCTTCGGCACGTACGAAAGTACTGCTATTGGCACCCTCGATCTGGTTGGCCAGTTCACCGTTCTGGTAGAAACGCTGTTCGTGACTGCCGCCAACACTGCTGCCGCTCAGCGTGTCCAGCGAGTCATAGTGATAGTCACTTTCCGTTCCACCGGCCAAGGCGCTGACGCTGATCAGACGCCCCAGGCTGTCATAGGCCAAAATGCGCCCGACTTCGTCCTGCAGCAGATTACCTTCGGCGTCATAATTGAAGTCGATTCTCGGCGGATAGAGCGGGTCGCCAGGCCTGGGTGGAGTCAATACATTGCTCAGCCCGGTCAGTTGACAAGGATCTTGCGGATTGCTGTACTCGAAATAGATCGCGTGGCGCCCACCCTCGAACGTGGTTTCCACGAAGTCGAGATTGTCCTGCGCATCGAAGCTGAATATTTGTCCCTTGATGACCTTGCCATAGGGGTCTTCAGGCCGCTGGCTGCCCGTGCAGCTGTAGTCGACCAGGCGTCCACGTGCGTCATACGCGTAGGTTTCGTCACGCAGCGTCGTACTACCTTGCATCAACGAGCGCATTGTCAGCCGGTCGACTTCGTCGTACGCCTGGCTCAGGGTCTGAATGACCTGATTGCCCATGTCGAACCTGCGCAGCGTCTCACGGCCGAAATCATCGTACTCCAGGTCGATCTTCAGCCTTTGCGTACCATCGAGGGTGTCGATCGTCTTGAGTTGCCCCACAGTGTCGTAGGTGAAGGTCGAGCGGGTGCTGCCCAATTCAGTGGCCACCAACCGGGCAAACCCGTCGTACTCGTAGGTCTGGATTTGCCCGAGCACATCGGTATAACTCATCAACCTGGCTTGCCGGCTGTATTCGTAGAACATGGTGTACGGCGTTCCACCGCTCTGTTCACGTTTTTCCGATTTTACTTCACCGGTGCTGAAATACTGGCGTTCAAGGCTATGTTTAATGCCCGCTGCGTCGACTTCTTCAGTGCTGCGCAGGCGCGCGTTTTCAGCGTCATAGCTATAGACGGCGGTACTTTCAACGGCGATCCGCTGCTCCGGGTCTTCACCGAGTTCCGGGCGGTAGACGTAACCGGTTTCCACACCGCTGGGCCGCTTGACGCTTTTCGGCTGGCTTTGCCCCGGATCGAAGTTATAGACACTTTTACGTCCGCCGGTAATCGACACGACCATCCGATCGAGCCCGTCGAAGCCCTGTTCACCCAGTACGCTGCCGTTGACGCTGATCTTCACCGGCAGGTCTTCACTGCTGTGCGCGGCGTACTGGCGCTCGACTTCGTTGCTGTCGGGCAAAACCGTCCTGGTCATCCGGTCGAAAGCGTCGTACTCATAGCGCGTCCAGTTGCCGGCGGCGTCATATTCCTCGGCGGTCCGCCCGATGCCATCGTAATGGTAGAGATGCTCGCTGATCGTCTGCCCGCCCAGGTCGATACGTTTAACACTGTCGGGTTTGTCGAACAGGTTGTTGACCGTCACGGTTTTGCCCATGCCGTCGAGCCATTGTGTGGTGGTGCGGCCAATCGGGTCTGTGACCTCGTGCTCCTCGACGCCATCGGGTCGAATCACACTGCGCTGCTCACCCCAATCGTCGTAGTTGAACAGGCTGGTCATGGGCACGTCCGTGGCCCTTTCCCAGTCGATCACGGTCTCGCTGATCAACTGCTCCAGGTGGTTGTAGGTGGCTTTGTAGGTATCGCGAAACGCTTGCGGGTTGCCGCCCAGGGCATCGGCATCGCGGCGTGTTTCCTTGATGACCCGATTGTGCCCATCCAGGTGAGTGATGGTTTCAACACCCTTGACGTCCCTGGCGGTTTGAGTCGCCTGCTGACCATTGGCGTTGACCTGCGAGTAAGTGTAGTTACGGCTGGCCTCGTAAGGCGTGCCCGGCGCCACGGTTTCCTTGGTCACACGCCCTAACAGGTCATACTCGTAGGCGATTTCCACCTTGTTGTCGTCATGGTTGAGCAGTGGCTCGCCATTGAACAGGGAATGCTCCAGGTTGATGATTTTTTTCTGCCCGTCAAAACCGGTCAGGGTGTTGACCGTGTGCAGCACCGCCTCACCACTACGGGCATTTCGGGCCATTCTGTAGGTATAGGCGGTGGTGGTGGTCTTGCCGTTGAGTGTCACGGCGTCCTGCAACTTGCGTCCGTGCTCGAACGGGTTGTTTGGCGTGTTGATGTATTTGTAGGCAGTGTCCTGCAGCGCCTGGCCCTGGCCATTGATGACCTGCCCCAGCGTCTCGTCCTTCATGGCCAGCCAGGGCCCGGAACCGGTCAGTCCCAGTTCCGCGGTGTAGGTGTAGCGGGTCTGCAGGGTCGGGGCCTTGCCGTATTGGGAGGCAGCCGGCTTCACGGTCTTGCTTTTGAGATTGCGCACAAACCCCTGCGGGTCGGGCGGGCAGCCCACCTCGCCTTGCGCCGGGTACCACTCGCTGGTTTCGGTCACGCCGTCGGCGTTGACCTGGGTCAGCAGGTTGCCGAAGTCATCGTAGGTGGTGGTGACGATTTCCTCGTGGCGTGGATTAGTGGTATTGAGCTCACGCCAGGTGCGGGTCACGGTTTTCGGCAGCTGGCAATAGGGCGGCTGGTCTTTGAACTCCAGGCCCGGGACCAGATGGTATGGCGCTGCGTCGGTCGACAACATGGGGGCTGAGGATAAGCGGATGACTCTCGCCATACAGCTGGCCGAACTGACCTCTGGGCGAATTAAGCGCTGATGAGAGAAAAAGCGAAACTGTCAAAGTTGACAGGTGGGTATTGATACAGGGATCCGCAAACCCGTGACAACCGGCGATACCCAAGCACGTTCAAGTTAGATAACGACCGGTCGCCACAGGTTAAGTCAGCGCTGGCCGGTAGCCGTCCGCCAGACCCGAGCAATGTCTGTCGCCCGTTCACGCAACAAACGCGGAGCCTCGGTACACGCCTGCTCCAGTGTCATTGGCCCGCTCGTCAAAGCGAACGCGGCGTCGATGCCATGTTCGTACAACGCCTGGTAGCCTTCGCCCAGTGTGCCGGCGATGACGATGACCGCAACGCCCTGTTCTTGAGCGATGCGGGCAACACCAAACGGTGTCTTGCCGCGCAATGTTTGCGCATCGAAACGACCTTCACCGGTGATCACCAGATCGGCACCCACCACCGCCTCGGCCAGACCCACCAGCTCCGCCACCACTCCAACCCCTGCCATGAATTGCGCCCCGAGAAACGCCTTGGCGGCAAACCCAAGGCCGCCCGCCGCACCGCTGCCCGGTTCGTCGCGTACGTCTTGTGCCAAGGCGTTTGCGCAGTGATTGGCAAAGTGCCCGAGGGCTCGGTCCAGCTGTTCGACCTGTGCAGTCGTTGCGCCTTTTTGCGGGCCAAAAATGGCGGAGGCTCCGTGAGGACCGCAGAGTGGATTGTTCACGTCCGCTGCAATGTCGAAGCGCACTTCGGCCAGACGCGGATCGATGCCGGTCAGATCAATGCGGGCCAGTTGCGCCAGCGCCAGACCACCGGGTTGCAATTGCTGGCCCTGTGCATCGAGCAGCCTCACGCCCAAGGCTTGCATGGCACCCGCACCGCCGTCGTTGGTGGCGCTGCCGCCGATGGCCAGGATCACCCGCTGCGCACCCGCATCCAATGCCGCACGAATCAACTCGCCGGTGCCGAAGGTGCTGCTGATGCAGGCATCGCGGCGGTCGAGGGGCACCAACTGCAAACCACTGGCTTCGGCCATTTCGATGATTGCGGTGTGGTTTTGGGGTAACCATCCCCATGCCGCATTGACCGTTTCGCCCAGTGGCCCGCGCACGTCGGTTCGGCGCAGCTCGCCATCGCATGCCGCGAGCACTGACTCGACCGTCCCTTCCCCGCCGTCGGCCATTGGGCATTTGATCAATTGTGCATCGGGCCAGACTTCGGCCAAACCCAGGGCAATGGCATCGGCTACGCCTTGTGCGCTGAGACTGTCTTTGAACGAATCGGGGGCGATGACGATTTTTTTCATGGGCGTTCTCCAGTTCCAATGCGCTCATCCTGCCAGCCGGCCGGAACAATAACGCCGGGCTGCTGCACAAGCGGCACTGAGGATTATTGTTCATTCACACAAACCCGCTGCCTACTGTAGGAGCGAGCTTGCTCGCGAAGGATTCAAGGGCGTCGCGTTTATCCAGGTATTACGCGTTATCGTTAACGTCCATCGCGAGCAAGCTCGCTCCTACGGGGGCAGGTCGATTCTTTATGGGAGGGCTTCGGTCTGGGGGAGCAGTTGCACGCCGAGGTAGAGCGCGAGCATGCCGTCCAGCTTCAGTGGATCTACGCCGCTGAGTTCGGCAATGCGCTCCATCCGATAGCGCAGGCTGTTGCGGTGAATGCCCAAGGCGTCGGCACAGGCCTGGCTTTGCCCATCGTGTTCACACCAGCTGCGCAGGGTCGCCAGCAGTTGGCCGTTATTGTCCCTGGCGATGACCTGGCGCAACGGGTTGAGCAGCTCGTCCAGCGCATCGTCGTTGCGATGACGCCAGAGCATCACCGGCAATCGGTAGCGATCAAGGGTCAACAAGCGCGACTGCGGCAACACCTCGCGCCCGTAGGCAAGCAAGTCACCGACCCGACGATAGCAGCGGCGCAACCCCAGCAAGCCATCGGCCTGCCCGCCCACGGCGATGCGCAGAATGTTCCAGCCCAGGCCATCGAGTTTCTCCAGCAGCCGATCATTTTCGACGCTCTGGCTGGCAGGCCTGCACCACAGCAACGACGACTTGGCCGGACTCACGCACCAGCTATCCGGATAGCGCGACATCAGCCAGGCGCTGAGCGCCTCGACGGTGTGCCCAGGACCGTGCTCCGTGCCCAGTTCGAACAGGTATGGCACCCGCGTCATCTGCGGCTTGAGCCCCAGCTGTTGCGCCTCGTCGATCAGCCGTGGCGAACTGCCGGCCTCGCTGAGCAACAGCGCCAGCAAGTCATCGCAACGCTGGCGCCGCCATTGCTGCTCGGCCTGCTGGTTGCGCTGGCCCACCAGCATCTCGGCGGTCATGCGCACCAGTTCGGCGTAGGTGCGCAATTGCTCGGGTTCGCCGGTGATGCCCAGCACGCCGATCAGGCGCTGGTCGAGCATCAGCGGCAGGTTGATACCCGGCTGCACGCCCTTGAGATGGATCGCGGTCTGCGCATCGATCTCGACTACGCGACTGTTGGCCAGCACCAGTTGCGCGCCTTCATGCCGGGTGTTGACCCGCTCCGGTTCGCCGCTGCCGAGGATCAGGCCCTGGCTGTCCATGACGTTGACGTTGTACGGCAGGATGGCCATCGCCCGGTCGACGATGTCCTGGGCCAGGTCGTGATCGAGTTCGAACATAGCGGTAATCCTGAAAAGCGTGATGGGACAGGTAGTTCCAGAGAATCTCCCACATTTTTGCTGCACCGTGTTCGATAAATCAGTTTGATCCACAGGCGGGTTCTGGTATTTGTTTGAGCCCTTCCCTGCGGCAAAAGGATTTCCTCATGAGCTACCGCACACTGGGTCAGTCGGGTTTGCAGGTGTCCACCCTGACCCTGGGCACCATGATGTTCGGCGAACAGACCAGCACCGAGGATTCCCTGCGGATCATCGACAAGGCCTGGGACCAGGGCATCAACTTCATCGACACCGCCGACGTCTACACGGGTGGGCGCTCGGAAGAAATCGTCGGCGAAGCAATCGCCGGCAACCGCCACGAATGGGTGCTGGCGACCAAGGTCGGTTTCGGCCCGGCGGACGGTGTGCCGAACCGCAGCGGTTTGAGCCGCAAGCATGTGTTCAATGGCATCGACGCCAGCCTGACGCGGTTGGGCACTGACTATCTCGACATCTATTACCTGCACCGTGAGGACCACAACACGCCGCTGGAGGTTACGGTCTCAGCGATTGGCGACCTGATCCGCCAGGGCAAGATTCGCTATTGGGGGCTGTCGAACTATCGTGGCTGGCGCATCGCCGAAGTGATTCGCGTGGCCGACAAGCTCGGGGTCGACCGGCCGGTGATCAGCCAGCCGCTGTACAACATCGTCAACCGCCAGGCCGAAACCGAGCAGATCACTGCCGCGCAAAATTACGGTCTCGGGGTGGTGCCCTACAGCCCGCTGGCCCGCGGTGTGCTCAGCGGCAAATATGCGCCGCACGCCAAGCCCGACGCCAACAGCCGCGCAGGTCGTGCGGACAAACGCATCCTGGAAACCGAATGGCGCATGGAGTCCTTGCGCATCGCCCAGCAGATCCAGCAATACACCCAGGAACGCGGCGTGGGCATCGTCGAGTTTGCGATTGCCTGGGTGCTGAACAACAGCGCCGTGACCTCGGCCATCGTCGGGCCGCGCACCGAAGAACAGTGGGATGCCTACACCAAGGCGCAGGCGGTGAAGATTTCGGCTGAGGATGAGGCGTTCATCGATTTGCTGGTGACGCCGGGGCATGCGTCGACGCCGGGGTTCAACGATGTGAGCCATTTCGTGTCCGGCCGTAAACCCCATAATTAAACACCCCTGTAGGAGCGAGCTTGCTCGCGATGGTGGTCAACGATAACGCGGGGAGACTGAATGCCCGCGGTGACCATTCGCTCATCGCGAGCAAGCTCGCTCCTACAGGGTCGTTGTAAATATTGATCATCCGGCCAATATTCAGCACAAAAACCACGTATCCTCCGCACCCCGTTTTACGTTCAACCTCGCGAGGACAGCTTGTCTAAAGGTATCGCTTTATCGGTGTCAGCCTCGGTGCTGTTTGCCGTCATGTATTACTACACTTCGTTGCTCAAGCCCTTGAGCGGCGTGGAGATTTTCGGCTGGCGCATGCTGTTGACGGTGCCGTGCATGACGGTGTTCATGCTCGTATCCGGGGAATGGCGGCGGGTGATCGACCTGCTGCGCAGGATTGGCGCGCACCCGAAGCTGATCGGCGGCCTGATACTGTCGGCAGCGCTGCTGGGTGTTCAACTCTGGCTGTTCATGTGGGCCCCGCTCAATGGCTACAGCCTCGATGTATCCCTGGGCTACTTCCTGTTGCCGCTGGCGATGGTCCTGACCGGGCGTATCGCCTACGGCGAACGGCTGTCCTACCTGCAAAAAGTCGCGGTGTTCTTCGCCAGCCTCGGCGTGGTCAACGAGCTGTATCAGGTCGGCGGATTCTCCTGGGCGACACTGGTGGTGGTCATCGGCTACCCCCTGTACTTCGTGCTGCGCAAATGGCTGAAGGCCGACAACCTTGGCGGGCTCTGGGTGGACATGACCCTGATGCTGCCGATCGCCTACTGGTTCGTGCACGGTGGCGAGCAAGGCTTCGGCGTCTTCGATCAGCATCCGGCGCTGGCGTGGCTGATTCCATTGCTTGGTCTGATCAGTGCGTCGGCGCTGGTGGTCTACATCATCGCCAGTCGCTTGCTGCCGTTCAGCCTGTTCGGGCTGTTGAGCTACGTCGAGCCGGTGCTGTTGCTGGGGGTGGCGTTGTTGCTGGGGGAAAGTATCAAGCCCGGTGAATGGCTGACCTATATTCCGATCTGGATGGCGGTAGTGGTGTTGGTGTTTGAAGGGTTCAAGCATCTCGTTCGGCATCGCCGACCTTAAATCCAACACAAATGTGGGAGCTAGCCTGCTGGCGATGGCGTCTTCAGTTTCAACATTGATGTTGACTGACAGACCGCAATCGCTAGCAGGCTAGCTCCCACAGTTTTTCGGTGTAACGGTTTAGTCGGTGGAAAGAACACCACGACGAACCTGATCCCGCTCAATCGACTCAAACAACGCCTTGAAGTTGCCTTCACCGAAACCGTCATCCCCTTTACGCTGGATGAATTCGAAGAACACCGGCCCCATCAGGGTTTCCGAGAAGATCTGCAGCAGCAGGCGCTTGTCGCCCGACTCGGACGAACCGTCCAGCAGAATGCCGCGCGCCTGCAACTCGCCCACTGGCTCACCGTGGTTGGGCAAACGGCCTTCGAGCATTTCGTAGTAAGTGTCCGGCGGCGCGGTCATGAAGCGCATGCCGATGCTTTTCAGGTGATCCCAGGTCTTGAGCAGATCATCGGACAGGAAGGCCACGTGCTGGATGCCCTCGCCGTTGAACTGCATCAGGAACTCTTCGATCTGCCCGGCGCCCTTGGACGATTCTTCGTTCAATGGGATGCGGATCATGCCGTCCGGGGCGGTCATGGCCTTGGAGGTCAGGCCGGTGTACTCACCCTTGATGTCGAAGTAGCGGATTTCACGGAAGTTGAACAGCTTCTCGTAGAAGTTCGCCCAGTAAGCCATGCGACCGCGATACACGTTGTGGGTCAGGTGGTCGATGATCTTAAGGCCAGCACCGACCGGGTGACGGTCAACGCCTTCCAGGAACACGAAGTCGATGTCATAGATCGAGCTGCCTTCACCGAAACGGTCGATCAGGTACAGCGGCGCGCCGCCGATGCCCTTGATCGCCGGCAGGTTCAGCTCCATCGGGCCGGTCTCGATGTGGATCGGCTGGGCGCCGAGTTCCAGGGCGCGGTTATAGGCCTTTTGCGAATCCTTGACGCGGAACGCCATGCCGCACACCGACGGGCCGTGCTCGGCGGCGAAGTACGAGGCGACGCTGTTGGGTTCGTTGTTGAGGATCAGGTTGATCGCGCCCTGGCGATACAGGTGCACGTCCTTGGAGCGATGGGTCGCGACCTTGGTGAAGCCCATGATCTCGAAGATCGGCTCCAGGGTATTGGGGGTTGGCGATGCCAGTTCGATGAACTCGAAGCCCATCAGGCCCATTGGGTTTTCGTATAAATCTGCCATGGTTGGCGCCTCATCATGCTTTTGGAATTAACAAAGGTTAGTTGCCAGCAATGCTGAGACCGGTGGGTGGCGCACAGGAGATGCCCCGCACGCTGCGGGCGAGGAAGTCACCGTAGATCAATTGAAACCCGAATATCTTCATTGTCGACCCGAGGCTCTGAGGGCGAGGCTTCTGCTGCCAGAAGACGATTATTATTGTATGCGTAACCTGATTCTACACAGCGTAAATCAATTTGTCCGCCTCCTGTATCAAATCCCCTTTTTCCCTCACCGTGCAAGGGGTTTGTTGCACAGGTAAATCCCCGCCCGGATCACCCCTGTTCACGCGTAGACATCGTTTTTTCCTGAAGGGCCAACTATCCTGCCCCGTACCTGAACTCTTCATGGGAGGCCTCACGCCCCGCCAGCCTTTGAGAGCCCGACTTCATCGATACAGGTTTCGCGAATGCCACTGAAAACCAAAGCCCGACAACGCCGCATGAGGGTCGCCGTGACCCTGTTGAGTGGACTGCTCCCGATCCTGCTGGGTTTTGCCATTCTGCATATGCAGGCCGAACGTGTACTCCGGCACAGTACCGAGCACACCGCCGAGGAAGCGCTTCGCCAGTTCGAACTGATGCTCGACAACACCGCCCAGGCAGCGCGCGAATTATTGCCGTTGGCCGGCCAGAGTTGCATTGACGTCAACCTGGCATTGCGCGAGCAGGTAACAAAGCGTCCATTCGTGCGCTCAACCAACCTGCTGTGGGACGACACAATCTATTGCAGTTCCCTGTTCGGCGATTATCACGAAAAAATCGCTTCGGGAGACTTTGCCAACGGCCAGCTGTTGCTGATGAAGGGCAACCCGGTAACGCCCGACACCGCCTTACTGGTCTATAGAATCAGCGACGGCAAACGGGGCGCCATGAGCACGCTGGACGGATACCACCTGAGTAATCTCTTGCGCCTGATCGGGCGACAGAAACTGCTGTTGTTGCAAGTAGGACCTAACTGGTTGTCCGCCGACGGTAGTTTTCACGTTGGCGACCCACCCGAGTTCCCCGTCGCAGAAAACAGTCTGACCTCTTCGCGTTATCCCTTCAGTGTGAAGGCCGGTTTCCCCGCAGGCGAAGTGTGGCGGTACATGAGCAGTGAATATCCGCCACTGTTCAGCTTGTTGCTGTTTTTCGGTGTGATCTCCGGTTTTATCGCGCATGTCATCCAGAAACGTTCGTCGTCCCCGACCCTTGAGATGCAACGCGCACTGGACGCGGGAGAGTTCGTGCCATATTTCCAGCCGGTGGTGCAGGCGCACAGTAAAAAGTGCAGGGGGGTCGAGGTGCTGATGCGCTGGAACCATCCCAAGGAAGGCCTGGTGCGCGCCGATCTGTTCATTCCGTTTGCCGAACACTGCGGACTGATCGTGCCCATGACCCGCTCGATCATGGAACAGACCGCCCGGCTGCTGGCACCGCGGTCGGCGTCCTTTACCGAGCCGTTTCACATCGGCATCAATATCACCGCCGATCATTGCCGTGATCTTGCACTGGTCGAGGATTGCCGCCAGTTCCTCGACGCGTTTGCCCCCGGCTCCATCCACCTGGTCCTGGAGTTGACCGAGCGCAAGCTGATCGAGCCCACGGCCATTACCCATCAACTGTTCGAGCAGTTGCATGACCTTGGCGTGATGATCGCCATCGACGACTTCGGTACAGGCCACTCGAGCCTGGGATACCTGCGCCAGTTCAACGTGGACTTCCTGAAGATCGACCAGAGCTTTGTCGCCATGATCGGCGTCGACACCCTCTCCAGCCACATCCTGGACAGCATCATCGAGCTGGCGGCCAAGCTCAATCTGGCCATGGTTGCCGAAGGGGTGGAAACCCCGGAACAAAGTGACTACCTGACCGCCCACCATGTGAACTACCTGCAAGGTTATCTATTTGGCCGACCGATGCCTGCGGCAGACTTCATTAACGCATTAAGTGATCATTAACTAGTGGCCTTTAGCAGCCAACCACTCTCTCCAAAATGTATCAAGGCACAACTCTTGTTACATGAAGAAAAAGACATGATTTACTCTTGATCAATTAACTACTACAATTTTTCATGCCTGCGCTAGATTGGCAGGTGAGCCATTTATCACCGAGTCGCTTCAAGGCTCTTGGCTTATAGCTTTGTTTGCGGTTGGTATCAGCCAAACACACTATTGGAGTAAAGATATTGTCCAGACTCGCTGAATTTCGTGCAGCTGAAAAAGCCCTTCAAGAGCAGCTCAAGCAGCTTGAATCCCTGAAGAACGATGCCGGGCTCAAGAAAGAAATCGAATTCGAAGAAAAGCTCCAGGGGCTGATGAAAACCTACGGCAAGAGCCTGCGCGACATCATCGCCATCCTCGACCCGAACCCGGCAAAATCCGGTCTGCAACAGGCCGCGCCGAAAACCCGCCGCGCTCGCGTGGTCAAGGTTTATCAGAACCCGCATACCGGCGAGCTGATTGAAACCAAGGGTGGCAACCATCGCGGGCTGAAGGCCTGGAAGGAACAATACGGTGCCGCCACCGTCGATTCCTGGCTGCGTGGCTAAACCTTCGTACTGAAAAAAAACAAAGCCCTGCACATGCAGGGCTTTTTTCATTGATAGCATCTAAATGCAAGCATCTCGGCCGATCAACCGGTACTTTCCGGGCAACTTTCTGCTTAATCCTTTTGGCTATCCAACACTCTCGGCACTGCATGAAAACGGCGTTCATTGAAGCCTTCAACTAAAGTTGCAAGCCGTTACGAGCCGCCTCTATTTCATTCTGGCTGGCCTTATAAGCCTCAGCCTGCCCGGCGTAGGAAAGAACGTACGCCTTATCGGCATCCACCGCCGCGACCAATGTTTGGGACAGCACATGCCGGCCGTTCTGGGTGATGGTGCAGGTGGTTTCCAGGGCCGCCAGGCGACTCAAGGTGGTCGAGTGAATCCGGTTGCAAACGCTTTGATAACCACCCTGGAAAAAGTCTTTCTGCACCGACTTGCGCATCTCCAGCAACACCGCTTCCAGGTTCACCTGATGACCGCTTTGCACCCGGGTCATGGTCAGTTCCATCACCATCACCGGCGTGCCTTGCGCATCATTCTTGACCGCACGCTGGCGACTGACTCCGGCGCCAGCGTCGCCCTGGGCAACCTCTTCGACCTGCCAGCCTGGCGGCCAGGTCACCACCGGCTCATCGGTATCAGCCTGCGCCGCGACTGAAAGCACACCACTCAAGAGAATCAACGCCCTGCACAAACGAATCATTGCAATCAACACCCGGCCAGTTAGCCCTGAAGTCTGATCCTCGACCGGCGGTCAGGCAATAGCAGGTGCTTCGGGTTTGGTGATGTCGCCGTCCATGCGTATCATTGTCGTCATTCGTCAGCCCCAATTATTTTCCGGAGGGCCCATGAGCCTGCACGAACTGAACACATTCCCCGGCGTGACCGCACAGCCTGACACCGCCACCCGGCAATTCGTCTTCAACCACACCATGTTGCGGGTCAAGGACATCACCAAGTCCCTGGACTTCTACACGCGCATCCTCGGTTTCTCGCTGGTGGAGAAACGCGATTTTCCGGAAGCGGAATTCAGCCTCTACTTCCTCGCCCTGGTCGACAAGAGCCAGATTCCGGCCGATGCCGCCGCGCGTACGCAGTGGATGAAATCGATCCCCGGCATTCTCGAGCTGACCCATAACCACGGCACCGAAAACGATCCGGACTTTGCCTATCACAATGGCAATACCGACCCGCGCGGGTTCGGCCACATCTGCATCTCCGTGCCGGACATCGTCGCCGCGTGCGAGCGCTTCGAAGCGCTGGGCTGCGACTTCCAGAAGCGCCTGAACGACGGCCGCATGAAGAGCCTGGCGTTCATCAAGGACCCGGATGCCTATTGGGTTGAAATCATCCAGCCAGCCCCACTCTAACGCACACCGCCTATCCCCCTGTGGGAGCGGGCTTGCTCGCGAAAACGGTGTGTCATTCAGCAGTGATGGTGGCTGACACACCGCTTTTCGCGAGCAAGCCCGCTCCCACATTTGGAAATGTGTCGGACACAAAAAACCCCATGATCATTCATGGGGTTTTGTGTTTTCAGCGCCCGGTTTATGCCGGGGCCGAGGTGCGGATCAAGTGGTCGAATGCGCTCAGGGAAGCCTTGGCGCCCTCGCCCACTGCGATCACGATCTGCTTGTACGGCACGGTGGTCACGTCGCCAGCGGCGAAGATGCCCGGCACCGAGGTTTCGCCACGGGCATCGACGATGATCTCGCCACGGGGTGACAGCTCGATGGTGCCCTTGAGCCAATCGGTGTTGGGCAACAGACCGATCTGCACGAAGATCCCTTCCAGTTCCACGCTGCGCAATTCGTCAGTTTGACGATCCTTGTAGCGCAGGCCGTTGACCTTTTGCCCGTCGCCCGTCACTTCAGTGGTTTGCGCACTGGTGATCACAGTCACGTTCGGCAGGCTGTGCAACTTGCGCTGCAACACCGCATCGGCACGCAGCTGTACATCGAACTCCAGCAGCGTGACGTGGGAAACGATACCGGCCAGGTCGATAGCCGCTTCGACGCCGGAGTTGCCGCCGCCAATCACCGCCACGCGCTTGCCTTTGAACAACGGGCCGTCGCAGTGCGGGCAGTAGGCCACGCCCTTGTTGCGGTATTCCTGCTCGCCGGGCACGTTCATTTCACGCCACCGCGCACCCGTGGCCAGGATCACGGTCCTGGCTTTCAGCTTAGCGCCGCTGGCGAACTGAACTTCATGCAGCTCGCCGTCTTTTCCCGGCAGCAGCTTGTCGGCGCGTTGCAGGTTCATGATGTCCACGTCGTACTGCTTGACGTGTTCTTCCAGGGCGACAGCCAGTTTTGGCCCTTCGGTTTCCTGCACGGAGATGAAGTTTTCGATGGCCATGGTGTCCAGCACCTGCCCACCAAAACGCTCGGCCGCGACACCGGTGCGAATGCCTTTGCGCGCAGCATAGATCGCCGCCGCAGCGCCCGCCGGGCCACCGCCGACCACCAGCACGTCAAAGGCTTCCTTGGCGCTGATCTTCTCGGCCTGGCGCTCGATGCCGCTGGTATCGATCCTGGCGAGGATTTCTTCCAGGCCCATGCGGCCCTGGCCGAAGTTCACGCCGTTGAGGTAGATGCTCGGTACCGCCATGATCTGGCGCTCATCGACTTCTGCCTGGA
Source organism: Pseudomonas sp. IT-P218 (assembly GCF_949767605.1). Lineage (NCBI taxonomy): Bacteria > Pseudomonadati > Pseudomonadota > Gammaproteobacteria > Pseudomonadales > Pseudomonadaceae > Pseudomonas > Pseudomonas sp. IT-P218. The sequence continues at coordinate 34,621 of NZ_CATKQQ010000033.1, forward strand.
ACAGCGCACCGTCGATGGCGACGTGGCGGATGTTGGGGTTGAGTACCGCCATCAGGTTCAACGCCTGGACCACGTCCGGGCAGTTCTGGCAGGACAGCGAGAAATAAGTCTCGAAGTTGAACTCGCCCTTGAGCGAGCGGATCTGTTCGATCACTTCGACACTGGCCTTGGAGGGGTGACCGCCGACTTGCAGCAAGGCCAGCACCAGGGACGTGAATTCGTGGCCCATCGGGATGCCGGCGAAACGCAGGCTGATATCCGCGCCCGGGCGGTTGATCGAGAACGATGGCTTGCGGGCGTCATCACCGTCGTCGAGCAAGGTAATCTGGGTGGAAAGACTGCTTACGTCTTTCAGCAGTGCGAGCATTTCCTGGGATTTCGCACCGTCGTCGAGGGAGGCAACGATCTCGATCGGCTGGGTGACCCGTTCCAGGTACGATTTCAACTGGGCTTTAAGATTGGTGTCCAACATACGGGCGATTTCCTTGAATGTGTGGCATAAAAAAACGCCCGAGCGAATCTCGCCCGGGCGTTTTTAGTGGGCGGTGCAGCTTGCTTAGAAGGTGCGGAAGTCCGCCCTGATGAAGCGCGTCACGGACTTAGATCTTGCCGACCAGGTCCAGGGACGGGGCCAGTGTGGCCTCGCCTTCTTTCCACTTGGCTGGGCAGACCTGGCCCGGGTGAGCAGCGACGTACTGGGCCGCCTTGATCTTGCGCAGCAGCTCGGAAGCATCACGACCTACACCGCCGTCGTTCAGCTCGACGATCTTGATCTGGCCTTCAGGGTTGATCACGAAGGTGCCACGGTCAGCCAGGCCAGCTTCTTCGATCAGCACGTCGAAGTTGCGGGAGATGGCGTGGGTCGGGTCGCCGATCATGGTGTACTGGATCTTGCCGATGGCAGGCGAAGTGTTGTGCCAGGCAGCGTGGGCGAAGTGGGTGTCGGTGGAAACGCTGTAGATCTCGACGCCCAGTTTCTGGAAAGCGTCGTAGTTGTCAGCCAGGTCTTCCAGCTCGGTCGGGCAAACGAAGGTGAAGTCGGCCGGGTAGAAGAACACCACGGACCACTTGCCTTTCAGGTCGGCGTCGGAAACTTTTACGAAGTCGCCGTTTTTGAATGCGTCAGCTTTGAATGGTTTAACTTGGCTGTTGATGATAGGCATCGTTGACTCTCCGTCAGGGGTTAAGAAGTTGATGGAGAGACTTTACCCACTCGACGGACGGTTGGCTCATTGGCAAACCTCATGCCGCTGATTGGCTTTCGCTATTAGCCAACAGTATTAATAGAAGAAAAGCGAATTTACGACTCGAGTGGCTTTTCCGCGAGACGGGCCATGCCGGGAAAGGGACTGGCTTCGATGTAGCGCATGGCGGATTTGATGTCCTTCCAGCCGACGTAGCTCATCAATGACTTCAAGTCCCATCCGCTCTGGTGTGCCCACGAGGCAAACCCACGGCGCAGGGAGTGGCTGGTGTAGTGCTCGGCGGGTATGCCGGCGCGCTCCAGCGCCTGGCGCAATAGCGGGATCACGCTGTTGGCGTGCAGGCCCTCCTCGCTCAAATGCCCCCAGCGATCAATGCCACGGAACACCGGCCCGCGAACCAGCGCGGCCTCGGTGATCCAGTCGATGTAGGCCTGCACCGGACACAACCGCTGCAACGCGGGGGTCTGGTAGGTCTTGCCGAGGTTTTCCCGATCGCTCTTGCTGCGGGGTAAGTACAGCGTGATGCCGGAACCCGCGCTCGCCTGGACATGCTCGATCTGTACGCGGCATAACTCATCGCTGCGAAAACCACGCCAGAAGCCCAGCAGGATCAACGCCGTGTCGCGCCTGGCCCGCAGCAACCCCGGTCGATCGCCTTGCGCCCGGGCGGTTTGCGCTTCCAGCTCGAGCCAGGCCACCACCTGCTCCAGATGCTGCAGCTGCAGCGGCTCGGCCTGTTTTTCCTGGGCCGGATGCAGCGCCCGAATGCCCTTGAACACCTTGCGCACCACCGGCGCCTTGGTGGGGTCGGCAAACCCCTGGCTGTTATGCCACTGCGCCAGCGCGGACAAGCGCAGCTTCAAGGTGTTAATCGACAGCACACCCGCGTGGGCCACCAGATAGCGCGCCACGCTGTCGCCGGTTGCCGGCAGGAACCCTCCCCAACTCACCTCGAAATGCTCGATGGCCGCCCGATAGCTGCGACGGGTGTTGTCGCGCGTGGCGGCTTGCAGGTAACGATCCAGCTCGCTCATGTAAATAACCTTGCTTCAACTGTAGGAGCGAGCTCGCTCGCGATGGAAGTTAACGATGACGCTGGCCAGGTGGATGTACGCGGTGCCGGTGTTTGTGTACGGATCTGGAGGCGCGAACGCCTCAAAATCGATATGACACGGGGTAATACCAGTATATCCCGTATCAGGATAATCAGATATCAAGCTTCATCAAATGAATGGTACAATGTGTATATACGTGGTACGTACCACACAGTAAAAACGCAGGAGTTCTCATGGCCCGTGTCGGCGTGAATAAACAAGTGGTGCAAGCGGCGCGGTTGGCGATCATTGCCCGTGGCGAAAACCCCAGCATCGATGCCGTGCGCATCGAAATGGGCAATACCGGTTCGAAAACCACGATCCATCGCTATATGAAAGAGCTCGACGACAGCACCCCGGACGCTGACGAGACGCCGTCCGAGCCGATCGACGACGAGTTGCTGGCCCTGGTGACGCGCCTGGCACAGCGCCTTAAAGAGCAGGCGCAGGAACCGATCGACCAGGCCCGCGAGCAGTACGAGCAACAACGCAAGGCGCTGGAATTGCAGCTGCAACAGGCCGAGCAAGCCAATACGCAATTGCAGCAACACTACGAACTGCAAAGCCTGGCCCTGACCCAGGAATCCGAGGCACTGCAAAGCACCCGCGATCAACTTCAGGGCGAACAGACCCGCAATGCCGGACAGAGCCAGGCATTGGCTGATTTCGAATTGCGTTTGCGAGACAAGGACGAGCAGATTCGCTCGCTCGAAGAGAAACACCTGCACAGCCGTGACGCCCTGGAGCACTACCGCAACGCGGTCAAGGAGCAGCGCGAGCAGGAGCAAAGCCGCCACGAAGGTCAGGTGCAGCAACTGCAGATGGAGTTACGCCAGGCTCAGCAGAGTGCCTTGGTGCGCCAGGACGAAATCACCCAGTTGCACCGCGACAACGAACGCCTGCTGACGGAGAACCGCGGCACCTTGCGCGAGCTGAGCCTATTGCAAGAGCAGCTCAAGCAAAGCAATACCCGCCAGGATCAACTGCTCGACCAGGCCAACCGGGTCGACAGCGAACGCACCCTCCTCCAGGAACGCCTGCGTGTCGCCATGCTGGAAAGCCAGGCGCTCAAACAGAGCGTCGAGGAGCAAACGCAGGCGAACAAGTCACTGGAAATCGAACTGCTGAAAACCCAGGCAGAGCTGGAAGAAAGCGTACGCCTGGCCGCTGCCGTTGCAGTAGAGCCAGGCGTCGCCAAGGGCGATTAAGCGCCGACCGGTGTCCGCAGGGTGACGAACTCTTCGGCGGCCGTCGGGTGCACACCGATGGTTTCGTCGAAGTGGCGCTTGGTGGCGCCGGCCTTCAAGGCGATGGCCAGGCCCTGGACGATTTCGCCAGCCTCGGGACCGACCATGTGGCAACCCAGCACCTTGTCGGTCTGGGCGTCCACCACCAGCTTCATCAGCGTGCGCTCCTGGCATTCGGTCAGGGTCAGCTTCATTGGCCGGAAACGGCTTTCGAAAATCTGCACCTCGTGGCCAGCTTCCCGCGCTTCCTCCTCGGTCAGACCCACCGTGCCGATGTTCGGCAGGCTGAACACCGCCGTCGGGATCATCTTGTAGTCCACCGGGCGATATTGCTCAGGCTTGAACAGGCGTCGCGCTACCGCCATGCCTTCGGCCAGCGCCACGGGCGTCAGCTGCACCCGGCCGATCACATCGCCCAGGGCCAGGATCGAAGGCTCGGCCGTCTGGTACAGGTCATCCACCTCGACGAAGCCTTTCTTGTCGAGCTTCACCCCGGTATTTTCCAACCCGAGGTTGTCCAGCATCGGCCGCCGACCGGTGGCGTAGAACACGCAATCGGCCTCCAGCTGCCGGCCATCCTTGAGCGTCACCTTCAGGCTGCCATCGGCTTGCTTGTCGATACGCTCGATGTCGGCATTGAATTGCAGGTCCATGCCGCGCTTGGTCAGCTCTTCCTGCAAATGCTTGCGCACGGAACCGTCGAAGCCGCGCAGGAACAACTCACCGCGATACAGCAACGTGGTCTCGGCACCCAGGCCGTGGAAGATCCCGGCGAACTCGACGGCGATGTAACCGCCGCCTACCACCAGCACGCGCTTAGGCAGCTCTTTCAGAAAAAACGCCTGGTTGGAACTGATCGCGAGCTCGTGCCCGGGAATCTCTGGAATCTGCGGCCAGCCGCCGGTGGCGATCAGAATGTTTTCAGCCGTGTGGCGCTCGCCATTGATCTCGACGGTATGCGGGTCGACGATCTTGGCGTGACCTTCGTGCAACGTTACGCCGCTGTTGACCAGCAGGTTGCGGTAGATGCCGTTGAGGCGATTGATCTCGCGGTCCTTGTTGGCGATCAGCGTCGCCCAGTCGAACTGCGCCTCATCCAGGCTCCAGCCAAACCCCGAAGCCTGCTCGAAGTCCTCGGCGAAGTGCGCGCCATAAACCAGCAGTTTCTTCGGCACGCAGCCGACGTTCACACAAGTGCCGCCCAGGTAGCGACTCTCGGCCACGGCCACTTTCGCCCCGAACCCGGCAGCAAACCGAGCCGCCCGCACACCGCCAGAACCGGCGCCAATCACATAAAGGTCAAAATCGTAGGCCATTTTCAATCTCCTCGGCAGGCCAATAGCATACCTGCGGACGGCCGCTGAGCAAGCGTTGTGCTGAAATGCTCGGGCCAATCTACGTTTTCGGTCAACGCTTCTCTGCAGATTGCGTTTTCGGAATCCGCAGAGTGCGCCACGCAATCAAAATTGCCATGAGTGCCAAGCCGGACGTCACCCACGAAACCAAACCGATTCCACCTTCGAATGCCCTTCCCGCCTGCGCCATCAATTCCCCTGCTTGATCACCCGACAAGTCTGCAGCCACATGATAGGCGCCGGACAGCGTCTCTCTCGCCAGCATCATCTGCACTTCAGTCAGGAAATCCGGAAGCTGCAATGCACCGCGATAGTAGGCGGTGACGACACCGCCGAGCACGGTCGTCCCCAAAACCACGCCCACTTCATAGGCCGTTTCGCTAATGGCAGACGCGGCGCCCGCCTTTGCCGGTGGCGCAGCTGACAAAATCACATCGTTAGACACCGTTGCGATCGCGCCCACGCCAATGTTCAGCAAGGCGAAAGCCACCACCAGAACGGTCAGGCTACTGCCCATGCTGGCGACCAGCAAAAACGCCGCACCAGCAAACGCCATCAAGATGGGTATCAGCACATGTACCTGTAATCGCTGTGCGACAGGCACGATCGCCACCCCCACGACAATCGCCATGACCTGACCAGGAACCAACGCGAGGCTGGCACTCAAGGGCGACATCTGAAGAACGATCTGCAGGAACTGAGTGGCAAAGAATACGAAGCCGACGAGAAACGCGAGGCTCATCAAATTGATCGCGACAGAGCCGCTAAAGGTACCACTGCGCAACAGACTCAGATCCATCAACGGCACTGGCAGACGCAACTGTCGACGTACAAACATCCCGCCCGCAATCAGGCCTGTTGCAAATGTTGTCAGCGCCATCCAGTCGATACCATGACTGGCGCTGTGTTTAATGCCATAAACAATGGCACCTAGGGCAACCATCGATTGCAGAATGCTTACCGGATCCAGCGGACCCGAAACATCTCGCTCGGATTCGGGCAACAACAGTGGCCCCAATACCAGCAGTGGCACCAACACGGGCACCGCCAGCAGGAAAATCGACCCCCAACTGAAGAACTCCAGTAACACGCCACCCACCAATGGACCGAGTGCCGAACCGACCGTCAAAGTCGTTGCCCAGATCGCGACCGCCAGTCTGCGTTCTTCCCGGTCCTCGAACAGCGAACGTATCAACGCCAACGTGGAGGGCATCAGCATTGCACCGAAAACACCCATGCAAGCTCGCCCGACAATCAATTGCGTGGCGGTATCGGAATACGCGGTCAGCACCGACACAATGGCAAACCCCAAGGACCCAGTCAGCAACAACTTACGATGACCGACCCGATCTCCCAGACTACCCATCGACACCAGCAACCCCGCTAATACCAGCGAGTAAGCATCGATCATCCACAACTGCTGGCTGGCACTCGGACGCAGGGCCTCGGCAATCTTTGGCAATGCAAATCCAAGCACTGTGTTGTCAACGGTTACCAGTAATACCGGCAGCATCAGTACGCATAGGCCTGGCCATCGCGTTGTTTGGCGTTGTGCCGCGCCTCTTGTTGAAGCCATTCACGAACCTCCTTGTAATCATAAAAACCAGGGATGTTTTCAGCCCCACGACTCGCTCCCTACGTGCCGTCGCGGTAAAACATCTATCGTGTAAACACTTGCGTCCATAATCCCAGTTGAAAGGTACGTTAGTAAAAAGCAGCAAACATCATTTATCTGCCTCTTTCTGCAAATCAGAATTTTCTCTCGAGAAACCGGGCAATGGATGTAAGCCAGTTCCTACTTTCTCATGCGCTGCAGGAGCGAGCGGGCGGCGATCCGAATTGCTGGGGAAGGTCGTCTTTGAACATTTTGCTGGTCTTGCGGGCGCCATCGCTGCGATGCGGCGACCCCTGTAGGAGCGAGCTTGCTCGCGATGGAGGTCAACGATGACGCGGGGATCCTGACACCACGCGGTGCTCTCATGTTCTTCGCGAGCAATCGAGCGTCGACCGGCTGCTCCTTCAGGCTTTTCCAAGTGACTCGCTGTAGGAGCGAAACCATAAGTGGCCGTTACCGCAGGAATGGATATGTACTCGGTCAACAAAATCCAGGTCGACTTTCAGGCCGCCATCGCCAGCAGGCTGGCTCCCACAGTAGATCGAGTACGGCTGCGAGAGATACTTCGGCGGTCACTCCGCTATCGCTGGCAAGCCAGCTCCTACAGGGGATCGGGTGCAGCAACGAAAGGTTGGTGGGTTGTCAGGACGCCATCGCCGGCAGGCCAGCTCCCACAAAAGCAAACGCCCCGATCAAGTCGGGGCGTTTCTTTAAACCTTCTTCAGCTTGATTAAAGCCTGTGAAGATCGCTTTTCAATACAAGCGGCCGGGGCGCTATCAGTAAGCCTTACCCGTCTTGTAGAAGTTCTCGAAGCAGAAGTTGGTCGCGTCGATGTAACCTTCGGCGCCGCCGCAGTCGAAACGCTTGCCCTTGAACTTGTAGGCCATCACGCAGCCGTTCTGGGCCTGTTTCATCAGGGCGTCGGTGATCTGGATTTCACCGCCCTTGCCTGGCTCGGTCTGTTCGATCAGGTCGAAGATGTCCGGGGTCAGGATGTAGCGACCGATGATGGCCAGGTTCGATGGCGCATCTTCCGGTTTTGGTTTTTCCACCATGCTGTGCACGCGGTAGATGTCGTCGCGGATCATCTCGCCGGCGATCACGCCGTACTTGTTGGTCTCTTGCGGGTCGACTTCCTGGATGGCCACGATCGAGCAGCGGAACTGCTTGTACAGCTTGACCATCTGGGTCAATACGCCGTCGCCATCGAGGTTGACGCACAGGTCGTCCGCCAGTACAACGGCGAAGGGTTCGTCGCCGATCAGCGGACGGCCGGTCAGGATCGCGTGGCCCAGGCCTTTCATTTCGGTCTGGCGGGTGTAGGAGAACGAGCAGTTATCGAGCAGCTTGCGGATGCCGACCAGGTACTTTTCCTTGTCGGTGCCCTTGATCTGGTTTTCCAGCTCGTAGCTGATGTCGAAATGGTCTTCCAAGGCGCGCTTGCCGCGACCGGTGACGATGGAAATCTCCGTCAGGCCAGCGTCCAGTGCTTCTTCGACGCCGTACTGGATCAGTGGCTTGTTTACCACCGGCAGCATTTCCTTGGGCATGGCTTTGGTCGCTGGCAGGAAGCGAGTGCCGTAACCGGCTGCTGGAAACAAGCATTTCTTGATCATATAAGTCCTTGAAAGGGCTGTGTGTACGAGTTTCGGCGCAGTCTAATCAGGCGGCGTACACCTTACAATGCCCCGCACTGGCTAACCGATGCCATCATAGAGAAATATTCTCGCTGTTAGTTCCGCAACGAGCACCGCGAATGGATCAGCAGCCTGTTATTGATAGCAGAGTCCACCAGACTTGCACGACAAGTCAACCAACGGGCAAGCGCACCACCGTGCGCCCATCGGCACCCGAACGGTGCATTTGGCGGTATCATGGCGCCATTGAACCAGCCAGCGAGGCAAATAGATGTCAGAAGCAAAAAGCGTCAACGGGTACTTGATCAATAAGGCCAAAGACGGCCAGTGGTGGGTAGCCGGCGTTGGCGGCGAGAACATTGCCGGACCTTTCCCATCCGAAGCCATGGCGATCGAAGTGGCATCGGTGTTGCAACTGGAACACCCGGCACCGAAACGACGGGGCAAGGACAAGAACTGATCCGGCCCGACGCCCTGCCCTTGTGCAGGGCTTTTTTTGCGAATGCCGGGAAGAAGTGGCCTTTCGCTATAACCTTTTGCCGCCCACGCTGTCACAGGCTTTGCCCTCTCTTCCTGACGACGACAACGACATGACCAAATTTTTGCCGCTGATTGCGGTGCTGGCCCTCAGTGGCTGCGCAACCTCCGAAACCACTTACCTGAACAATGGCGAACAAGGCCTGGCGATCGACTGCTCCGGCGAGGCCAATTCCTGGGCGACCTGTTACGAAAAGGCCGATGCCTCCTGCGCCGGTACCGGCTACCGGATCGTCGGCACTGACGGCACACCTTCCCCTGAGGAAAGCGACAAGACCCTGGGCGTCGACGTTGGCAACTTCAAGAACCGCAGTGTGGTGGTGGTCTGCAAATAGGGCCGCGTGCCCTACATGTGGATTTCCGCGAACTTGATCCCCAGGCCGCGTACGGTCTCGACCAACTCGTCGAGACTGCCGAAGGATTCGACTTCGTCGCTATCGTCCACCAGGAAAAAACTGCGCCCGGCGCTTTTCTTGAAAAACACGATCCATTCACCCGGATTCGCCGGGTTCTGAATCACATGGGTGGCGCAGATGTGGCCCTCTGCGTGCCGCTCCCGTACCTTCTCTCGCATCATGCTCGACTCCAGAAATGACAATGCCGCCAAAAGCCTTGCTTTGGCGGCATCGGTGCTGACGGTCGACAGTCTATCAGCCGGAAATGCACGCCGTGGCGGCATCGCGAACATCGAAGGGGCGAATTGGCACGTTGGAGATGCGCTCATGCAGCTTGATGCTGCTGCCACCGGAGCGATCCTCGATATCAAACACCGCCGCCGGGCCGGATGACAGCTTCTGCGGCACGATCACTCGCACCCCGTCTTTCTGCTCCTCGATTTGCAAGGCACCACGGCTCTCGGCGAGTTTTTCGCTCAGGCACTGCGCGTATTCATGGGGCTTCTTGCCTGAAATCACACTCATGGTCGGCAACGTCTGGTTGATCTCCGAGACACTTGCACAACCACTGATTGCCAAGACCGACAAGCCAAACATGCCCCACTTCATATGAAACCTCCGTTAAAGACCCTCCGACAGCTCAAACACGGGTTTTCTCCGAGGCGCAGTGCTTTTTTCTTCCCGGGTGTGCGCAATCTGCGTTTTTATTGCTCCACCGGGCCCGCACAGCCGGATAATAACGCCTCAGGGCTGATAAACTGCGCCAATCGACCATGCTATCGTTTTGATTTTGTAGAAAAAGCCCTTCTGGAGGCGCCTCATGAAATTTATCCACCAGCGCGAGCACCTCAACGAAGACGACATCGTCGTCATTCAATGCTCGCAAACGTGCAACATACGCTTGATGAACGACGCCAACTTCCGCAGCTTCAAGAATGGCGGCCGTCACACCTATCACGGCGGCGCGTTCGACACCTTCCCGGCCCGCATCACCGCGCCGAGCACCGGGTTCTGGAATATCACCATCGACACGGTCAACCGCCGGCCGATCAGTGTGACGCGCAAACCGACCCTGACGCACTCCATCAAGATCATCCGCCGCTCCAGCTCGAAACTGAGCTGAGCAGCGACTCACTACGCAGACAGGCAGGTATGACCGTGGCCCAGACGACCAAATACGTCATCAAGTACAAACTCAATGGCGAACGCCGCTTCGAATTCGCCCAGCTGGAAAACGGCACGGCAGAAGAAGCCAAAGCCGCGCTGGACGCCCTGCATGGCCAGGAAGACGTCATCAGCGACATCAGCGTCAGCAAAGCGCTGTAACATTGCCCCCGGCGAACATGGACGTCTGCTCCCCGCCGACATTTGACCGCAAGTGTCGGAGTGTTCAAATCGGCAATGCCGCTTAGTCTCGCCACCTCAATGACCTGAGGGCCTCGGCAATGAGCGAGCAATATCTGGACAGGCTGGACTGGCCCCTGCTGGAACAGCGACTCGATCAGGACGGCTGCGCGGTCATCGCGTCGCTGTTGAGCCACAAGGCCTGTGACCGGATCAGCGCCTTGTACGGCCAAACCGAACCCTTTCGCTCGCAGGTGATCATGGCCCGCCACGGTTTTGGCCGTGGCGAGTACAAGTATTTCGACTACCCCTTGCCGCCGCTGGTGGCCCGCCTGCGCAGTGCGCTGTACCCGCGACTGGTGCCGATTGCCAATCGCTGGCATGAGCAGATGGACCTGCCGAGCCGTTTTCCCGACAGCCACCCGGCCTTCCTCGAGCGTTGTCATGCCGCCGGCCAGCAGCGTCCTACACCGCTGTTGCTACAATATGGCCCCCAGGACTACAACTGCCTGCACCAGGATCTGTATGGCGAGCATGTCTTCCCACTGCAGGTGGCGATTCTTCTGTCAGAACCGGGGGAAGACTTCACCGGCGGTGAGTTCGTGCTCACCGAGCAGCGTCCGCGCATGCAGTCGCGCCCGCAGGTCATCGGTCTGAAAAAAGGCGACGGCCTGATCTTTGCGGTCAACCAGCGCCCGGTCAAAGGCGTGCGCGGTTACTATCGGGTGACCCTGCGCCACGGCGTCAGTCGCCTGCACAGCGGACAACGGCATACCCTTGGGATCATCTTTCACGACGCATCATGAGCACCATGCACCCGACCACCCTAGACCTGTTTGCCGACTTCGAGCCCGAACAGCAGCGCCGGCGCGAGCAGATCGGCGAACAGTCCTACGTCCTCAGGGGCTTTGCCCTGCCCTGGCTGGAACGTTTGCTGCCGGCACTGGAAGCCGTGCTGGCGGCCGCACCGTTCCGGCAAATGGTCACCCCTGGCGGCTTCACCATGTCGGTCGCCCTGAGCAGTTGCGGAACCTGGGGCTGGACCACCGACCGCAGTGGTTATCGCTATACCCGCGACGACCCGCAGACCGGCCTGCCCTGGCCTCCCATGCCCGAGGTTTTTTTCCAGCTGGCGCAGGCGGCGGCCCGGGAGGCAGGATTTGAAGATTTCGTGCCGGACTCCTGCCTGATCAATCGTTATGTGCCTGGGGCGAAAATGTCCCTGCATCAGGACAAGGATGAAAAATCCTACGCTGCACCTATCGTTTCGGTATCGCTGGGGTTGCCGGCGATGTTCCTGTTCGGCGGCTTCGAACGCAGCGACAAGAGCCAACGGCTGCCGCTGCTGCATGGCGACATCGTGGTCTGGGGCGGCGTCGATCGCTTGCGTTATCACGGCGTCCTGCCGATCAAGGATGGCCAGCACCCGCGCCTGGGCGAACAGCGGATCAACTTCACGTTTCGGACCGCGCGCTGACGCCGTGGAGTTTGACCGCAAGCGCCGGAGTGTGGACATTTGAGCCGGTGGTTAATCTGCGGCAAACGGGTCAAAGGATGTAATGCCATGACAAGCCAATCGACAATCATCAGCACCGAAAACGATCCACGCTGGGCCGCGGTTCTCGCCCGCGATCCACAGGCGGACGGGCAATTTGTCTACGCGGTGAAAACCACCGGGATCTACTGCAACCCCAGCAGCCTCTCACGCTTGCCGAAACCGCAGAATGTCGAATTCTTCGACAGCGCCGAACTGGCCCAGGCCGCGGGCTATCGTCCCAGCAAGCGCGCGGCGAAAGATCAAAGCGCTGTCGCCGCGCAACATGCAGCCACCGTCGCTGCCGCGTGTCGCCAGATCGAAACCGCCGAGGCGCTGCCCGCGCTCAATGAGCTTGCTGAAGCAGCAGGTTTGAGCAGCTTTCATTTCCATCGGGTGTTCAAGTCCGTGACCGGCCTGACGCCCAAGGGTTATGCCGCGGCCCATCGTTCCCGCCGGGTGCGCGAGCGGCTGGTGGATGGTCGCTCGGTCACCGATGCGCTGTACGCTGCCGGCTTCAACTCCAACAGCCGATTCTACGAGGCGGCGGATCAGGTGCTGGGCATGAAACCCAAGGATTACCGTGGTGCAGGGCAAAACAATGACATTCGTTTTGCGGTTGGCCAGTGTTCCCTCGGCGCGATTCTGGTGGCGCAAAGCGAGCGTGGCGTCTGCGCGATTCTGCTGGGCGATGATCCGCAGCAATTGGTGTGCGACCTGCAGGACAAGTTTCGCCGCGCCAACCTGATAGGTGCCGATCACGCGTTCGAACAGTTGATCGCCAGGGTCGTGGGTTTCATCGAGGCGCCGGCCCTGGGCCTGGACTTGCCGCTGGATGTGCGCGGCACGGCGTTTCAAGAGCGAGTCTGGCAAGCGCTGCGGGAAATCCCCGCCGGCAGCACCGCCAGCTACGCCGATATCGCCCAGCGCATCGGCGCTCCCAAGGCTGTTCGCGCCGTGGCCCAGGCCTGTGGCGCGAACAGCCTGGCGGTGGCGATTCCTTGTCACCGGGTGGTGCGCAGTGATGGCAATTTGTCGGGGTATCGTTGGGGGGTGGAGCGCAAGCGGCAATTGTTGGAACGGGAAAAACCGTGAATGGAGGTTGATGTGGTGTGGCCGCCCGCAGACCTGTAGGAGCCCGGCTTGCCGGCGAAGGCGATTTGACGGACGCCTTCGCCGGCAAGCCGGGCTCCTACAATGTTTTGTATTGGCCGCTAGCCGGCGATTTTCCAATCAGCGATTCACATCCACCACCACCCGCCCACGCAATTGCCCCGCCAGCAGGCGCGGCGCAGCCTCGATCGCTTCGCTCAATCCGATTTCATGGCTGATCAATGGCAACAGGTCGAAGTCCAGATCCCTGGCCAAACGCCCCCACGCCTCTACACGCCGGGCTTTCGGCTGAGTCACGCTGTTGATCCCGGCCAGGGTCACGCCACGCAGGATAAAGGGCGCGACGGAGGCCGGAAAATCCATGCCCTGGGCCAGACCACAGGCGGCCACGGTGCCTTCGGACTTGGTGCTGGCACAGGCATTGGCCAAAGTGTGGCTGCCCACCGAATCGATGACCGCTGCCCAACGCTCCTTGGCCAAGGGCTTGCCCGGCTCGGACAAGGTGGCGCGGTCGATGATTTCGCTGGCGCCCAGCTGCTTGAGGTATTCGTGCTCCGACAGGCGACCGGTGGAAGCGACCACCCGATAGCCCAGCTTGCTCAGCAAGGCGATGGCGAAACTGCCGACACCGCCGTTGGCCCCGGTGACCAGGACTTCGCCTTGGTCCGGTGTCACGCCGTTGCGTTCCAACGCCATGATGCACAGCATCGCCGTGTAGCCCGCCGTGCCGATGGCCATTGCCTGTGCTTCAGTGAAGGCCTCGGGCAGCGCAATCAGCCACTCGCCCTTGAGCCGGGCCTTTTGCGCCAGACCGCCCCAGTGCCCTTCGCCCACGCCCCAGCCATTGAGCAGGACTTTGTCACCGACCTTGTAGTCCGGATGCCCGCTGGCTTCGACGGTTCCTGCCAGATCGATCCCCGGCACCATCGGGAATTTTCGCACCACCGGGCTGCTGCCGGTGATCGCCAGGCCATCCTTGAAGTTCAGCGTGCTGTACGCCACACGCACCGTCACATCGCCCTCGGGCAGCTGGTCTTCATTGATCTGTTGCAGTGTGGCCCGGTAACCGCTGTCGTCTTTGTCGATCAAAATACCTTGGAACATTGCTGCCTCCTGGTGAGATCACCCGTTGTGGTGGGATTTAAATACCATATCGCAAAAAAATACCGTACTCGACTTTAAGCCAATATGATGGACCGCTATCAACGACGGAGGACTGCTGAAATGAGCCAATGGCCAGATACTCGTCTGCTTGACCTGCTTGGGATCGATCTGCCAATCATCCAGGCCCCCATGGCTGGTGCCACCACTGCGGACATGGTCATTGCGGCGAGCAACGCCGGCGGCCTCGGCTCGATGCCTGCCGCCATGCTGAGCGTCGAGCAATTGCGCGAAGAGCTCAAGCGCATCCGTCAAGAATGCCAGCGCCCGATCAACGTCAACTTCTTCTGCCATCAACCACCGACGGTCGACGAGCAACGCGCCCGGGACTGGAAGAACCTGCTGCAACCTTATTACCGCGAACTGGGTGTCGACTTCGATGCGCCGACGCCGGTGTCCAATCGCGCGCCATTCGATGAGGCAGCCTGCGCAGTGGTCGAAGAGCTGCGGCCCGAAGTCGTGAGTTTCCACTTTGGCCTGCCGGAAAAATCCCTGCTGGATCGAGTGAAAGCCACCGGGGCAAAAGTGCTGTCCTCGGCCACCACGGTCGAAGAGGCCATCTGGCTCGAGCAGCATGGCTGCGACGCAATCATCGCCATGGGTTACGAAGCGGGCGGACATCGTGGCATGTTTCTCAGTGATGACCTGAGCAGTCAGGTTGGCACCTTCGCCCTGGTACCGCAGGTCGTCGACGCGGTGAAAGTGCCGGTGATTGCCGCTGGTGGCATAACCGATGCGCGAGGTGTGGCGGCGGCGTTCATGTTGGGGGCTTCAGCGGTGCAAGTGGGCACCGCGTACCTGTTCACGCCGGAGGCCAAGGTCAGTGCCTCGCATCACAAGGCGTTACGCACCGCCAGGGAAAGCGAGACGGCGCTCACCAATATTTTCACCGGACGTCCGGCGCGAGGGATCATTAATCGAGTGATGCGCGAACTCGGACCGATGAGCGCCCAGGCACCGCGCTTCCCCCTCGCCGGCGGTGCATTGATGCCGTTGCGCGCCAAAGGCGAGGCAGACTTCAGTAACCTCTGGGCCGGGCAGGCGTTTACCCTGGGCGTCGAGTTGAGCAGCGCTGAACTGACCCGGCGCCTGGCCGAAGAAGGCTTGGCGAAATTGCTACATCGCTGAGGGTTTGTGGCGAGTGACAACCTCACTCGCCATAACCGCGCTGCAACGCATTCCGTTTACAGGCATTTCGCTATATATTCATCTATATAACGAATCACCCCTCGCAACACCTGCCCATGACGGAGCCGTTTCATGACCCTTCGCGCCTCACGTTTTGCACCCACCTGCCTGGCGAGCGTGCTTGCCGTGTTTGCCTTCGGCTCCGCCCAGGCGGACGAGGTGCAGGTCGCTGTCGCTGCCAACTTCACCGCGCCGATCCAGGCCATCGCCGCCGATTTCGCGAAGGACACCGGGCACAAGCTGGTGACTGCGTTCGGTGCCACCGGCCAGTTCTACACCCAGATCAAGAATGGCGCGCCGTTCGAAGTGTTCCTCTCGGCAGACGACACCACCGCGCAAAAACTTGAAGCCGAAGGCGACACCGTCAAGGGCTCGCGCTTCACCTACGCCGTCGGCACCCTGGCGCTGTGGTCGGCCAAGGAAGGTTACGTCGATGCCCAGGGCAAAGTGCTGGCCGATAACACGTATCAGCATTTGTCGATCGCCAACCCGAAAGCCGCACCTTATGGCCTGGCAGCGACCCAGGTATTGGCCAGGCAGGGCCTGACCGACAAGGTCAAGGACAAGATCGTCGAAGGCCAGAACATCACCCAGGCCTACCAGTTCGTGTCCACTGGCAACGCCGAACTGGGGTTTGTCGCCCTGTCGCAAATCTACAAGGACGGCAAGATCACCAGCGGTTCGGCGTGGATCGTTCCGGCCAACCTGCACGACCCGATCAAACAGGATGCGGTGATCCTCAACAAGGGCAAGGACAATCCGGCCGCCAAGGCACTGGTTGACTACCTGAAGGGGCCAAAAGCCGCTGCCATCATCAAGTCCTACGGTTATCAGATCTAAATGTCGCTATCGAGTGCCGACTTTTCCGCCATCTGGCTGACCCTGAAACTGGCGTCCCTGACGACCGTCATCCTGTTGCTGGTTGGCACTCCGCTGGCGTTATGGCTCTCGCGCACCCAATCCTGGTTGCGCGGCCCGGTCGGGGCGATCGTCGCCCTGCCACTGGTGCTGCCGCCCACGGTGATCGGGTTCTATCTGTTGCTGGCGCTCGGCCCCCACGGGTTCGTCGGCCAGTTCACCCAATCCCTGGGCCTGGGCACCCTCACGTTCAGTTTTGCAGGCCTGGTGATCGGCTCGGTGCTGTACTCGATGCCGTTCGTGGTCCAGCCGCTGCAGAACGCTTTTTCCGCCATTGGCACCCGCCCTCTGGAAGTGGCCGCGACCTTGCGCGCCGGTCCCTGGGACAGCTTTTTCAGCGTCACCTTGCCCCTGGCCCGCCCCGGTTTCATCACGGCGGCCATCCTCGGCTTCGCCCACACCGTCGGCGAGTTCGGCGTGGTGCTGATGATCGGCGGCAACATCCCCGACAAGACCCGGGTGGTCTCGGTACAGATCTACGATCACGTCGAAGCCATGGAATATGCCCAGGCCCATTGGCTGGCCGGGGTCATGCTGGTGTTCTCTTTTGCGGTGTTGCTGGTGCTGTACTCCAGCCGTAAAACCAAAGCAGGCTGGAGCTGATCGATGATTCACACGCGTCTGAAGTTGAGCTATTCGGGATTCGCCCTCGATGTCGACCTGCATTTGCCCGGCCGTGGGGTGACGGCGCTGTACGGTCACTCCGGGTCTGGCAAGACCACCTGCCTGCGCTGCATCGCCGGGCTGGAACGGGCCGACCAGGGGTTTGTCCAGGTCAACGATGAAGTGTGGCAAGACAGCGACAAGGGGATTTTCGTCCCGCCGCACAAGCGCGCACTGGGTTACGTCTTTCAGGAAGCCAGTCTGTTTCCTCACCTGTCAGTGCTGGCCAACCTGCAGTTCGGCCTCAAGCGCATCCCCCGGCAACAGCGCCGGGTCGACATGGCCCATGCGACCGAGCTGCTGGGCATCAGCCACCTGCTCGATCGCCATCCGCAGCACCTGTCCGGCGGCGAACGCCAGCGCGTGGGCATGGCACGCGCGCTGCTCACCAGCCCGACGCTGTTGTTGATGGACGAACCCTTGGCCGCGCTGGACGCTCAACGCAAAAGCGAGATCCTGCCTTACCTGCAACGGCTGCACGATGAGCTGGACATCCCGGTGCTGTATGTCAGTCACTCCCAGGACGAAGTCGCGCAACTGGCCGACCACATCGTCCTGCTCAGCGACGGCAAGGCGCTGGCCAGCGGCCCCATCGGCCAGACCCTGGCCCGCCTCGACTTGCCGCTGGCGCTGGGGGACGACGCCGGCGTGGTGATCCAGGGGCATGTCGCGGCCTATGACGCCCACTACCAGTTGTTGACCTTGCAACTGCCCGACACCGACCTGAATATTCGCGTGGCCCACACGCCGATGGCACCGGGCCAGGCGCTGCGCTGCAAGGTTCAGGCGCGGGACGTCAGCCTGAGCCTGCACGGCGACGAACAAAGCAGCATCCTCAATCGCCTGCCGGTCACGGTGGTCAGTGAAATGGCCGCCGACAACAGCGCCCATGTACTGGTGCGCCTGGATGCCGCGGGCAGCCCATTGCTGGCGCGTATCACCCGCTATTCCCGGGATCACTTGAACCTGCACCCGGGCCAACGACTCTGGGCGCAGATCAAGGCCGTGGCGGTGCTGGCGTAAAGCCGGGGGCACGACTGCCGCGGCGCGGGGTCAATGGCTGTAACGGCCCCTCGATCCCTCGCCCAGGACATTCGCCATGCCCGATGCACTGCCCCGTGACCTGCATTACGTCGATGACACCCAGCCGGGCATTACCCGCCGGAAACTGCGCGGCAAATTCTGCTACTTCGAGCCCTCGGGCCTGCGCATCGTCGACCCGGAGGAGATCCAGCGCATCAATGCCCTGGCGGTCCCACCGGCCTACACCGACGTGTGGATCTGCACCGACCCGCGCGGCCACCTGCAAGCCACCGGCCGCGACGCCCGCGGGCGCAAGCAGTACCGCTATCACCCGCGCTGGCGAGAAGTGCGCGACAGCGACAAATACTCACGCCTGCGGGATTTCGGCCTGGCTTTGCCGAAGTTGCGCAAGCAACTGGAAGCCCTGCTGGCGGCGCCGGGTTTCAGCCGCGACAAAGTCATGGCCACGGTCATCACCCTGCTCGACGCGACGCTGATCCGTGTCGGCAATGCCCAGTACGCCCGGGACAACCGCTCCTATGGCCTGACCACCCTGCGCGACCGGCATGTGGAGGTCAACGGCAGTGCGATCCTGTTCCAGTTTCGCGGCAAGAGTGGCATCGAACATCAAATTACCGTGAAGGACCGGCGACTGGCGCGGATCGTCAAGCGCTGCCAGGAGATTCCCGGGCAAAACCTGTTCCAGTACCTCGATGAAAACGGTGAGCGACACACCATCACTTCCGCCGACGTCAACGCCTACCTGCAAGACCTGACCGGCGCCGACTTCACCGCCAAGGATTACCGAACCTGGGCCGGCAGCGCCCTGGCCCTGTCGGTGTTGCGCGAGCTTGAGTGGCAACCCGAATCACAGGCCAAGCAGCATGTGGTGGCGATGGTCAAGGACGTCGCCCGGCAGTTGGGCAACACCCCGGCGGTGTGCCGCAAGTGCTACATCCACCCGGCGGTGCTCGAGGGTTTTCCCCTCGGCGCCCTGGCGCAATTGCCAAGGCCGAGGGTGCGCAAAGGCCTGCGGGCCGAGGAAGTCGCGCTGGCGATGCTGCTTGAGAAAATGGCGTCTGAACCGACGAACTGACCTGCCTATTTTTTGCACGATTGCAAATGGCTTCTATAGTAGATCTGTACACGAATCAGCTGCGGTGAAGCCATGGAAGACATTTTTGTCGTCAAGCGCTGCAACAAGATCATCATCCATGGACGCCGGGCTGGAGAAACCGTGCATCAACCCGCTGACGCCGCCGTCTGGTACCGCATCGCCGATACTCGCACCAATGGCTTCATCGGCGACGGCTACGATCTTGAACGCGATGCCCAATACGTATGTCGAGAGCTCAACGCCCGATCGCAAATGACGGTCCGACAAGGCTGACGAGCATTCGCCAAGCGGTTACGGGTCTATACTGAGACAGTGCTGAAGGATCAGCGCCTCATCGGTGGAAGCTCGCTGGCGGCGGGCTTTTTACTGCCAATCTTCAGGTTTCTTAACGGAGGTGTTCCCCATGTCCGAAAAAGAGTCCATCACCACCCTGCTCACCCTGCTCGACTCCCGTCAGGTTCGCCTGGCTGCCGCGTGCAAGGAAATCGCCGACTGGGTCGATCATCAAGGCGGACACCCGACTGCGCTCAGGATCCGTGACCGGCTGAACGATATCGAAAAGGATACGCCGCTGATCCGCAACACCCTGTCGGCGCTGCGGCCAGTCGATCCGCCGCTGCCACGGTTCAGATGATTGCGATTCGGATACCGCTGCACAGACACGACCTGACGCGGGACACATGACCGGCGACACTATCGTCACCGCGTGTATGTGTCTCTGCGATTCTGGCCCCCCAACCCAGCCCGGCGCTGGGATTTTTTACGCCCTCAAGCGGCGAACGTCAGCAAGCCTGGGTTGTCCAATGATCACCTCGCCACGAAGGAGGCGTTCAGATGGTTACCCACTTCAAAGTCAGCGGGCACCTCGCCTGCGGACACACAGGCAACAACCTCACCTCAACCCGGGAACTGAATCGGGTCAAATGCAGAAGCTGTCGCAACACCGACGCTTACAAAGAGGCGCGCAAGAGCGAGCGCAACGCCGCCCGCCGCGCCGCACGCAAGGCAAGAACCCCTCATGTGCTCATAGACTGGCGCCAGGACTGGATCGAGCGACTGTCCGCCATGACAGGCCTGCAACGGCTGCCGCGGGGTTTTCATGGGCAGGGATTTGTCTAGAGGCAACAGGATCGGGGTCGATCCTGTCGACTCCGATCCTTAGTGGTCAATGGCACACCAGCCCGAGGATTTCGTGCAGTGACATGCGCTTGAAGGACTCCACCAACCTGCACCCTTCCTCTGGCCCGGACGACACCGCCAGCCGCATCGTCGCTTCGCCCAGGTGCCAGATCAAGAAAGCCGCATCCGCCAACTGCTGGGCGTCGGCGCCTGGTGTTACCCGCAACATGGCCTGGGCCAACAAGTCGCCAGCGATTCGACTCTCCTGCAGTTCCAGCTCGAGCAGTTGCTTGTCGGCCTGCATGCCGGACCAGATGTCACGCATCGCCGGTGTCGCCAGGACAATGTCGTAATACTGGTCGAGCAACGTCGAATAGGCCGCCTGCAACCCTTGCACATCCTCGACCTCCCCCAGCGCCTGTTCGATGCAGCGACGACTTTCAGCGTTATAGCGCTCGGCCAAAGTGCGGATGATCGAGCTCTTGTCGGGGAAGTATTGATAAAGCGAGCCAATTGAAATCTGCGACAGCGCGGCGATTTCACTCATCTTCACCTGGTCGCTGCCTTTGCTCGAAATCAAGTCCGTCGCCACGGCAAGTATGCGCTCCTGACGCTCGCGACTGCGTTGTTGCGCAGGGACGCGTCGAATCGTTGCCTGTTGGGGCGTTTCAGTGTCCTTGTCTGTCACTTGGGTTCCTCCCCTTTTCTATAACATGACGATGACTCACCTTAGCATTGTGTGAAGGCGTGCCCATACGTCGGTTTTTGCACTTCGGTCGATTGACGGAAAAACATGAGGGTTTATCATCTTTAAAACATGAGCATCACTCACATTGGTGGCTGGAGATGAACGCGATGACAACCTCTCAAGAAACCCTGCTGATTCTCGGCGCGACCGGCAAAACCGGTGGGCGCATCGTTCAACGCCTGCAAGCACTTGGCTTGCCCGTTCGCCAGGGTTGCCGAGGGGCGACCCCGGCCTTTGACTGGGAGGATCGATCGACCTGGGCCGCGGTGCTCCAAGGCGTCCACTCGGCCTACATCAGCTATCAACCCGACCTTGCGGTTCCAGGCGCCTTGGAGAGCATCCAGGCATTCACCGACCAGGCTGTTCAATCAGGCGTGCGCAAGTTGGTGTTGTTGTCGGGCCGCGGGGAGGTCGAGGCGCAACAGGCCGAACGCGTAGTGCAAAACAGTGGCGTCGACTGGACCCTGCTCAGGGCCAGTTGGTTCTGCCAGAACTTCAGCGAAGCGCACTTTCTCGAACCGATCCTCGAAGGTGAACTGGCCCTCCCCGTCGGGCCGATCCCGGAGCCTTTTGTCGACGCAGAAGACATCGCCGACGTCGCGGTCGCGGCACTGACTCAACCCGGACATTCAGGCCAGCTCTATGAACTGACCGGACCACGCGCGCTGACATTCGCGCAGGCCGTCACGGAGATTGCCCAAGCCACCAACCGCGACATCGGGTTCCTGTCCGTACCGGCCGATGACTATCGCCAGGCGCTGGAACAGCAACAACTTCCACCGCCCCTGATCGACCTGGTCATGTACCTGTTCACCACCGTGCTCGACGGCCGAAACACAGCGGTCGCCGACGGCGTGCAACGCGCGCTTGGGCGTCCGGCGCGGGACTTCAGCGACTACGTCCGGCGCACTGCGGCGACGGGTGCCTGGAACCGTCCGATGTGAGGCATTGGCAACAATGGCCTTCCTCGGCTAGGGTCACTTTGCGTATCGAACCAAGGCGTCTTGATTGGCAGAAGTCAGCCCATGGAGGAAGTGATGTCATCCACTCGTAATGCCGAACAAACCTATCGCCAGTGGTCCAGCCCGATCCTGCTTGAACTCAAGGAGCGAGAACATCAAATGACCCCGTCGGACCGCGAGGCCCTGCAAACCATTCTGCTGGAAAGAAGACTGATCGATGTCGGCAATCCCAACGGCAGCGATCGACGCAAGGCAGACCTGAACGCTGAACACAAACAGGAGTAACGACGCAAAGGACAGCAATAGACGAAGTCGAACACACAAGGGTTTGCATTAGCTTCAGTCCGCAAACCCTTGATCTCAGAGCCCCCTAAGCAGCTCGTTCCAGGGCATCCAGCAAGTTGGCAAACTCCAGCGACAGCTTATGCCGAGGGGCGAAATGCACGAGGGGAACCGACACCTCATGAGACTCGCGCATCTTCACCGAGCTGCTCAGGTAAACCGGCAGCACCGGCAAACCTTCGGCCATCAGCTCATCCACCAGCATCTGGTGCAAGCCGGTGTGACCAGTGAACTGGTTGACCACCACCCCTTCCACCTTCAGGGATTCATTGTGATCAAGGCGCAGCTCTTCCACTTGGGTGATGACGCGATACAAAGCCTGGCGGGAAAACCTGTCGCAATCGAACGGAATCAGCAAACGGTCCGCCGCCACCAGCGCGCTGAAGGTGTAGAAATTCAGTGACGGCGGTGTGTCGATGTAGATGCGCTCGTAGTCCTCGGACAGTGCGACCAGCAACTTGCGCAGCTTGTTGATCTTGAACTTGCTCTCCAGTTTTGACTGCAGCTCGGACAGCTCGGCACTGGCCGTCACCAGGTCGAGATTGGCGTAAGGCGTGCGGGTGATGTTCACGCGATTCTTCCTGCCCTCGAACCCGCTGGACAAGGTCTGCTTGAAAAAATCGGCGATCCCCGCAGGAATGTTCTCGTTCATCAACCCGGTGAGATAGTGGGTCGAATTAGCCTGGGGATCGAGATCAACCAGCAGCGTCCGGTAACCTTCGGCAGCACTGACGGCGGCGAGGTTGCAGGCAATGCTGGATTTTCCGACACCGCCTTTCTGATTGAATACGACACGACGCATGGGACTTGCTCATCCATGAAAAGGCCAGAGGCCGACTGAGGGAAACTGTAAGAAGTCGTGTCAATTCTATGACTGAATTATTACAGTATTGCGACAGTGGTTGGCGCAAGCCACGAGTTAGAGCGCTGGGCTCCTAAAAGAGCTCTTCAAGGCCTGTATCTCACATCAACGTTCGCCGAAGCGCTAGTGAAGTACTCGAACAAAACTCAGCCATGCCGGGCCTCCTGCTCGCGCATACCTTGGATGATCGTCGACGCAGACAAAACAAGGCGAAGTGGGTTGTCCTTGGAGGGCATGAACTGCAGGCTCTGGTAGTAAGCTGCAGCAGCCTCGTCTTTTGCATCAACAACGATGAAAGCCACGCCACAGTGCTTCGATACCGCGTACACGCGGCGAAAGAAATCAGCCATCAACCGCTGACCCAACCCCTTCTTCTGCATGCGCTTGTCAACGCCAAGCCTGCTCAGCAGCACTGCCGGCATCGGATACCGAGGCAACTTCTTTTTCATCTCATCACTGAGCTGATCGAGCGCCACAGCGGTGTTGGCCAGGGTGTAGTAGCCCAGCAGAACTCCGTCCTGCAGATACATGAACGTCCGGGAAATGTTACGCTTTTCGTCCTGACCAGCGTGCTGGGCAATATATGTGTTGAGGGCTGGATGAACTCCGCAGTCGAACGCAGCGCGATCTATCGACTTATCAAAGTCGACGGTGATGAAATCCATTAAAAGCCCTTAGCGTAAGGCAAGCAGATTGCGCAGCGCCTGATTAGGCTCGGGAGGATTGTCGAGCAGCTGGTATGCAGTGTCAGCATCCAGCACCGTCATGCCCTCGAAATCAACAGAGTCAGAAACCTGGGCCGACTGATCGTGCACAACGGAGCGGACCGCGAGGGCATCGACGACTTTTTTCAGGTCGCGAAGCTCCCGCTCCAGATTCTGAAGGTGCGGGACTCGTGGAGTACGAGGGGCTTTGTATACACCCGACTGACTCAGACCACTGCCGGCAAAAGCCTTTGCGGCTTGTCGCTCAACCACTTCGCTTGCACGCGAGGACACAACCACAATGCGATCGTCGCCGAGTCGGACGTCGAAATGCGCCTTCTTGCTGCCTGTCGGTGGCAGTGGTTTGTTTTCTGCTTGCTTGGTCACGGTGTTGCTCCTGTTGAGAAGCAAGAATATCACAAACTGCTTGACACCCCAGGGTTACGAAGTAACCGCCGATTTCAGGCGCTAATAATGTTTGCGGTAACCGGCGCGCTCCCAGTGAGTGAAGCGAACGAGCACCTGGCTGCCGATGCCAAGAAGATCAGGACATTGCTGCCATCAACGTTTACATGATCGTGCTCACAGGCGGCATCATGTACTCACCCTTGACCACGCTTTGTCCCGGGCTGTACAGGCGCAACAACAAGCTGAAGTCGCCCTTGGGTACCGGCAGCCAGTTGCTTTCCTTGTCAGCCCCTGGCGAAGGGTGTTGCAGGTAAATCGTCAGCGAACCGTCGGCATTCTTCTTCAGGTCCCGATTCTTGGTGCCGATTGAATAGCGATTGATCGGGTTGGGCTCGAAAAAGTGCTCACCGTCGTACGCCGATATTGACCAGAACGCCTCGGCCGGCGGTAGTTGATCGGCCGCAAATGTCAGGCTGTACGGCTTCGAGCCCTCAAGCCGTTCCCCGCGGCCATCGTAGTCGGTGCCCAGATACAGCGCGTCGTCCGGCTTGTTGGTGGCGATGTAGGCCTTGGCTACCCAGGCACGGCGCAAGTAGTTGCTTCCTGCTGCGCCGGCAGTCAGGTCGGCCGCCCACTGGTTACCGAATTTGTTGGGGTGGATGCTGAACGAAAACCCGGCATTGAGCACCATCGCACCATGCGCCAGTGCCCGGTCCAGGCCTCGCTGGATGGCCGGGTTGGTCTTGGCAAACTCCAGCGTGCGCTTGAAGGTGTCCACCAGTGCCGCCTCCTCCGGGCGTGGCTGGTTCTCTAAGAGGACTGTCGCCAGGTCGGCCCAGAAGGTTTCGTCCTTGACCCAGCGCACTTCTCCCTTGCTGTGTGCCGGGGCCGGAAATGTCGGCAGGGCGTGCCAATCGACGTTCCTGGGTTTGCCATCGAACTGGCTGAGCGGATAGGCGTTGACCTGGTTGACCAGCGAGCGCACGGCCTCCCGGTCCTGAATGTCGTCATCCATGAAGATGCGCGGCACCACCCAGGCCAGGTTGGTCGGCGAGCGCAACATCTCGACCACCCCGGCCGGTTTTTCACCCTGCCAGTCCGGTCCGACGATCATGTAGAAACCAGGTTTGGACTTGATCCGCGAGCCGGGGGCCGCGAACACTTCGGTATAGGCGTCCATGCAATGCAGCACCCAGTAGCGTGCGCCAAAGTCGGGGATCTGGAACACCACCGGGCCCTTGCCGAGGTCGGTGAACATCTGGCCGTAGATCACGTCCTGGTTAGGGGTCAGCACAAAGCGCTGCCCGGCATCGAGGTAGTCGGTCAACATGCTCAACTGATTGACCGGGGCCACCGGAATGATGCCGCCGACCAGCCCCGGACGTGGCACCGGCTGCATGGCGGCGCGGCGGTTATGCAGGTTGACCGCCGGCCAGCCCCAGATGTAAGCCTGTTTGCCGATGAGGTAGGCGTAATCTTCCTGGGCCTTCTGGTAAACCTGAGTCGACTCAGCAGCGTTGAGCGGCGTTTTTTCCTGGGCCACGGCCCCCAGGTTTATCGACAAGGCCAGGCCGACGGCGGCCGCAATAGGTGAAAATCGGAGCGAGAACATTAGCGTGTTTTCCTTGTATTGGAGGGGCCTTCCCTTTCTGTGAGGGTGTTCGGGTCAGAATGACCAGAACCAGCAAAACCAGACGCAGCTGGTTGACTGGCTGCGCAGTTGGTCCTGTACGGCGTACCAGGCGGGCGGGTATGAGGCGAAGGCGATGGCCCCGGCGATCACTAGCGAAGGCAGTATCAGTTCGAGGGCACGCGCAACCTTGCCCATCCATTCAGAAGCCATGATTGAGTCCCCCGCGTTCAGTTGACACGGCGGATGGCTGGCGACACACGGTCACCGCGGAAGATCGCCGGGTCCGTGGCCAGGAATGAAGCGGATAGCGCATGCGCAGGTCCTCGATTGTTGTGATTGTTGTTATCGGGCGGCTCGACTCTGGGCAGTCGAGAGGCAGGAGGACTATGCAAATTCCCCCGGCGCGCATTGATCCCCCACATGGGGGGAACCGGGCGGCAAAAAAAAAGGGCGAACCCCGAGGATTACCCAGGCTCCGCCCCAAAAACACAGCACAGCGACCCGCAGTCACTGCGCCAGATAACCTCCGTCGACCACCAGGTCAGTACCCGTTACATAGCTGGCATCGTCCGATGCCAGGAAGAGCGCGGCCTTGGCGATTTCCTCAGGGGCGCCTACGCGGCCCATGGGGATGCGCTGCTGCAGGAAACCCTGGAACTGTTGCGCCTGTTCCGCGCTGATGGTGCCCAGGCCGCCAGTGAACATCGCGGTCGAGATGAAACCCGGGCATAGGTTGTTGATGCGGATGCCATAGCCCAGGCGCGCGCAATGGGCGGCGGCTGCGCGTGTGAAGATGCGCACACCGCCCTTGCTGGCGTTGTAGGACGGCACCAGTGGCTCGCCGATGATGCCTTCGATGGACGCGATGTTGATGATCGCCCCGCTGCCCTGCCCCTTCATGGCCGCGATGGCCTGTTGGGTGCCAAGGAATACACCGTCGAGGTTGACCGCGTTGGTCTTGCGCCACTGCGCCAGGGTCAGGGTTTCCACGTCGGCGATGATGGCGATGCCCGCGTTGTTGACCAATACGTCGAGGCGTCCCCAGCGTTGCTGGACGGCGTCCATGACCTGCTGCCATTGCTCCTGCGAACTGGCGTCATGAACATGGAAGTCTGCCGCCAGGCCTTCTTCCTGCAAGCGGGCAACGGCGCTTTCGCCATTCGCCACATCGATATCGGTCAACAGGACCTTTGCGCCTTCGCGCAGGAAGGCTTCGGCGATCGCCAGGCCGATACCGCTCGCGGCGCCAGTCACCAGGCAAACCTTGTTGTGCAGACGACTCATGAGTTTCTCCTTTCTTCAGACAGTCAGCAGGCGCAAGCGCCGCCGTCGATGACGATTTCGCTGCCGGTGCTCCAGCGCGACGCCTCGGACGCGAGGAACAGCACGGCGCTGGAAACATCCTGCGGCTGGCCGTAGCCGAGCGGGTGCAGAGACTCGGCGTAGGCGTCGGCGCTGGCTTCGTCGGGCGCCAGGCCAATGGCGACAAAACCACGCACCACATTGACGCCCATGTCGGTCTTGATGATTGCCGGGTGGATCGAGTTGACGCGAACGCCATAGCCCAGGCGAGCGAACTCCACGGCCGCTGCCTTGCTCATCAGGCGCACCGCACCTTTGGAGGAGCAATAACCGCCAAGCGCCGGCATACCCACCAGGCCGGCCACCGACGACAGGTTGATGATCGAACCGCCCTTGCCCGCGGCGGCGCCCGGGCGCATGACCCGGGCGGCGTGCTTGATGCCGAGGAACACGCCGGTGACGTTGATCTCGTGCATCAGGCGGAAGTCCTCGACGCAGGCTTCGGTAAACAGCGCCATCTTCTCGATGCCCGCGTTGTTGACCAGCACGTCGAGCCCGCCGAAGGCCTCGACCGTTGCGGCGACCACCTGCTGCCATTGGGCTTCGTCGGTCACGTCATGCACCATGGCCAGGGCTTCGCCGCCTGCCGCACGGATACGTTCGGCGGTGGCTTGCGCCTGCTCGAGTTGCAGGTCGCTGACCATCACTTTGGCGCCCGCCATGGCCAGGGTGTGCGCAGTTTCGGCACCCAGGCCTTGCGCGGCGCCAGTGACCAGGGCGACCTTGCCGGCCAGGGCGAATCGTTCGAATACAGTATTCATCGTGATTTTTCTCTCGTGTTTGCTCACGCCGGTAAACGGCGCAGGAAAGCCAGGAACAGCAGGCTGAACAGTGCGTCGGCGCTGGCCAGCAGCGGCAGTTGCCAGCCAATGTCTCCCAGCAGCCAATGACCGAACACCAGCAGCACCACCAGCGTCTTGCCCAGCACGCCCAAGGCGATGTAAGGGCGAAAACGCTGCGGATGGCCGGCGACTCGCGCATAGGCGTAGCCGAACACCGCAATCAGCATCGCCGTCAGGTCGAGGAACAAGGCATTGCTGCCGTAGGCCGGCGTCAGCCCCAACAGGGGTGCCAGCCAGGATTGGCAAAACAGCAGGCCCGAGGCCACGGCCACATTGAAGGCGGCCGCGATGCCGAACAGCCAGCGGGCGTGAAGCCGCACATCGCGTGCTGCCGCGCGCGGGGCGTGAACCGTACGGGCTGGTTTATCCAGGACGACTGGGGGCATATCTTTCTCCGCTTGCGATGAACCGTTCAGGCTGGGCAACTGGCTGTTCAGGCCGGCAATGCGCTGCAATAGCCGCGCTCGTGGAAGAACTGGATCAGCTCGCGATGACCAAAGGCCTTGGCAGGCGACTGGAAGCCGACGTTCTTCTGCCGGTTCTCAAGCAGGCGCAGGGCTCCTTCGGCACAGAGGTCGCCGGTCCAGGTGTAGGCCGCGGACAGGTTCATTACGTAGGACGTGGTGATCTGCCGGCCCTGCCCGTGCACCACGATCACACCGCGTTGCACGTCCAGCGAATCCTTCGGCGGCTCGCCCGTGTCCATCTGGTCGCCCATGTGGTTGGTCCACTCTTCACGCTGCTGCTGGGTCAGGCCCGGCGCGACCGCGTTGAAGGCCTTGATCGCCTGGATGACCGGGCCGATCATGTGTTCGCCGACCGCCGTCAGTACCTTGCAGTTACGCACGCGCGGATCGTTCTTGAACCACACCGGCTCGCAGGCGCCACCCCAGGGGTGAGCACTGAGCAGCGCATTGCGGTAAGGCACGGACACCTGGTAGGCCACGTCATTGGGCCAGGATTTGTACTCACCCTGCTCCAGGTAATACTGGGACACGTCGTTGCAGACCATGCGCAGGAACGACTTGGTCGAGGCTTCCGAGGGCAGGCCGTTGTCGATCTGGTAGCAGATGTCCAGGCTGTCGATCAGCGGATTCTCCAGCACCACTTCGGCGGCCAGGGAGCCGGCGGCCCACATGAAGGAGTTGGCCGGGCACAGCAACAGGCCCTTGGCGGCGAAGGCGGCACCGAATTTCTCGCCGATGGCGGCGGTCCAGTCCTGCTCGCCAGTGGTATCCAGGTAATGGCAGCCCGCTTCCAGGCAAGCCTCGACCACCGGCCAGGCGATCTGCATGAAAGGACCGGCCACGTTGATCACCACGTCCACCTCGGCGAACAGCGGCAGCAAGGATTCCAGATCGTTGCTGGCGACGACGATTTGCGCATCGACCGCTTGGCCATGACGTTCTTCGACTACCTGCAACGCCGCTTCCAGACGGGCCTGGGTGCGCCCTGCCATGTAGAACGGTATGCCGCGCTGGGCCAGGGATTCGGCTACCAGTTTGCCGGTGTAGCCGCTGGCGCCATAGATCAGGACTTTGCGTGCTTGGGACATGTGAATTTTCCTCTTGTTGTTTGAATTGACTGTCAGCGGACTTCGAGATGCACGTTGGCTCGATCGCGCTCGAGGGCTTCGAGCAGGAAACGATCCTGGGGTTTTTCCGAGGCGGTCTTGGGGATCTGCGCCAACACCTGCAGGTAGCTCGGTACAAAGTTGGACTCAAGCTGCTCGCGGCAGACCCGGAAGATTCGCTGTGGGTCGAAGCCCGCCAGGTCTTTGGGCACCACCGCCGCAACCACGTCTTTTTCGCCGGGGACACCGCTGCTGGCCGGGATGCCATAGACGTACACGTCGTCGACCTCCGGGCACTCGGCGATGGCTTTTTCGATGAAGGCGCTGCTGATGAACTCACCGTTGCGGCGAATGCCGCTGCCTTTGCGGTACTGGAAGAACAGCCAGCCCTCGGCGTCCTGGGTCACCACATCGCCCATGTGCAACCAGCCGGCCGCGCACTTCTTTGCCGAGGCTTCGGGGTTGTTGAAGTACTCGACCTTGTAGGGGCTGCCATCGACCGGCTGGAACAGCAGCTCGCCTGGCTCGCCCGGCGCGCAGTCATGGCCGGCCTCGTCGACGATGCGATGGCGTAGATTCGGCGCCGGCTTGCCGATACTGCCGACGGGGCCCACGCCGATCGGCTTGATGCTCAGCCCACCCTCGGCAGCGCCGTAGAACTCCAGGACCTGGACGCCGAAGCGTTGCTCGAAGTCATTCCAGATCGCCTTGGGCATGCCGGCGGAAATCACGAAACGCACCGGATTGTCGGCGTCGTCTGGGCGGGCCGCCTCGGCATACAGCGCCGTGGTCATGCCGCCCAGCAGGGTGAAACTGGTGCAGCCGTACTGGCGGGTGATGTCCCACAGCCGAGATTTGGTGAACTTGCGCGACAGCACGCAGCGCATGCCCAATGCCAGCGACGCACCGAGGGTGACCAGTTGGGCGTTGGCGTGGGTCAGCGACAGTCCCGAGTAGGGACGGTCGTCGGCGTGGTAGCCAAAGGCGCGGTCGGTGATCAAGGCCGACTCGCAATAGCGCCTGTGGGTCATGACAATGCCTTTCGGATCGCCCGTGGTGCCCGAGGTGAAGATCAACTGCATCGGCGCATCGTCGGCCAGATCCGCCAACGGATGATCGTCGAGACTTGTCTGCAGGACATCGGCGTACAGCGTCACATCGGAGCTGTTCCGCCACTCACCGGCGGCCTCGTCGCTGGGCAAGACCAGCACCCAGGGGCGATCGTCGAGCTGCTCGCGGACCGCCAGCAGATTGCCCAGTGCGTAGTCGGCGGCAATCACTCCTTTGCAGCGCGCATTGTTGAGAAAGAACGCCAGCTTCTCGCCCTTGGCCCGCGGGTCGATCGGCACGAAGACGGTGCCGGTGATCGCCGCCGCCACCATCGCATCGACAAACTCCGCGTGGTTGGCCATCAGCAAGGCGAAGCAGTCGCCGGGCCGCAGTCCCAACCGGCTCAGGCCCCAGGCCAGTCGGTGGCCATTGCGCCACAGCTGCGCATAGGTGCGGGTCTGCGCCGGGCTTGCCGGGCCGTTCTCCACCGTCAGCACGCAGCGCTGCGGGTCGCTCACAACCCGGTTGCCGAGCAGCCCGGCCAGATTCAGATCGCTGTAATGACTCATCGCAGATTCTCCCGCACCAATAGAGTGACAACCGTGGCCGCGGCATCCAGGCCGATGGCCCCGCCGCCGTTGTGGGCCAAACCGATTCGCGCGTTATCGACCTGCCGTGCGCCGGCGCGCCCTTGCAACTGCTCGGTCAATTCGACGATCTGCGCGCAACCACTGGCGCCGATGGGGTGGCCTTTGCGCAACAGGCCGCCGGAAGCGTTCACCGGCAAGCGCCCACCCAGATGCGTCGCCCCGGATTCGAGCAATCGCGTACCGCCACCGGGCGCGCACAGGCCCAGGTATTCGTAGGCCATGAGCTCCGACGGTGCCGACGCGTCATGCAGTTCGACACAGGACAGGTCCTGCGGGCCGATACCGGAGGCGGCGTACACCTGTTGAGCCGCCAGGGCGCCGACGCTTTCGCCGGCCTGTTCGAAGTCCCAGCCCGACACCAGCGCCGAAGCCGCCACCCGCACCGGATTGCGCAGGCCGAGTTGCCGGGCCTTGCGCTCGCTGACCACCACCACGGCCGCCGCGCCATCGCCAATCGGCGAGCACATGGGCAAGGTCAAGGGATCGACGATCGAGCGGGCGCCGAGCACCTGCTCTACAGTCAGCACGTCACGAAATTGCGCGCGTTCATTGAGGCTGCCATGGAAGGAATTCTTCGCCGCGATCATGGCGAAATGCTCGGCAGTCGAGCCGTACTGCTTCATGTGCTTCTTGGCCATCAACGCGTAGATGTCCATGAACACCGAACGGCTGCTGCCCGCCCCGGCGACGTCGAACGGCTCGCCTGCAGCCTCGGCGAGTTTCTTCACCACGTTCATCGCACCTTCGGGGTCTTCGACGTCGATGGCGCTGGAAAACGCCCCGAGACTGCGGGCCTTGTCTTCGTGAAACAGCTTCTCGTAGCCGCACACCAGGACGATGTCGTAATAGCCGGCACTGACCATGGCGCAGGCCTGCTGAAAGGCCGTGGACGATGAGGCGCAGGCGTTTTCCACATTGACCACGGGAATCTTGCCGATGCCCATGCCCCGCAGCACCACTTCGCCACGGATCATTTCCTGGCCGGTCACCACACCGGCGGCGGCATTGCCCATCCACGCCGCCTGTAGCTGCGTCTTGTCCAGCCCGGCATCGTTCAAGGCCAATTGGATCGCCTGTCCGGCCAAGCCCTTGAGCGTCTTGTCCAGGTGTTTGCCGAACGGCACCATGCCCACACCGGCAACGTATGCATTCATCTTCATGTCGAGGTCCTCAGATCCGTGAAATCAGGGTGCCGCCCTTGATGGCGAGCATTTCGTTGCAACCGTCCTCGATCATCGAGGCGCGGGCATCGCGCAGCAGCTTTTCCACCGGGTACTCGCGAGTGACGCCGTTGCCACCGAACAGCTGGATCGCTTGCGAGGCCACGTCGAAGGCGGTCTGCGTCGCGGTGATCTTGGCGGCGATGGAACCTTGCAGCGCCGGGCGTGGCGCCAGCTGGTTGAACAGCACCGCACGGCGAGCCAGGGCACGGGAGGCCTCGACGCGGGTGAACATGTGGAACAGGCGATAGCGCACGTTCTGGTGAACGATGATCGGCACCCCGCCCTGCTTGCGCTGGTGGGCGTAGGTGTAGGCGAGCTCATAGGCAGCACGGGCCACGCCGGTCCAGATCACGCCCATCAATGCGTTGGCCTCGGCGAGCACGCCCTGCTCGACCCTGGCGTAGTCTTCCGGCCCGGCCACCAGGTGGTCGAGCGGCAGGCTGACGTTGTCGAAATACAATTCACCTTGCGGCAGCGCACGCTGGCCCATCTTGTCCAGCGGTGCCCCGCGGCTGACACCCGCGCTGTCGAGCGGCACCAGCACCACGCAGCGCTGGTCGCGGCCGGAGCCATCGTCGAAACCGCAGAACAGGATGCAGGTTTGCGCAATCGGTCCATTGGACACCCAGGCGGACTTCTGCCCATTGATGACGATGCGCTCGCCCTGGATTTTCGCGTTGCAATTCAATCGGCCATGCCCCACGCCGGGGTGGCGTACGTGGCCGCTGCTGTCGAGCATGTCGCTGCCATGGTCCGGTTCGGTAATGCCCCAGCAGCCCAGCGGGCGGTCGATGTAGCGCTGCATCAGGTCCTGCCGATCGACCAGGTCCAGGACAATGCCCGGGATCATGGCGGCGCCCAGCACCACGGCCAGGCCCCCGTCACCGTGCCCCAATTCCTCGAACACCAGGCTCATCAGGCGTGCGCGATCGGCCGCCGGCAACGCCTGCAGATCGGCCAGGTTCAGGCCGAGCCCGGCGAACTCCTCGAACACCTGCCACAACGGCGAGTCGGCGGCGATCACCTGCGCCGGGGTCATCTGGTCGAGCTGCTGGCCGAGCGGTCGCATCACATTGCAGGCAAAGCGCCGCGCACTTTGCTGCATCGCCTTTTCCAGCTCGTTGAGGTCGGCATCGAGGCCGGTTGGTTCAAGTTCCACTCGCAAGGCATACCCAGTCATTATTGTTTCTCTCGGGAAATGGCGGCAGCGGGCCGCACGCAAGGCGCGGCTGTCGCGACAAGGACGAGCTGGATGGTATGCGCAGGAACGAGGGGGATTGACCCCCTTGATGGGGGATGGGGGGTGTTCAGACTTGCAGCTTAAGGGGTCCGTCTTGCCTGCCCGATTGCCGGGCAGGCAAGTGAATAACTACGGTTACCCAGGTCCTTGTTACAAGTGCCTGGGCAACAGTGCAGCGCTCAAAAACCTCGGATGAATCTTAACCACCTTGCGGTACCACACGAGCATCATTGCCTGAGCCCTGGATATACACCTTCATCCCTTTAGCCAGGGAGGGATTGATCGGCTGGGTCACTGAGACCAGCACGCCACTGTTGACCCGCACGATAATCTGCTGCGCCTCTACCGGTTGATCGTACTTTTTCTTCTCGGCGTAATTACCACCCACCGCCCCGGCGAGCGCGCCGGCGACCATGGCAACATCCCGCCCGGTGCCCCGGCCAATCAGGCTGCCGATCCCCAGGCCACCCAGGCCACCGAGGACAGCACCGACGCCACTGTCGTGATTGGTCTGCATTTGTGTCAGCGAAATCTGCTCGATTGTGCCTGAGCGAATTTCAACTTCACCGGCGCCGCCGTCGGTTGAGCTGACGGCCGAACAGGCACTGATCAGTACAGCCGCCAATGTGATCGTCAGCCAGGACATGATTGCTTTCATAGCGGTGTACCTCGTCATTGATATTTGATGGCAATGCCCTTGAGCTTGCGTCCCTGAATCGTTTCGATGTCACGGCTCCAGAGTGGCCCGCTCACGTAGGCAGCGACGGGCTGGATCTGGTCATAAACGACAACCACTGCATCTGCGCCAAGCTTGGATGCTTCTTCGCGCAGCTTTTGTTCGACCTGGGTGATGGGCGGTGCCGGGTCGACACTGGCATCGATCAGGATTTCGCCCAACCGCACGTTGGGCCGCGTCGGCGCTGTACGGAGGATCTGCACCTCACTGGCCAGGGTTGGCGCGGGGTGCTCGACGCCGACGTAAGCGGTTGTCTGCGCATCCACCGACGCACAGGCACTGAGCATCAGCACGCTGGTCATCAGCGCGGCCACTAGTAACGGTCTTTGCAAGCTTGCGCATCGAAGCGATGAATAAAGACGCATGTCAGCAATCCTCTGCTTGAGGGTTTCGAGCAGCCGCCGTGACGGCTACGCTAAGGTTCAACTGCGAATGAACGCCCAAAGATCAACATTCAATTTATCGATGGCGGCCTTGAAGTCCTGGGCGGTAATTTTCTGGCTTTCATTTTCCAGGGTGCTACCAAATACCTTGCGAACCACTTTGGCGACGGTTTGATTGGTTTTCGCATCGATGAGTTCGGCTTCGATGAACAGGTTCGTGTCCTGATCCCGGTGACCGGTGGCCGCCTGTGTGGCTCCGACAACGGCGGCGATGGGCACCACTTCATACCATTTCATGCCTTCGTTGGAGGCACTCACTCCGGTGACCGCCGCACGCATGATCAGGGGCTTTGAGCCGGTCGGCGCTTCTGAGATGTTCGACACCAGGCGGTATTTCTGACCCAGTGTGGTTCGCGCCTTGCTGGTCATGTAGTTCTGAATATCGGCCAGCGTCTGTTGATTGATTCGTTCATTGGGCTTGGGCGCCGGATAGAGTTCCAGCCTGTTGAACGCCACGGTGTCATAGGCGTTCGGGCTCCACGACGGGCTGACCCAGCGCATCGTCGTTCCACCGCTGGGCGTGTCGACTTCCTGCAGGTTGTCATAGTTGGAGAGGAAACCGGAGTACTGCGTTTGCTCGGTGACTTTGGAGGTGCAACCGCCGAGTAACAGACTCGCCAGCGCGGTGCCGACAAGCAGTTTTCGAGACAGATTCATCGTGGTGTGTACTCCTTGGTTTGACGCGTCTTTGTTATGGCAGGGCATTAGAATCGCCAGGTCATATTCCCGGTCAGCGCTTGAATCCATGCATTGTCAAACTGACCGGAAGTTCGATTGCCAGAGAGGGATTTGGTCTGGTCCACCGACATGTCACCGATCCAGATCATGGCCCAACTGACGTTGATGTCTGTCTCTTTGTTCAGAGCATAGGTGGCGCCTGTCGCAATGCGCCAGGATTCGTCCATGGGCACGGTGAACGTCCGATTGCCGTCCGACACGGCGCTGCTGTCGTAAGCCACGCCGACGTTCCACAGCAATTGCTGCGTGGCCTGGTATTGCGCACCAAGGGATAGGTGCCAGGTATCCTTGAAGTCGGCATCGACGGTGGTCGAACGGGCGTTGCCCGCTGAGGTGTCGACCTGGGCGGCAATCTCGCCGAACTCTGACCAGTCCTGCCAGTTGACCGAAGCCAGCAAGGTCCATTGCCGGTCCAGTTGCTGAAACAGACTCAGGGTGACGGTTTGCGGCACCGTCATGTCCAGTTTGGTCTTGGCGCCATCCAGGCGTTCCAGCGCCGGGCCATTGCCTTTGATGTCCAGGCCGTCCTCGAAATCCAGATCGACCTTGCTGGTGTACGTCAGGCCAATACGGGTTCCGTATTGCGGGGCATAGATCACGCCCACGTTCGCACCGAACCCCCAATCCTCGTCTTTGTATTTGAATTGCCCGTCACCACGATCGGTTAGACCGAACGGCGAGCGATCTATGGCGGTTTGTGCTTGCAGCATGCCGTACATGGCCTTGACGCCGACACCGATCGACCATTGTTCGTCAAGGCGATACGCCACGCTCGGCACGAAAGAAACACCACCCAGACTGGCGTTCTGGGAGAAATAGCGGCCAGACCATTCGTTGTCGTAATTGACCGCCAGGCCGAAGTCGGCGTACTGGCCGAAGCCGACGCTCCAGTGATCGTCCAGTTCATGGCTGACGAAAAAACTGGCACCGGGTATGGGGTCCAGAGCGTTGCCACTGCTACTGCCCGCGACGTTGGTATCCTCGTCGCGATCAAATTTCAGGTGGCCGTACAGCACCTGCAAGCCAGCGGTTATTTGCGTGCCCGGCAGGTAGCTCATGCCCGCCGGATTGGAGGCGATCGTCGAGGGGCCCTGCGCCCGGGCGGCGGCACCGGCGTTGGCCAGGCCGGCATTATCGGTGCCGATTTCGTAGAGCATGATGCCGCCCGCCTGCACCTGATGGCAGAACAGAACAAGCACAGCTGGAATCGCAGCCTTCCTTAGTTGCATGGACTTACCTCGACAAGAAAGCTTTCTCGAACATCCAAATTAGTTCTGATTCAGAAAGTCTGAACTACGCTGGATGGAGCCGGGGACAGACCACTAAGTGGTAGTTCATGTTTTCGAAATCGCAAAGGTGTGCGAATGAATAAAGCTCTTCAATTCATGCCTGTCATGGCATTGGCAACCCTTTGGCCCAACATCGGGTTCTCCGCCGACAGCCAGGCGGAATTGGCCAAGCAATCGCTGAACCCGGTGGCGGCGCTCTACAGCGTGCCCATTCAATACAACTGGAACCAGAAGCTCGGGCCCAGCGGCGAGGGTTATCAAAGCGTCATCAATATCCAGCCCGTGTTGCCTTTTAGCATCAACGAGAAATGGAACCTGATTTCCCGAACCATCCTGCCGGTCATTGACCAACATGGCCTGGTACCCGGCGGGCAAGCCGACAAATCCGGTATCGGTGATATCACTCAGAGCTTCTTCTTTTCACCCAAGGAACCCACCGCCAGCGGCTGGATTCTGGGGGCCGGCCCGGTGATTCTGGTGCCGACCGGCAGTGATGACCTGTTGAGCGCTGAACAATGGGGCGCCGGGCCTACGGTGGTCGCGCTTAAACAAAGTAATGGCTGGACTCGCGGCATTCTGGCCAACCACATCTGGTCCGTGGAAAGTAGCCCGCCCGACGACAAGGAAAAGATCAACCAGACGTTCCTGCAACCGTTCTTCAGCTACACCACCCATACCTACACAACCTTTGGCATCAACACCGAATCCACCTACGACTGGCAAACCCGCGAATGGTCGGTGCCGATCAACCTGTTCGTGACCCAGTTGTTCAAAGTAGGTCATCAACCCATGAGCTTGCAGGCCGGACCGCGCTACTGGGCTGACAGCCCGAAAGACGGTGCTGAAGGCTGGGGATTTCGGGTAGCGTTTACGCTGTTGTTTCCAAAGTAGATTTAATTCAGGCCGGAATAATTTCTGTTTCACCGCTACTGCAATGCCCTCGACGGTGTAGATAACAGCTCGAGCCTCAGCCAACTCATTGATGGAGATTGCCAATGAAATACAGCGCCCCGCTGGTAATGCTATTGGGCTCGGCAGGCCTCTTGGGCTGCACCAGTTCCTCCAGCCATCCGGTAACACTGCCGTTGACCGCTACCCAACAGAATACTGGCCAGATCGGCAGTACGACTCTGACCACTGTGGATAATGAAACCAGTTTTGACTTCTACATTTCTGGTGTCCCGGACGGAACCACTCTGCCGTTGCGTCTCTACACTTTTGTCAACAAAGGCAGCTGCCAGCAGCCAGGCCCAGCCGCTTATGACATGAACAACAGGATTACCACTCAACGTGCTGCTGAAGCCGGTTGGACTTTTTACCGAACTGCGCCTGTCGCCGTGCCTGAACTGCTGTCCGGGAAGTACTCCATCGTCGTGCGTACGACTCCCGAGGATGGCAGCGTCGATATTTTTTGCGGAGATATCGCACAAGCGGTCAGGTGACCTGTCTTTACTTCTGCGGAGAAGAACGATGTTGGCACTCCATCAACATATCCGATTGCTCTCGCTTGGGCTGTTGATCGGCCTGTTCGCAGCACCCTTACAGGCAGCAGAAAAAGCCGTCACTGCTCCTGCGCCTGCGGTTCAACTGGAACCCAGGGCGCTGGAAGTTCTGCAGGCGATGAGCGCGAAGTTGGCTGGCTCACAGGGTATGAGCTTCACAGCCATCACGACCTACGAAAAGCCCAGCCGGCTTGGGCCGCCCTTGGCCTATAGCACGGTGGCGCAAGTCGACGTGCAACGGCCTGATCACCTACGCGTAATGACTTCGGGTGATGGTCCTGCGACCGAGTTTTACTATGACGGCAAGCGTGCCTATGCCTTTGCTCCGACGGAAAACCTGCTGGCGCAAGCGGATGCGCCACCCACCATTGATGCGACCCTTGAGGCTGCGTACCAGCGTGCCGCAATCTACTTTCCTTTTACGGATGTGATCGTCGCCAATCCTTATGAGGATTTGACCAGGGATATGCGTCTGGCGTTTTTCATCGGACAGTCCACGGTGATCGGGGATACCACGACTGATGTGATCGCTTACGCCAATGACATCGTCTTCGTCCAAGCCTGGATCGGCGCGCAGGACAAGCTTCCGCGTATGCTGCGTGCAGTGTTTCGCGATGATCCCAGCCAATCCCGGCATCAGGTCGCGTTCAGCGACTGGAAGCTTGCCTCGGCATTGTCAGTGGACAACTTCAAACCAGAACACATCGACAAGGCCCGACAGATCGAGTTTGCCCCGCCGCCAGACATGCGCCCCCCGGTTGGGGTTAAACCGCTGCAAGTAAAACCCTGAGTAAGGAGGATGAACCATGACTCGATCAACCTTGAGGCTTGCCGGCCTGTTGGTTGTGGCATTCACCTGTGATCAGGCTGCGGCCTGGTCGCACGCTTCCGGTTTTGGGCGCACATGGGGAGGCGGTGGCTCGTGGAGCCACTCCGGTGAATTCGGCTCGGCTTCAGGAGGGGGTGGCAGTTGGAGCGGCTCAAGCTATCGCGGCGGCTCGGCTTCCGGGGGGGATGGCAGTTGGAGCGGCTCAGGCTTTCGCGGCGGCACGGCCTCCGGGGGCGAGGGCTCCTGGCATGGCACCGGGGCCGAAGGAGGAACGGCCTATGGCGGCGAAGGCTCATGGCACGCCCAAGGCGAGTATGGGGGCAGTGCCAGTGGCTATCATGCGGACGGTTATGGCACAACGGTCTACCATCCCTCGAGCTACGGAACCACCTACTACCACCCGCCCACTGCTGTCTATGCCAGCAGTGGTTGCTATAACTGCGGCTACAACGACAGCGTAAGTCCTGCCGCCGCGGCGGCTGTTGGCGCGGTTACCGGGGCAGCCATGGCTGATGCTGCCAATACGAATGCCAGCAACAATGCCTATGGTGCAGGCTACAACGCCGGGATGATGGCCGCAGCGCCGCCTACCATGCCCATGGGTTCGACATTTGTCAGCTTGCCATCGGGGTGCGGGCTGAGGACCGTTTCCAGTGGCACGTACTATCAGTGCGGGGATTCCTGGGTGCGACCGGCCTACGGGGCCAATGGCGTTTATTACACCGTTGTACCAATGCCGGGATAACCTCGACTACTGCCTCGATAGGCAGATCTACTGCCTATCGAGGTATCCAAAAGTCACATCAGCAATACTCAGTGATTACTTGGCATGGCTTTTTTTCACGGCGCCCACAAAAGACGATTTCGGGTCTTCCTTGCAGGCCGCCACAATCTTGGGAACCACCGTTTCGGTGGCATCGACATCCAATACCGCTCCTACTGGCGTACCTGATTTTGTAAAGCCCTCAGCCAGAAAATAGGCGTTAGGTTGATACGTCTCATCCAACTCCACAAAATCGCCGCACGTCCACTTGTCAACGGATTGTGTGGGCGGCTTGGCGGCCAGGGCGGCAGAACTGACGAAGATTGCCAGGGTAGCGACGAATAGTTGTTTCGCTTTCATTGGAGGTCCCTCAGTAGTTGATTGAGCCGGCATGCCCAGGCAGAGGCAGTGGCGCAAATAACTATAGAACAGCGCAACAAAGCTGCTTCACAGCGTGTGGTATTGGCAGGCAGGTAGAACCACTTACTTTGCTACCCCGTCAAGCAGCACTCCATACGACTGGAGAAACTCCACCGTCCCGTGGAAGATCAGGCCGACGCCCATCGCCGAAACGAAGAAGCCGACGATGCGGGTCGCTGCGTCAATGCCTTGCGGGCCAATCTTTTTCAGGATGACATTGGCGTAAGCCAAAGAAAGGTAGGTTGTGAACATAGTGGCACAAATCGCCAGTGCCACCACGGCGAAGGACAGTATGGCGCGGTCGGAATCTTTTATGGTGCTGGTCAAGCCGATCACGGTGGCAATAGCGCCGGGGCCGAACATGATCGGCATGGCCATGGGTATGAAGGATACGTCCTGATCGCCTTTGCCAGCGCTTGGAATCAGATTGCTGTTGGGCGAAGGGGCGAAAAGCTCGAAGCCGATGCGCATCAGGATCAGCCCACCGACCACCCGAATCATACTCAATGGAACCTCGAACAGGCGCAGCAGCAGGTTGCCGAAGATCAAGAAGAAAAACATCAGCAGCAGCGCATAGAGGCAAGCCTTGCGCGCCACTCGACGCCGTTCGACAGCGTCTTTGTCTTGCAGCAGACCAAGGAATACCGGAATGGCCTCAAGTGGATTGATGATTGCCAGCAGGGTAGTGAACATGCCGAAGAACAGTGTGAGGTAGGCGTTCATGGATGATCTGCCAAGTGGGTTGTGTACCGGCTTACCATAGCTGATCAAAAACAGCGCGCCTCAAATCATGGGCATAAAAAACAGCGGATCCCGAATGTCCGCCTGAAAACGTAGATGCCTGTGCAGGCCTTGCCTGCCCGATTGCCGGGCAGGCAAGTGAATGACTGTCGCTACACGGGCAAACCGCATCAGGGTCAGTTGGTTTTCACCACATCAGGCGGCGTCCAGCTGCCGTCGATGATCGAGGCCTCAGGCCAGTAATTGCGCAGCAGCAACGAGAACGGCCCCGTGGGAGCTGGCAGCCAGTTGCTTTCCTTGTCCGCGCCCGGGGACTTGGCGCCGAGGTAGAGGGTCAGGGAACCGTCCGGGTTGTCCTTGAGCGTCTTGTTCTTGGTGCCCAGCGAAAAGCGCTGCAAGGGGTTGGCGTGGAAGAAGTGCTCGGCGTTGTACAGCGTCAACGACCAGAAGCCCTTGACCGGTGGCGTCTGCCCCTTGGCAAAGGTCACCGTGTATTGATGATTGCCGTCCAGGGGTTGCCCCTGGCTGTCGTCCTCCTTGAATTGGTACTGGGTCTCCTCGGGCGTGTTCTGGTACATGCTCGACTTGGAGATGGCGGTACGGTTGAGGTAGTCGGTGCCCCACTGTGACGCGTTGGCCGGTGCGGTCCAGCCGCGACCGATGGGCCGGCCGTTGTAGCGAAAGTGGAACAGGGGATCGACCAGGTCGGCATCGGCCTTGGCGAAGGTGTCCACCAGCTGTTTTTTGGTCTCGGGATTGCTCGCCGCGGCCTCCCACACCGAGCGGATCCAGGCGTACAGGGCTTCTTCGCCCGGTAGCGGCGGCACGCGTTTCAATACGTCCGCGAGATCCTCGTAGTAGCTCGCCGGCCTCACCCATTTGGTCTCGCCGCCGCTGCCCGCCGGAGCCGGGAAATGCGGAAGCTTGGCGTAATCCACGGTTTTCATCTTGCCGTCGAACTGGCTCAACGGGTACATGACCACCTGGTTGATCAGCGGCTGCACGGCGGCGGTATCGCCCGGCGTGTCATCCTTGAACACACGGGGAATCACGAACACCAGGTCGGTCGAGGAACGGGCGACGGCGGTAATGCCCGGCGGCACGGTACCCTTCCAGTTGTCCCCGGCAATCAGGTAGAAACCCGGCTTGGTTCCGTACTGCTTGCCAATGCGTGCCACTTCGTTGGTGCGCGCGTCGTACAAGGCATACACGTAGAAGCGGTCGCCGAAATCCGGCACCTGGATCACCGTCGGTTCTGTATCGAGCGCGGTGAAGCCTGCGCCATAGACCACGTCCTGGTTGGGGCAGGCGATGAAGCGTTGCTGGGGCTCGACA
This sequence comes from Pseudomonas sp. IT-P218, assembly GCF_949767605.1. Lineage (NCBI taxonomy): Bacteria > Pseudomonadati > Pseudomonadota > Gammaproteobacteria > Pseudomonadales > Pseudomonadaceae > Pseudomonas > Pseudomonas sp. IT-P218. Next base: position 77,282 of record NZ_CATKQQ010000033.1, read on the forward strand.
TAGCTGGTCAGCATCGCGTTCTGGCCGACCGGCGCGACCGGAATGATACCGCCCAGCAAGCCGGGCTTCGGTGCCTCGGAGAAGGCCTTGCGGCGGTTATAGGCGTTGACCATGGGGTAACCCCATACATACGCCATGCGACCGACCATTTCGACATAGGACTGGGTCATCACGTTGCCGGCCACCGGGCCAGGCACCTGGTTGACGGCGGTAGGAATCGGTACTTGGATGTCCGGCGCTTGCGCCAGGCTCAGGCGCGGGGCGATGACCGCCGCCAGCGCAAGACTCAAGGCCATGGTAGTGGGTGCTGTTCTCACGATTCACTTCCCTTGCTGGTTGATGATGTGGGTCAACTCGACTCACACATGCGTTCCCGGCGCGCAGCCCGCGCGCCGTTGCACTCGCTACTGCACCAGCGTTATATCGCCGGGCTTCCAGGTCTTGCTGAAAAAGGCTTCGAGCGGGCTGTACAGTCGCAGGATGGTGAACCAGCCTTTGTTCGGATCGGTCTGAATCCAGTTGCCCGCCTCCACGCCGTCGGGTTTGTTCGGGCTGAAGTACACGGTAGTCGAGCCATCGCTGCTCGGCACTGCGGCCGGGGTCGGATAGTTCTGGCTGCCGGCGCGCGGGTAGCGTTGCGGCGTGTCGAGCATCGAGCGGGTCTGGTTGTCATACACGGTGAAGGACCAGAACTTCCCGGCCGGAATCTTCGGCGGCAGCGTGACCTTGTAGGTCTTGCTGCCATCGAAATACTCGCCCTTGGCATCCGCCACGCCGACCAGGTACTGCGAGCCGATGTCGGTGAGGCGCATGATCATCGCCGGGGTGATGAAGGTGTAGCCGAAGAACATCGTCGTGCGCACGTTGAGAGTGCGCGCCCCGGTCGGTGGATTGACGCTGATAGCGCCTTCCGGGCTCACCTGCGGCGGTGGCGTTTCGAAGTTGTAGCCGCCAAGGAACAACGGGTTGAACCAGGAAGTGGAATCGGCGTAGTAGTAACCGCCGTCCGAGGGCCGGAAGCGAAAATTCAGGCTGCGCGCCGCCGCGTTACCAATGTGCGCCGCATCGGTGAGGATCTTCTTCATGCGCTCATCGGGCGCAAAGGGTTTGCCCTTGACGATGCCGATGGCGGCCAGCGAACCCATGATTTCCGTGGAGAATGCCGTCGCCGGTTCCTTCTGCACCACATCGTTGAGCAGCTCGAAATAGCTGAAGTCGCTCGGTGGCACCGTGTTCATGACCTTGCCCGTGCCTTCGGTGAACTGCACCGGCTCCTTGGGTCGCAGGAACGACCAGTCCAACTGGTGCTCCGGTGTGCGCGCCAGCGTCGCGTTGCCCTGCAAGGCAGTCCCGATGCTGGTGCCGTAGCCGCCGGGCAGGTAGGGATAGACCTTGAGGGTGTTCTTGATGCGCGCGACCACCGGTTTCGGGTCGTCTTTTTCCAGGAACGAACGCCCGAGCAGCGTGGCGCGCGTGGTGCCCATCTTCTTCACGAAGTAACCGCCCTCCGGCACCTCGCCCTTGTAGTCTGGCGGCAGGAACAGGTACTTGCCGCCCTCGCCACGGTCCGGTCCGGGCAGTCCGAAATCGGTCACCCACTGGAACCACATGTCGTCGACCACGCCGAGCGAAAGCGGTGGCGTCTCGACCACGATCGGGCCCTTGCTGACGTCCAGGTTGACCCAGAAATACACGGTATCGGCGTTGGCCGTGAGGAACAGCGACTTGGCGTCCATCAATCCGGAGAAGATCAAGGCGGTGTTGTTCGGTATGCCGGCCTCCTGGAAGCCCTTGAAGATGGCGGCGACCGAAGCGCCCTGGTAGGCGTTGACGAAGGCTTCGACGCCATGCATCAGGTCCAGGTAGTCATAGGCCTTGGTGACCGTCTCTTTGCTCGGTGCGCCATCCTTGTATTCGAGGGGGCCGAGACTGGATTCGACCCGGTCGGGCGTGGCAATCGAGGGTGGAATGGCCGCTGCGGCCTGGACTGCAGTACAGAGGGGCAGGATGGCGGAAACCATGATTGCCCCTAGAAGTGTGCGTTGATGCATTGAGCGTCTCCCTGCATTGGCTCCCGCAGGATCGCTGGCCATGAATCACGCGCACCAGGAATCCTGCCTTGGGGAGCACATCAATTGTTGAATGTAATCGTGGCCTACGAAATGCACTGCCGGGGTAGGTCAGGAAAGACACGAAGCAGTGTAGATCAATTCCCCCGCCGCCCTGCCCCGCAGGCGCTTAGTGTTCCCACTCCACCCCGGGCAACGATTGAATGAACTCGTTGCCCATCAGCATGGCCGGGGTATGGAAACCGGCGACAGGCCCTTTCAGGCAATGCATAGCGATGGCCAGCCCGGCTTCCACGGTCAGTCGATAGACACTCGGCGCCGAGAGTGCTGCCGTGAGCTTGCGGCCATCGGTGGCTACCGCTTCTCCCCAGAATTGGGTTCGGTGATTGTCCAGCTCTGTGTGACTCGGCCCGCCCCTGTAGAATCTGTCGACCAGATGCTTGAGCCAGCGTTGCGCCGTGGGCGTTGCCAGCAGGCCACTGAAGGCAGAAGTCAGGCGCAAGAAAACGCCCATGCCCAACGGCAGCGCGGTATACACCATGCCGTTGGGCACTCCCGTGGACACACCCGCGGTATAGACGTCTGCCCAGGGAATGGTCACGCTCCAGCGGGCGCGATCCTTGAAGGGAACCCGCCGAATGCGATAGCCATTAGCGACTTTTTTCAACTGATGGTCGCGCCTGATGAGGCCACCCAGACGAATGCCTTCGACCAGGGTCTTGAGGCTGCCGGCGCTGGGTCGTGTCCCGAACGCGAACGCCAGGTCAATGCGCTGGGCGTCGGGCATGCGCGCCTTGAGGCCGGCGGCCAGGCAATCGGTCGGTACGATGTCAAAACCCGCGCCCGGGCAGAGCAGTATCGAGGCCGCCTTGGCCCGGGCATCCAGCTCATGGCACATCTGAAACACCGACAGCTCGCCGGCGATGTCCACGTAGTGAATACCCAATTCCAGGCACGCCTCCACCAGCGGCCGAGCCGTGGCCGAAAACGGCCCGGCGCAATTGAGCACGACAGCGATGTCGTCCAGAGCGCCCACGGCATCTTCCAGGGCGAACACCCGATATTCGATGCGCAGCTCATCGGCCAGGGGACGCAGCCGGGTGTCTGAGCGTGCGGCAATCACCACATCGAGATTTCTCTGCGCGGCCGCGCGACACATGAGTTCGCCGCTGTAGCCATTGGCCCCGTAAATCAACAGCTTGTTTTTCATTAGACACCTCAGGTTTGTGTTGTGGTGCTGCCGGGTCACGCCACCAGACCGAGCATCTTCGCGCGGACCACCGCTTGAGTCCGGCGCGATACACCCAGTTTCACGTTGATTTTCTGCGCATGGCTCTTCACGGTATGAAGAGAGATAAACAGCGATTCGGCGATTTCCTGATTCGATAAGCCCCGGGAAATCATTTCCAGTACCGACAGTTCCCGCTGACTGAGCAGGACAGCCGTGGTGCAGACCGTGGCGTCGTTGAAGACGTCCTTGCCCCAGCGCATCAAGCCGGGGCTGCGCTGACTGCAAACGCGCAGTGCGTGCTTCAGGCCGATTTGTCGGGCCAGCGCCAGACCATCAAGCAGGCTCATTTGCGCTTTGCCTTGCAGATTCTGGGCGTATTGGGCTTCGGCCAGACTGAGCCAGAGTTCGCAGGCCAGGGTCCGTCGCCCCTGGGCCAGGGCCCGTTTGAGCATGGATTCCAGCTGCACGCGCACATCCTGCCCCGACGCCGTGCGTACCTGGCAGAACAACAGTTCCAGGCGCTGGACCAGCTCCGGACTGCCAAATGGCGGCTTGCAAGCACCGGCACCGCGGTAGTGGGCGAGAATTTTTTCCAGTGCCTGCCCTGCCCGCTCGGGCCGTCCTTGCTGCAGCCACAGTTCGCCGTAGGCCAGCACCAGCGGCCCCATGTACAGCGGCTCGACGATGTTGCGCCGTTGCATCAGGCGCTTGGCCTGTGCCAGGCGAGTAAAGGCCTGGTCGAGATCGTCGGCCGCGGCATCGAGCGCAGCCAGGCCGATGTAGGCGTCGATGACCAGCGGGTCTTCGCAGGCCAGACCCGCGTGCAAACCATTCTGGAAATACCTCGCGGCCTCCGGGTATCGCCCTTGCTTGAGCAGGATCTCGCCCAGGCGCACCTGTGTCCGGCCCCACAGCAGGTCAGGCTCCGCCCAGGTGCCATTGAGTTCGCCCTGCAACTGGCGCAGCAGACGCTCGGCCCGGGTCAATTCGCCGCGAATGCCCAGCAGTTGTACGTGTTGCAGGACCAGAAGCGCCTCCAGACCAAGGCTGCCGCGTTCCCGTGCCAGGCGGGTGGCCGTGCCGTTGAGGTCATGGGCGGTTTCCAGGTGAGCGTCGACCTGGGCGAGTTCGATGAAGGCCATCCTGGTCATGAGCTGTTGCGCGCAGGCAGCTGGCGGCATTAACGCCAGTGCCTCGCCCAAGTCGCTGTTCGACGGCAAGGGTTGACCACGTTGGGCGGCGATCATGGCGATCAGCACTTGCCATTGTGCGAGCAGTTCGCGCTGCTGCCGGGCACCGGGTTGAGGCATGAATCGTTGCAACCGGTTGGCGCTTTGCGCTGCCGCTTCGAGGCGGCCGCTGAGCAACAGTGCCCAGGCATCGAGGATCAACAGCGACGGCGTACGGCACAGCAGGTCGCGCGGCAGGATCTTGCATCCACTCAATACGCGGGCCAGCTCACGGCCTTGGAACAAGCTTTCCAACGGCAATTGCTGCAAGAGCTCGGCAGCCAACTCGCCGTCGCTTGCCAACAGGGCCAGTTCAATTGCGGGCCGAACCTGATGCTGGCTGCGATACCAGTCACACGCACGGCGGTACAGCGCCTGTTTCGCCGCCTCGGCCACTTGCCTGGCGAGTACGCCTGCAATGGCCGGCCAAACGCGAAAGCGTTGATGTCCGTTGTCCAGTACCTCAATGAACAGACCGCTCTCGTACAACCGGTCGATGGGTGGGGCTCCCTCGACCGATACCAGCAGATGCTCGCAGAGCCCGGCATCGAAGCCAGGCAGGCAAGCCAGGGTGCAAAGGGTTTGTTGCCAGGCCCCAGGCAAGGCGGCTAGCACTTCTTCTTCAAGGTAACGCTGGAGCAACGCGGCGTCGGTTTCATGGCCTGGCGCATGGCCCTGCCCGGCACCGTGCAAGTGCAAGCGGATCCCGGTGTACCAGCCCCCGGTGCGGGCCAGCAGTTCGTCGACAGCCCAGGGTTGTACCGTCTGTCCGCGATTGTGCAAAACGGCTGTCAACTCATCGGCCGTCAAGGCCATCTGCGCGGCGCCCAACTCGAATAACTCGCCCTCCAGCAACAGGCGCGTCAGAGGCAAGACTGGCCGGCGACGACTGGCGATCCACCACTGAACCTGGCAGGACGACGCCTGCATCAGCCGGTTCAAACAGTCGTCAAGACTTCCTTCGATGGCACCGGGCAGACCGTCGAGCATCAGCCAGACAGGCGTCTGCCGCTGCTGCAGGTGGGTTTGCACCGATTGAAAATCTGCGTGTTCCAGACCCAGGGCCGCAGCCAGGCAATCCAGCCACGCCGTCTCCTGAAGTTGCCGACCCTGAAGATCAAACCACAGCAGCGGGACATCGGCCGGGCATTGTCGTGCGCACTCGCGCAACAGCAAGCTCTTGCCACAGCCCGCCGGCGCCCAGATCAGGCGTAGCCGGCAGCGCGCCTCAAGCAACGCATCGCGCAGCCGGCCGCGGGGAATGAATCCGTTAGGAAGGGGGGGCATTCTGGACACTCTGCTCTCCTGTCTCGCCAAAGGCCCGGGGGCGCAAGCTTGATCGCCGCTCATGCTAGTCGATGGCCTTGCAGGCTTTAGTCCCCGCAATGGGGGATAGCCGACTCGCCATGAGCCATTTTCAAGTGCGCGCCCCGGTGCCCTGGGACTGAGTCAATGTTTCCCGGAGAACTGTTAGAAGTTCACCCCGACACTGAGGGCGACAAAGTCGCGATCAGTGGAGGTGTTGAACTCGCCACCAAAGAAGTCGGTGTACGACAGACTGGCGGTGTAGGTGTTGAGGTAATCGGCATCCAGGCCAAGGCTGACGGCCTTGCGCCCCTCCTCGAAGTTGCCGCCGGGACCGGGCGAGTAGCCGTTGACGTCATGGGACCAGGCAACGCTCGGCTTGAGGTTGATACCGGCAAATACGTTGGTGTAATCGAGGATTGCACGGCCGCGATAGCCCCAGGAGGTGGCGGTGGTGAAACCGTCGTTGTTGCAGTTTTTGTCGACGTTTTTACCGTTGGCGCCCACTGCTCCCGCGTTGATGGCCTGGCAGGTATCGGCGGGCAAGGCGCCCGGGCCGAACACCGCATCGCGCCCGTAACGTGCCTGGGATTTACTCTCCAGGCCGCCCACATGGGTCACCCCGACTTCACCGACCACCGTCAGACGCTCGGCGCCCAGGACCTGGTCGAAGAAGTGCACGAAGGTGCTTTGCAACTGGCTAATTTCCTTGCGCTCATAGCCATGGACGGTGCTACCCGGAATGGATGCCGGATCGCCCCCAAGGACCGAAAAGTTGGAGAAGCTGGAGAACGGCCCGCCAAACTGCGCCAGGCCACGCACGCCGCTGTATAGGACATCCGTGGTATTGAGTTGCACCGGGGCATTGGGACGATAGCTGATCTCGCCGGTCCAGGAAGTACCGGTGGGCAACGTGGTCGCGAAGCTCAAGCCGTACAGGCGAATATCTTCCGGGTACTCGATGAAATACTGACTGCCGGCCGCCACATTGGCGATCGCCACACCCTGGCGCGCTGCGCCGGGCACGGTGGGAGACGAAGCACCGGCCAGGATACCCGCCGATTCGCGATAGGTGGCCTGGTTCGCCACCTCGGCGCTGAATATCGGTGCACGGGAATGGTAGTTCATGAAATAGCCACCGAATTCGGTATTCAGTGAATCGACCATCCAGCGTAGTGCCAGGCCGTACTGGCCACTGTCGCGCGCATCGCGGTCGCCACTGCGCGGCACGATCACCCCTTCCGACGTGGTTTGGTAACCGAACGCAGGACCAAAGGGCGCGAGGCCAGGCGACAGCACCGCCAGGTTGCGATTGCAACCGTCCGCCACCACGTCCGGCTGGGAGAAGAACGTGCCGCAGTTGTCGACCACGGTCTGGTCCCATTCCAGCTGGTAAAACGCTTCGGCGGAGATGTTGTCGGTCAGGCTCTGGGAAATGGTGAACATGTTCACCGGGATCAGGCCTTCCTTGACTTCCGCGCCGGGGCGGCGGAAAGCCGAGACATCGATCGGGTTGATCGCGTTGATGCCGTTCTGGATGAAGGTGCTTTCACCCCAGCTGACGACTTGCTTGCCCAGGCGCACCGAACCCGGCGCGTCAGCGATGCTGTAGTTGTGGTAGACGAAGGCATCGAGCAATTGCGAACCGGCGGATTTGGCGCCCTCCTTGCGTCCGTTGTCGCTGATGTCCTTGAACGGACGGCTTTCATCCTTGAGTTCGAAGTCGTACCAGTATTTGCCCCGCACGAACACACCGGAGTCGCCGTATTTGAGCTCCAGGTCGTGAATGCCCTTGAAAATCTTCGAGAAGGTTTCGCCTTTCTTGAAGTTCAGGTGGCTGTCATCGGTGGTTTGCGCCAGGCCATCGCCGCCGTTGTTCGAACCGATGAAATCCTTGTCCGCTCCGCGCACCGACCAGCTGGCGCCCACCGACAGGGAGGTGTCGAACGTACCTTCGATTTCGCCGATATTGAAGCTGGCTGCCTGGGCCTGGGCCGCGCAGCCAAGGGCGATGGCTACAGCAAGCCCCGTGAGCTTGAATTCTGCGCGCGTTATTGTTTTTTTCATGCGGCTCCCCTGTTGGGTTTTTGTTGGTCGCCGCAGCTAATCAGTTCTCCCCGCCCGAACGTAAGCGACGAAAGAGTGATTCAAAAACTCATACCTGCCCGGCCTTTTCGACGCCCCCCAAACGGGGGAGATTTCCCGCCGCCTCAGTGCGTTAGCGTGTTCCAAGAGCAATCTTTCTTGCTCGGCCGATGACTTGCGGCGAGCTGCGGCGCAAGTCCGGGCCCACTTACGTTGTCGAGGAAAGTTGAAATGCAAACAATAAGAACCTGGCTCAAAGCCGGAGCTTTCTCCCTCACTGCCCTGTCCACCGCGGCGATGGCAGCTGTTCCTGCCGAAGAGGCTGCACAACTGGGTGCAAAACTCACGCCCTTGGGCGCAGAGAAAGCCGGCAATGCCAACGGCAGCATTCCAGCCTGGACCGGTGGGCTGCCTGTCACCGCCGCCCCGGTGGATGCCAATGGTTTCCTCAGCGATCCCTTCGCCTCGGACAAACCCTTGTTCACCATCACCAAGGACAACCTGGCGCAGTACAAGGACAACCTGACGCCGGGCCAGGTGGAAATGTTCAAGCGTTATGGCGACACCTACAAAATGCCGGTCTACCAGACGCGCCGCAGTGCGGCCAACCCGGATTCGGTGTACGCCGCCGTGAAAAAGAACGCCACCACGACGAATCTGATCCAGGGCGGAAACGGCCTGGAAAACTTCGACACGGCGATACCGTTCCCCATTCCGAAGAGCGGTGTGGAGGTGATCTGGAACCACATCACGCGCTACCGCGGCGGCAGCTTTCGCCGGGTGATTACCCAGGCCACCCCTCAGGCCAACGGTGCCGGCACCCTGGTGACCTTTGAAGATCAGTTCACCTATCGCACGCAGCTCAAGGACTACGATCCGAAAGAACCAAGCAACATCATGTTCTACTTCACCCAGAACGTGCTGCAACCGGCACGCTTGTCGGGCAATGTGCTGCTGGTGCACGAAACCATCGACCAGGTCAAAGAACCTCGCCTGGCCTGGATGTACAACGCCGGTCAACGTCGCGTGCGCCGGGCCCCGCAGGTTGCCTACGATGGACCTGGACTGGCCACCGATGGCCTGCGTACCTCCGACAACTACGACATGTACAACGGCTCGCCCGACCGCTACGACTGGAAACTGGTCGGCAAGAAGGAAATCTACATTCCGTACAACAGCTACAAACTGGCCTCCACCAAGCTCAAATACGACGACATTCTCAAGCCAGGCCATATCGACCAGAACCTGACGCGCTACGAGTTGCACCGCGTCTGGGAAGTCGAGGCGACCCTCAAGCCCGGCCAGCGTCATATCTATGCCAAGCGCCACTTCTTCATCGATGAGGACACCTGGCAAGCCGCCGAAGTTGATCACTATGATGGCCGCGGCCAACTGTGGCGCGTAGCCGAAGCCCATGCCATGCAACTGTACGATCACCAAGTTCCCTTCTATGCACTGGAAACCCTGTATGACCTGCAGTCGGGCCGCTACCTGGCCCTGGGCATGACCAACCAGGAGAAACGCTTCTACGATTTCGACTTCCAGGCCAGCAAGGCCGATTACTCCACCGCCGCCTTGCGTAACGCTGGCGTACGCTGAAGCGCAACCGTTCGCCGAATACCCGGCACCAGGCCACCCCTAGCGGTGGCCTTTTTTCGTATCCGGCCCAAACTGAGGTGCCCTGCGCCGCGTCGTGCGCCCAACCCGGTTTCCCGGTGTGCATGCCTATACTGTCGAAGGGTCATTCCCAGGTACGCCCTCCTCCAAGAAGAATACGGGTCAGTATGTCAGCCATAACGACAATGCCACTGTTGGCGACCAAGCTCATTCCTCCGCGCCGCGGTCGTGGAACCTTGCCCAGGCCGCGCCTGGAGCAACTGATCGAACAGATTGCCCACGCCACCCTGACGGTGCTCAAGGCCCCGCCCGGATTCGGCAAGAGCACCCTCGCCAGTGCCTGGGCACAGGCGGCGTTGGCCCGTGGTGCGCGGGTCGCCTGGCTGACGCTTGATGAAACCGATGCCACGCCCGAGCGCTTGCTGCTGCATGTGGCTGCGGCGGTCCAACGGGGTTTCAAGGACGATCTGGAGCAGAACCTGATCAAGGACCTGCTCCTACTGCCCGGCGACCAGTTGGGGATCCTCCTGCTCAACGAGCTGGAGCGCAGTTCGCAGAGCAGTTTCCTGTTTATCGACGACTACCACAGTGTGCCGCCGCAGGTCCTGATCAGCGCCTTCGACCAGATCATTCGTTATGCCCCGGATAACCTGCACCTGGTTTTTTGTGGACGCAGCGACTTGCCATCGGCCTTGTACGCGCACCTCTATAGCGACGCCTGCCTTGAAATAGACGTCGGCCAACTGCGTTTCGATCTCGATGAAACACGCGACCTTTTGCTGCGTTCGGGCCTGGAAGCCGTCGATGCTGGCGAAGCATTGGACCTGCACAAGGCCACGGAAGGCTGGATCGCTGCGTTGCGCGCCAGCCTGCTGTCCCTGCGCCAACAACCTGCTGGCAGTTTTCGGTTGCCCAAGAGCATCTCCGGGCTGCTTGATGAATTGCTCGAACGCCTGCCGCCAGAACTGGCCGGGCAACTGCCACACCTGGCCAGCGTGGAACGCTTCAATGCAACGCTGGCGCAAGCCCTGACCGGCCATACCAACGGGCATGCCCTGATCGAAGACATCGAGCGCCTGCAGCTGTTTCTTACCGGTCTCGACGATAGCGGAGAATGGTTCAGCTTCCACCCGTTGTTTCGCGAACACCTCTGTCGTCGGCTGCAAGCCCGGGAACTCAATACGGCGCTGCGTTGCGCCGCGCAATGGTTCGCCGCAGAGCAACTCTGGACCGATGCCGTGCGTTGCGCATTGGCTGCCGGCGATAACGAAAGTGCCCAGGAATGGATCACGCATTGCGCCATCATGTTGGTAGAAAGGGCCGACTTCATCATCCTGCTGGACTGGCAACGTCAGTTGCAGGACCACCTGCTGCAAAGTCCGCCGCAGTTGAAACTGGCGCTGGCCTGGGCGTCTGGTCTGGCGATGACGCGCAGCAACTCTCGCCAGTTACTCGACGAAGTAAAGGCCGAATGTACCGAACTCCAGCGCTTCAATGAACGGGATGATCTCTACTGGGAATGCCAGGCCCTGCACGCCATGTTGCTGGCACTGGACGATCAGGCGGAAATGGCCGGCCGACTGGCCGAACAGTGCCTGCCACACCTCAAGGACCATCCTTGGATTTGTAATACCTTGCAATGCGTGGTCGGCTATGGCCATCTGGCGGCCTGCCGCTGGGAGGCGTTCTACAGTGTGCCGCCGACAATCTGCGCACCGCTGGAGCGCAGTCGCTACCTGGCCAACCAGGTCTACCGGCTGACGCTGATGGGGCTTGGCGAGATCTTGCAAGGACGCTTTTCCCAAGCCGCGGCCATCCTTGAGGAGGCACTGCGTTGCAGCTCCCGGGAGGGCAGCGAGCAGACCCAGGCGCCGGTCCTGCGGGCAATGCCCGCCAGCTTCCTGGCCAATGTTCGATACATGCAAGGGCGCCTGGATGAAGCCGCCCGGCTCAGCCTGGAAAACATCGAGATCGCAAAACTGGGGGGCTTTCTTGATTGCGCCGCCAGCGTGTTTGTCACCGCCAGTGGTTTGAGCAGCAACCGTGGCAGCCTGCAAGGTGCGCGCAGTTTTCTCGAAGATGGCGAGCGGCTGGCGCACACCCGCGAGTGGCCGCGCATGCATGCGCAGCTGTTGCTGGAGCGCACGCGCATCAGTTTGCTTGAACACAAACATCACGAGGCGCTGGCCTGTGCCCAGCAACTCGAGGCATTGCAGCTCGGGCATCCGCCGCCAGCCAGCGACAGTTTTGATGAGTACCAGTGCCTCGCCAGCCTTGCCAGCCTGTGGTGCGAGGCCGCCGGTCTATCACGCCAGGCCGATCTGGCCAAGGCCGAGCACCTCGGCCAACTGGCGATGCAGCACAATCATCGATTGATGCAGATCCGCCTGGCTGCCAGTCGTGCTCTGGTGAGTTGGCAACGCCAGCAGCCGGACAGTGCGGTGAGGTCCTTGCTGGAGGCCTGCAGTCTGGTCGAAGCCACGGGCGCCAGGCAATTGCTCGCGGATCTGCCATCCTGCGAGCGCTTGCAGCAGCTTGCAGCCTATGCGCTGCAGCAAGACATCAGCCTGAGCGAGCAAGCGCAATTGCAGCAGTTATTGCCGGGCGCGGTCAGCGCGACGCAACTGGCCAGCCAGCTACGCACGGCAATCAGCCTGACCAGCAAGGAACGCAATGTGTTGAAGCTGGTGGCCGAGGGCAAGTCAAACAAGGAGATGGCGAAACTGCTCGGCATCACGCCCGAGACCATCAAGAGCCATATGAAAAACATCTTCGCCAAGCTCAACGTCGACAGCCGCGCCCAGGCTGCCGTGGCGGCCAAGGCGAGCGGCTTTATCTAGTACCCCGCCTGTGCTCAGCAGTAGCGCAAGGCTTCACATGGGAAACAACAAGTCCTTCGATGAAAGCAGCAGATCTCGCACTGGTTGCGCTGCCAATTCGGCCAATCACAGGCACACGGTCGATCTCAACTAATTCCGATCTGGCAAGCAAGACAGCGCCGGAGCATTGGTCATCATTCACCTGAGTCCTGACCGCTAGGCTCGTTGTCCCAACATGCTAAGAAACTGTCCCGCTGCGCTCATAGCCTCGTGCCCGGGATATCTACGATAGGACCACTACCTCCGCCCCATCAGCGGGGGCCAGTTACCTATAACGGGCGCATATCTTGCGCACCGCCGTACAAGCACGGATTGGAGACAACAATGACAAAAAACGCCGAAATCCAGGACACCCCTTCACCAGCCTCTCCCTCGGCACCGAACATCATCCGGTCGTCGGTGCGCCAACATTCAATCAAGGTGGAGCTATGCACGCCCGCCATCGGCGCAGAACTCAGCAATATCAGCCTTGTCGACGCCGCTCAGGACCCCGAACTGATCGCGCAAATCCGGGAGCTGTGGCTCAAGCACAAAGTGCTGTTCTTCCGCGACCAGAACATCACTCCAATGGAGCAACAGCATTTCGCCGCGCAATTCAGCGAACTGGAAGCCCATCCCCTTGCGCCGAGCCATCCGGAGGCGGACAAGCTGCTGATGCTGTACCGCAACCTCGATCCGAACAAGCCTAAAAACTATGTCGAAAAGGCCAGTCGCGAGAACCTCTGGCATGCCGATGTCACTTACAAGAAGGCGCCGCCCCGCGGTGCGGTGTTGCGCTGCGAACTGGGTCCGGAAACCGGCGGAGACACTCTGTTTTCCAACATGGTGATGGCCTACGACAATCTGCCCGACACCATCAAGCAACGGATCGAGGGCTTGTATGCCAAGCACGGCGCCGAGCAGACCTTTGGCGCCCAGTTGCCACGCGAAGAACGTCACGCGATGGCCCTGAAGAGTCCCGGCGCTGAACACCCGGTTGTGCTGACCCATCCCGAGACGGGTGAAAAGGTGTTGTTCGTCAACTCGGCGTTCACCACCCATTTCTCGAACTTCTTCAACTTCGAGGACATCCGTTACGGCCAGGACTTCATGCCCGAGGCTCATCATCTGATGAACTACCTGATCTCCCAGGCCGCCATTCCTGAATATCAGGTACGCCTGAAATGGCGCACCAACACCGTTGCCATGTGGGACAACCTGCAAGTCCAGCACTACGCGGTGGCTGACTACGGCAATGCACCACGCAAGATGCTGCGCGCGACCCTGGCGGGCACCCCGCTGACCTGACCCTGACTGCCTGACAGGCTGCCAGAACACCCGACCCTCCGTGAGGGTCGGGCGATCCCGGCCGCCGAAAAATTCCCGATCACAACAACAATCAACGGAGATACCTATGCTCTACGAACACGTCGACACCGCCGTCATCGATGGCGAATCCCTGCCCTGGATTCCGTTTACCCCGTATGCGGAAAACGTATTGCTCAAGTACTTCAAGCTCGACCCGATCCGCGGCGAATGGATCGTCATGATGAAGGCGCCGATCGACATGCAGCTGCCCAAGCATCACCACACGGGCACGGTGATGGTCTACACCTTCGAAGGCCAGTGGAAATACAAGGAACATGACTGGGTCGCTGGTCCGGGCAGCATCGTCTACGAGACGGCCGGGTCGACTCACACACCGGAAGTCGTCAGCACCGGCAATGGCGACGGCTATGTGCTGACCCTGGTCCAGGTCAATGGCGATCTGGCGTTTGTCGATGACAACGACAACATCGTCGCGTTGGAAAACTGGAAGTCCGGCCTCAAGCGTTACCTCGCCTATTGCGAGCTGCATGACATCGAGCCGAAAGATCTCACGGCATTCAATTGATCCAAGTTCCGGGAGAACTCCCGGCATCCCTCCATTCAAGGGGGAGCCGGGACAGTAACCTGATCGCAAAACATCCAGGGGAGGAAAACAGGCTGTCCCGGTTCGCGGTCTTGACGTGGAATCTGACAGAGAACCCTGTCCGCTCCCCGATCTCAGACTTATGAACGGAGCGATGCCCATGCATGGCTTGATGATGCACAAGCAGCTGTTGATTTCCTCTCTGATAGAACACGCCGACCGCCATCATGGCGATACTCAGATTGTGTCCCGCCGGGTGGAGGGCGATATCCATCGCTACACCTTCCGTGACTGCCACCGTCGCGCGCACCAGTTGGCCAGCGCCCTGACCGGCCTGGGCGTGCAGCCGGCCGACCGCATCGGAACGCTTGCCTGGAACGGCTATCGTCACCTGGAGTTGTACTACGGCATCGGCGGCATGGGTGCCATCGTGCATACCATCAACCCGCGCCTGCATGAAGACCAGGTGGCCTACATCGCCAATCATGCCGAAGACCAATACATCTTCTTCGACATGACCTTCCTGCCGTTGATCAAGCTCATCGCTGGCCGCTGCCATACGGTCAAGGCGTTCATCGCCATGACCGATCAGGCCCACATGCCAACGGACGCCGGTATCGACAACCTGCTGTGCTATGAAGATCTGCTGCAACAGGGCGCCTGCGACTATGCCTGGCCGGATCTCGACGAGGAAGCCGCCTGTACGCTCTGCTACACCTCCGGCACCACGGGCAACCCGAAAGGCGTCCTGTACAGTCATCGCTCATCGCTATTGCACAGCTATGCCGCCGCACTGCCGGATGCCCTGAACTGCTCGGCGCGGGACGTCATCCTGCCGGTTGTGCCCATGTTCCATGTCAATGCCTGGGGGCTCCCGTACATCGCGTGCATGGTCGGCGCCAAGCTGGTATTTCCCGGACCTGCGCTGGACGGCCAATCGCTGTTCGACCTGCTGGAAGCGGAGCAGGTGACCCTCTCCGCCGGCGTACCGACAGTCTGGCAAGGGTTGCTGGGGCATCTGGAGCAAACCGACAAGTCTTTCTCCAGCATGAAACGCACCATTATTGGCGGTGCAGCCTGCCCCACGGCCATGCTGCACAGGTTTCAGGAGACCTTCGGCGTGGCGGTGTTGCACGTCTGGGGGATGACGGAGTTGAGCCCGATCGGAACCATCGGCACCCTCAAGGCCAGGCACCTGGTCATGTCCGCGGCCGAGCGTAATGCCGTGCAGTCCAAACAAGGCCGCGCAGTGTTTGGCGTCGACATGAAGATCGTCGGTACGGACGGCGTGGAACTGCCTTGGGACGGCGCGACGTCGGGTGACCTGATGGTGCGTGGCCCCTGGGTGGTACGCGACTATTTCAGAAACGAAGGTGAGTGCTCGCCGCTTCTCGAGCACGCCGGCCAGACATGGTTCCCGACCGGCGATGTGGCGACCATCGATGGCGATGGCTTCATGCAGATCACCGATCGCAGCAAGGATGTGATCAAGTCGGGTGGCGAGTGGATAGGCTCCATCGACCTGGAGAACATTGCGCTGAGCCATCCGTCAGTCGCCCAGGCGGCCTGCATCGCGGCCAAACATGCGAAGTGGGATGAGCGGCCGTTGCTGGTCATCGTCAGGAAAGCGCAGGCAGCCCTGACGCGGGATGAACTGCTGGCCTTTTATGAAGGCAAGATTGCCAAGTGGTGGACGCCGGATGATGTGGTCTTCGTCGACACGATTCCACTGGGTGCTACGGGCAAGGTCTTGAAGAACCGTCTGCGCGAGCAGTTCGGCGATCATCTGCTGGTCAAGGTTGTCAGCTGAGTAGCCAGGTAAAAATCCAGCCCTGCACAGGTGCAAAGGCAGGGCGGACGTTACGGCAGATGCCGGTAGCGTTCGCCCTGCCTTTTGCATTGACGCTATGAAGTGGCTTAGCGTGCCGCTGGCTCACAGGACATCGACTGCTCGAGAAACTCCAGCAGCAATTCGTTGACCTGGGCGGGGCTTTCCTCTGCGGCGCTATGGCCTACACCGGGTAGCAACACCTTTTTGCGCAGTGCGGGCAGGTAGGCGTCCATCTGCTCGTAGAGGCCGCGGATTTCAACCGGCTCCAGGGAAGGGTCGGCAGCACCACCGATGAACAGGCTCGGCTGGCTGACCTTCGCGCCGTCGAGAAACGCGGTGATTTCCCAGTTGCGGTCACGACAGCGGTAATAGTTGAGGGCTCCGGTAAAGCCCGTGCGTGTGTACTCGGCGACGTAGTAGTCCAGCGACCGGGGGCTCAACCAGGACGGAAACTCCCCCTTCGGCTCGGTGAAGGCATTGAGAATGGGTTCACCGGCCTCGACGAACAGACGCCAGCGTTCGGCGCCGACGGCGCTGCCGGAGATCGAATAGAAGACGCTGCTCAAGGTCTTGCGCGGATCGTGGGCCAACTCGTGATCCGGCTTGTCGAGCTGTTGGAAATACAGGTGGTGGTAGACCCTTCCTTTCGCCATGGCCTGCAAACCCACGGTCGGCTTGACCTTGCCGCGCGGTGGCACCGGCGTATTGAGCATCACCAGGCCACGGAACAGATCCGGTCGCAACAGGGCCGACGCTTGAGCCACCCAGGCCCCCAGGTCGTGCCCAATGATGACCGCGGACGTTTCGCCCAAGGCCGCCATCAAGCCCACCATGTCGCCGACGGCCTGGCTCATGTCATAGGCTTCGATGGCATCGGGTCGGTCCGACTGCCCGAACCCGCGTTGATCGGGCACGACAACCCGAAAGCCGGCCTCGGCCAAAGCCACGATCTGGCGCCGCCACATGTACCAGAGGTAGGGGAAACCATGCAGCAGGATGACGAGCGGGCCCTGGCCCTCGTCGATGTAATGCATGCGGATGCCGTTGACTTCGGCAAAGCAGTGATTGAATGCATCAGGATCGTCGGCATCCGCAGGCGCCATTGCAGCGAGCGGCTGACCGATACGCATTGAAGTGCGCGTATCCATTTTCTACCTCCATCTTATCAATTGTGGGCCTGAAGGTAGCGCCGTGTGGGTGCTCTGCACTGAGCTTCCCGGGACACAATCTTGTGAAACTGGGACAGCGCCAACACCTGCAGCGCGGCGCCTTACGCCATCGTTCCAGGCTCTTCGACTGTGTCCCAGTATGCTAAGAAATTATCCCGCCATGCCCATGCCACCGGGCCCATGCTCCCTAAAATGGATCCGCGCTACCTGCTCTGCATCACGCCAGACCAGGGTTGAAGATCGCTGGCGCCAGCAGTTCCGCCACAAGCGCCCTCTTCCCGCGCAAAACACCTTCGATGAAAAAAGCAACGCCGCCATCGGCCGAGGGAGATCCTGCACATGCCCAAGCTTGTTCGCGCCGCCGTCTTGACCAAATACCTGGAAGTCACCCAGGACCTCGGATTCAACCCGTGCGACATCATGACCGTCGTCGGGCTGAGCAAGGCTCAACTGCGAGTCCCGGAAAACCGTATACCCATCGATTCCGCCGTGCGCCTGCTGGAAGATTCTGCCGTCGCCAGTGGTTGCCAGACCCTCGGCCTGCGCATGGCCGAGTCGCGTCAGCTTTCAGACTTCGGCGCGGTCAGCCTGCTGCTCAGCCAGCAACGCACCCTGCGTGAGGCCTTTCAGGTAATGGAGCACTATCGTCATCTGATGAATGACTCCCTGGGGATCTTCGTTGAAGAAGCCGGCCGGATGGTGATCATTCGTGCCGAGATGGTCACCGAATCGCTGCTGCCCAGTCGCCAGGCCTCGGAACTGGTCATCGGTGTGCTGTTCGGCCTGTGCTCGACACTGCTCGGCGCGCAGTGGCGCCCGTACAGCGTCAACTTCATGCACCAGCCGCCAGAGAACCTGCATCTGCATCGGCGCCTGTTCGGCTGCAACCTGGAGTTTGGCAGCGATTTCAACGGCATCGTCTGCTCCGATGCCAGTCTGGACATGGTCAACGCCAATGCCGACCCGGCCATGGCAAGTTATGCCAGACACTACATCGACTCGCTGCAAAGCGATGTAAACACTTCGTTGCTGTTCGAAGTGCGCAAGGCAATCTACCTGCTGTTGCCCATGGGCCGCGCCACGATCGAACAGATCGCGCTGTCACAGGGCATGAACGTGCGCACCTTTCAACGCCGCCTGCAAGACGACGGCTGTGCCTTCAACGACCTGATCAACGAGGTGCGCCGTGACCTGGCGCTCCGTTATCTGGAAAACCCGAACCACTCGATGAGTAGCATCGCCGACATGTTCGGCTTCTCCATGGCCAGCTCCTTCACCCGCTGGTTCATCAACCAGTTTGGCATGCCGCCAGCGGCGTGGCGTCGCGCGCAGAAACAAGCGGTCGCTCCCTGACAGGGAGCGCTGTTCCCGCCTTTCAACGCACACAAAAAAAACGGCGACTGCTGGTACAGTCGCCGCGAAAACCGGTGCTTGTCACACCGGTGGTGAGCCTCACTGTAACGAGGAGCCAGCCCAGTGAAGCCCTGCCATAAACCTGTGTGAAGCCTGTTTTCAGGAACCCCAGTGCAGTAACAGAAGCACCAGCACCACGAGAAACACAGTTTCCCCGACCATCAGCAGGATCGGCTTGATCCCGACCGCTGCTAGTTCCTTGAGCCGGGTTTTCATGCCCAGGGCACTGATGGAAATCACCAGGCACCAGCGCGAGAACTCATTGACCCCGCCCTGCACCGCCGGCGCGATCCAGCCGGTGCTGTTGATGCAGGCCAGCATCAGTGATAACCCGTGAGCAATCATTGGATAGACGATCATCGCCAGGGTCGACAACGCCGACACGCCGATCACCGTGAACAGGGTCGCACGCTCTTTCTGCGGATGGTTAGGCAACGCCGCGGCCAGGGCCAAGGCTGCCGATGCACCGCAGATGGCGGTGGCGCCACCGGTAAGCATGCCGAACAAAGCCGAGCAGCCTGGCGGCGATCACTGAGACGCCGATGGTCACCACCACCAGGATCACCACCAGCGCCATCGGCTTCCAGCCCAACGCCGCCATTTGTTCCAGGGTGATACGCATGCCCAGTAGCGCCACGCCGATGCGCAGCACCATACGCGCGGTAAACTCGACACCGGCCTTGCACGAGCCTGCGTCCGCCAGAAAGTTCAGCGCCATGCCCAGCAACAAGGCGAACAGCATGAGCGGCGCACCATAGTGCTCGGACAAAAACGAAGCGGCAGCCGCCACGATCAGGCTGACGATAAAACCCGGTGCCAATTCGCGCACGCGGGTATGGGCTTGGGTGAGAGCAATGGCGCTCATGGCATGGACTCCTCGCCAATCAGCATCTGCTCCAGCTTGCGCTTGCCGATCAGGTTCCAGGGGCGATCGAAAAACACATCAACACTTGAAAAACGACTCACAACTTCACCTCTAACGCGGCGTCACTGACAGGGGCTGCGACGCTGTCACCCGTTAAACGGGCAATATCTTTGTGGTAGTGACACTTGGCGTAAAAGAACACCGCCGCGGCCGCGAGGCTGACCAGTGGCACCAGTTGAAACGCGGCATGCAGGCCGATCAGGTCGGAAACCCGGCCGGTAATGAATGGCCCCGGGGCCAGGCCGAGCAGGTTGTTGGCCAGGGTCAACGTGGCAAACGCCGTGCCGTGTACCGAGTAATGGGTCAGGTTGGCGACCATCGCGCCAGCCGGGCCCGTGGTCCCGGTGGCAATCAGCATGCCGAGGCAAATCAACAGCAATTGCACGGGCCCCGCCTGCAGCGCGAACGCCGCCGACAAGAGCAGGCAACTGCCCAGGCAGAAGGCGATGGCCAGGCTGACCTTGCGCTCCGGTGAGTTGCGACACAGCCGATCGCTGAGCATGCCGCACAGAATCATCCCCACACCGCTGCACAGCACAATGAGCGCTGCCAGCCCGCCGGCCTTGTCCGTCGGCATGTCGTAGTAGCGGTTCAGGTAGCTGGGAATCCACACCATCACCGTGCCGCCGACAAACAACTGCAAACCACTGCCGAAATAGGTCGCCACCACCGAACGGCTGGACCACAGGGTGCGCAACGGGCGCTGGACCTGCGCGCCCTGGTTCAGGGCCCGCGCCGCACGTTGCGGCGCAATGCGCGCTTCCTTGACGATGATTGGATACAGTACCGCCAGGCACAGGCCGAACAACGCCATGCCGGCAAATGACCAGCGCCAGCCCAGCTTGGCGGCGATCGCGCCGCCCAGGGCCATGCCCAGCACAGCGCCGAACAAGCCGCCGGCCATGAACGCGCTGGCCAGGGTGGCGCGCATGTGTTTTGGGAATACCGAAATCACCACCGCGATGCCCACGCTGCCGTAGGCGGCTTCGCCGACGCCGACCATGAACCGGGCGATGAACATCTGCGGGTAGTCCTGCGCCAAGGCGCAGCCCAAAGTGGCCAGGCTCCACAGTAGCGCCATCAGCGCCAGGCTCTTGACCCGGCCGAAACGGTCGGCCATCAGCGACAGCGGGAACGTCAGCAGACCGACCATCAGGGCGACAATGCCACTGAGCAAACCCAGTTGGCCGTCACTCAGGGACCACTCGCTCTTGAGCAGCGGGAACACCGCATTGAGCACCTGGCGCGACATGTAATCGGAAATCAACAGGCCGAAGGTCAGTGCAAAGACAATCCAGGCATATCTACGCGCAACGTTGACGCAACCAGCGTCGTCATCGTCGGCGATTGGGTGAAAGGCCATGCAGCCTCCTCATGGGTTTTATTGTTGTTATCCAGCGGATGGCCAATACGGCTCTGCCTCCACTATTATCAGTGACCTGAAGGTAGCTCTGGCGGGGCGTCCTGCACTAAGCTTCGCAGGACACATTCTTGTGAAATTGGGACAGCCCAGCATGTACACCCTGACCCGCAGTGCCAGCCTGACCCACTATGAGCAAGTGGCCCGCTCCGTAGGGCTGGACCCGTTTCGCATGCTGCGCCTGGCCAAGCTGCCGGCCAGTACCCTGGCCGATCCGAACATCATGATCAGCAGCGATTCGGTCGGCTGGCTGCTGGAAGAGTCGGCGCGCCTGTCTGGCCATGAGGCGTTCGGGCTGTTGCTGGCGCAATCGAGGCAGCTGTCCAACTTCGGCATGCTGGCGCTGCTCATTCGCGAAGAGCCGACACTGCGCGCAGCCTTGCTGTCCTGCGCGCGTTACGCCCGGTTGCATAACGCCGGCGTGGAGCTGCGGCTTGAAGATGTCGGGGACCTGGTCCTGTTGCATATGGGTGTGAACATGCAGGGTCATCATGGCGTCTGGCGCCAGGCGATCGAACAGGCGACGGGGATTATCGTGCGCACCTTGATCAATCTCAGCGGCCAGACTTTCCGGCCAGTCAGGGTCAGCTTTACCCACGAGCGACCCGCCAGCCTGGAAGTCCATCACCGCGTGCTGGGCACGGCGATCGAGTTTTCCCAGGAGTTCAATGCCATCGTTTGCCGCGCCCGCGATCTCGACGCGGCCATTCCCGCGGCAGACCCGACGCTGCATCGCGAAGTGAAGCGCTCCCTGGACCTGCTGTTGGCCAACCTGCGCGACGAGCCGGCGCAGCAGGTGCGCCAGGTGGTCAAGATGTTGTTGCCGGGCGGGCTGTGTTCCGTCGATGGCGTTGCCCAGCACCTCGGCGTGCATCGACGCACGCTGAACCGGCACCTCGCGGAGGAAGGGCAAAGCGTCACCACCATCATCAATGCCGTGCGTGCCGATCTCGCCGAAGAGTACCTGGCCAACAGCAAGCGCCGGTTATATGAGGTCGCCGAGCTGCTTGGTTTTTCCTCTGCCGGTGACTTTTCCCGCTGGTTCCGTGGCCAGTTTGGCCAGACGCCGTCGAGTTGGGTCACAGCCTACCGAGAGAGCCAGGTGACACCCGGGTCACTCACCTGAGTAAGTGGAACGGGCGGTCCCAAGGGAGCGCGCCCGCGAGCGGACCGACCTTGTCCCAATACGCTAAGAAAACGTCCTGAAATGCACAGGATTGCCCGTGCCTGCCAACTAGGATAGGCGCGCGGCATCGCTGTCGGCTCCTGCCGCAGACTCCCGCGGATTCACCTGTCCCACACCGCCGCAGCCAAAAAACTGGATCAACAATAACAAGCGCCGCCGTCACTCAAGGCATGGCTTTCACCTGTCACGCCCACGGCCCGGCCATAGACCAAGTAAATGGAGACGCAATGCGAGTCGAACAACTGACCTGCGCCATCGGCGCGGAACTGCTCGATGTGAACCTGGGCGACGCAGTGCGCGATGACGACCTGTTCAACGAAATTTACGCCGCACTGCTCAAACACAAGGTGCTGTTCCTGCGTGACCAGGATCTGGACAAACTTTCCCGTCGCGATCACGAGGCTTTTTCCCTGCGCATGGGGCAGCTCGAAACCCACCCGATGCTGCCCAGCCATCCCGAAGCGCCCGGCCTCGTGCAAATCTACAAGACCCCCGAGAACCCGGCGGACCGCTATGAAAATGCCTGGCACTGCGATGCCACCTGGCGTGAGTCGCCGCCGATGGGCGCGGTGCTGCGATGCGTCGAATGCCCTCCGGTCGGCGGTGACACCATGTGGGCCAACATGGTGCTGGCCTATGACAAGCTGCCGGCGGACGTGAAACAGGAAATTGGCAACCTGATCGCCAGCCATAGCTTCAACGCCTCCTTCGCCGCCGCCATGCCCAGGGAAAAGCGCCTGGCGATGAAGGCGCAGTACCCGGATTCTGAGCATCCGGTCGTGCGCACCCACCCGGAAACCGGCGAGAAGGTGCTGTTCGTCAATGCCTACGCCACACACTTCGTCAATTACCACCGCGATGGCCGTGTCCGTTTCGGCCAGGATTACAACCAGGCCGGCGTCGACCTGCTCAAGTACCTGATCAGCCAGGCCTACAATCCCGAGTACCAGGTGCGCTGGCGTTGGAAGAAAAACAGCGTGGCGATTTGGGATAACCGCTGCACCCAACACTATGCCGTGATGGACTATCCGCCTTGCCATCGCAAGATGGAGCGCGCGGCTATTATCGGTGACAAACCCTACTGATCAGTCAACCGGTTCAGACCCCAGAGACGCTGCTGAGCGTCTCCTTTGGGTCGTTTTTTCCTCTCACCATTGGAGGAAACGGCCAATAGTTGCCCGTCACCCAAACCGCTGTTACGGCGTTTTTCCGGGAGTTCGACCCGGTTTGCGCCCAACAAAAAAGGCCTACGCCATCAAGCGTAAGCCTTTGATATATATGGTGCCCGAAGCCGGAATCGAACCAGCACGCCCTTACGAGCGGGGGATTTTAAGTCATCTTACCCCTCGCCAGCATACAAAAGCAGTTGAGCGCTGAGGCCGGCTTTTGCCCGTGTTTACAGGCTTAAAAACTTGTTAAATCAATAGCTTACGGACATTCTTGGCTGCGTTGAAGAGCGGGTGAGAGCTGAGCTCGGCAGGCCAGGAATGGCGAAAGCTGCCAGCAAAGCTCCCAAGTTAGCTCCCAAATAGCTCCCAAGCCGGCTACCAAATTTAAGGTACTGGGTACCAAATCGCAGACAACAAAAAACACCAGGGTCTCGGTAGACGCTAGTGACAGATAGGGGTGTTTTTTGATGGAACGAGATGAAGCGAGATGGTGCCCCGAGCCGGAATCGAACCGGCACGCCCTGCGGCGGCAGATTTTAAGTCTGATGTGTCTACCAATTTCACCATCGGGGCATGGGAAATGCAAAAGCAGGCGCTGATTTAACCCTAAAACAAAACCAGAATCAATCACTTAGGAAATGAGACCCCCCTTATGGCCAAGAAAATCAATTTTACCAAGTCCGCATTGGACGACCTGACGTGCCCGGACGGCAAAGCCGACATCCTGGTGTACGACACGGAAATCAAAGGCCTGGCCATCCGGGTCACCAAAGCAGGCGGTAAAACCTTTTTTGTGGTGAGGAAATTCAAGGGCAGAGACCATCGAATCAAGCTCGACGCTTACGATAAACGCACCACAAAAATTCCTCTGATAAGGGAAAAAGCCTTGTCGGTGTACACCAATCTGGAGGCGACGTTGAAGGAAAAAATCGTCAAATCCATGCAAGATGAAGTAACTGTCGAGAGTGCATTCGAGGACATGCTGATCGCAAAAGCGAAGCTCACTGAGTGCACCGTCGAAGACTATCGCAAGACTTTTAAAAATCACATTGCTCCAAATTTGTCCGGCAGGCCTTTGCGCACAATAGCTGCTAAAGATGTGACGGCCCTGCACAAAAAGGTGACTGAGCCGGTACCAAAAAAGGATGGGACACTTGGCGCCCCACGGGAGCGGACAGCTAACAAGACACTTTCCCTGCTTGGCTCGATCTTTTCGTTTGCTATTGCCTTCTACGAAAACGGCTCGAAAAAGCTGGTTGAATACAACCCTGTCGACATTATGACCAAGCTAAACCTTTGGCACGAAAATAAGCGATCCAAAATACGCATAAACCCCAATGAGCTTGAGGGGTTTATTACGGAGTGCTTGGCTATTGCTGATCAGCAACCAATGCGGGATGTACCAACATCTTTCAAAACCGTTTCAGCCGCAGTCCTATTTATGCTTTTTAGTGGAGTGCGGCCTGGAGAAATTGCAAAAATTCGAAAGTCAGATATACACCACGCCACCCGGTCAATCATATTTTCGGCGCGAACCAAGCTTAACGAACAGAACTCGCTAAAAAACGGTGAAGAGTTTCACTTGGTGTTAAGTGATAGCTCCTACTGCCAGATCTTGTATGCAATGAAGCACTCGATCAGCGAGTACGTTTTCTCTGGAGTTATTCAAGAAAAAATAAGTGAGTCGAGCGTCAGGGATTTCTTGATCAGGATCCAAGACAAAGTGGGCAAAAGTCTACCTAGGAAGATTATGCGAGCTAGCTTTATATCGACCGCCCAACGGGCTGGAATTGGGCAATTTTATACTAAAGTGCTATCCAACCATGATGGTAAAGGACAAACCGTGGATGTGACGGATGGGTACAAAACCGCCTACCTTTCCGAAGTGCGGGACGCAATTACGCGAGTTGAAAGTGATGTTTATACAATGTCCGGCATGGGGAAAGATGTTGTTTGTAGAGGACTACTGGAAACTTTGGTGCCACTCGACCAAAAAGCAATGGGCGAGTTGGTAGTGCACATGTAAATATGACCGCCTAAGCCAACCCAGTCACGCTTTGAATTAATCCGCACTCTCAGTTGCGAAACCGCTCTACCCTAATGCGAATCTGCACTCACATACTGCGACATTCAACCATGTTCGCACTCTCCCTCTATGATTCCGCACTCACATACTGCGAAAATCACTCCCATATAGTGCGAGGTAACCAATACTCGCACTCCCCTACTGCGATTTCACAATCACCCATAGCGAAACAACATATAACCGAAAATAAATCACTATATTGTCAAAATTACTTCCACCTACTGTAGCTCCACCGGCATAATAGTCTTATATCAGTAGCTAGCCAGTTGTGTCTGTGTCAGACAATAAGAAGGCTACTCACTCCCCTTCGGGGGTTGCGTTAATATGAGCTACCAAATAAAAACAATAATAAGGTGAGCCAGATGAAAACCATTGTGAAGCAGAAGAAAGATGCCAGGATCACGATTAGGCTTAGTGAGTCTGATATAGAGATGCTGGAGAGCAAAATGGCTGAGGCAGGTTACAAAATCGCCGGGGCATTCATTCGCGACTTCGTGGCCAACGGCACAGTTAAACCGAAAGTTAGCAATGACGTTGTCCAGATTGCCCGCGAACTAATGAGTCTTGCATCAATGATAAACGCGGAGAAACCTGGCAGCGAACTCCTGGCAAAGGTTAAGCACATCGCCAAGATCAATGCCGGAGGTGTCGTATGATCGGCAAAATCTTTCCTAAGTCCTCGGGTTCTTTCAAAAAAAGGATCAGGTACATTTTCGGTTGCACTAAGCACGACCACGAGATCGATGGGATCATGACTATCGACTCCAACTGCATCGCCACAGATCCCCTTCCCGCGCTGCTGGCTGGTAGCGAGGATCAGGTAATGGAGATGGTCAAGGAGTTCGATCAAGTTGAGATCTTGCGCCGCATGTCTATCGACTCCGACAAGCTGATCAAGCCAGTCTTCCACGCGATGCTCTCACTCCGGCCAGGGGAGTCACTAACCCCTGAGCAATGGCGCACATCAGTCCGGAAATACATGGCAGACCTTGGCTTTGACGAAACCAATAAATACGTCGCGGTAATGCACCAAGACAAAGACCATCAGCACGTCCATATCGTTGCCAACCGTATTGAGCTGGACGAGGATTTTGCGATGGTCAAGGACAGCGACGAGCGAAGCAAGAGTATGGATTCCGTCTCCGATATTGAAGATTTGTTCGAACTGAAAAAAGCCCCCCGCCCATCGGCCACATGGGGCATCGCACTGAGCCATGCAGCAGTAAAAGCCTCGAACCGTGATGGCGAACTGCCACACAAACACCGCCTGATCGCCAAAATCGCAGGCGCCATCGAGCACACCAAGGCAATCCACGGCGACATGTTCGATCTCGTCGCAGCGCTGAGAAAGCAAAGGGTCTACATCCACCTGACCCTCAGCGAACAAGGCCAACCCAAAGGCATCTCATACGAATACGACGGCAAACACATCAGTGGCCGGCAACTAAAGCGTTCCAGATTGACTTGGCAGAAACTCATTACACAAGAAGGTATCAGCTATGACCCAGAAACCCTTTCAGAGCTTCAGACAGAGATTGAAAGACGAGATCAAGACGAACATCGCCAATCTGAACGACTCCAGTACTTCTACCTTCGATTCCAAGCCGGCGCGCGAAGAATCCCTATCAAAGTCAAAAGCGCCAACTGGCGTCTCGACAGGGACACCAGACTGATCCTGGAAGCCCTCGAAGCCCTGCTCGGCATCGATCTAACTTTCAAAGGTATCGGAAAGCCATCAAAGTACTACATTGAATTCACCCCAGGCCAACCCCTGGTGCTAAGCAACAAAAAGCAAAGGGAACACGAGTTTGATTCACTGCATCTATAACGCGCGGTTTGCGGAAATCGATGGCGTACCCGGCCAATGCGTTGCCGGGCACGTCTTCAGCATGCCTGACGGCGATGACTACATCCAAACGCAACCAATCCACGCGATCTGGCAAGAAAAGGGCGAGCTTTACGTTGAAGACAAAGCCGGCTGCACATACCAGATCGCTGATTTTGACGACGCCGAAGCGGCGCGCCAGGTTGTATTTATTCAGCGCCCTCGAAGTCATTCACGCTGGCTCAGCCGGGCCCGTCGGCCCGAAGCAGCGACTTTAAGAAAATTCCATCCATACACCGCCTACTGCTGAGTCGCTTTCCTGCAAAGGCGAGCGCATTGCATTGTCATAAATTGTCTCAGCTCAAACCTGCCTAGTTCTTGAAATCGTCTTGTTTTGTCGGTACTTGTAGGACACCCATCTCATGCAGGGAACGCAACCATGCAAGCTAGATTCAGAGTGATTGAGACCACCACACTGGACGATGGCAGCAAGCGATACAGGGTCGTTGATCTTGTAGAGGGAGGTTCTGCTAGCAAGCATGGTGTGTTCAAGGTTAGAACAGAGGCAGACGCGGTGTGCTCGACATTGAACGCTGAGCATCCGAGGCAGGTGGGAACGCGTGATGCTGTATTGCGTAGCGCCTACTGATTGGGTGCATTGATATTGCTGTCTGTTTCACCCTATCCCCCCATCACTCAAAGGAAAGCAGAGTGTTCAAACGCAACGATCCGCCCTCCCGTATGACCTATCTCCTCTTGATCGCATTGATGCCGTGTCTGATCCTTTCCGGCCTATGGAAGCAAGGAGATCTGAACCTGCAGACTGCCTCGATTGCACTCACCGTTAACGCGCTTTTCTACTTGAATCTTAAATTCATACAAGACTTCTTTCGTGCTGGCTGGAGCCATGAGTACGAAGAAAAACTCGCATTTTTGAGCTCTCAACTCGCTCGTGATGACCTTTCTTCGAAAGAGCGTATCCGCCTAGAGCGGAAACTGGCCCGCCTACCTAATCGCTACCATCTCGTCACTTCGCCAGATGCAACCTACCGTAAGATTAACGCCATTGGCTCTCTCCTATACGCAAGCACAAAGGTTCTAAAAGCGATGATGCGTTGATCAACATCCCATGACCAAGAAATATCGGATCGTAAGAATTTAGGGACGTAGGAACCATGTCACTGGATGTCGCTTACAGTATTGAGGCAGACGACTATGTTGATCCTGACCGAGCCTGTGACCTCTATTGGTCAGGTGTCATAACGAGTAAAAGGGGCTTTCTCTGCCCTGGTACCGATTGTGAAGAGCAGGTCACGTGCGCAAACCTTAACGAAGACCTACAAAATATGAGGGTTGTTCCTCATTTCAGGATCTATGGTACTCACGCAGAAAGTTGTGAAATCGGTAACCAGCTCCCGCTAGACTTCCTGTATGAACCTGCAGCCTCTGGCCCAGGTGAGCGCCAGACGGTCGACAAATCCATCGTGGATGTTTTCGAGCTGAAACGTCCGGACTCCTACTACGATGAACCTAGAAGCGATGCGCGCGCCGACGTGAGACTTGCAAAAAAACGGAGCAAGGGCAGAACCACTGGCACCCAACGGCTAGCAGAGGG
Source organism: Pseudomonas sp. IT-P218 (assembly GCF_949767605.1). Classification (NCBI taxonomy): domain Bacteria; kingdom Pseudomonadati; phylum Pseudomonadota; class Gammaproteobacteria; order Pseudomonadales; family Pseudomonadaceae; genus Pseudomonas; species Pseudomonas sp. IT-P218. The sequence continues at coordinate 106,227 of NZ_CATKQQ010000033.1, forward strand.
AGGGGGGCTCGGAACGGTCTACTCAGTTCGCTCTGTCGTGAGTAGGTATATTCGTTACAAGAACGACGGTTCGTTGTAGCTCCGCCGGATCAATGTCGCCGGACAAGATGTTCAATACAGCAGCATTTTCAGATGCATATGGGAGCAAGACTTGAATGACCTCCCCGATCATCCAGTGATTTATTACGGTTGGGCCTACATCGACAGAACAAAAAATGACACCGCCTATCGAATTCGGTTTAAGAAAAACCTCAAGCGAGGGAATGAAAGCCTCGGAACGTCTAGCTTTGTCTCCGACGCTGTCATTGCTCAGTACAAGCTCAAAAAGCTGATGGGGGTCAGGCTCTCGAAGATCTGCAAACAAGCCAAGCCCACCGGTTACGTCTTCCTTTATGGACAGCCCACAGTCAGGGTCTCCAATGGTCGAAGCTACGCCAATTTTGATCTTAACAACCTTGATATGATCGATGTGAACTATGATTGCCCACTACCTCCCAAGTACGATAGATAGCCGGGGCCCTTAGCCCGAAGGATTGACCTCCCTATTGACGCTAATTCACACCACAGCTTAGCTATGGGCAAGCGGTGGCTCGGACGCAGAACAACTTGAACACAACCTCCCCTCTCTCCGCCCATGAGGTCTGCCAAGTGCTGACCGACGTCGCGCTCGGAAAACGCATCATGATGCGAAGCTCCAGCCAGTCATGGAATGAGATCTACCACGGCCTCATGCCCGTAGTGATTGATGGATGGCGGCTCACACTATTCAATGACTGTGACACCCTGGACTACTGCGAATACTGCACATCACCTGATGGCCGAGTCGGAACACTTGAGCTCTGGCAGCGTGACGGAGCCGATCCTGTCGACCAATTGAGTACCTGGGAGCGTGAACAGCTCGAACGTTTGCTCGACGCGCTCTGAGCTTGAACGCAAAGCACGTTACCGTTGCCGACCTCAAGCAACGGAGACCACACATGAGAAAGCCACCGATGAAAATAATCATCGAAGAATGGGATGGTGACGGTGCGATTCGAATTCCCGATGAGGCATTGCAGGAGCTGGAACTTGATGTCGGCGACTCGCTGTATTTGATAGAGGAATTTGTCGGCAATACGCGCTGCCTTGTCCTATCGAAGACGCCACAAATCGCGGATCGAATAGACGAGCTCGCTAAAGCCTGGAATCGCGGACAGCCTGGCAAGGCCTTGGAGAAACAAGGCAGTCGCGATTCGCTTGCGTGATTCGCCTCGTCGACCTTCTGGCTTGACCTGAAAACAGCCCATTTGCAAGACCAGCCCGAACGTTTCAAATCTAAACGGGAGCATCTCGGTTAGAAAAAACGAAGCCCCGGAGGTTCGCGGCTCTAGGGTTTCTATTTTCGCCTCCATCCCTTAATGGTTTGACAAACGTAGGTGATCCGGGGCCATTGGCCCGAACAAGCGATCTCTCCATTTAGGTCACACCGCCGCTTAGCTAAGGGCAGGCGAAGCACCTTCCACCGAAGGCGCTCCTGGGCTCGGACTGTTACACCGCTGCGGCACGACGCTTATGAAGCTGCTCCCGCCAGGTACTTAACGCTTCGAGATCCGTCCGTAGCTCCGTTTCCTCGGGAATGATCATTGGGATTTCAGTCGATTGGCTGTGCTCGTAGCAGCTGTATTTAGTCATCAACTCATCAATCAGTCTGCAGTCCTCTACGAGGATCCCCTGAATTGCCCGGAGTCGGCCATCAGTCTGTATACCGCGCCGGTGTCGGAGCACTACCTTGTTGAGCAGATCTTCCTCGACCGATCGCTCCACGAGTTTGCGAAGCTCGCTGCAAATCCCTTGAGCCAACGCACGATATGCATTCGCCCCGCCCGCATCACCTGCTTTCTTGGCATCGATTAGACGATTAAGCAAAATATTGTTCGCTTTCTTGGTTGGAGCATTCCACACATCTTGGTCTGCGGGATGACCGGCGGCCCCTCCATACGACTCAATCCGCATCGGTCGGTAGTGTTCGGCTTTCCATTCATCGCTGACCTTACGCGCCAAGTCTTCTAATACGCCGTACAACGATAACCGGTGAGTCAGGATGATGACCTGCCGTGTCTGAGCCAACGCAACCAGCCGGCAAGCGACAGCCCATTCAAAATCGTGATCCAAGGAGGAAATCGGGTCATCGAAGATGAATGGTGCAGAGCCAGGTTTCTCGCAGACGTCGGCTAGAAACGCTGCAAGGGAAATGATGCGCCGCTCCCCTTCACTCAAAACTCCATGCGGCTGGGTTCGCGCGTCTTGAGCACCCTTGAGCCGAACTTGATGGAGCACTACGGCATTGCGCGTCCGGGTTTTTACCAACTCTACCTGGATGCGATTAGCACCCAGAGCGCGAAGCTCTTGATTGAAGCGTGCGACGTACGCGTCGGTGACGACGGCTAGAGTTACCTCGGCTGCTTTGGTGGAAATAGGCCGGGAATTGGTGAGTGATTTCCAGTCGTCATACTCTTTGACCTTTTTAAGGCGCTCCACCTCAGCTCTTACTGCTACTGCCTGTTGGGTAATCCACCTGCGAGCCTCCAGGGCTAGTTTTTCCTTCGTGGCTTGCACTCGATCGAACTGAACAGCATCCGCTTCGTGCTGGGCAGCTGTGTCCTCCAATTCTCCTTGGTAGTCCGTGAGGGCAGAAATGTTTGCGACCTGAGACACGACAGGCGCTGCTGGCTGGGCGGCCTCATGGCTAGCGAGGGCTGCGCGTGCTAGCGCTGCGCTCTGCCAAAATCCTTTGAAAAACTCCGGCCAGCCCTGCTCACCTATTCCCGCTGCTTCGCATTGGGTCGTTATCTCATGCTCCGACGGGATCTTTGGCATGCGCTCTAACGTTTGGCTGTAACGCGACTCCGCATTCTGAGCGTCTGCTTCTAGTTTACCCTGCACGAACCCTTCAAACTCTTGGAGCCTACGCTGCGCCAGCTCATCAAGCGTTTGATGGCAAAGCGGGCAACGTGCCTGATCGTGGCTAACGGGAAAAGCATCGTGGGGGTATGGAGAGGCTGAGAATAAGCGAGCGGCCTCCCACATTGCACGCCAAGTGGGTAACCCCACTCCATCCAATTCGGCGGTCTTGATTTTCGCCCCTTCAACTGCAGCTTGGCGACTCTCTTTAGCCGTTTGCCTCAGATCGCGTATGGATTGGATGCTTTCTCCTCCATAGGCCCGAGCTGCGTCGGTCAGGGCTATGATTACCTTTTGGAGCTCGGCTTTAGTCCGTCGCTTCTGAACTGCCAACGCAGCCGGATCTTCAGTCTTCAAGCGTTCGGCAAGTACGGCGAGATGCTTTTCGTTTTCCGGCTTCCAAATCAAAGCGTCATTCAAAACTGCAACCGTCGCCGTGCCCAAGCTCTCATAGAGTCGCTTGCCCGGAGTGCCGTCATAGATGATAGGTAGCTGAGGTAGCGCTGTTACAAGCTTGCATTGCTCGGCCGTTAACATGTCTCGAACTTGCTCAACCACGACAGCGAGTTTTTCGAATAGGCTGACCAACGGCGGGATATACGTTGCAGCACTTTCAGCAGTCAGGTAGTGACTGGCTTCCTCGCTGTCAAAAATGTCTATATCGCGAAGCGCCTCGATAACAGGCTGGCCGACATGCCATTCGTGTGCGCTTTCGTGGCCGTTGAGCTGTGAAGTGATATGGCATTTGCTGGCAGGGGGGGGCGGCTTTGAAAACATTGGTTTTCAGTTCACTAGCTCGAGGTTTCCCTGAAAGCTTCTTCAAAATGCGGGTGTAGCTAGATTTGCCGGATCCGTTATGACCGTAGATCACCGATAGATTGTGGATGCCAAACTCCAGTGGTCGGCGCGGCTCAAGATTTTCGATACCGGCTATTTCCCCGATCCGTATCAGTCTCAGCTCTTGCTGGGCTGCATTCCCCTGGTTCAACTCTGCAAATGGGCGGTGCGTCGACGGTTTGCGTCCGACTGGTGTTTTGATCAGGGCGACCAGATCCGCTAGGTCGTCTTGGCCAAGAGCCCCTTTATTAAGGAGTCTGTCTGCCGCTTCTTGGAGCCAGTCGTTTTGCTTATGAAGCCACGAACGGATATCAACCTGCGCTTGCATCTTGGCCACTCCCTGACATTTGGATGTGGCAAAAAGCTAGCAGAGATCAATGTCACTCGCCCATCTATTTAATACGAGACAAAAAGTAACGCTGCAATCTTGCCGCCTAGCGGCTCAAACTATTCAACGACTGTGACACCCTGGACTACTGCGAGTACTGCAGGTCGCCTGATGGCCGAGTCGGGACACTTGAACTCTGGCAGCGCGACGGAGCTGATCCTGTCGAGCTACTGAGTCCCAGGGAGCGTGAACAGCTTGAGCGACTACTCTCTGGGCTTTGAGCATGCATGCAAAACGGCAGGTGAATGTTTGGCCCCTTCATTCATCGAAAGCAGCATCCAAGACTGTAGCTATGACATCATTTTCATCACAGACGGTTGCCGCTAAGGCTTGGTAGGTTTACCAGGATTTTTAACCTGCAATCCGGGTAACTGCCAATCTACGATGCAACCACAAATATAAATGGCCCTGCCCTTACTACCTGCTCAATGTACCAATCGAATAACTAGTGCTTGGCTTCCGAATAGGAGTAACAAATTGCTGAACCGTCCGGACAAAGACGCGCTCCGTGCAATGCTGGAATCGCAAGTCCAAGAAAAGCTGCAGCACGACCCAGACGCGGTAACGACTTATGCAGCCCAGCCTGTACCTGACCGAAAACCCTACACCAGCAAACCCACGGTTCAGGACAAGGCATTTCACAAGGAGCTCGAGCAGATGCGTGCAGATGCCGAAGCTGGAGTGATACATACGCCTAAGAGAGAGCCGGAGGACGGGGCCGCTCCTAGCCTTAAGCTTGATGATTATCCGGATCTGTAGGGTGCCATTGAGAATCTACAGGCAGGAACTGCTTGCCGGCTCATAGCAACGGAAACCACACGTGAGAAAGCGACCTATGAAAATCATCATCAAGGACTGGGATGGTGACGGTGCAATCCGGATTCCCGATGAGGCGTTGCAGGAACTGGAGTTGGATGTCGGCGACGCTGTGTATTTGATCGAGGAGTTTGTCGGCAACACGCGCTGCCTTGTCCTTTCGAAAACGCCTCCAATCGCGGATCGAATAGACAAGCTCACAGAGGCCTAGGATGGCGGAGAGTATGGTAACGCCGAGGTGAAATAAAGCAGTCACTCGACGAGCCGGGCCTAAGGCCCGAAAATGCGGTAGCAACAACCCATCTCAAAAGCCGGCTAGGAATGAAACGCGAGGCAAACCTAACAAACCTTTCTCCATGTGAAACGCTATCGACGAGCATTTACTCCTTCAGTGCAAAAACTGCGTTCCTGTCATCAATGCTTACGATGACCTTCGGCTTGCGAATCATGCCCTTCAGTCGCTTAACGGAATAAGTTGCTGCCGCCATGGCGAACTGGCCATTTTCCAGATTGACGAATTCGACCTCATCTCCTGGTTGCAGGCCTATAGCAGCCCGTACCTGGACAGGGATGGTGATTTGGCCTTTAGAATTCACAGTGGCACAAACCATGAGGATACCTACGCGATTGGGCACTTAAATGATAGCCGAGCGGTGCGGTAGGCTTTAACGTGAAGACGTGAGGTCGAGCCGGGCTTAAGCCCGAAGGAGCGATAGCCAAAGAAGCTTTAGCTCCGAAGCCCAACAAATCACCTATCCTGCGCCGGAACTGAAGCAGCACGCCCTCTAACAACTCCGTCAGAGCGTGGCTGTATGCACGTGTCGATGTACCTTGGACAGATCAAAGCTAGGACATCCATGTCATGAGCATTCAAGCAAAGCTTCTTCACCTTCAATCCATCCAAAACCTCCTCGCGCCCTACCGCTACCTTTACTGCGTAGACCTTGAGGCAACCTGTGACCAGGTGGATGAGTCGGAATCACCAAGACCCCTCGCAGTCGTTCCCGATCAGATGGAAACGATTGAAATTGGCCTGGTAGTAATCGATTTGGAATCGCTTGAGATCGTCGATGAGTTCCAGCGTTTCGTTCGGCCTCAGATCAACCCTACCCTGACCGCTTTCTGCAAAAAACTCACCTCCATCCATCAAGCAGACGTGGACGGCGCCCGAACCTATCAAGAGGTTGGCCAAGAGCTAGCAGCGTTTATTGCCCGGCATACAGATGCTGCTTGGGCATCTTGGGGTGACTACGATGCAAGGCAACTGGAGCGCGATGCAGGATTAGCTGCGTGCCCTTCCCTGCTCTCCGGTCTGCAGCACTTCAATGTGAGGAAATGGCATAAAGGGCTCTACGACAATCAGCCGAAGGGACTGAAGCAAACAGTAGAGGCCATGGGTTTGGCCTGGCAGGGTACCTACCACCGAGGGATAGATGATGCGAGAAATGTGGCTTCCATCGTGAAGGAGATGCTTGACTAATTTATGAGCCGGGCCTCAAGGCCCGAAGGTGCGATCTCTCCATTGCCTTTACTTCATACCGCAGCTTAGCGGGCAAGCGATGACTCGAAAGAAAAATGAATTGAACACAACCTCTCCTCTCACCGCCCTCGAGGTCTGCCAGGTGCTGACGGATGTCGCGCTTGGCAAACGCATCATGATGCGAAGCTCCCTCCAATCATGGAATGAGATTTATCATGGCCTCATGCCTGTGGAGATCAATGGCTGGCAACTCACGCTATTCAATGACTGTGACACCCTGGATTACTGCGAGTAATGCAGGTCGCCTGATGGCCGAGTCGGTACGTTTGAACTCTGGCAGAGCGATGGAGCCGATCCTATCGAACTACTGAGTGCCTGGGAGCGTGAACAGCTCGAACGATTGCTTGCTGGGCTCTGAGCATGCATGCAAAACGACAGGCGAATGTTTAGCCACTTCAGCCATCTCGAAAGCTGCGTTCAAGACTGTAGCTATGACATCATTTTCATCACAGGCGGTTGCCGCTAGGGCTTAGCAGGCTTACCAAAGTTTTTAACCTGCAATCCAGGTATCTGCCAATCTGCGATGCATCCACGAAATAGACGGCCCTGCCTCACCAACTGCTCAATCTACAAATCGAATAGCTAGTGCTTGGCTTCCGAATAGGAGTACCAATTTGCTTAACCGTCCAGACAAAGACGCGCTCCGTGCAATGCTGGAGTCGCAAGTCCAAGAAAAACTGCAACACGACCCAGACGCGGTAACGACTTATGCAGCCCAGCCTGTACCTGACCGAAAACCGTACACCAGCAAACCCACGGTGCAGGCCAAGGCATTTCACAAAGAGCTCGAGCAGATGCGTGCAGAAGCTGAAGCCGGAGTAATGCATACGCCTAATCGCGAGCCAGTGGACGGGGGGGCTCCTAGCCTTAGACTTGATGATTACCCGGGCCTGTAAAACGTGCTGCTGAGATCTACAGGCGGGAACGGCTTGCCGGCTCATAGCAACGGAGACCAAACGTGAGGAGGTAAAGTGGAGCCGGGCTAAAGCCCGAAAGAGCGATAGCCAAAGTAGCTTCAGCTCCGCAGCCGAACACATCGCCTATCGAATCTCACATGTGCCACCCGCGCAATGTATGGCGACCGCAGTCAGTCATGGAGCGAGTGCTGCCTTGATCAAGCGTGCGTTAGGTAAGGCTCGGCGCACGTCTTCTATGGCGCCCTCTATTGCGTCATGTGCAGAGGCTGCTTCACGGACAAACTCCAATGCCAGGCGACCTGGCTGTCCGATTCCGACCAAAGCATCATCACAGCCTGCTTCCGCCAAGCGATCCATAATCGCATCCATATCGTTGTAGTCAGACGGCAATTGGTATGCCAGGGTGAAAGTACATTCCATCTCTAATCCTTCGCTTCAGCAGACTCTTGATTGGTGTTTAGTTTTGCGGGATACAACGAGCAGTTGCTCATAAGGTTGGGTCGGTTTGATCGATGACAGCACCATACTACCGTCTCTGGACAGTGCCCCGACGTCATTCAAGCTGACTCAGCCGGGCCCGTGGGCCCGAAGCAGCGACTGTTAGAAATGCAGCCACACACCGCCCACTGCTGAGCCGGCCTCCCCGCAAAGGCGAGCGCATTGTGCTGTCATAAATTGCCGCAGCAAATCCTGCCTTGATCTTGAAATCGTCTTGTTTAGACGGTAGTTCTAGGGCACCAATGTCATGCACGGAAAGCAAGCATTCGCGAAAGATTCAGAGTGATTGATTCCAACACCTTGGACGATGGCAGCAAGCGATACAGGGTCGTCGATCTTGTAGAGGGCGGTTCTGTTCGAAACAGGACGACGTGCTTTGCGAACGCCAAAAGGTAATGGGCGACAGGATGATTGGCACCCGCGCAATGAATGGCGTCTTAGTTCAGTCATGGAGCGAGAGTAGCCAAGATCAGGCGCGCTTTAGGCACGGCTCGGCGCACGTTTTCAATGGCACTCACAATCGCGTCATGGGCAGAGGATGCTTCACGGACAGACTACAACGCCAAGCGTTCTGGTTGTCCGACTCCGACCAACACATCATCAGAGCCTGCTTCCGCAAAGCGATCGAATTGGTCCGTCAAGGTGAAAGTACACTCCATCAATAATGGTTGCGGATGCTACCAAAAATTCAGACTAAACAGCGAAATCGCAATATTAAGCATGTTATTAAAACGCCATTAACGCGCCCATAACCAAGAAAATAATCGACATCCCAAGAAAATATCGAAAAAACTCTCTTCGTTCAAAACCGTTGAATTTTGTACCCAAAAAACCTAATTGCATTACGCAGACCTAACAATTGACAGAAATTCAACAAAAAGCGGTATTGACCAATCTTAAGCAATCTGAAAAAGTGCGCACATCGCACTAAAAAACCCATAAACGGTATCAAAATGACATATTCTATCGAAGTTTGTATCAACGAAAATTCATCATCAGTTTTTCTGAATTTTGAACGTATCAGCGAGGAATTTCGGATTGTCAGGCATTGCAGATTTCAATGTATTGGCTGGGTTCTTAGTGCAGTGGCTCAGGTCGAGGCAGAGGTACAGAACGGCGCCACTTGGGTAAACCCAGAAGAGTCAGTTAAAGCTCTTATGCGGTTTCCCGTTATCCCTGAATATCTGGCGAGAAAACTTATCGCATCTGGTAGCCAAAGCGAGCAGTTTTCTTTGGTTTGGGACTTCCTATCGGACGCAGAAAAAAATGAGGCCATCACAGTAAACTTTGATTACTTTCATAATTTTTGGCCCGGATTCCAATTATACGCAACAGCTATCTCGCTACAAATAGCTAACACACAGCAACTAGACGAACTCAAGAAAAAATGCGAACGCCTGAATGACGAGGTACAAAGGAGCTTAACCATAAGAGCTCCAATATTGAGTATGCCAGATGAGAGTTTCACACCGATCGCGCCAATTAACCACATTGGAAATAAGCGATTCCACTCGGACAGCACTGATAGAGAGGTAGTATATGAATCACCCCCGCGCGCTCTTTGCGAGGATGCTGAAGACCCAGAAGACCCTGAAGATATCCCATTCTAAAAGACTATTAACCTATCTTTATCTCGCGACCCTCGCAAAGCGCCGGCGTTGCCCGCTTTAATCCCGACGAAACTAGCGCCCGCGATCTGGCTCGATCAGCAAATGCCTGAGTATCGAGATCCCTTTCCGGCAGTAAAAATTTACCGTGCAATCACCATCTTTAGACCTGAAGGAAGCGCCCGTTGTATCCGTGAGCTTGCCCAGTGATCCACATCGACGCTATCTGGCTCGCGATCGAGCTGATGGATACGCGCGCCGTTACCGAGACTGCATTGGCCAGAGTGATCGCGGTACTCGGTGCGGCGAAGCCACACTGTGCTTATCTGTTTGCCAATCGCCGCGCCAACCGGATGGAAGTTTAGGTGCACGACGGTGTTGGGATGTGGCTGGCAGCGCGAGGTTATCCTTGATAAATTTGAGCCATTCACAAATTTTGTGTCTGAATCTGAATCTGAAGTGCTGTGATGACAATACGGTTAGATGCTATCGTTTTTCGCCTGCTCATCGCTTATCGCGTCCAAAACCTCCTCAGGAAGAGAAAGCCTATAAGGGCCAATAAACTTCCAGCCAACAGCCTCCGGCAGCTTCTTCCATCTCTCGCACAACTCCATAGTCTTGAACGTATAAGGTGAGTTCTTACACACGCATGTTTGCTGTCATAATACGCATAACAGCCAACCTAGACGTTGCTGCCGGAGCTATCACGCTCACCCAATCACGAATCACGAATCACGAATCACGAATCACGAATCACGAATTTTCAGATAGAATCACGCTCCCGTTGAGTGCCGTACAGAGAAAATAATCTTCAAGTAAACGAATCAGCGACGAAATTCTACCTTTCGCGACCACCGCGATTCTTTTTTCAGCGTGGCGGAGCGCGCCGGGAACGACCAGTTCATCCCGTGCTGCTCGCGAGCGTCGAGCGCTCGGTTGGTGGTGGATATACGACCCAGCGCGGGCCGGCCGCATCAGTCGGTCTGCGACAGAGGCTGCGCTGGTTTAGCGTCACGCTTCCTATAGTTCAGCGGCGATACTCCGGCGCGCTGTTTGAATGTCTGCCTGAATACCCGATCCGATTGAAAACCGAGCATATGTGCGATCACCGAAACGGGGTGCTTGGTCGAAATCAGTAGTTCCGAGGCCAGCTGCACGCGCCACGACAGCAGGTATTCAATTGGCGGTTGCCCAACCATCTGAGTAAACCGCGCGGCAAAAGCTGAGCGCGACATGCCGGCTGCCGAGGCCAATGCCGGCACCGTCCAGGGCGAGGCAGGTTGGGCGTGCATCACTTCCAAGGCCTTGGCCACTTTCTCGTCGCCAAGCCCGCGCAGCCAACTGATTGGATGCTGTCGTTCAGCCTGTATGAAGGCGCGCAACAGGCTGACAAAGGTCATTTCCGCCAGCAGTTTGGCCACCGCGTAATAACCGGAACGGGTTTCTTCGCGCTCGGCCTGCAACAACGCAACCGCCGACTGCACCCCTGGGAAAGAGCCGCTGTCGACGCCGCGCATCACAATGAATTCGGGCAACACATCAAGCAGCAAATTGCGCCCACGCCCCTGGAACGTGAATGCCAGGCCAAGCAGCGTGGTCATTTCACCACCGCCGCCAAACTCCACCCGTGACGGCGCGGCCGGGCGGTGTTCGGCGTCCAGCCCCTCGAATGTCGTCAGTTGCCAAATTTCCGAGAGCGAGGCCAGCGCCGAATCTGGCGCCGCAGCCAACGCACATACTCCGCCACGCGGCACCAGCAAGGCATCCCCACATAACAGCTTTTGCGGGGCATGGCCCTTGGCGTAAAACCAGCAATGGCCTTGCACCACCGTCATGCAAAACCCTGGGCTGAAGTCTCTGACATCCACGCCCCACGGCGCGGATAACCGCCACTCGGAGATAACCGTCGATTCCACTTTCAACGAAAGCAGTACGTTGCTGAGCAAATCCATCGCATGGCCGTTTCGGGAAGACACCTCCGAAATACTGGGCCAAATGTCAGACGCGTTCAACGCTCACCTCACCGCTTGCGCCAAAGATGAGACCATTCGCTTTTGCGCACGCCTAATTGGCGAACTTGCCCAAGCGAGAACCTGCCGAATACGCCAGCTGGAAACCTTTAGTTGCTTGCAACCGCTGGTACCAATCCGAGACGCGTGGCAGCTCACCCCACAGCGAACTCATGCCCAGATCTTCGAGCCTGACAATGCTTGGCATCACCGCGATATCGGCCAGCGTCAGGCGGTCATGGGCGAGCCAGGTGGTTTTCGCCAATGCGTTTTCCATGCGCTGCAACGTCTGGTTGATACGTTCCATTGCGCCATCGAGTTTCTGCTGGGCAAAACCGTTGGGGCCAACCTCCAGGGCAAAATATTTACGCAGCGGCAAACGGCTGGCGAACTGCTCACGCTGCTCCTCGCTCATAGCCCGCAAGGCGCCGCCAAAGAGGTTCTGGAACGAGGGATAACGAATGGAAGGCGTCATTACCTCATCCAGGTACTGAACCCAGGCACGCATGTGGGCGCGTTCAACCGGATTTTCCGGTACGAACCGAGGTTCAGGAAACACCTCATCGAGGTATTCGTTGATCACACTGGAATCGGTAATCACCGCACCATCGTGTTTTAACGCGGGAACCAGTCCATTAGGGTTTATTGCCAGATACTCAGGTGTCACATGCTCGCCCAACTCTAGGCGCAGCCGCGTATCAACATACGGTACGCCCTTCTCGCCCAACACAAAGCGTACGCGCTGGCTGCAGGTGGAAAAAGCGACGTTATAGAGCTCTATTTCGCTCATCTTTTTATTGTTCCTCTATTAATCCAAACATGGCAGCGACAGCTAAAAGCGGTCTGGCTCAAAAGAGTATGAAGCTCCTCGGATTTTTACCAATGGCCAACGACGATGGCTGGTATCGATGCGCGCCATACACACTTGCCATAACCGATATCGTTTAATTTATGGAATAAATAACAATTAAGATCGTAGCGACATACCCCCGTATCCTTCGACATCCACAGAATCGATACGACACATTTCTACCAACCATTTTACACATGCATAGTTGGGCAATAGGCTGCGAACACCGACCAAGAACCGATGCTCTATTCACGCGTATAGCTGCAGCGGCCTCCCCACAAAAACAATAAATGAAGGTCTTTCAATGCCGACCTATTCAAACGCTTCACACTTTGCGCTCGGAATGTTTTCGGCGGCCGACGGCCCTGCGTTCCCGGGCATCGTTTTCAATGAGCAGGTTATCGCATTGGATGCATTGCGGCCCGTTTGTGCACGGTTAGGGGTGCATCTGCCGCAAGGCCGCGACCTGTTCGACGTCCTGCAGAGCTGGCCGCGCACGCTGGAAGCATTGACCCAGGTGGTGGCCGAGATTGGCCGCGATGCCACGCTCGCCACCGTCGCTCAGCCGCTTGCAGCTCTGCATGTGCACGCGCCGCTGGATCGTCCCCGGCAGGTGATCTGCTGCGGAGCCAACTATTTCAAGCATGTTGTCGATCTGATGGTGGCCGGTGAAGTGGGCAATGGCCCGGAGACAGCAGGGATGGACAAGGATCAGGTGCGCGCTTACGCGCAAAACCTGATGAAGGAGCGCGCGCTGCATGGTTCGCCATATGCCTTCAGCAAACCGGCCGCAACCATCACCGGGCCCTACGACCCGATCATTCTGCCCAGGCAAGCGAAGAAACCTGACTGGGAGCTGGAGCTGGCGGTGGTCATGGGTAAAACCGCGCGGCATATCAGCCGCGAGCACGCTCTGGACTACGTAGCCGGCTACACCATCGCTAACGACCTGACCAACCGCGACCATATCTGGCGGCGGGATGACATGAAAGCCATGGGCACTGACTGGATTGCCGGCAAAAGTAGCCCGACGTACTTGCCGCTCGGCCCTTTTATTGTTCCGGCCGTATTTATCAGTGACCCGCAGAAATTGCGGCTGACCCTGAAACTTAACGGGCAAGTTATGCAGGATGAAGTAACCGGCGACATGATTTTCGATGTAGCCCGACAAATTGAATACCTCTCCGGGCTCGTTCAATTAAATCCTGGAGACATTATCTGTACGGGGTCGCCTTCAGGTAATGGTACTCACTACAACCGCTTTCTTCAGTCCGGCGATGTACTGGACTGCACAATTACCGGCCTTGGCAGTCAACGCAATCACTGCCAAGACGAACAGTAAAAAGAGGAGAGAAATCATGATTAATGGCATTCAAACATTACTGTATGGCGTAGACGATGTCGAACTTTGCACACGCTACTTCGTAGACTTCGGCTTGCCCCTTATTGAGTCAAACGAACACTTTTCCCATTTTCAAATGGATGAGGGTTCAAACGTCATTATTCGTTCAATCAACGATCCGCTAATTCCCAAAAGCAGCGTGAATGGCACTGGCGTACAGGAAGTGATCTGGGGCGTTGATACACAACACAACCTGGACCGCTTGGTTCAAGAACTAAGCGTTGACCGTGAAGTGCGTGTGGACGAGGACGGTACCGCTCACTGTTTCACCGATGACGGTCTGGCCATCGGTCTGCGCGTCTTCACAAAACGCCCTGTGGAGTCGGCACCGAGCCCAATTAATTCTCCGGGCAACGTCAATCGCATTAATCAGCACAGGAAGTGGATTACCAAGGCGCGGCCTAAATCCATTCAGCACGTCGTGTTTCAATCGCCTAATGTCGAAGCTTCGTGGGAGTTCTACCGCGATCGTTTGCACTTTCGCGTAACCGACATCCAGGCGGGTTTCGGCATTTTTGGCCGTGCCCCCGGCGCACGCGATCATCACAACATTTACTTCCTCAGCGCCAATTTGCCCTTTAAGGGCCCAGAGGTGTGGGGTATGGATGGACTCTTGCGTTTCGATCACGCCAACTTCGGCGTCGATGATGTGGATGAAATCATGGTCGGCTCCAACCATATGCAACGCCAGGGCTGGCCAAAATCCCATTGGGGCCTGGGCCGTCATCGCATTGCATCCTCGCTGTTCATGTATCTGCCATGCCCTACCGGCGGCCAGGCCGAATACGGCGCCGACTCCGACCACCTCGACGACAGCTGGGTACCGCGCATCTGGAATCCCATGTTTGGTGCATTCAGCTTCATCACCAATATGCAGCCGTTCATGGCGGATGCGGCGCCGTGGGAATACGTCTACGCACCTGGCTATACGCCAGACAGCAAGGGCGTGAGCGGGCTCGGCGCCTACACAGGCGAAGCGATCTCCTTCAAAGCCCCCTGAAGCGGCTGTCAGACCGATGCCTCGTCCGCTTGCGGGCGAGGCATCCCTGACGTTCCCCCTCGTCGAGCCTGTTAACAGGCGACCACCGGCACACGTAACAAGGGAGTTGGCCGTGCATAACACTCAGCAGTTCGCCTGTCGCATCGGCAATTTTTCAGTGGCCGGGTGCGCCCCCTTTCCAGCTCTGATGGTGGGTGAGCACGCGATACCCGTCTCGGCGCTGCACCGACATGCACAAGCGCTGAACCTTCAGCTTTTCGGCACCCACTCTATTGCGGCGCTGATTGAAGCCTGGCAATTCAATCAATACACACTGATTCAGTTGGCCAAACAGATCGAGCAGCTTGGCTGGACCGGCCCCACGCTGCCACCCGAAGCCGTGGTCATGCACTCCCCCGTCTCGCCTCGCCAAGTGTTTTGCACGATCGGCAACTATCGCTCGCAGCTCACCGAAGCGTTTCACGACAAGGCGCCTGCCGGCACCCCAGCTGCGCAGACAGACGCGGAGGCAAAGGCCTTCATCGAACAGCGGCTTAAGGGTGAGCCCTATATCTGCGCCAAGCTGCCTTCGGCGCTAACAGGGCCAATGTCGACGTTTTCGATTGCCCCACACACCACCATGGCCGACTGGGAAGTGGAGCTGGGGGTGGTGATCAGCAAGCCCGCTCGCCATGTCAGCGTACGTGATGCCATGGAATACGTGGCCGGCTTCACCGTGGTCAACGACATCACATTCCGCGACCGGGTATTTCGCGCCGACCCTCCAGGCTTTGGCACCGACTGGCTGCAGGCCAAGGACGCCCCCGGCTGCCTGCCCACCGGCCCGTATCTGATTCCCGCGGCTTGCGTTGCCTACCCAGGGCAACTGCACCTCTCGCTGCGCCTCAACGGCGAGACCATGCAGAGCGCATCGACCAGCGACATGCTCTTCAGTGTGTGCGAGCAGATCGCCTATCTCTCTAGCAGAGTCCAGCTCCTGGCTGGCGATCTGATTTGTACCGGCTCACCCGCAGGCTTCGGCGCGCATTACGGCCGTTTTATCAGCCCCGGCGACGAGCTTGAGGCAAGTATCAGCGGGTTCGGCAGCCAGCACATCACATGCACATAACCCGACCGTGCAATAAACGGAAAATGAAATGAACAGCACCCGCACACGTACCGTTTTACTCACTGACTTTGCCTGGCCTGATGATTCGATTGAGCGCGGCATTATCGAAAGCGCTGGCTTCAAGCTGGTCAGTGGCCCTGCCAACCCGGCCTCGCCCGACGTCATCGAAGCCATGGTGCGCGAGCACCAACCAGAAGCCATTCTGACCTGCTGGGCCCAGGTTTCCGCCGCGGCTATAGAGGCGGCGGCGAACCTGAAAATTGTCGCGCGTCTGGGCGTTGGTCTGGACAACATCGCGGTCGACCAGGCAACCCGCGGTGGCATCTGGGTCACCAACGTGCCCGACTACTGCGTTGAGGAAGTCTCCGATCATGCGGTTGGGCTGGCACTAGCCTGGACCCGTGGCCTGGTCAGTTTCGACCGTGACGTGCAGCAAGGTAACTGGAACCCGGCCGGCGCAGCGTTGCGCCGGCTCGGCAACCTGACGGTCGGCATCGTCGGGTTCGGGCGTATAGGGCGCCGCACCGCGCAAAAGCTGCAGGCATTCAACGCGCGGCTCCTGGCGTTTGACCCCTACCCCGTCAACGACGCTGGCGTAACGTTTGTTGTGCTCGACGAGCTGATGCGCCAGGCCGACATCGTCATCGTCCATGCGCCGCTAACGCCCACCACCCATCACCTGATCGATCAGACGAGACTCGATCAGCTCAAGCCTGGCAGCTTTCTCATCAATGTCAGTCGCGGAGGCGTGGTCGATACCGACGCGGTCATACGCGCCCTGCAGAGCGGGCAACTCAGCGGCGCCGGCCTGGATGTACTCGAACAGGAACCCCAAGTGCCTGCAGAGCTGCTGCAGCACCCTGGGGTAATCATCACCCCGCATGTAGCCTTTTCATCTGACGCCTCGCTGGTGGAATTGCGCCAGCGTGCCAGTGAGGAAGTCGTTCGGGTGCTGCTGGGTGAACAACCACAGCAAGCTCGCAACACGCCTTAAACAATAAAAATTATCAGGATGCCCACATGGCCAACCCAACCATTTCTTCCGTTCATGCTCGCCAGATCCTCGACTCCCGAGGGCGCCCAACCGTTGAAGTCGACGTGCTGCTCAGCGACGGCAGCCTGGGCCGCGCCGCCGTGCCTTCCGGAGCCTCGACCGGCGCTGCGGAAGCGCATGAACTGCGCGACGGCGACGCCAATTACTACGAGGGCCGCGGCGTGCTGAACGCCGTAGCGCATGTCAATGGTGAAATAAGCCAAGCCCTGGCCGGCAAGCCTGCCTTCGAACAAAACGCCATCGATGCGCTGCTGCTCAATCTTGATGGCACTGCGCAACTCAAGCGCCTCGGTGCCAATGCCATCTTGGGCTGCTCGCTCGCCGTGTGCCGCGCCAGTGCGGTGAGCGCGCGCCAGCCCCTGTACCAGCGCATCGCTGAACTGGCAGGCATCACGACGCTCAGCATGCCGATGCCCATGGTCAATATTCTCAGCGGTGGTTTGCATGCCGGGCGCGGCATGGATGTGCAGGATTTTCTCGCCATTCCGGCCAGCGCCACGTCCATCGAGGAAGCCATCCACAACGTAGCGCGCATGCGCAGCGCAGCAACCCGAGTCATGGAGCGTCGCGGCCTGACCACCTTGCTGGCCGACGAAGGCGGGCTGTCTCCCGGTTTGAAAACAGGCCGCGAAGCACTTGAACTGATGGTCGCAGCCGCCGAAGAGGCAGACCTGGAACCCGGCAAGGATATGGTTATCGCCATCGACGTGGCGGCAAGCTCGCTCAAGGGTCCGAACGGCAGCTATCGCTTCGCCAAAGAAGGCCGAGACCTGCACAGCGATCAGGTGATCGAGATGCTCGACGGCTGGGTACGCGACTTTCCTATCGCCTCAATCGAGGACGGTCTGGACGAGGAAGACTGGCAAGGCTGGACCAAACTCACTGCGTTGCTCGGCAACCAGGTTCGCCTGATCGGGGACGATTTGTTCAGCACCAACCTCGCCCGCGTGCAACGTGGCATTAGCAGCTCAGTCGCCAATGGCGTGTTGGTGAAGGTCAATCAGAACGGCACACTCAGCGGCACCCTTGAGGTTATCGCTCTGGCCCGCCGCAACGGCTACGCCCCTGTGGTGTCGGCGCGCTCCGGTGAGACTGAGGACGACTTTATCGCCGACCTCGCCGTCGGCACGGCGGCGGGGCAAATCAAGATTGGCTCGGTACGCTGCTCGGACCGGTTGTCCAAATACAACCAGCTGTTACGCATCGAAGAACAAAGCCGCGCCGCATTTGCCGGTATGTCAGCCATTCGTATCGGTGGATGAGGACGCAGCCATGACCGATCAATTTGCCGCTCCATCAGAGCTCCGTGAGTTTCTTGTTCGCAGCAATCTTTTGTCTGCCACGCAGGCCAGCACCTGGACTCCGCTCACCGGTGGCGTCTCGTCGGACATCTGGAAAGTTGAAACGCCTGAACGAGTGTTGTGCATCAAACGAGCGCTGGCCAAGCTGAGAGTAGCCGCCGACTGGGAGGCCCCTGTGTCGCGCAATGCGGCTGAATGGGAGTGGCTTAAATACGCAGCTGCGCAGGTGCCCCAAGCGGTGCCCAAGCCATTGGCTCACGACCCTGACGCAGGCTTGTTCGCCATGGAATTTTTAGCGGAAGACCAGCATCCGGTATGGAAGCAGCAATTGCTGGATGGGCAAATTGAGCCGTCGGTGGCACGGGAACTAGGTGCCGTCATCGGGCGATTGCATCACACCAGTCGCCACTCGGCAGATCTGGCTCAGCGCTTTGCAACTGACGAAACCTTCGAGGCATTGCGCCTGGATGGCTACCTCAAGGCCACCGCCATACGCCATCCACAATTGGCCAGCCGGTTACTGGCGCTGGCCGAACGCACCGGTTCGACGCATACCGCGCTGATTCATGGTGATGTGAGCCCGAAGAACATACTCGTAGGCCCCAATGGCCCGGTGCTTCTGGACGCCGAATGTGCGTGGTACGGCGACCCCGCATTCGACGTTGCCTTTTTGCTTAATCACCTGCTGCTCAAGTGTTTGGTAAACCCGCATCTGACTGAGGGGTACCTTCACAGTTACCGGCAATTTGCCCTGGCCTACTTCGACGCCACGACGCCTGAAGACCGTTCGGCAATTGAAGCGCGGGCAGCAACACTTCTAACGGCGCTGCTGCTGGCCCGCGTGGACGGGAAGTCGCCAGTGGAATACCTTCGCACCGAAGCACCCAAGGCGCTCATTCGTGCCTTCGCCACGCGGCTTATTCTGAACCCGAGTTTTGAACTGACCGATATTGCCGAGCAATGGCAAAGTGTAATCGCTAGCGCCCCAACACTTGCACCACAACAATAAAAAGGTGAATAGCATGACAAATAGCAAAGCCCGCAAGGTACTGATCGTCGGCGGTGGCATCGGCGGGCTGACTGCCGCCATTGCCCTGCGCCAAGTAGGAATAGAAGTCGATCTGGTAGAGCTGAAAGCCGAATGGAGCGTCTATGGCGTCGGCATCATTCAGCAAGGCAACGTGGTTCGCGAGATGGCGCGCCTGGGCATTGCTGATCAATGTCTGAGCCATGGTTATTCATTCGACCAGGTGCGTATTTGCAATGCCCAGGGGCATCCACTGACCGTCATTCCAGGCAAGCGCCTGGCGGGCGATGCGTTTCCGGCCAACATGGCGCTCCCGCGTATAGACCTGCATAACATTCTGCTGGATAAGGCGAGTCGCCTGGGCGCGCAAATCGAACTGGGCGTTACGGTCGAGAGCTTCGAGCAGAAGTCTGACAGCGTCTCCGTCTGCCTGACCACCGGGCGCGTCGGCGACTATGACCTGCTGATTGGCGCCGATGGCATTTATTCCAAAATCCGCGCCCTGCTGTTGGGTGACCAGTTCAAACCGGCATTCACCGGCCAGGGCGGCTGGCGCTGCAACATGCCGCGTTTTCCGGAAATCGACTGCCTGACGGTTTTTCGCGGCGAACGCGGTGGCCAGGCCGGCTTCTGCCCGCTCAAAGACAACCTCATGTACATGCTGCAAACCACGGCAGAGCCGGGCAACCCATGGTTCGACCCAAACGAGCTGCACACCTTGTTCAAAGAGCGCCTGGCTGAATTTGAAGGCCCTATCGGCCGTGCGCGCGATGAGTTTTTGACCGATCCTGCGCAGGTCATCTACAAGCCCTTTGAAACCATTTTCATGGAGCAGTGGCATGCGGGGCGCGTACTGCTGATTGGCGATGCGGTGCATGCCACCACGCCGCACCTCGGTCAGGGCGCCGGCATGGCCATCGAGGATGCAGTGGTGATTGCCGAGGAGCTGCAAGCCCACCCGGTGGATAAAGCGCTGGAGCACTTCATGACGCGCCGCTTCGAGCGCTGCAAATTTATTGTTGAGACCTCCCGACAGATCGGCGTTTGGGAGATGGACCGAAGCCTGCCGGCAGATTTCGACGGCGCCGTGCGGCGCATGCTCGAAGTCACGGCCCAACCGATTTAAGCGGAGAAAACGTATGAGCGAACACCACCCCACTACGCAAGAGCAGGTCATCCTTGACCTGGAGCGCGCGCGATGCGCGGCGCTGGGCAATGGCGATCTAGTGGCGCTCGGCCAGTTGCTGTCCCGCGACCTTGTGCATGTTCATACCCGAGGCAATAGCGATGGCTACGAAAGCTACCTGGAGTACATGCGCTCGTTCCTGCAAGTGCTGAAGGTTGAAAGGGGCGACTTGCGCGTGCGGGTCTACGGCGACACGGCGGTGATGACCGGCACTCAAGTCAATACCGCGCGCCTGCGCAATGGGGACCCGCAGGTGATGCGGATCGAATCCAAAGCCATGCAGGTCTGGGCCAAAGAGGTAGACGGCCATTGGCGCCAGGTTG
This sequence comes from Pseudomonas sp. IT-P218, assembly GCF_949767605.1. Taxonomy (NCBI): domain Bacteria; kingdom Pseudomonadati; phylum Pseudomonadota; class Gammaproteobacteria; order Pseudomonadales; family Pseudomonadaceae; genus Pseudomonas; species Pseudomonas sp. IT-P218. The sequence goes on from NZ_CATKQQ010000033.1 coordinate 127,030, forward strand.
CCTTCCAGGCAACGCCGGTTGGCGTGCCGACGGCCGTCAACTAGCCGCACCGGGCTGCCGCACCGGGCTATGGGAACGGCGGAGCTCGTCAGAGTTTCGCCGCTTCCTCAACCAGCACCTTGCGCAACCACATCAACGCAGGAGAGCTGTCGCGGTGCTTATGCCATTGCACCATCTGATTCAATGGCGGGATTTTCATGGGTGCGTTCAATACGCGCACCGGAAGGTACTGCGCAGCCAAGTGGGCCAGCCGCCGATGAACAGTGGCGATCCGTTGCGTGCCTACCACCAGCACTGGTGGAGCGATCAGACTGGTACAGATCAATTCCACGCGCCGATTGACCCCGTGCTGCTCAAGAAACCACCCATCAAAAGCGGCTACCCGGTTGGGTCCAAACTCCACGGAAATATGCCCGGCCTCGAGATACTCTTCGAACAGCAGCGTCTCGCCAATGGTTGTATTGCCGGTCCACACCAGGCAGTCATAATTTTCTTCATACAACTTTTCGCAGGGGTGGCTGGCTGACGCTACCTGCTCAGGCAGTACCAGCAAATCGAGTTCGCCACGCTCCAATGCCTCAACCGCTCGGTCATGTTGCGATTGCACGTGCAGGCGAATATTCGGGGCTTCACGTGCCAAGCGTTGGGTCAGCGCTGGCATCAACAGGATCAAGGTCAACTCGGACACCATAATCCGATAGGTATGGTCATCCGTTGCGGGATCAAAGGTAGGCCGGTTAACAATCTGCGATTCGATGCTCAGCAGTACCTCACGCACGGGTTGTGCAATCGACTCGGCTAGCGGCGTCAACTCCAGGCTGCGGCCTACCTGAATCAACAGCTCATCATCAAAATAAGCACGCAATCGGCTTAACGCACCGCTCATTCCTGACTGCGTCAGAAACACGGCTTCGGCCGCTCGACTGATGCTTCGGTGCGCCAGCAGGGCATCGAGCGCGACAAGAAGATTCAAATCCAGACTTTTAAAACGCATTCAGCCTCCTGTTAGCACGGGTCCAATGCCCGTGCGTTTTTATTGGCTATCTTACACATACAACGTGTGAACCATGACAGGAGTCCTGGCCGAACCCACGCCTGTATAAAAAAGCTCAGCGCGGCTTCTGGTAATAGCCGACGGCGACCAGGTAGTTGCCGCTTTTGCGTACCAGCGCATATTTTTCTTCCACCTTCGAGGTCACCGGGTTTTTCCAGCGGTAGTGATAACTGGCGCTCGACTGGTTAGCCATCATCTGCAGAATAGGTTTGCCCACTGCGCGGCCGTCCGGGTCTTTGATGGTGGCGAAATCCACGCCAATCAATCGCGAGTTGTAACCATGGGCGACGTAACGGTGCGTGCTCTGGTCGACCACGAACAGATAGAGATCATCCTGCCGGAAGCTCGCCGAAAGACTGTTGATAGCTGCAATCGTGGCGGCCGGATCTTCATCAAGCTTTGTTACGGCGTGGTCTAACAGGGCCTGCGCCTGTAGCTTGTTTGCACGAGGAAGGTATTGGCCCACTGCTAGAATGCGCTCGCCCACACGCTGGTAATAGACCTGCTTGAGCTCCACCTTGCCATCAAGGGCGTTCATCCAACGGTACTCGGCTTTTTCGACCGCACCCTCAGGTGTGTTGAGCGCACTGGCAAACGCCTTCTGCAACTCTGGCTCCAACGCCTTGGAAACATTGCGCCCAATCAACACTGCAGACGTACCGCCGCTGGCCAACATGGTGCCGTGGGTATCAACCACAAACACGTAGCGCTCGCCGTCGATAAATTCACCCTGGCGACTGAACGCCGCAAAGGCTGCATCACCCTGAACCCGGTAATAATCCACGGCACTCTGCAGCAGCCGCTTGGCCTGTACGGCGTCGGCACCTGCTTCCTGGGCATGTGCCATCAGGCTCAAGGCCTGTAATACGAACAGGCCGTAACCCACCACTCTCGTTATGCGCATCCTGACTACTCCGTAACTTCAACCGAATGACCCTGTTTGTACGAGACGCTACTCGCATGCCCGCCGCGCTGATTACTTATACCGCCGAGGCTTGCCTTCAAGACCCCGGGAAGACGACGCCGACCTCGTGGGCATACCTGAGCCAAGCTTGCTTCAGACGCTCTACGGTTTGCGGCTGAGCTTGCGCAAGATCGTTTATCTCGCCCCGGTCCACGCTCAGATCGAATAGCTGCCAGACCGGTTTCTGGGCTGCTTGCCCCAGGCCCACCTGCGGCCGCATGCCGAGTAGCTTGAGATTGCCCTCTCGGTAATAGGCGTTACCAAACAACTCCCCCGCCAGGCTGTTGCGCACGGACGCCTTGCCTATTCCTGTCAGCATCGGCAGCATCGATCGGCCGGTGATGGGGTGTTTGTCGGGGGCCTGCGGAGTAGCAATACCGGCCACTTCCAGGAAAGTAGGCGCCAGATCGTCGACACGCGCGACCCCACGTTCCACTCGATTTTCAAGGGCTCTGTGCGGGAGGCTTTTCGGTAACTTGACGATTGCCGGCACGCTGATGCCGCCCTCGGCGGTCGTGCCTTTGAACAAGCGAAATGGCGCGGCACTGACTTCTGCCCAACGCAAGCCGTAATCGATTTGCGAGCCTGGTTTACCCAGGTTGGCGTAGCTGTTGTCGGTGCGCGGGCCGGGCGGGTAGAACGCCGTGTGGTTCTCGCCGGCGGCGCCGTTATCGGAGATGAACACGATCAGCGTGTTGTCGTACTGCCCGCTCTCTCGCAGGTAGGCCACCAGCCGGCCAATATTGTGGTCCAGGTTGTCGACCATCGCGGCGTAGATTTCCATCTTCCTCGCTTCAACCTTGCGTTGCGCGGGCGTTAACTGCTGCCACCCGGGCAATTGCTGACTGACCGGCAATGGCAGGGCCGGGATTTGCTCCGCGGCGATCAAGCCAAGAGCTTTCATCCGTCCGATGCGCGCAACACGCACGCTGTCATAGCCTTGGTCGAATCGGCCCCGGTATTTGTCCAGGTATTCTTGCGGTGCCTGCAACGGCCAATGCGGCGAGGTGTACGCTGCGTAGGCGAAAAAGGGTTGCTGGTCGGTATTGCTACGCCGCAAGTAGCTCAGCAGCTTGTCGGTATAGAAGTCCGTCGAGTAGAAATCATCTGGTACCTGCACCGCCTTGCCGTTTTCACGGTAGTGCACTTGTTCGATCCTGGCCGGATCGACACTGGCCGGCTTGAAGTGTGTGGCACCACCTTCAAGCAAACTAAACGACTGCGCGAAACCTCGCGCATCAGGCCCTTGCCCGATCTCAAGCCCCAAATGCCACTTGCCCACCATCAGGGTGCGGTAACCACCGACTTGCAGAAGTTCGGCAATTGAATATGACTGCTGGTTGAGATAACCCTCGTAACCAGGTTTGCCCCGTTGAAACGGCTGCAACGCTTCGGCCATGGTGCCTAAGCCAACGAGGTGATTGTCGGTGCCAGACATCAGCATCGAGCGCGTAACCGAGCAGGTTGGCGTCGCGTACATATTGGTCATTTGCACGCCTTGCCTGGCCAAGTCGTCCAGGCTGGGCGTGTGGATATCGCCACCGTAGCTGCCCAAGTCGGAAAACCCCAGATCGTCCGCCACGATCAGCAGGATGTTGGGTCGGGGTTTATCGGTTGCAGCCAGCACAGCATTGCTGGGAAGCGCCAACGCAACCATTAGCAGAATGGGGAAAACAGGAAAAGCAGGAAAAGCAGGAAAAGCAGGCATAGGTTTTCTCTTATTATTTGTCGGCTTAAGAAAATGCGCGCTCACTCATCAAAAATTGCAACCGCACGTACAAACCCCGCCGAGGCGTGTTTGATCTTGTAGGGGAAACACGACACCAGAAAGCCATAGGCAGGCAGGACCTCAAGATTGGCCAGCTTTTCCATTTGCCCGTAGCCGATATCGCGGCCCGCCTTATGCCCTTCCCAGATGATTGAAGCATCGCCGCTGGCGGCAAATCGCTCGCGGGTGTACTTGAACGGCGCATCCCAGCTCCAGGCGTCGGTGCCCACCACTCGGACGCCGTGTTCCAGCAGCCACAAGGTCGCTTCGCGGCCAATGCCAACGCCGGCGTCGAGATAGCCCGGCTGGCCGAAAATGGCCCCGGCGCGGGTGTTGACCAACACGATATCCAGTGGCTGCAGGTCGTAGCCGATCCGCTCGAACTCCGCCGCCATTTCAGCGCCGGTTACCACGTGGCCGTCGGGCAAGTGGCGAAAGTCGACCTTCACACCCGGCCGCAGGCACCAATCCAATGGCAGTTCATCAATGCCCCACGCCGGCTTGCCGCCGTCGGTGGTTGAGGCGTAGTGCCAAGGTGCATCCATGTGGGTGCCACTGTGGGTTGTGATTTCCAGTCGTTCCGCCGCCCAGGACTCATTACCGGGCAGCTGGCTCATTTCGAGACCGGGAAACATCGCCGCCATCTCTGGCCAGCCTTGCTGGTGGTCCATGTAATCAATCTTGGGCAGCAACGGCGGCGGGTCGGTGTACGGGTTGTTTTCCAAGGTGACGGACAGGTCGACAAAACGCTTGTTCATGGTTGCAACACTCCTACCGATTTGGCTGCCCGCCGGCTGGCTACCACCGAGCTGAGGACATTACGCAGCAGTCCGGACGGACCGCCGTCATGGCGAAATCCCAGCGCTCGCGCCAGAGTGGTTTTAATTGGCGGGAATTCTCCCAACAGATGTTCAAGTGCGGGGTCGGGTGCGTAGCTCACCAACTCACGCCGCTCGTGGCCGTAGCGGGTTACCAGCGCGGTCACGATATCTTCCACGGAGAGATGCAGCACTGGCAGTTGCCATACCCGGTCCCGCCCGGTAGTGCTGGTATCCAGTTGCGCGGCATGCAGCAGGTTGTCGACGCAGCACACCGCAGACATCCACCACGATGTGATGTGGGGGGAAACCGGGCAGCGATACGGTTGGTTGCTGGCCACCGCGTGCATCAGTTCACCCATGAACCCCGAGCGCAGGCCGCCAGCTTCCTGCGCACGCGCCACGATCGTGGGCAGCCGCACCACGCGCCCATCCAGTTCGCCACGGCGTGACAAGTCGCAGATCGCGGTTTCCACCATCAGCTTGTGCGCGCCATAGGACGTAACCGGCCTGGGCCGCTCCAGTTCCCCCATGCGGCTGGGCAACGCCCCCCCATAAACTGCGACGCTGCTGGCGTAGACCAGCACAGCCGGGCGCGGCAACAGACGCAATTGATCGAGCAATTCCAGGCTGGCCTTCAGGTTTACCTGGTTACCCAGCGCATAATTGCCCTCGGCCTCCACACAGGGCACGCCGGCCAGGTGAAACACCACATCGACGCCGTCCGCCAACGAACGGCGGAACAGGGCCGCCTCGGTAACGGTGCCAGCGTAGAAACGCAAACGTGGATCGGCGGGCAGATCATTTAGCGCCTGATCCAGCAATAACAGCCGGGAGATAGGCCTGCCGTTCAATTGGCCGAGAGCCAGCAACCGCTGCACCAACGCTCGGCCTACCAGTCCGTTTGCCCCTGTGACCATCACACGCATGCCGCTCTCCTATTGCTCGGCCTGAGCCTGCACTACACGTTGATCGATGGCGGAAAAAATCGACTGGCCCTCGGCGTCCACCACGTCCATGCGCACGCGATCGCCAAAGCGCATAAACCCGGTGCGCGATTCGCCGTGAGCAATCATTTCGATTGCCCGACGCTCGGAGATACACGCCGAACCGACGCTGCGGTCGTGATTGGAAACCGTGCCCGAGCCGATCAGCGTGCCCGCGCCGAGACGGCGCGTGAGCGCGGCATGGGCGACCAATTCGAAGAAGCTGAAATGCATCGCACCGCCGTGCGGGTGACCAAACCACTCCCCGTTCCACTGCACCTGCAAAGGCAGATGCACCCGCCCCTCGTGCCAGGCGGTACCCAGCTCATCGGGGGTCACGGCCACGGCAGCGAAGCTTGAAGACGGTTTGGCGTGCAGAAAGCCAAAACCGGTTTTCATTTCCCGTGGCGCCAACGCACGCAGGCTCACATCGTTGAGTTGCAGCACCAGCTTCACGTGGCTGGCAGCCTGGGCTGCGGTGCAACCTAGGGGCACGTCATCCACGAGTACGGCGAACTCACCCTCGAAATCCATGCCGTGCGCTTCACTTGGCAGTGCAATGTCATCGCGCCCTCCGAGAAAATCGTCACCGGCACCCTGGTACATCAGCGGCGTGTGTTCCATCCCTTCAATCGGGTCGAGGTTGAAAGCCGTCTGCATCAGCTCGCCGTGACTGAGAAACGCCGACCCGTCGCACCACTGATACGCACGCGGCAAAGGGGCGGCGGCCTGCACAGGATCAAACGCAAACGCGCCATCGGCCTGGCCATTGTTCAGTTGGGCGTAACGCGCCTGCAACCGGGGTTCAACCTGGCTCCAGTTTTCCATCGCGTGTTGCAAGGTGGCAGCGATGTCGCTGACATCCAAAGCCTGTTGCAGATCGCGCGACACCAGCACCAGACGGCCGTCGCGGTTCGTAGATTTGAGGCTGGCTAACTTCATGAACGCGCTCTCCAGAGAGTTATGCGAGGCGGCACGCCTGCGCGAAAGTCAGGCGCGGGCCAACCGGGCGTAACGCGGTGTGATCGCCATAGCCGAGGCTGCAGAGAAAGTTGCTTTTCCAGCGGCCGTCGGCAAAAAACGTCGCGTCCACCAGCGCGTTATCGAAGCCGGACATAGGTCCACAATCGAGCCCCAGGGCCCGCGCCGCCAACATCAGATAAGCGCCCTGCAGGCTGCCGTTGCGCAGGGCCGCTACATACGCCGCCTGCGGGTTGTCGCGGTAGGGCGCACCGGCGTCGTAGGCCGGAAACAGCTCGGGCAGGTACCGATAAAACTCGCTGTCGAACGCCACAATGACGGTGACCGGCGCGCGCAACATCTTCTCTCCGTTATGCCCCTTCAGGGCTGGCAACAACTGCTGCTTGCCCGCATCTGAGCGCACGAAAACGAAGCGCGCCGGGCAGCAGTTATTGCTGGTAGGGCCTTGCTTGAGGGTGTCATAAAGATGGCTAAGCAATGCGTCGGGCACCGATTGATCGAGCCAGGCGTTGTGCGAACGGGCACGTATAAACAGCTGGTCGAGGGCTTCAGCAGAGAGCAGTTGGGTCATGACAGATACCTTAAAGATCGAGAATCAGACGAGCGCTTTTGGCTCTGGAGCAACAAGGTGTGAATTGGTCGTTGCGGGCGTGTTCCGCTTCGGTCATAAACATGTCGCGATGGTCTGGAACACCTTCGAGGACACGCGTGATGCAGGTGCCGCAAATGCCCTGCTCGCAAGAAAGCGGGATATCCACTCCCGCATCCAGCAGCACCTCGGCAACACTGCGATCGGCAGGCACTTGCAAACACCGCCCGGAACTGGCGAGCTGGACTTCAAAGCTTGCGCTGTCGGCAGCGCCGGCCTGCGCAACGGCAAAGTACTCACGGTGCAATTGCGCGTCCTGCCAACCCTGCTCGCGGGCTGTTCCTAACACGTGTTCCATAAAACCGGTGGGCCCGCAAACGTATACGTGGTGGGTGGGATTCGCGTCGGCCAATACCTGTGCGGTATTCAGTCGCTGAGCCGCTTCGCCATCATCCATATGAAGGTGCACCGAGGCGGCAAAACCCGATTCCCGCAGGCGCTCGACGAATGCCATGCCAGCGGCACTGCGCCCGCAATAGTGCAACTCAAAGGCCTTGCCAGCATTGGCCAGACGCTCGGCCATACACAGAATCGGTGTGATGCCGATGCCGCCGGCAAACAGGAGGCTGTAAGCCGCTTCATGTTCCAGCGGGAACAGATTGCGCGGTTCGCTGATACGCAACTGGGTACCTTCGGACACGGCCTCATGCATGCACAGGGACCCGCCGCGGGAATTGGGGTCCAGCAGCACGCCAATCTGATAGCGATGGCGCTCATCCGGGTGATTGCACAGCGAATACTGGCGCACCAGGCCGTTGGGCAGGTGCACGTCGATATGCGAGCCTGCGCTGAAGGACGGCATGACGGACTCGCCAATCGCCGTCAATTCAAAACTGTAAATGCCCTGCGCTTCGCGCTGTTTGCGGGTTACTAGTACATCAATCATTTTTCATCCTTGGATCCCTCGCCCAGCAGCCCTCGCTGGCACATTCTGATTGCCATCATGCGTCGGGCCTGACGAATAAAATCGCTCGTTTAGTGAATGTGATCAGCCAGCGGCAGGACCCGGCGCGAGTGCACGCTCAAACACCCCAACGCCACTAGCAATTGCAACGCGCCTACCAGCATCAGGGCTCTAGAAAGCTCGCTGGAGTCTCCACGGGTAACGGCGAGAACCACCAGCGGGCTTAAAAACTCCCCCGCAAAAATAGCGGCGGTAAATCCGCCGCTGGCACGTCCGCGATGGTGGAAGTCAACCAATGACATTGCCCAGGTGATCAAGGTAGGCAGCATCAAGCCGATGCCCAAACCGTTGATCAGGACAGCCACGATCACCATGGAATGGTTTTGCGCGAACGCCATAAGCAAATCACCGATGGCAGCCATCGCGAAGGCGAGGAACAGCAACCGGGTTGGCGAATGGGTACCCAGCAGGCGGAAGCTCAAGGCACCCGCCAATACCCCGAGCTGGCTGGCGCCCATGGTTATGCCAATTTGCTGAGGCGCATTAACGTGCAGCAGGTTAAGCAGGTAACCCACTTGTACCGGCACAATAAAGAGACTGGCCCCCGCGAGCAGAGTCAGGCCATAAATCGGCAGCAGTGCGCGCCAGGGAAAGCGCACGGCCGCTGTTACGCTCTCATCTCTCGCTCGTTGCCGGGGCTCCCATAGAAGCACCGCCATCAATGGCAGAAACAACAGCCCGACGGTGTACAGCGCAAAGGGCGTGCGCCAACCGCTCTCGCCGAGCATGCCGCCAACTCCCATGAACACAGCGGCAGAGAGTGATGTAGAAACCATTTGCAGGGCGAACAGGCGCTCCCGCTTTGCCCCGTCGAAGTAGTCACCCACGAGCGTAGTGCAGCAGGTCATAATCGCAGCTTCGGCGAGACCGATCCCTGCCCGGCTGATAACAATAGCTTCAAGTGACTCAAGCCACAGCGGCATTACTCCACACAGCGTGTAGATAAACATGCCGCTCAGCAATAACACCTTGCGGCCAATGCGATCAGCGATCACCCCTGCGAAGGGCGCCAGTAACGCGATCACCAGCGCCGGAAGCGTCAATGCCACCGGTACCAGAATCGCCACGCCAGGTGTGGATGAAAAATGCTCCTGCATGCGTGGCAATACGGGTGCCAGAAGCACCGCACCGAGCACGGGTAAACAACTGCCGATTAGTAGCAGTAACGACTGAGGCAAGCCGGCTTTTCGTTCAGCAATCATGATCGAGGTCCACCGCAATGCTGCACATGACAGCCCCGTAGCTCGCCAGACCTGCAATCAGCTCACGCCACAACAGCCGCCCAACGTCGGCCAGGTACACGTTCATTTCGATCATCACGCAGCCCTCTCTTGTTGTTATTGATTGCACTGACTCAGACCCGCTGAACCAGCTGCAGCGACTCTTGCGTAGTGGTCGGGCGCTGCTGGGGAGCGCCCAATGCGGCGCGATCAGCGTTCTGCGTGGTGTTGGTCAGGTCGGTATGGCCCTTATAGAGGCGCTTGAGCGGCAACAGGAAGTACGCCAGCGCCGGCAAGAGCACCAGCGCGCCCACCATGTTCCACAGGAACATGAACGCCAGCAGAATGCCCATGTCAGCCTGGAACTTGATCGGCGAAAACGCCCACGTGCCCACGCCGATAGCGAGGGTTATGCCGGTCAGCATCACCACCTTGCCGGTGGATACCAGCGCGCGGTAATACGCCTGGGACAGGCTTTCGCCCTGGCGCATGTGGCCGAGCAGAATGCTCATTACGTACAGTGCGTAATCCACGCCAATGCCCACGCCCAGGGCGATCACTGGCAAGGTGGAGACTTTCACGCCGATGTTCAGCCACACCATCAAGGCCTCGCAAAGCACCGAGGTGAGCATCAGTGGAATGACCGCGCACACCGTTGCGCGCCAGGAGCGGAAGGTGATCAGGCACAGCACGATGACCGCACCGTAAACCCAGAACAGCATCTCGCGGTTGGCCTGTTTGACCACGATATTGGTGGCAGCCTCGATACCGGCGTTGCCAGCGGCGAGGAGAAACTGCACCTCTTCGGTGTTGTTGGCGGCGGCGAACTGCTCCACGTGCTCGACCACACGCGACAGGGTTGCGGCCTTATGGTCCGAAAGGTAGGCGTACAGGGTCAGCAGGCTGCAGTCTTCGTTGTACAACCCACGTGGCGCGCTGGCGGTGATCATGTTGAGCATCGCCTGGTTATTTTGCAGCTCGTACCATTTCGGGCTGCCCTCACTCATGCCGACCAACATGCGGCGGTTCATCAGGGCCAGCGAGTTGGTGGCGTCCACCCCCGGCAAGGCACGAAGTTGCCAGTCCAGGGAATCGACCTTGTTAAGAATGTCGTACCGCGCGCAGGCACCGGGCGGGGTTTTCACCATGACCGCAAACAGGTCACTGCTGGCCCCGTAACTGCGCGTCATGAAGGCATCGTCCTGGTTGTAGCGCGAGTCTGGACGCAGCTCCGGCGCGCCGACGTTGAGGTCACCAATGCTCAGTTGCAGGCTGACGACAAACCCCAGCGCAGCGAGTGCCAGACTGACTCCAATGCATAGAGTTGCCCAACGACGTTGCGTGAACAAATCGAGGAATCGCCAAAAATAATGGCGGCTCTGCCCGGCGCTTTCGGCCTGCTCGCTTTTCAGGCTCAGCGTTGCGGCGCGGCCACTTACGCCCACGTAGGACAGCAGCACCGGCAACAGGATGAGGTTAGTGAAAATAAGCACGGCCACGCCGATGCTGGCGATCACAGCGAGGTCTTGGATGACCTGGATTTTGATGATCATCAGCACGGCGAAGCCGACCGCATCGCACAGCAGGGCCGTGAGTCCCGCGAGGAAAAGACGACGGAACGTAAACCGGGCAGCCACGACACGGTGCATGCCGCGACCGATGTCCTGCATGATGCCGTTCATTTTCTGCGCGCCGTGGCTCATCCCGATGGCGAACACCAGAAACGGCACGAGTACCGAATAAGGGTCGAGTTGGTAGCCAATCAGCGGCAACAACCCCAATTGCCAGACCACGGCGATCAGTGAGCACAGCACCACCAGCAACGTGCTGCGCACGCAGCGGGTATACCAGTAAAGCACCACCGTGGTGATAAAAATGGCCATCGCAAAGAACAGCACAATCTGCTGCAGACCTGCGATCAGGTCGCCGACTTTCTTGGCAAACCCCGTGATGTGGATCTCGACATTGGCGCTCTGAAATTCGCTGCGCAGCGACTCAAGGCGCTGGGAAAGCGCTGAGTAATCGAGTGGTTGGCCATCCGGTGTGGAGGCCAGCAGAGGGACGTAGATGATGCTGGAGGACTGGTCAAAGGCAACCAACTGACCAATCTCGTTGGACTGCTGCACGTTGCGCCGCAAGGCAGCAAGGCTTGCTGGGCTGCCATCGTAGTCATCGGGAATGACCGGGCCGCCGTCCAACCCTTCTTCCGTTACCGCCACCCAGCGGGTAGCCGGCGTCCACAGCGACTTCATGAATGCGCGATCAACACCTGGCAGCAGATAAATCTTGTCGCTCAAGGCTTGCAGGGTTTGTAGGTAGTCAGGGTCGTAAATGTCGCCTTTCTTGTTTGCCACCGCAATGCGCAAGGCATTGCCCAGACCGCTGAGTTCCTGTTGGTGCTTCAGGTAGTTGGCGATATAGGGATGATGCGTGGGAATCATCTTTTCAAAGCTGGCGTTGAGTTCAACGCGGCTGCATTGATAGCCGAGCATCAGGGTGGTCAGCAGGCACAACAGCAACACCCAGAACCGATGGTTGAACAGCGCCCGCTCAACGATAGAGCCAGAGCGAGAATCAAACTGCGCAGTGCTGGGTTGGCCTTTAGCCACAGTGGTACCAAAAACGTTCATAGCCTCACTCCGAAACAACACTGGCTGGCAGCGGCACGCGTGTAAGCCCGCTAAATCCTGCGACGACCAGGCTTCCATCACTTGCCTGGATCAGGCCTGCCACCGGCAGACTCAATGGTTTGCTCAACACCCGCAGCGTGTCGCCGCTGTGCTCGTCGCTGAGAAACAAACCGCCTCCTTGATTGACGAACAGCACCTGGCCGCTGGCTAGAACCGCAGCGTCGCTAAAGGAGATGGGTAAACGGACTTCGAGCGGTTGGAAGGTGTCGCCGCCGTCATGGCTGATAAAGGCATTGCCCTTTAGCCCCGCCACCAGCAGCGCGCCGTCGGCTCGGCTTCGTGCAACAAACAAGCTGCCTTCATAGGGGCTTTGCACCTGCACAAACGAGGCTGCGTCGTCGTCCGAACGGGCGAGAAACCCTTGCTCGCCGGCGACAAACCAGCGCGGCCCTTGCTGGCTAATGGCGTATAGATGCAGGTTCATCGGGTTATCGATATGGCCCATGGCCGACGTCCAGGTCGCACCGCCATCAACGGTTTGCAGCGCCAAACCAAACGCACCGACAACCAAACCGCGCCGGGCATCAACAAAGTTCAACGCCAGAAACGGCTTGTCCGCGCCATCCGCCACCAGCCGCTCGGCACTGGCAACGCGGGCTTCGGCCGCAGCGGCATCGGCGGCGGCCTGTTCATCGCGCGCCGCTGCCAGCTCGATCTGCGCGGCACGGTTACCGTCAAGCTGCACCGTCCAGTGTTCGCCCGCATCGGTTGTCGCCAACACCACACCTGCATGGCCAACCGCCCAACCACGATGGTCGTCTACAAACTGCACCGCGCTGAGCGTGACCGATACCGGCACCTCGGCCTGGCGCCAACTTTTCCCGTCATCGTCGGACAGCATCACAATGCCTCGTTCCCCGACAGCAACTATCCTCGCACCGGCACGCGCCAGATCGATCAGCACCTTTTTTTGCGTTGGCGCAACACGCATCGCCGGTGTGTCCAGCGGCGCGCCGACTGCCGCGCTTTGTGCCATCGCGCACCCAGCACTGAAAGACAACGCCACAGCGAGTAGCAGCGAGTACCTTTGACAAATTCTATTCATTACCTACCTCGGCCAATCTGCTCTCCGATGTGCTAACAGGCGGGCACGCAAAGCGCCCGCCTGCTGTTTCTGCCTTTCAGGCGTTAACGCACACCCTGCCCTGCCATCGCGGCAGGAGAAAACTCAGATTTTTTGTAGCGATCAACAATTGAGTACTGCGAGTTTTTACCGCTGAAGATGCTTTGTGCGAACCAGGTGCCGGAGGTCAGGTCGTAGAAACCCGAGGTCAATTGTGTAAGGGCCGGAAGATCAGGCATCACAACGGGCAACGACCATAGGCTTTTGGCCAACTGCCCATTGGCATCCCAACGATCGCCCAACATGGCCTGCCAAGTGTCCTCGTCGAGGTAATAGCGCCCCTTTGGAAGCTGGTGACGTTTGCCCGGAGCCAGATTGGATTCCACCACCCAGACACGGTGCAGTTCCCAACGCACGTAATCAGGATTCAAATGGTTTTTAAGTAGCAGGTCCTCGGGCTTTTGTGCGGTCAGTGTTTTGTTGGCGTTGTAGGGGATATACAGCTCTTTTTTACCCACCAGTTTCCAGTTAAAACGATCGAGACGCCCCTGGTACACACTGAGCTCGTCAAACGACATGACCCCGGCGGTTGCGGGTGTCGGCGTGTCGCAGCAGGCATTGGGCAACTTGCGCACACGGCGCTGACCGGTGAGGTAAACCTGCGACTGCGATTTGTCGCCATTGAGGTTGGAGCGCCCCATTACTTGCTCACCCGCACGCAGCGGTGGGCCTACGTTAAGCAGGCGGAACAGCCAGTAATCGCCGTCAAACGTATCGGCGGAACCTTCCTGGTAGTAATACGGCATCTCCTGAATGGCCAGGCCGTCGGTGGTCATGACTTGGTTGCCGTCGGCCGTCATCAGGTAGTGGCGAAAATCCAGGGCAATGGAAGTGCCCCGCCAGTTGAGCAGGTGGTTCCACATCGCCTCGTCGCCGCTATGTGGCACCGGGAACGGGATACCACCAAACGCGCCCTGCGGAATCGGGCCGGCACTGCTGTCCACCAGCTTGGCATTGGTCGCGTTCTTCAGGGTGTTGTCATACACCCATTGTGGGGCCGCAGCAGTGCGGTGGGTGGTGTAGACATCCAGGCGATACGTTTGCGGGTAACGCTTGAGCATCTCCTTGGTGCCATCACTCAACTTGTCGGCATACTTGTCCATGTTGGCCGCGTTAATACTGTACAACGGCTTTTCGGCGGCAAAGGGGTCGCCGCGCTTACCCCCAGGCTTGAATGCCGGGTCTACCTTCGTGTAGCCACCGTCCCACGCCGGGATGGTGCCAGCGGCATTGCCTGCCTTTTCGGCGCCAAACGGCGTCAGGGTTTTGCCCAGAGCGGCGGCTTCTTCGGGGGTGGCGGCACCGAGGGCAAACGGCGCAACAGCGGCCAGCACGGCCAGGCACAAGGCCTTGAGAGTGAACTGAGTAGTCATGCGCAAGTCCTTTTCAGAAGGTTGTCTTGATCGAGAAAGCCACGTAGTCACGGTCTTTCAGCGATTGTTTGTAGTTGAACTGGCTGGCCGCGTTGAGGCTGGTGTCATCGGCACCGTAGTAGTGCGTGTAGGTGAGCCCCGCTGTCACGCGGTCCAGATAGGTGGCGGTAATACCCACGTTGAAGTCGCCGCCCTTGTCCGGCCCGAAGGAGCTGACAACCGCCGATTTGCCCATCGGAAAGTAGCTCAGGCCAACCGGAACGCTGATGTCTACACCGGAGAAAAACTGCCGATAGGTCGGGGTGTAAACCAGCCTGAAGCCGACCGCGTCATCGGTAGCACCGGGGTCCAGCGCTTCGCGGTTTTTGCTGACGTGCAACAAACGGTTCCAGGCAATTTCGCCTACGAGCCCGGATTCCTGAGCGATGAAGTTCGGGCCCAATGAGGCCAGTACGTTGAGGTTAACGTGGGCTGTACGCCCTACCGCGTAAAGGGCGTCGTCGTTGTTGTCTGCTTCCACCCCCGGAAGGATGGTCACTCCGTTCGATACCAACGGCATGTTCCAGCGCATCGAGGCTTCACCGGCGAAGCTGTACTCCTCGACAGTGGTCGAAAAACTCGCACCGAAGGCGCGGATGTCTTCGGGATACGCCCAGTAGTACTCACCCACTTTGCCGGTACTGAAATCCGGCGCACCGGCGACCGGTTTCAGATACAGCTTGGGTGTCTTGTCGTGGTACTGCATGGCATAGACGCCGTACTCAACTGACTCGCCGCTGAACTTGAGCTGCAAGCCGCCCTGTCCCGAGCTTCGCGCGTCCTTGTCTTTGCCATGGTAAAACGCCGCCGGGCTATCAGGGTTGCCACCGAGAAAAGACGGGAACGGTGCACCGACAATCAGGCGCTCATTACCTTCGCCAATAATGTCACTACTGGAGAAGTAACTGCCGGCACCTGGCAGCCGTGTCTCCTCCCATTCGAGCTGATAGAACGCGCCCAGGGACACGTCCTCGCTCAACTGAAAGGTGGTCGACAACTGATTGATCGGGCGCGTGATTTCTTTGAACTGGGTGTTGGGCACGGACTGCGCCTTGACGACATCGACTGGTGCCATACCACCTGCAATGCCATTCGCGCCGAAGAACAAGCTCTCGCCCCAGATCAAACCGTGGCGCCCAGCGCGCACTGACAAGGAGCGGTCTGCGACCTCGCCGTTCCAATACACAAACGCGTCGAGCAACTCACCATCGCCGCCATGCAGCTTGCGGGTGTCGTTGGTGAATTCGTCGTAGCTCACCGAACGTGCGTTGGCGCGGCCGGGATCGTCGTTGTCGTTGTCTTCCTGGTAAACGGTGTCGTACCAGCCCGCACCGCTGATGCGCGCGCCGACGTTTTGAAAGGAGATGTCCAGCTCGGAAAGGACATCCAGGCGATTGGAGATCAAGCCCTTGTCGAATGCTCGATCACCGTCATCCTGATTGAGTGCCACCTGGCGCTCGCTGAGCTTGCTGCTGGCATCCTGAGTACGCCAGGCAGTGCTGTATTTCAGCGTGTTGTCCCAGCGCAAACTCAAATCCGGGCTGCCCGTATCGATCTGAAACGCCATCGCCGTTGGCGCGCCAATTACCAAGGCAGCGGCTAAGGTCAGGCGATGGGGTGCACGCCGCGAAACGGCGATCTTGCGACTAGCCATTTGAAGTAACCCTCTTATTGTTTTTGTGTGGCGGATCTTCTACATGACCGTCCCGACAGCAGCAGTGAGCCGCAGCCGGGATGGCAAATGTTACTAAGCCAAACCGTCCGCGCGCTCTGGGCGGGTATCGCAATCTGATGGGGTAGGCAGCGCATCCGCGCAATTGTCGAAGCAGGCTGATAGAGCTGCGACAATGGTGGTACGCCCTGGGGTGGCGTCGGTGAGCCGCTTTGCTGCTCCACTACGTTTTCTTTGCGCGCTCTGGTTCATGATTCCTCTCACTTTTTATTTTTATTGGCCGGCTAACGCTGGGTCACTTGAGGCTTATGGATGCCTGCCAGTTGAGTCAGCTGCTGCCGCGTGTCGCTACTTTCCGACTAAAGCGCAAATTTTACTAATGGCAGGTAGGCATACGATGTATCGCTGCCGCAAATGGCTGGTCTAAGCCATTGAAATGGCGCGCTGGTCACTTCCAGCACCCGCTTGCCCCAAATGATGCCTGCGCCATACCGGGGTGAATTTCGCCGAAACGGGTGTCCTAGAGGTACACACCGAGCCAACCGGGAAGACTCGGGCCAGGCGCTCAGCACCCAGACCTACCCTGATCGGCAGACCAAACACGCTTAGCGGGTTGCTTTAAATACAACCCGAAACGAAGTTATTTTTCGTAAACAATCGGCGGCTTCGCCCAGGTAAAAAACCGCTGGCAAGACAAAAATGCCGAACCCTTGGTCCGGCATTTTGCTCAGCAAGAATGAGTCAGGCATGCATTGCGTGCACACCTGCGCGCAGCCCTTTAAGCAGCACTGAAGGTTCGATGGGGATCGATGACAAATTTCTTGGGTACGCCAGCATCGAACTCGCTATAGCCCTTGGGTGCATCGTCCAGGCTGATGACCTGCACGCCCACTACGTCGGCGATATTGATACGGTCCCACATGATGGCCTGCATCAAGGCGCGGTTGTACTTCATCACCGGCGTCTGGCCGGTATGGAAGCTGTGAGACTTGGCCCAGCCAAGGCCGAAGCGAATACTCAGCGCGCCTATCTTGGCCGCGGCATCTACAGCGCCCGGATCCTCGGTTACGTAGAGCCCTGGAATGCCAATCTTGCCGGCGACCCGGGTGACCTGCATCAGCGAATTGAGTACGGTTGCCGGTGCCTCTTGCTGCACACCTGAATGGCCATGGCCGCGTGCCTCGAACCCCACCGCATCCACAGCACAATCAACTTCCGGCTCGCCCAACAGCGCGGCAATCTGTTCGTGCAAAGGCGTATCCAGAGACAAGTCTACAACCTCGAAACCCTGCGCTTTGGCGTGCACCAGCCGAACCGGATTCACGTCACCGACGATCACCACAGCCGCGCCGAGCAAGCGCGCCGAGGCTGCAGCCGCCAGGCCGACTGGTCCTGCACCAGCCACATACACCGTACTACCCGGTCCTACGCCAGCCGTCACGGCGCCGTGGTAGCCCGTCGGCAGGATGTCGGAAAGACAGGTCAGATCCCGAATCTTCTCCATAGCCTTGTCGCGGTCGGGCAACTTCAGAAGATTGAAGTCGGCATACGGCACCATCGCGTAATCGGCCTGACCACCCGTCCAGTCCCCCATGTCGACATAACCGTAAGCGCCGCCAGCGCGCGCCGGATTCACCGTCAGGCAGACGCCGGTGTGTTGCTCTTTGCAAGAGCGGCAGCGCCCACACGCCACGTTGAACGGTACGGAGACCAGATCACCGATCTTGAGGTTCTCGACATCACTGCCCTTTTCAATCACCTCACCGGTGATTTCGTGACCCAGCACCAAGCCCGTTTGCGCCGTTGTGCGGCCACGCACCATGTGTTGATCAGAACCGCAGATGTTGGTGGAAACCACCTTGAGGATCACGGCATGTTCAATTTTGCGGCCACGAGGATCTTGCATTTTCGGGTAGGGAATTTTCTGCACCTCGACCTTGCCAGCGCCCAGATACACCACACCACGATTGTCGTTCATATTCTTGCTTCCTCTTGTTGTTTTACTCGTATGGGATCGGCGCAACAGCGTGCGGGGTAGTGATAACCGCGGCGGCCGTTGGCGCCGTTGACTCCAGCACTGGCAACCTCGCATGGGACTGACGTTCGGACAAATTGCCGCTTGGAATGTCAGCTATCGCGCACAGCCATACCGGCCAGGGACCCGACCAGCCGCGGCATCAAGGTGCGTTTCACCCCGCAGCAAGGGCATGAATTTTAGGCATTGGCAGGCAGCAATATTTTTCACTACCAAGCGGAGGTCTCGCTCCGTACTGTGCAGCTGAAGTACAACAACAAGGCGCACACCATGTCCCGCATTCACGTCAGTTGCAAAACCTTGTTCACCGGGCTGGAAGACGATGCTCGTAGCGACCAAGCCCTGGTGATTGAAAACGGCTCATTCATCTATGTGGGGCCGCAAAGCGCAGCCCCATCGCCAGAAGCCGGCGATGAAATTATCGACGCCGGCGACCACTTCGTGATGCCCGGCCTGGTGGATGTTCACACCCACCTGGTGTTCGGCAACGCGAAGAGCGAAGAAGACGTCGACCTGTTTGTATCACCGGAATTTCGCGCCCTGCGGGGCCTGTTTTTTACCCAGCACGTACTTGCTGCCGGCTATACCTCGGTGGTGGTGCCCGGTGACGCCGGCCAATGCAGCATTGCGGTACGCAATGCCATCAACGCCGGCATGTTCAAAGGGCCGAGAATTGCTGCGAGCAGCAATGTGATCGCCAACCGCCAGAGCCTGAACGATTGGTTCCCGACCTGGGTGGGTACGCCGGATTATTTCACCGGCCGCCTGTGCGAAACCCGTGACGAGCAGATTGCCGAAGTACGCCGCCAGGCCAAGGACGGTGTCGACCTGATCAAAATAAGCATGGATGGCCCGCACATGCGCGAGAACGGCGAACATATCGCCGCATTCACTCAGGATGAAACCACCGCCATGGTGGCCGAAGCGCACCGACTGGGAAAAAAGGTTGCGGTACATGCCTACGGCCGCGAGGCGGTGATGTATGCCGCGACGGCTGGCGTGGACGTGATTTTCCATGCGTTTTTTCTCGACGATGCCTGTATCCAGGCCATCCTCAAGTCCGGCTCGCACATTGCCCCGACCTTCACCATGCTCGCCAACAATGTCGAGTTTGCCGAAGCCTACGAGCCCTCCATCAAATCCGGCTACAGCGCCATGCAGCAACGCGTGATCGATAACGGTTGCCGCAACCTGCGCAAAGCCCGCGAGGCCGGCGTGCCCTTCATGACCGGCAGCGACGCCGGCTTCGCCATTACGCCGTACGGCGAATGGCACGCTAGAGAAATCGAAATAATGGTGGACTGGCTGGGCTTCAGCCCGGCGCAAGCGCTGCGGGCTGCCACCTCGGTATCCGCGAAAATGATGCCGGCCACACAGAAAGTCGGCGCCCTGGAAGCGGGACGCCGGGCCGATTTTATTTTTATCGAAGGCTCGCCTTTGCAGAATGTTTCGATCCTTCAGGAACGCGAAAAAATCCGAGGTGTGTTCCTGGGAGGCGAACGTGTTCATACACAAGTGCCAGGTTACGACCCCTACCGCGTCAGCGATTTCAACACGGTGAAATGGTCGGAACTGCATACCCGCAAACGCGCCGTCGACATGGGCAAACGCCCCGCCCCCACCCACCTGCCGAAGGCCTCCGTATGAGCAAACTGACCCTCGCCCAAGCCACCACCCTTGTTGATGCGGCCTTAGCTGAAGCGCGGCTTCGCGAGCTGCAACCCCTGTGCGTTGCGGTGCTCGATGCAGGCGGTCATGTGCTAGCCCTGAAGCGCGATGAACGCGCTAGCCTGTTGCGCCCGCAAATCGCCCACGGCAAGGCGGCATCCGTGCTTGGCATGGGCTTTGGCGGCCGCGAACTGGCGCGGCGTGCAGCGCTTATGCCGGTATTCTTCAACGCCTTGAGCGATCTGGCCGGCGGCAACATGGTGCCGGTTCCCGGTGGTGTGCTGATACGCGATGCCGACGGCGAAATCATCGGCGCCGTTGGTATCAGTGGCGACACCTCTGACAACGATGAGCGCTGTGCATTAGCCGGCGTACAGGCCGCCGGATTGATCGCCGACTGCGGCAGCAGCGAGTAAGCGCAAGAACATTTCTCTTTCACTCACCGGAGGTACTGTTTGCATGAATCAACAGCTTATTCAGGAAATCATCGAGGCTGAGGGCCAGCGTCGCGCCGCGCTGATCGCCAATGACCATGAGGCCATCAATCGCCTGTTCACTGATGACCTCGTGTACGTGCACACCACCGGCATGGTGCACGACAAAACCGAATATCTGGCCTATGCCCGCAACGTGGTGCGCTACCTCAACGTAGAGCGTGGTGCATTGGAAGTGCGGGTACACGGCGACGTGGCGGTGATGACGGGCTACCAGATCAACACCTTGCAAAAGCGCGGCGAAGACACGCCGGTTCGTGGTGAAGGTTTTGTCACCCAAGTCTGGCTCAAAGGCTCCGACGGCTGGCAGATCACTTCGTTCCATGGCAGCCGCCTGCCGCAGTGACCAAGACGCCGCACCGCGCCAAACGCACGCATAATAAAAACGATGAGGAGGTTCCATGACCCTGATTGCCACTGACACAACGGACGACGAAGCCGGGTTTATCAAACCCAATTACCCGCGTAATTGCTGGTGGGTTGCCACCACCTCCAAACAGCTGGGTCGCGAACCGCTGGCCTTGACGATGCTCAACACCAAGGTGGTGCTGTTTCGCAAGGAAGACGGCACCGTGGCCGTGCTGGAAGACCGCTGCCCCCACCGCTGGGCCCCGCTGTCTTCGGGTAAAGTGGTGGGCGACACAATCCAATGTGGCTACCACGGTTTCACGTTCGACGCGGCCGGAACCTGCGTAAAAATTCCCTCGCAGGCGCAAATCCCCGGCCGCTGCAAGGTCCGCGCGTATACCGCCGTCGACAAGCCGCCTTTTGTGTGGGTATGGATGGGCGACCCGGAAAAGATCGTACAAGGCCCGCCTGCGGACGCTGAGTGGCCAGCCGATCCCAACTACTCCTCCTGGAGCGGTGAAACGTTGGCGCATGGCAACTACATGCTGCTTAAAGAGAACGTGCTGGACCTGACCCACTTCGGTTATGTACACGCCACATCATTCAAGATTCTCGATTGGGTTGGCGCGCCGACAGTGACAGTTACAGAAGACCAGGTGAGCTTTCGACAAGAATTCAAAGACTGCAACCTGCCGCCCATGTTTGCGGAAGTCACGGCAATTGGCATGCAGAGAAAGGTCAATCGGTACAACTACGGCAGCTACGTGTCGCCTGCGTTGAACGTGGCCACCCTGGATATCGAAGACCTGAACGCCGCGCCAGGTCAACGCACGCATTTCAAGTTCCGTGTGGCGCACGTCACCACGCCAGAAACACCGACGCGCTTTCGTTATCTGTGGTTCGGCGGGTTCGACATTCCCAACATGGACCCCACCACCCTGAGCATGTGCAAGACGCTGACCGAGGTTGGTTTTGCCGAAGACAAGGCCATTATCGAGGCGGTGCACCGCAACATCATGGAAGATCCCCGTCACCTCGATTACCCGGAGATCATCGTGGGCACCGACCAAGCCGCCATTCAGGCACGGCGAAAACTACAGGCACAGCTGGACAAGGAGAAGAGCGATTAGGCCAGTAGACCGGCCATTCTCGCGACCGCGCGGCACTCTCCACTGGTGCCGCTTTCTAGCCGTTGGCCACCTGCGCCAGCAATTGGCGAAACCAGATTAACGACGGGTCGGCATCCTGGTAAGCATGCCATTGAACCACCTGCAAGGTCGGCGGCATTTCCAACGGTGGCGCCAGCAAGCGCAGGGGAAAGCGCCGTGCATACAAAAGCGCCAGGCGGCTGTGCAGCGTGGCGATACAGTCGCTACCCACCACGAATTCGGGCATCAGCCCGAACTGGTCAACCGCCACGCTTACCCGTCGTTCAAGGCCGCGACTGGCAAAAAATTCAGACTCCATGCTGCTGTGCAGCACCGCGCCGGCTTCGCGCACCACATGCGGCAGCGCCAGATACTGCTGCACCGTCAGGCTATCACCTACCCCACTATTCCCAACGCTGACGATAGTGGTGAAGCCATCTTCAAACAGCGGCTCCTGCGGGTGACGCGTTGAGCGATGCGCGTGGGGAATGATCACCAGATCGCAACTGCGGTGCTCCAGCACGTTATCGGCCAGCCAGCCAGGCTCCTGGCTTTTTTGCGGCAACAAGGTTTCCACGCTCAGATTTATGCCCGGCGCAATCTGCGCCAAACGTCGCTGCACTTGCGGCAGCAGCACCGCAATCACGTAATCCGAGGCCATGATGCGAAACCGCCGGGTTGAGCATTGCGGTTCAAACTGCGCATTGGCAAACGCAATGTGCCGCGCGCTTTCCAGAACCTGGCTGATTTGCGGATAAAGCCGTTGAGTCAAGGCGGTCGGCAGCATCTTGCCGCCCACAAGCGCAAACAGCGGATCGTCGAAATGCTCGCGCAAGCGGCCCAGCGCGGCGCTCACCGCTGACTGGGTCAAATGCAGGCGCGATGCTGCGCGGGTCACATGCTGCTCGATGAACAACGCATCCAGCACCGCCAGCAGATTCAGGTCCAACCCATAATAGCGCATCGGTCCAGCCTTCCTGTGAGGGTTCAGAACATACCGGGGTCGGCTCTATTGGCCACGCAAGCTGACCAGACAATTCAATAGAGCGACCACGTCCTAGAGGTGACAGGCCGCCCGGCCGGCACCCATTGCGCGCTCTGCTGCAACAGGCGCGGGCGAACGAAGGCGTACTTGCGTCACACCCGTGCCAGCTCATCCGCCTGCTGCGGCCATTGTTACGCCATCTCGTCGCAGCGCTGTTCGGCCGTTTTATCCAGCTGAGCCACCGTGTCGTCGTTGACGCTGTCCAGATGTACCCCAAGCGAGCCATGCACACGGGTCTGGTACAACAGCAACGCCTCGACATCAATGCTCGGGCGGTGCTCGTTCTAATTATTATTCGGCGAGCAGCGCGTCAGGCCTGAAAGTGCCCGACGGCAGCATTCAATTCGGCGCCCACGCGTTGCAGCTCGGCGACAGTTTGCTCCAGATGCTGGCTTTCGCGCGTGTTGCTCTGAGCAACCTCACGCACAGCCTGCACGCTGGCGCGCACCTGGGCGGCGACCACGCTTTGCTGCTGGGCAACCTCGGCAATCTGCTGGTTCATCTGCTCGACGCTCGAGACTGCCCGGGTAATGCGTGACAGCGCCTGCGAGGCGTGGCCGGCCAGTGCCACGGTCTCGTCCGTGAGATTGCGGCTACCCTTCATGCGTTCATCCACTTGTTGGGCCACCGTCCGCAATCGCGCAATAAGCCCCTCGATTTCCAACGTGGATTTTTGCGTCCGCTGGGCGAGTCCGCGCACCTCGTCCGCAACCACCACGAACCCACGGCCATGCTCTCCAGCACGCGCTGCTTCAATCGCCGCGTTGAGCGCCAACAGATTGGTTTGTTCAGCCACCGACTTGATCACATCCAGTACGCCGCCGATGGCAGAGCTCTCGTGCAGCAGCGATTGCATGGCCTCTGAACACCCGACCATTTCCAGCACCAGACTGTCGATCTTGCAGCCCGCCAGGCGCACCCACTCATCGCCTTCACGCGCCTGGCAGTCAGCCTGAGCCATGGCCATGCTGGCTTCACCGGCATTGCGCGCCACCCCGGCAGCGGTGGTAATCATGTGTTGCATGGCGTCGGCCGCCCGCGCTGTTTCGTGCAACTGCTGCTCCACGCCCTGGCTGTTGCGCGTGGTCATCGTAGCCATATTGGCGGCGGTGACATTCAGTTGCCCAACACCCTGGCCGATGCGCCCGACCAGGCTGCGCAAATTACTCAGCATGGTTTCGACCGTTACCAGCAATTGGCCTAACTCGTCCTGGCGTTTAGGATTGCTCTGCGCGCTCGCTATGTCGCCTGCCGCTGCGCGTTGCGTGAGCTGCACAACAATGCTCAAGGGAAGCACGATGCTACGCCTGATCAGCACGCCAGCGCCGACGCCCAACGCCAGGGCCGCCAGGGTAATCAGTGCCAATTGCCGATAGGCGCTCTGGCTGTCGATGCCGATGGCCAGGCTTTGTTGCTGGCTGGCCTTGGCAAGCAGATCGCCGACACGCTGCGTCTGCGTGCTCATGGCCGCCAGTGCCTGAGCGCTTTGTGTCCGGCTCTCGACGAACCGCTCAAAAGCCTTGCGATAGTCCACCAAGGCGGCACTGGCAGCGCTTAGCGAATCAAGTTCCGTGTCACTCAGATTGGTGGATTGCGCCTGCATCGCAGAGGTCAGGTCGCTGACGCTCAGTTCCCAATCGCTGCGGTAACGGTCGTCGCCATCCATCGTGTAATAGAGTTCACTGTCTCTGAGTTTGCCCAGCTTCTCGCGCAGGTCTGCGGCCTGTTCCAGCTTTGCCATTTGCTCGGCGGTCGGCGCCTGCCCTGCCTCTATCACGGCATTGATTGCGTCCAGCTGGTCGAGGAACACCCCGGAAAAACTCAACCCCGCCGCTTGCGCCCGCTCCTGCATACGCAAGCGCTCATCGCGCGCCGAGCGCAACGATTGGGCATACCGCACGAAGGCTTCCAGATAGGCGTTGGCACCTGCCTGAATGGCGGATTGGTCTGCCGAATCAGCCGACTGGGTCTGCGCTGCTTTTCTCAGTTCTGCCACGGCATCGCTCACGCGCGCGGCCACTTGCGCGTTCAAGGTGAGGGCGAATTCCTTTTCATCGATGCGCGCTTGCAGAATCAGCGCCTGCGTAGCGGCTTGATCGCGTAGTTGCTCACTGCGAGCCTTGAGTAAAGTCAACGAATAAGAGGCGGCCAACGCCACGCCAAGGGTAAACACCAACACCAAACCGAAGCCCAAGGACAACTTGGTACCAACGGACACGTTGGCTAACACGCGCGAGATAGAGGACATGACGGATACAACTCGATAGTGAGCAAGGGGCACGCAAAGCGAGGCGCAATTCGCACCTAGCACAAATGGCCAAGCTGTAATGCGGTAGCCGCTGTGCAAACAATTGCTGGCGGGGTGAGCGTTGGGGAGGGAGTTGTGTCGGTCATAGCGGCGGCCTTTTTTATTGTTATCCGCGCCCGTGGCATCACCACGCTGGACGCAGTTCGCAGGGTGCAACGCTAAAGCGGCGGCGTCGCTAACTCCAATCGATTATGAGGCGAGCAGGTATCGCTCGTGGCGATACCTGATTCTTTCGTTGGAAAATCAGCCGCTGCCGCGACCAGCGACTTTGGAGTTTGGCTAATAAGAGCATCTATCCGTTTTTTCGGCGTAATGCGCATATCAGGTCTACATCCGCCTCGTTAACATCCTCGCCACAACAATAACGAGGTAACTACGATGCTTAATTATTCCGAGAACTGGCGTGCAGGCAAACGAGTGGCTGTGGTGGGTGCAGGGCCCGGTGGGGTTTCTGCGGCACTGGCCCTGCACAAATTAGGTTACGACGTGCGGGTTTTCGAGAGGAACGCCGAACCCAAACCCATCGGCGGTGCGGTGCTGTTGGCCGTGCCGGTACTGGCAGTGCTGCGCTACTACGGTGTCGACATGGAGAACTTTGGCTCGTTTACCATCACCGAATTTCGTAACAACAAAGACCGCCTGCGCGCTCGACTGTCCTTCAATGCGTCGGTAGAAAAGTCATTCGGCATCAAGGGCTGGCACTACGGCATGTTGCGTTCCAATGCCTTCGCTCGAATGATGGAGTTAATGCCCGATGGCATGCTGGTGCCCGATTCGGATTTCGACAGTTATGTCGAGCAGCCAGACAGCGTGCTGGTCAATTTTAAAAACGGTACCCAGGTAGAGGCCGATATCCTGGTGGGTGCCGACGGCATTCGGTCCGGCGTTTCAAAACAGGCCTTTGGCGACCTCGGACTGTTCCACGTGGGCTTGCGCGCTTGGCTGGCGTGGTGCGACCCCCTAGAAGGCATTCCTGCCAACACCGGCAGAATCATTCACTCACGAAAGTACCAAGCCAGCTTTTTTCCGATGCTGCACGACGGCAAGCCAGGTTATGAATGGTGGATTGTTGAACCTTCCAAAGAGGGCGCCCCGGTGCCTACTGATGTCAAAGCGCATGTTGCCAATATTCTCAAAGACTTCCCGGACCCGCTGCCGCGTTTCCTCAATGCCACCGACATGACAACGCAAATTTTCAAATGGGAAATCTACAACCGGCCCTCGTTGGAGAAATGGAGCACGGGGCGCGTCGTTTGCCTGGGCGATGCCGTCCACCCGGTCTCGCCATACGCGGCCTACGGCATGGGCATGGCCATTGAAGACGGCTACTTTCTGGCCCGTGCCCTTGGCAGGTGTAACCTGCGCGATATGCCCAAAGTCACCCAAGCCTTTTCGGTGTTCGAGAACGAGCGCGTGGCCTACGTGAACCACAACGTGGAATTCGCCAGAAAGCTGGGTAACGTATTCCATCAACTGCCGTATCCACTGGCAAAACTCAGGGACTTTGTGTTCGACCACACCAAATTCTTGCACAACATGATTAGCAAGGACTACCTGAGCGAAGCCGAGAAAATGTCGTTGTCGTTGCAGGAGCTGCACCAGAAAACGTGATGCTCTAAACGCACCTTGGCCGAAACGTCCAGCTCAATGCAATACGCATCACAACGTATTGCCATGGATGCCACGCTCAGTTCGAAGCGGGTGGGTCGTACTCGTTTACGAAGCCGACCTGGGTCTGCATCCGGCCCAGCAGATTTACCAAGGTGTCGATCTCCGTGCGGGTAAAATCGCTCAGCAGGCGTCGCTCTCGCTCCAGTGCCACCTTTAGGACACGGTCATGCAGGGCCCTGCCCTCGGCCGTCAGACTGACCGTGTAGCGGCGTGCATCCTGACTGTCGACCTCGCCGCAAATGTGTCCCGCCTTTTCCAGCGTCTGCAGCGAGCGGCTGACCGCGCTCTTGTCCAGCCCGATCACCTGGCAAATGCGATTAGCGGTGATTTTGTCTTCCACCGCGAGCAAGGCGAGCAATCGCCACTCCACTACACCAATACCGAAATGCTTGCGGTAACTGATTGAAGCACCCGTGGCCAGCTTGTTGGCCAAAAAGGTGAGCATGGCTGGAACGTAGCGTTTGAGGTCTAGTTTTTCGATGTCCGTCATAGTGGGTGCCTGGCTTGTCTGCCTTAAAAGATGATAAACGGCACCACCAAACTGGTTGACACCGCAACTAAATGATTGGATTCTACATCCAGCCGGGCCCTGCGTGGACTGCTCGCATCATAGGCGACAGCCGCCCCAAAAAAATAAATAACAGGTAGCTCCACATGAACCGTATCAGGTCGCAACGCCTTTCAGCAGTCACCAGTCTGCGCTGAAGCGAGCGCGCTCGCTCACCAATTTCTATCCGGTTTTATTTGCAGCCACTTCAGTGTGGAGGGTCATTCCATGCTCCAGGTTTTAGTCAATCGCAAAGCGGTCGTGGCCGACGGCATTTGCAGTTTCGAAATGCGACTGGCCAGCGGCGAGCCATTGCCGGCATTTACCGCTGGCGCCCACGTGGATGTGTATTTGCCCTCGGGCGAGGTGCGCCAATACTCGTTGTGCAATGCCCCGGAAGAACGGCACCGCTACTTAATCGGCGTGTTGAAAGATCCACACTCGCGCGGCGGCTCCAAGTCAATGCACGAGCGGGTGGAACAAGGGCAAACGCTGCAAATCAGCGTGCCACGCAATCTGTTCCCGCTCGCCATCGAAGGCAAGCGTCACCTGCTGATCGCAGGCGGAATTGGCATTACGCCGATGATGGCCATGGCCCAGGAGCTTCATCGCCAAGGCGCCGACTTCGAGCTGCATTACTGCTTCCGCTCGCGCGATCGCGCCGCGTTTCTCGACTGGCTGGAAAACGCCGCGTTCGCCGAACGCGTGAGCCTGCACGATGACAGCAGCGCACCCCCTACCCACCTCGATGCCGGCGTCCTTCTGCAAAACCCTGAAGCCGGCCAGCACCTGTATGTGTGTGGTCCGGGCGGGTTTATGGATTACATCCTCACCAGCGCCGCAGCAGCAGGCTGGCCGCAGGCGCAGGTACACCGCGAGTTTTTCGCGTCAGCCCCTATCGACCACGACGGCGACCAGCCCTTCGAAGTCGAGCTCGCCCAATCCGGCCAGCTTTTTCAGATTCCCGCCGACCGCTCGGTGTTCGAGGTGCTGGATGAAGCAGGCATCGCGATTGAAACCTCCTGCGAGCAGGGCATTTGCGGTTCCTGCATTACCCGAGTGCTGCACGGCACACCGGACCATCGCGACCAGTTCATGACTGACGCCGAGCACGCCCGCAACGATCAATTCACCCCGTGCTGCTCACGCGCCAAAAGCCCGCGCCTGGTGCTGGATCTCTGAACTCAACTTTCACCCCTATCGATTGTCAGGAGAACAACATGACTGTTTCGAATAGCGAATCCCTTGCCTACAACGTAGCTGCAACGGCGCCGGTACCGACTTTTCCGTTAGACCAGTGGTACGTCGCCGCGTTGGCCTGGCAACTCACCGACAAGCCTGTCGGCCGCACCTTGCTGAATAATCCTGTCGTGCTGTTTCGCACACCGGACGGCCAGGTTGCGGCGCTTGAAGACCGTTGCTGCCATCGCGCGCTGCCGCTTTCCAACGGCACGCTGGATGAGCGCGGCCTGCGCTGCGGCTATCACGGCCTGCTGTTCAACGGGGAGGGCAAATGCATTGAAATCCCGGGGCAGGACAAAATCCCCGGAAAGGCCAAAGTGCAGGCGTACCACGTGCGCGAGCGAGATCAGATTGTGTGGATCTGGTTCGGCAGCAGCGCGCACCCGGAACCCAATTGCGAACCGCCGGCCTACGACGTGCACAGCAGCGGCAAATACATCTTTGATGGCGACGTGTACCACTACGACGCGCCGTACCAGCTTATTCACGACAACCTGATGGACCTTAGCCATCTGGGCTACGTGCACCTGCGCACCATTGGCGGCAACGCCAGCATTCACATGAACGCCGAAATGAAGGTGGAGAGTGACGAACGCACAGTGACGGTCAGGCGTTACATGCCAGGCTCGGTACCGCCCCCCACTTACGTGGCGGCTTATCCGTTCAAGGACAAGGTCGATCGCTGGCAGGAAATCGAATTTCACGTCAGCCACCTGCGTATATGGACCGGTGCGGTGGATGCCAATACCGAGTCGCTGAGCGACCCTGAGCGCGGCGGCTTCCACATGCGCGGTTTCCATGGCGTAACGCCAGAGACCGAGAGCACTAGCCATTATTTCTGGACCATCGCCACCAATCCGCAAACGGACCACGAGGCGGTCAAAGCCAAGGTCGTCGAACAAACCGCGCTGACCTTCGACGAAGACAAAGTAATCATCGAAGCGCAGTACCAAAACATGTGTCGCTTCGACACGCCCCCCATGATCGACATTCATGTGGATGTGGGCGCCAACCGTGCGCGCAAGATAATTGAACAACTTCGCCACTCCGCCCGTTGAGTGCACAGCAGCTGCCTTGTCCTGGCAGGGGTCAGATGGCTGTTTTTATTCTGCAACAGTCGCTACCTATAAGCAATTTGGCGAGGGACAGCGACACCTAGTCGAGAACCAAGGGTCGCTGCGACGGCGGTAGCTCCCCTGACTGGCCTCTGCCAAAATCTATCCATTGGCCGGAGGGGGATTACACAGCATGATGGGACAGTTATCGAGTGGGCAGGAGCGACTGTTTATTCGTTCAACCTCGAAGATCACATCCCAGCCAGTCACCTTCTGCGCAGCATTGATCGGTGTCTCGATCTGAGCGACCTGCGCCATTACCTCGCCGATCTTTATAGCCCCAATCGGGCGTCCGTCGATTGATCCTGAACTGATGATTCGCATGCTGATCGTGGGCTATTACTACGGCACTCGCTCAGAACGGCGGTTGTGCGAGGAGGCCCATTTGAACGTGGCTTATCGCTGGCTCTGCCGCTTGAGTCTTGAAAATGAAGCTCCTAATCTCAACGACTTTCCAAAAATCGACACGGCCGTTTTCGAGACAGTGATCTGTTTTCGCTGGCTGTTCAATGAAGTGCTGCGTCGTTGCATGGACGCAGGGTTGGTCTAGGCGAAGGCTTTGCCGTGGACGCCAGCATCATCAAAGCGGATGCCAGCCGGCAGCGCGGCGTGCCGGGTGATGAACAGGTCAACTGAAGCGATCCGACCCTGAGCCCCCCCCCCCGCCGTGCGTGAGTACTTTGAAGCCTCGATGAAGAGGCTTTGACCGAAACGCTAACCAAGCCCCTGTCGCTGACGGATTCTCAGGCCCGCTGGACCGCTGCTCCTTATGACTTCCAAACCCGCCACGGGTAGAGCCGATTAGATTCAGGTGCACGTGAACCACCGTTACGATCTTCATTCCGAATACCTTATTGAAGCCCAGGATGCGCCTCCTTCCGAAGGATTACGCCCTCCAACCGACCTTTGGAACGATCGGCAGTCTACTATCTAATCACCTCGGCTACTCGTGAGCAGAACTACGGAGTGAGGACCTTCTGCGAGTGGATCCAGCGTGCAATCAAAGAAACACACTCGAAGTAGCGGGAATGAAAATCTGCTTAGACAGCGACACGAAATTTATTATTTTCGCGGAATCAAAAAGGCCTGAAGATAAATATTCAGGCCCAGGATTACAATTTCCGAGACAAATTGAAGACGACGGCACTCCAAGATCTTTTCATAATATTTGATCCATATCTGCTATTCGCATTGCCGACAGAGGGCGTACGTCTTCGATGCTCGAAACGGGTTTAGCTGAGCGGACCCTGAACTGAACGGCTCTCAAGCCTGCGTGTCGGGTCAGGTGCAAGTTGCTGTATGAGTTTCACTCTCATGGTAAGGGCGGATCTTGAACCAGATGGAGTACATCGCAGGCAGGAATACCAGCGTCATAATGGTTCCGACAAACGTACCTCCGATGAGTGTGTAGGCCAGCGTTCCCCAGAAGACGGAATGGGTCAGGGGGATGAAAGCCAGGATTGCTGCCATCGCTGTCAACAATACCGGGCGGGCTCGTTGTACCGTCGCTTCGACTACCGCATGAAAAGGATCCAGTCCTTCTTGTGTGTTGTGATGGATTTGCCCAATCAGAATCAGCGTATTGCGCATCAGAATGCCGGAAAGAGCGATCAGACCGACCAGTGCGTTGATACCAAAGGGTTGCTGGAAGATCAACAATGTCGGCACCACGCCTATCAACCCCAGCGGTGAGGTGAGGAACACCATGATCATCGCCGAGATCGAACGGACCTGCAGTATGATGACCAGTAGCGTCACGGCAATCATGATTGGGAATAGCGGCAACATCGCTTTACCGGCTTTGCCCGACTCCTCGATTGCACCTGCTTGCTCAATCCGATACCCATCCGGCAACTGGTCAATTATCGGCTGCAGCTCTTTCACAATCGCGCTCGAAACATCCGGCGGCTGGAGATCCTCAGCGATGTCGCCACGTACAGTAATGGTCGGTGTGCGGTCACGACGGCGAAGGATCGGATCCTCCATACGTACATCCACCGCCCCTACCTGGGACAGTGGAATCCGCTGTCCCGCCGTGCCTACCAACGTAAAGCCTTCTATCTTGGCGGGATCAAGGCGGATATCGCCTGCTGCGCGCCCGACCACCTGCACCGAACGAATGTCCTCACGCACCGCAGTGATCGGAACACCCGCCAACAGGAACTGCAGTTGTTGCGCGACGGCGCTTGACGTCAGCCCAACTGCCTGCAGACGGTCCTGGTCCAGCGTGAAATGCAACGTCGGCGTCAGCGGGCCCCAGTCGGTGTTGACGGTTCTCATCATCGGACTTGCCTGCAACGTGTCCTGTACTTGGCCGGCGATTTCGCGAAGTTTTACGGGGTCGGGCCCCATCACCCGGTAGGCAACAGGGAATGGCGAGTACGGACCAAACACTAGCTGCGTCACCCTGACCCGCGCTTCCGGAGCCAAGCCCTCGGCAGCCGCCTCGCGAATACGAAACTTGAGAGCCTCACGGGCCTCCTGGCTGTCCGTCAGCACCACAATTTTTGCGAATGAAGGATCAGGCAGTTCCGGCGCCATCGCCAGATAGAAGCGCGGCGCCCCTTGCCCGATATAAGCCGTGACGATTTTTGCCTCATCCTGCTTTTGCAGCCAAGCCTCGACCTTGGCGGTGGTGGCGCTGGTCTGCTCGATGGAGGTGCCGTACGGCATTTGCACTTCAATCAATACTTCAGGACGGTCTGAGGTTGGGAAGAACTGCTTCTTGACCAGGCTCATGCCAAGGATCGACACGACAAACAAGGCGACAACGGTACCGGCCACCAGCCATTTGCGTGCAATGACCTGTGTCAACAGCCGTCGGAAGCGGTTGTAATGACGGGTGTTATAAATGGCCGCGTGGCCACCTTCGACCTTCTTGATGTCTGGCAACATCTTCACGCCCAGGTACGGGGTGAAGGCTACAGCAACCACCCAGGAGGCTATGAGGGCAATGCCTACGATCCAGAACATGTTGCTGGTGTATTCGCCGGCTGTCGACTGCGCGAAGCCGTTGGGCATAAAACCGATAGCGGTTACCAGCGTACCGGAGAGCATCGGCGCGGCGGTATGACTCCAGGCATATGCGGACGCTTTGATGCGGTCGTAACCCTCTTCCATTTTCACCACCATCATTTCGATAGCGATGATGGCGTCGTCGACCAACAGGCCGAGTGCAAGAATCAACGAGCCGAGGGTAATACGGTCAAAGTTTTTTCCAGTGGCCGCCATCACCACAAACACCACGGCCAACGTCAACGGCACAGCCGCAGCAACCACAACGCCGACACGCCAGCCCATGCTCAGGAAGCACACAAGCATTACCACGAGCAGCGCGACGAAGAACTTGACCATGAACTCGCCGACGGCCGAGTCGATATTCACCGATTGATCGGTGACTTTGGAGAGCGCCATGCCCAGCGGCATGCCTTCATTGATCTTGACAGTCTCTGCGTCGAGCGCCTTGCCGAGGTCAAGACCGTTCCAGCCCTCACGCATCACGACCCCCAATAACAGCGCGTCCTCACCATTGTTACGTACGAAGAAAGTTGCCGGATCTTCATACCCTCGTTCGACCGTCGCCAAGTCAGCGAGCTTTAGCGTGCGCCCCTGAAACGCGATGGGTGTATCACGAATCTTCTGCACCTTATCGAAGGCGCCATCCAGGCGGAGGAACACCTCAGGCCCGCTGGTATCGATGGAACCGGTGGGCGTGAGCACGTTTTGATTATTCAGCGCGGCGAAGATGTCCTGAGGGGAGATGCCCAAGGTGGCCAACCGATCATGGGAAAAAGAAACAAAGATACGTTCCGGCTGCTCCCCAATAATGTTGACCTTCTTCACGCCCGGCACATGCAACAGGCGCTGACGCAACGATTCAGCGTCACGAACCAACAATCGTTGCGGCTCTCCTTTGGCTTTCAAGGCGAACAGCGCAAATGTCACGTCCGAGAACTCGTCGTTAACCATTGGCCCGATAACACCGGCCGGCAATTTCCGTGCTTCATCGTCGAGCTTTTTACGCGCTTGATAGAACTCCTCCTGCACTTGCGAGGGCGGCGTGCTATCGAGCAGTGACACCATCGTGAAGGCGAGGCCCGGCCGGGTATAGGTTTCCGTGCGGTCGTACCACTTCAGTTCCTGCAGGCGTTTTTCAAGTGGCTCTGCGACCTGATCCTGCATCTCCTGCGCCGTGGCTCCGGGCCAGGCGGTAATAACCGTCAACTGCTTGACCGTAAACGGAGGGTCTTCCGCGCGCCCCAGCTGGAAGAACGACATGATGCCCGCGACGGCAATCAGGAAGATCAGAAATACCGTGATTGAGCGCTCACGAACGGCGATCGCGGAAAGATTGAAGCGAGCCTCGCTCATGGACGACCTCCGGCGACTTTGGCGGGATCCTGTTGAGGCAATCTCACCTCCTCCCCCTCGCGCAGCAGATGTGCGCCCAGCGCTACGATCTGCTCGCCAATCTTGAGATCACCCGTGACGTGCGCAGAGTCGTCGCTCAAACCCAAGACTTGAACAGGTCGCCAGGATACCTTCGCAGGTGTACCGGCGATGACCCACGCACCGGTGCCTTTTCCCGCGTCATAAATGGCCGCTATCGGCACTTGCAGCCCCTGCTCTTGCGGGGCAGCTTCAGCGATCCGAAGCGTAACAGTCGAACCTATCGGTGCATTGGCCAGCGCGCCCTCAAGCACATACCGCGCTTCAAAGGTGCGAGTCATCCGGTCTGCCGAGTCTGACAACAGCCTCAACTTCGCTGTGACAGCGCCCGTGGAATTGCCATACAGCGTCGCCTGCGCGGTGGATCCTGCTGCGGGGCGCAACGTCTCGGGCAAGTGCACGATGGCCTCGCGCTGCCCAGCCCGTGCCAGTCGAACCACAGGCTGTCCCGGGCTGACAACTTGTCCGGGCTCGGCGAGCGTCTCCACCACAACGCCGTCGGAATCGGCAAACAACACCGCATAACCAGAAGCATTGCGTGCTACGTCAGCCTGCGCTTCTGCGGCGCTGAGCTGCGCCTTTGCAGTATCCGCTGCAGCTTTGAACTGATCGTAAGCCGATGCAGAAATAGCTCCTGCGGCCACTAGGTCGCGATAGCGAGCCTCGTCGTCTGCTGTCTGCTTGGCTCGGGCTCGAGCGGCGATGACCGACTCTTGCTGCGCACGTGCCTGCAACCCCAAATCGATAGAGTCGAGCCGCATCAGCGGCTGACCACGTTTGACGGTCTGACCGGTGTCAACCAGACGCTCAAGCAACTTGCCGGAGACCCGAAAACCCAGATCGGCCTGGACGCGGGCAGCCACTACACCCGTGAAAGTACGGGAGACGTCGGACGAAGCACGAACCACTGCGGACCTCACTAGAGGAGCCTGCATGCGTGGGTCTCCGACGGAGGTTGAATCGCCACACGCCGTCAGGACAAGGGGCAACAGGCAAGCGGCAAACGGGAAAGGTCGAAGCCGGCGCATAGGTTCCCTTACTTAAAATAGGACGAGCGTCATATTCTCAGCATAGTGACTAATCGTGTCAATGGTCACGATCTGTGAAAGATTAGTTTCGCATTCTCGGAGCAACAATCTTCCTTTTAGCCCCAATAAATCAGTTAGTACTCAGTAGCGCCAATTGACAGCATGTGACCAAACAGTAATATGGTCACACCATTCTCTATTCAAGGAATCTCGATGCCTACCCACTGCCCAATTGCTCTTTTGGTCAGCGCCGGCCTATTGGCTGGTTGCGCGGTCGGCCCGGACTACCATCGCCCAGACGCCCCCCTTTCGGCCCGCTACGTGGGTCAGGCTACAGTCGAACAGCCGCCTGGCGAGGCGCCAACCAGCCTCGTCGCTTGGTGGGAAGGTTTTTGTGACCCATTAATGGCCGAGTTTATTTCCAAGGCACTTGAGCAGAATCTGGACCTGGCGCAGGCGTCGGCGCGACTCTCGCAAACGCGGGCCGGGCTAGGTGCTGCAAATGCCGCTTTACTCCCCTCGGGGAATGTGAGCGGACAGGCAGCACGCTCCTACCAATCAATCGAAACGCCGTTCGGCCAGGTGTTGAACTCAACGCCTGGCTATGATCGATACGGAAATTCCTACGAGGCCAACCTCGATGCCAGCTGGGAGGCAGATATCTTTGGCGGATTGCGCCGCGGACGCGAGGCGGCTCTGGCCGAGTACCAGGCGTCCCGGGCGGGTGTCGCGGCCACACGATTGGCAATCGCCGCGCAGACCGCCGATATCTACATCACGGTCCGCGGATTGCAGGCCCGCCTGGACATTGCAAATCGGCAAGTCAAAACGCAGCAGGCGTTACTGGAGAAAGTCCAATTGCTCTACAGCAAGGGACTCGCGGCGAACTATCAGGTTCGTCAGACCGAGGGCGAGCTATCACAGGTTCAAGCGATAGTGCCGGTGCTGCAGTCTGGTCTGGATGCAGCCATGAATGCATTGGATGTCATGCTCGGAACGCCGCCCGGAACTCACCGCACGCAACTCGCGAGTGCGGGGAGCATTCCTGTAGCGCCACAGTTGAAAGCGATGGGGACGCCGGCCGATTTGCTGCGCCGCAGGCCTGATCTCATTGTGGCTGAACGCCGTCTTGCGGCTACAAACGCACGCATTGGAGAGGCGGTTGCTGAGTATTACCCGAAATTTTCCCTGAGTGCATTGCTGGGCAGTGCCACGGCGGCATCTGCTGGCAACCTTTTTTCAGGCGGTGCCAGCCAATCGGCGGGCGTGCTGGGACTGCGCTGGAGACTCTTCGACTTCGGTCGCATAAACGCCCAAATCGACCAGGCCAAGGGACAGGAAGCCGAAACTCTGGCCGCGTACCGTCAGTCCGTGCTGCGCGCCACTGAGGATGTCGAGAACGCACTCTCCTCATTGGTAAATCGCGAAGCTCAAGCAACCACCCTCACCGGCGGAGAGGTATCTCTTGCTCAGGCTCGCCAATCGTCGTTCATTGCTTATGAGAAAGGCACGGCCAGCCTGATCGATGTCCTGCACGCTGACGAGACGATGCTGCAAGCCTCCGATGCTCGAGCGCAAGCGGGAACAGAGTCGGCACGAGCGGCGGTTGCGCTATTCAAGTCACTCGGTGGGGGGTGGCAACCATGGGACGTCACAGTGACGAGTCGATGACCTTTTAGGGAACGGCTCGAAATGTGTTTTTGAAACTCGGGAGGCAACGCGCGCTCCCGACCGGACTTCTATCGCGTAACAGCACTCAATCAGAAGCGGTAACTCACAGAAGTACCGAGCCCGCTCGCACTGTTCTTATATTTGGCACTGTAAGCACCTCGGGTCGGCGAGGTGTCGTTGACCTGTACGCTCTCCTCCCACAGGTAGGAATAGGCCACATCGATCGTGACATTGTCCGCAGGAGTCCAGCCAGCACCGAAGCTGATCACCTTGCGGTCGCCCGTAGGAATGCGCGGCCCACGATTGGTGTTATTGGTGGGTGACTGATCAACAGAAAAACCCGCGCGAAGTACCCATTGGTTATTCAATTGATACGCCGCACCGATAGCGTGAGCCCACGTATCGTGCCAATTCTGCTCTTCGGTAATAGTGCCCAACGTGCCGCTCAACGTAGGGGGTAAACCGGTGTTCTCGATGGTCAACGCTTTGAAGCGGCTCCAGCGAGTCCAGGTGCTGCCCAAGTAGAGCGTCCAGTCGTTATTGAGCTGATGGGTCACCGAGAAATCCACTGATTCGGGCGTATCCACTTCCAGCGAAGCGTCAAAGCTGCGGCCACTGACCCCCAACACGCTGAAGATGCCGTCAGTGACTTTAGTCTTGGCGTCCAATTGATAACTGACCTTGGAATGGTAGGTCATGCCCAACCGGGTTCGGTCTGTCGCCTGTACCAGGATACCGGCGTTGAAACCGAAGGCTGTGTCGTCACCCGTGCTTTTGAGATTTCCGTCATTGCGACCAGGGCTGAGTGGATTGGGCACCATACCCGACAGCTCACCGCTGATACGGTTGATGGTAGGACCGAACCCGATCGAAACTTTGTCGTTGAAGGCATAACTGATGGTGGGCTGGAACGTGAGGGTCGTAACCTCGCTTTTGTTGGCGTAATAACGCCCGGCGAAGCCGCTGCCATAATCAGTCATCAGACCGAACGGTACATAAAAACCAACACCGAATGCCCAATGCTCATCGATGGGTTTGACGTAGTAGCCCATAGGCACGGTAGTGATTGGCACCATGTCGCCGTCTTCTTGGCCGCCGAATTTACTGCGGGTGTGGCTGATGTCGGACTTGGCGAAAAGAGTCGCCGCCCCGACGCTCCCCTCCTCTCTTTTCAAGCGAGACATGCCCGCAGGGTTACCGAAGACCGTGCTCGCATCTTCAGCGGCAGAAGAGCGACCGGCAAACCCGGATCCCATGCCACTGATGCTTTGTTCATTGAGCGCGAAGCCGCTTGCAAAAGCGTTGGAAGATGCAATCACCACAGCAAGGCCGAGAGGGGTCTTGAGCACTGTTTTTTTCATTGTATGAACTCTATGGGTGTCACTGAAATGGAGCATTAGAAGCTATTGACGCTCATCTTCATACACGTGACCATTTCAGTCATTCGTCACTTACCAGACAAATAAATGTCCCTCAACGGACGGAAGAAGGACACGGGAAAAAATGTACTGATCTCTTGCTGACTCGGTATGCCGCAGATTTTCAGCCGAAGATCAAGGCATGAGGCTGCGCAAGATTAGGTTGGAGGTGAGCGTAGGTGCTTCCTCGACGAAATCGAGGTTGTACTGCAGCAGCAAGGGGTTTACGAAAGGTCTGAGCGTAAGATGTATCGACTCTACCGTCTCGTCCAGCGGAGTCTTGCGCTCGAATTCACCCACCTCTCGACCCTCTCGCACTATTAGCGAAACGAAGCTTTTGATTTGTGCGTCATAAGCCTGCGTACTCGACCAGCTTTCCGACGCCGCAAACGCTGCAATGTCATAGAGTTTTCGGTCGTTGAAGAACAGATTCACCCCAGTGGCGATCACCGTTTTAACCAGGCGCCGAAAACGCTCCGTCGG
Organism: Pseudomonas sp. IT-P218; assembly: GCF_949767605.1. Lineage (NCBI taxonomy): Bacteria > Pseudomonadati > Pseudomonadota > Gammaproteobacteria > Pseudomonadales > Pseudomonadaceae > Pseudomonas > Pseudomonas sp. IT-P218. The sequence continues at coordinate 166,001 of NZ_CATKQQ010000033.1, forward strand.
CGAAAGGCCCTCTACATTGATAGCCTGTTCAACTGCCGCGACGATTTCTGCCAGGCAATTTGCGCAGATGGCTTCACCAATTGCCTGCTTGGAATCAAAAAACTTGTAGATGTAAGCCTTTGAAAATCCGATGGCCTTGGCCAGGTCGGAAACCGTGGTTTTACCGTAGCCATATTGACTGAAGTGCTCGTTGGCCGCCGCGACAATCTGGTCGCGTATCTCGTGATCGATTGGGCCACGAGGGCCGGGCGCAGATACTGATGGCTGATTCATGAAAATAGATTACTCACCCTATCGAGGACTTACGAATTGTGACCGATAGCACATACAGTCACAAATCAATTATTCAGAAGCCATGCCAGGTGCTTCCTTACCTTTTTCATCGTGCTGGTGACGAAGCTCCGCCCATTCTATAAGCGCTGCCATGGCCGGGCCGAGTGCGTGACCCAGCGCTGTCTGCGCGTATTCCACTCGCGGAGGCACCTCGGGATATACGGTGCGCTGAATGATGTCGTCTTGCTGGAGCCGTTTCAACTGCTGAATGAGCATCTTCTGTGTGACATCAGGAATGAGCTTTTCCAATTCGGAGAACCGAGCGGGCGGCCCTCGGCAGCCATGAGCTCATTGATGATCACAATTTTCCACTTCCCCTCCAGAACGCGAAGCGTAGCGTTTATCGCCGCAGACCAGGCTTGCCGTCGTAAGGGATTCTCACACTCCCATTCGCGCTCCATCGATACATATCTTTTGGTGGGTTACAGACTAAAAAGTCGGTTCTTGCGGATATTGCAGCATTAAGAACAACGTATCCGGACTTTGAATCTTTGGAGGCATTATGAAAATCCCAGTCGTTGGCGTCGTATCCATTGGTGGACCCCTTGCCCGAAAGCTGGTCAGTGCCGGCCACGAGGTCAGTGAGGCTAACTCTCGGGGCAGAGAGTCGGTAAGCGCGTTTGCCGAGGAAGCAGCGGCGACTCCCTGTGACTTGAAGGATGCTTTCAATGGCGCCGATGCTGTGATTATTTCCATCCCCCAACCGGCCATGGCAGCTATTCCCAAAAAACGCTCGCTGCGTTGCCATAGTCGGTTCCAGTGGTCGACACGAGTAATTACTACCCGGATTTGAGAGACGTGCGCATCGCCGCTCTGGAAAATGGTCAGACGGAGAGCGTTTGGGGAAGCGAGCAGATCGGCCGACCGGTGATCAAGGCGTGCAACTTTTCGATGACGTTGGATTCGACCCGCTCGACAGTGGCAGCCTGGAGGCGTCATGGCGCCAACAGCCCTGTACGCCCGCGTACTGCTGCGATTACACCGCTGAAGAGATGCGCCCAGCGCTAATGCCGCGGTCAAGGGAGTCGCTGCTGCAGAAGCGAGAGGCGTTCAATACCCAACTCCCCGCCCTGATCGCCAAAAACCCCGCTCATTCTGAAGTGGTTAACTTTAATCGGAGCTTCAATGCGCATCACTGAAATCCGCAACGTTTTTCTTCAACCCTCCCACCATGACCCGCTATGAAAGTAGTAGCACACACTTTGAGGCCGCAATAGTAAGTAATGTCTTCATGCGGTGTGGTGGATAGAGAGATACCTTAGGCTTTCCTACCACTCATTTTGTTAACGTAAAACACTTCAAAACTCTGTGGCCAAACGCAGGGTCAGGCCACTCACACCTGTAGTGTTCTCGCCCCACACTGTCGTCAGAAACTTGGCCATCAAGTTGTATGGCTTTCCGTCAACAGCGAAGTCATAAGCCAGCAACGGGCCAACGCTGAATAACGCTGCCCGGCTGCCTCCATTTGAGACTTGTCTGCCATTGAGTGTGTCATCGGTGAGTTGCTTATAGGTGGTTCCCGTAACTCCATACTGCCAAGCACCACTTCGTTGCGTGCCCGCAAAGTCTAAACTGACGACATAACCAGAGTGATAGTCAGTATCTCGATTCTCTGTGTAATAGTTGAAGAATAGCCTGGCGCTGAGCTCAGTGGCTTCCCCCAGACCTTCGGGCAATAGACTAGGTACGGTATGAGTAATGCCCACATTCGGTGAAATTGTGTAGAAATTTGAACCAACGTTTGGCATCCGGTCTTTCTTGAAACTGCCAGTAGGAATATTTAAGCCAAGGCCGACCCAATACGCTGTCCCAAAGGGTATCGGGCTATCGGGCGAAAACTGTTTTGAAGGATTAAACTTGCTCCAGGCGAAGACGTCGGAGTAAATATCCTGCATGCCTGAGGCGCAAGACACCGTTGACATACCAAAACAAGTGCGCAACGCCCCTAGATAAATAGTCGAACCTATTGTCCCAGACAGAAAGGGTTGATCATAAACATGTAGTAAACCCGTGCCCGCAAAATAAACATGGCCATCGGCAGACATCGAGTCTCCGTTAGAGGTGTACCAATTGTCTATGTTCATTCCACCCGCGACGGCGGCAACATAATTTCCCGGCGGCGGAAGGAATGCAGATCGGATATCGGTGCCACCAATGGGACCTGCGGGAGAAATGGATTCCGCGGCCTTGACATTGAAGGGAAGCGTTAACACCGCTGTTGTGAAGATAATATTAAAAGCGCGCACGACACATTTCATACATTACTCCAGGCTATTATTTTTATAGGTACACGTACTCTTAAAACAGCGCAGATCACCGGACTTCTTTTTTGAAATCCGGGCCTGCGAGTGCAATCATTTGCCAGTTACACCTCTGCGACTAAGGCTTCCATTGGACTTGGATGGAACGGCGAATTGGCAGCAAAGCGAGAGGCAAGAAGTCCAGAGCCTGGTCAGGCGTTACATGAAGCGACTTCAGCCGTTCGAAGGCGACGCGCAAGCCAATAGTCCCCTGGAGACGTCCAAGGGGTGCGCCCAGGCAGGTATGGCGTCCCTTGGTAAAGGCATAGTGGCTCTGCTCATCCAGCACTTCGCGGTGAATATCAAAAGACATTGGATCAGCTACACCGGCGGGATCGGTATTGGCGCTGACCAACGCGAGCCAAACGAAGTCCCCTTCGTTGATTTTTACCCCTGCCACTTCGGTGTCCCTGGTCGCGACGCGAGAAGTGAACGGAGCTGAGGGCCTGCGCCGAACCGTTTCCTCGAATACTTTCGGCCACAGGCCAGGATTTGCAAGTGCGTCCGCCAGCTGGTCAGGATGTTGAGACAAAAACACTATACCGTTGGCCATTGCCTGGGCAGTCGTGTCGGTGCCCGCCGCTGCAAACTCCGTCAGATGCATCGAAATTCGCTCTTTGGATAGCGAGTAAGAACCATCAGGCTCCCGTGCGCTGGCCATGATGGAAATGATGTCGCTGTCCTGGCTGTCCCGGCGTTCATCAACTAGCTTGCGCAGATGGAGCTGTGCTGCTGCGTACCGTTTCCAGACAGTCGAGAGTTCGGGTTCAGGTATAGGTTCGCGACCACTGGCGAGAACGCGGAAATGATCATCCCGTAATTGACGGATGAAACCGTCGTCTTCAGGTGGTAGTGCCAGAAGGGCCATGAGTGTTTGGGTAGTCAACTCAAGGCAATAACTCTCCATGAACTCTGAAGAGCCCGCAGGTGCCAGCTTGTCGAGTATTTTGTTGGCTCGAGCTTCGATTTCAGGTGCGAGTTTGGCGATATTAGGTTTTAGAAAGCCTTTCTGAGCGACCCTTCGGGCACCCGTGTGCTTCGGCGGATCCATTCCGATCATGATCTCGCTCATAAGCTCCGGGCTCACGACAGAGGCGTAGTCGGAAGGGATATCAATGAACGCACCGTTGGACTTGCATGACCACAACTCCCAGTCCATCAGAGCGGCGTCCACATCCGCTCGGCGGGTAATGATCCACGCACCGATGGGCTCATACCAGAATACGGGGGCATTTTCCCTGGCCCCCTGAAACACGGCGGCAGGGTCATTCAGATAAAAATTGCTGAACAGGTCAAACTCGGCCGGAGCGGAGTGATTAAAAGGGCAACGACTCATAATGCTGTTCCTGCCTTGAGGAAAACTGGAATGACGTATTAGATGGCTGCAGCAATTGCCAGAGTTGAGAGCCTTTGGAATCTCAGAAGATTTTCACTTTCTTCCATAATTCCCGCGGTCAGGCACACGAAAGTGACGTCCCAAACAGGATCTACCCAGAAAAGCGTGGAACCGGCTCCGTAGTTTCCGAATGTGCGTGGGCTGGTCGTAGGTCCAAAATACGATGGGTAGAGCCCGGACCCTGAAAGCGCAAAACCCAGGCCGAAGTTTGCAGGAGGAACTTCCCAACCGCGTGCTTCTGCGAGCGCTTTGTAAAGGTCGCTAGGCTGGTCGCCGGTCTGGTTGGTCGTTGCGACATCCATCATCGCCGAACTGATGGGAGTGCCCTCAGTTCCTTTCCCTGCCTGACGCAGCATTTCAGCAAACTTGAATACGTCTCTAGCCGTTGATACCGCTCCGACCCAAGGCATCTCGGCCTGGCTGTTGATGATGTCGTTCATCACCTCGATATCTGCCACTGACAGCCATCCACCGTCAGGGAATTTTGCTCTAATCGGAACGTAACGATCGGTCCATGCATCCGGCGCGCCCAGGGCGCTACTGGACATCCCGAGAGAGTCGAACAGATTTTCTTGCAGCAAGTCCTTGAACCGCCCAGCTCCACTGGCGCGGCGTACCATTTCGGCCATTAGCACATGATTCAGCGTTGGCGAGTAATTAAGCGTAACTCCCGGTTCGCCGGTTACATCCAGCTGACAAATCGCATCCACTACGGCATTCATATCGCCCAATTGATCGTAGGGAAGCGGGCAAGGCGTAGGAACCAGTCCAGCACGATGAGTCAGCAGATGCCCTAAATTGATTTTGTCTTTGCGCCCGCTCCGGAAGCGGTCCCGACCATAGAACTCGGGGATCAAATCGACGACCTTGGTGGTCAGGGACAAAATACCCCTATCGATGGCCTGAAGTACCATGACGTTGGTGAACGCCTTGGTGAGGGAAAACACCCGATAGATATCGTCCGAGGTCGCCCGTCGTTTGTTTTCTTTATCAGCCCAACCGATTGAGGCTTCATATCCAATCTGACCGTGACGTGCCACGATAATATTGGCGCCGTCATACAGACCCGCGTCGACATCTTTCTTGATTGCATCGTCCAGACGTTGCAAAGCAGCAGGGTCAAAAAATTTATTATTATTTGGCATGTGATTGTTCCTACCCAAGAGTTTGATTACATGTAGATCCCGCCGGAAGGACAGAGGGTTTGCCCGGTGTAGTACGCCCCGTCCTCGCTCGCCAGAAACAGCAGCGTCTGAGCGATTTCAGATGGCTGTGCTGCTCGAGGGATAGGTTGCATCGCGATGATTTTTTCCATGATTTCTGGAGGCTGAGAGCTCAACAGCGGCGTATCGACGGCTCCTGGGGCTACGGCATTGACGCGAATATTGTAAGGAGCCAGCTCGCCTGCAGCTGATCGGGTCATGCCGAGCACAGCAGCCTTTGATGCGGGGTAATACAGAGGCATAGGGACGCCGACCAGCGCTGCCACACTCGAGATATTTACAACCGCCCCACCACCGGCCTTTTTCATAAGAGGTGCAGCGGCCCTTAGGCAATAAAAAGTACCGGCAAGGTTGACAGCCAAGACTTGAGCAAACTCTTCATCAGTCGTATCTTCGAGAAAAGCAGGGAGAAATCGCTCACCTCTTGCCGCCGCTTCAAAAGCACTGATATTTGCCTTTACCAACTTATCATTGGCTTCTTTCGTTGGCGCATTGATACCAGCAGCATTGATTAAAATATCAAGCTTGCCATATTTTTCATTGATATCAGCAAACACTGTATTAACCAGCTGACTGTTACTAACATCCAACTCCACACACTCGATACGTGGACCATTAAATTTGGCCGATAATTTTGCCATGGACAGATCTGCCGCGATGACTGTAGCGCCCTCCTCCACAAACAGATCAACCGTTGCTGCACCAATCCCAGAGGCGGCACCGGTGATAAAAGCGACTTTTCCTTCAAGTTTCATATTTAGCCCTATTGTTGTTTTAATAGCGCAAGCGCGCAATAGCATAATTCGTCCAGTCGGTCATAGGACAGAAGACGATTTACATAATTGAAATTGTGAAAAACCTGGAATACTACTGAATGCAGCACATCTGTTCAGTGCATCGATCAGATATCTAGCACCAATTTTTTTCCATGAGCTCGAGAACAGCACGTTAAAATCTGATCATTGGCGCTTCTTTCGCTTGGCGAAAGATAAAGATCGCGGTGATCTGGTGTTCCTTCCAAAACCCGCACGAGACATGTTCCGCAAACACCCTGCTCACAGGAGTATGGTATTTCGATATCGTTTTCCATCAGCACCTGCAAGATGCTGCGCTCAGCAGGCACGCTTAAAATCTGTTGAGTACTTGCAATCGTAATTTCAAAGGACTGATTCGCGTCAGTATCGCCTACCTCATTTGCAAAATATTCGCGGTGCAACTGGTCCTCTGCCCATCCTGCATTTCGTGCGGAATCCAGGACGAAATTCATAAAGCCGTTTGGCCCGCAAACGAAAAGATGTTCATCGGAGTTCCGGTTGGCAAGCATCAAGGCAAGATCAGGCTTATTATCGGGCTCGGAGTCAAAATACAGGTTGACGCGATCGGCTAAAGAACCACTTTTAAGTTTCTCAGCGAAGGCGGCATGCTCCCAAGAGCGGCTGTAATAGTGCAATTCGAACTCGGCGCCTATATGTGACAACCTTTCAGCCATGCTGAGTATCGGAGTAATGCCTATGCCACCCGCGAACAACAGTGTCTTCTTCGCTTCATGACTTAGAGGAAACAGATTACGGGGTTCACTTATATTCAGCTCTTGACCAATTTGCAGTTGGTGCATCGCTGACGAACCACCGCGCCCCTCTGGGGCTAACAAGACGGCAATCTTATAGCTGTGTTCAGCGTGAGAACCATTGTACAAAGAATATTGCCGAATCAATCCACCAGGCAAATGGATATCTATATGGGAGCCTGCGCTGAAGGGTGGGAGCGCCTCTCCAGTTACCGACACCAGTTCAAAACTAAGAATATTATGGGCTTCGCACTTGCGGTCGGCAATCCTGACACTTATCACGGCCAGATCTCCTGCAATTTGACAAATTGATACCCGCCTACAGGCAGTAAGCAAATATGAACACACTGTCGTTGATAGGGTTTTATTAGACGTTGACGAGCTCTTCGGCAAGAAGGCGATCGATTACTCGTCGCGATTGAACTCCGCCGGCGTCAATATTGAGTTTTAGAAGTGCCCGCTCCGGATACAGAAGGAGATTTTTCTGCTGCTGTTCGAGCATATCGAGATCCTCCGCAAAGATTTTTCCCTGCCCCTCGCGAATGGTATCTGTCAGTTCTTGATCGCTTGGCTTGAAATTACGGGCCATGCCCCAGAAATACCAGATGGAGGTCTCAGTTTCCGGAGTAATAAAATCCACCACGATGGAAGAGGCTTTGTATTCAGGAGCGGCGTTGACCCCTCCTTTACCTTCAAGAGCAACGCCCACCTCGATAAGAACGTGACTCGGCGGGGTAAATCGACAGATCTGCCAACGATCGACCAACGCGTCCTCATTCAGGTCGTTCCCCCGTAGCGCCATCTTCCAAAATGGCGGGGCGATGATGCTGTGCATGTGCCGCTCGGTCACCACCTCATTGCCATTTACGGACGTTTTGCAGGGGACTTCATCAATCTCTTTCTGTCCGATGCTGGAGGCGTGAACGTAGGTCTCATGGGTCAAGTCCATGAGGTTATCAATCATCAGTCTATAGTCGCAGGCGATGTGATAAAGACCACCACCGTAGGCCCAGTTTGGATTTTGCGCCCATTCCAGATGGTGGATTTCGTCAGCGTTCGCCAGTGACTGGTCACCTGGCCAAACCCAAATGAACCCGTATCGTTCAACTGCAGCGAACTTTTGAATGCAGGGAAAACCGCCAACCCGCTGCCCGGGCATGGACGCAGTGTGGCCGTCGCAACCCATGACGAGCCCGTGATAACCGCAGACCAGATTGCCGTTTTCAACGTACCCGAGCGACAGAGGGGCCCCGCGATGAGGGCAAAAATCTTCCAAAGCGCATACAAGGCTATCTGCACCCCGGAACAACACCATTTTCTTGCCGCATATTTGCCTGCCAAGCGGTTTCTCGGCCAACTCATCAGGGGTACAAGCCACGTACCACGCGTTCTTTTGAAACATGATCAATCCTCTGATTGGAGTTGTTTTGGGATTGAAACCATGTTCATCCAGCCAATCTGGCTTGTCAATAGCCTACTGACTAGACACGTGTCTATTTTCTACAAAAAAATTTACATGGCGATAAGCGGTGTCTCCAGACCATGAAGGTGTGAGAAAAATTAACCGCGAATGCGAGTAAGGACGGCCCACCACTGTGCGGCAAGGACGCGACAGAAGGTTTCGACGTCGAGAAGTTGGCCGACAACCGCAAAGAACATCACCCGTTCGAACTGGATCATCAGCGCAAGGATTGCGAGATGGTTGTCCTTGAAATGCTGCGCGTTGGACGCCGGACTCAGTTCGCGTGTGAACAGGGCAGCGGCTTCGGTGATGCTATCGATCCAACGTTGCGCAACCTTGGGCTCAGTGGCAACGGCCTGCTCCATCGCCTGGTAATGAAGACCTTCATCCTTCCAACGTCCAATGATCCCCATCAACCACATGCAGATATCCTCCTGCGTACCGCAACTCTCTCTGGCAAAAAGCGTATAGCGCTGGAACAGCTCAGGCTGGTTCCGGTCGATGACATCAACAATAATTTCCGCCTTGGTAGCAAAATGCAGGTAGAAAGTAGCCCTGCTAGCTCCGGCGGCAGAAGCGATTTCCGTAGCGGATGTCGCCTGGTATCCCTTGACTGAGAATGCCTGAAAGGCCGCCTCTACGATTCGATCCCTGGTCATCTTCGCCTGTGCCTCTCGAATGGGCGAAACCACCGTGGCTTCTTTACGATCTTTCAACTCGGCCTCCTCAGGTCGTGACAAACGCAGATCTCATCTCTCGTCTGCGCTAACGATTGGTATCAGCAAGCGTATCATCTGACTTCACAGTTCGGACAACTTGCCTTCCCCCAATAGCCTGAATCAGACCCTCTGGATTGCGTGTCCCCTCCCCTGCGCCCTCGTTACGCCACTATCTTTTGATAGGTGACTGCTTTGGCCTGCTGCACGAATCTCCAGCATCGACGTGTAACACCTCAGAAAGAAATGAGGTGAGTGCCCTTTTCTGCGGAGAGATGGATGCAACCATTTATTTTCAATGTCCTGCCCGGACGCGTGATTTTCGGATCAGGCACCTTGAGTCAGGTTGGTGACGAGATCCGAGGTCTGGGATGTGCACGCGCTTTGGTACTCAGCACTCCACAGCAAAAAGACCAGGCAGACCACCTGGCTTCGCAATTAACCGATCTTGCCGTAGGCGTTTACGCCCATGCGACCATGCACACGCCTACAGACGTGACACTCGATGCCCTGCGAATCTTTCGGGAGGTGAAGGCGGATTGCGTCGTAGCCCTGGGCGGTGGTTCTACCATTGGCCTTGCAAAAGCCATTGCGCTGAACACCGATGTGCCACAAATCGTGATTCCAACTACTTACGCCGGATCAGAAGCCACTCCGATATTGGGTCAAACTGAAAATGGCATAAAAACCACTCAAAAGACTCAAAAAGTCCTACCTGAAGTCATTGTTTATGACGTGGATTTGACCTTGGGATTACCGGCTGAAATGTCTGTCACCAGTGGGCTCAATGCAATCGCCCACGCTGTTGAAGCGCTATACGCCAAGGATGCCAATCCGCTGATTTCGATGCTTGCAGAACAGGGAATTGCTGCGATTGCTCGTGCACTGCCTCGTATTATCAAAAATCCCGACGACCGCGACGCGCGATCTGATGCGCTGTTCGGTGCGTGGGCCTGCGGTGTGTGCCTGGGGTCGGTGGGAATGTCTATCCACCACAAGTTGTGCCACACGCTAGGCGGCAGTTTCAACCTTCCCCACGCCCAGACCCACACGGCGGTGCTACCCCACGCCGTCGCTTACAACTTCGATGCCGCCCCTGAGGCCATGTCTCGGATCGCAGCGGCGCTAGGTGTTGATAACGCACCTCGCGGATTGTTCGATCTGGCCAAAACACTGGGCGTACCCACCAGCCTTGCCGAGCTTGGCTTGAAAGAAGCCGACCTCGCAAAAGCGACTGACATTGCGTGCGCTTCACCTTATTGGAATCCACGCGCCATCGAGCCGAAAGCAATCGGCGAACTACTCGCCAATGCCTGGGCAGGCAAGCGGCCGTAATCCGGATCTCGATAATTCAAACCGCTCGTGAAGAACGACAAAGGAGACGACATGGAACTCAATCCCCATATCTTGCGCCATCACCACATTACCCTGAACGTGGGCAGTGCTCAGGATGACTACGACTTTCATACCAAAGTGCTGGGCTTGAAGAGTGTGAAGAAAACTGGTTTATACGACGGCAACGATCCGATCTACCACTTCTACTACGGAAACGATATCGGAGAAGAGAGCACCCTGGTGACCTGCTTTCCGATGCGCCAATCTGGTCGAATGGGACGCCAAGGAAGTGGGCAAATCAAAACCCTCGCGCTATCTGTTCCGGTGTCATCACTGGTGTTTTGGGCAAAACATCTGGAAAGCCACGGTTTCAAACCGGAGTATCAAGAACGCTTTGGCGAGCAACTGCTTCACTTCGCCCACCCCTGTGGCATTCGTTACGAGTTGGTAGGTATTGCAGACGATGATCGCAAACCCTATTCAAATGGTGTTGTGCCTACAGGTTTCGGTATCCGCGGAACCCACGGAATCACCGTGTCGGTGCGTGACCTCGAGAACTCTTCCGAATTCATGCATTACGGATGGAACGGCACCAAGACCCATTCGGACGGGCAATTCACGCGATACGAAGTAGGCAACGGTGGTAGTGGGACGATCATCGATTACCAAGTGGAACCTGGCCTGGCTCAAGGGTCATGGGCCTACGGAGAAGGCACCGTGCACCATTGCGCTTTCGAGGTGACGGACCTTGATGTTCAGCGCAACGTCAAGCTGCACCTCGAAGGCCTGGGCTATACCGACGTCTCCGACCGAAAAGACCGCGGTTACTTTGACTCTGTGTATGTACGCACTCCAAGCGGTGCATTGTTTGAAGCGACGGTCTCGAAGCCTTCCGGATTCACCGTCGACGAACCGTACGAGTCACTCGGCAAGTCCATTCAAATCCCACCGCAATTGGGCGCCAGGGCTCAAGAAATCATCGCTTACCTTGAACCTTTGAAATATTAAGGTGGACGAGATGAGTGCAAATCCACACATGGGAATACCACCCCTCTGTTCGGGCCCAGCGCCCGTGGCAACAGGCTTTGTTGCGGTATTCATCCACGGCCGGACTCAGTCATCAAGCGACATGCAAGTCGTCGCAAACCGACTGAACATTGCTGGGATGCCCTGTATCGCAATAGACGCCGCGGACAACTCCTGGTACCCGAATCAGTTCATGGAACCCTTTGCGAAGAATCAACCGCGCCTGGATTTCGCACTTCAGCGCCTGGACCAACTGCTTGGCGAGCTCAACGAACGGGGTATTCCAAACGAGCACGTTGCCATCGTGGGTTTCTCGCAAGGAGCCTGCCTCGCTTGCGAATACGTCTTCAGAAAACAGCAGCCGTTCGCCGCATTGGTGGCGTATACCGGGGGGCTTATCGGTCCTGAAGAGACTCGATGGGAGCCAACCGGCAACCTTAAAGGAATGCCTGTTTTCCTCAGCAATGGAGACGAGGATCCGTGGGTCCCGCTCGGCCGCACCCGCCAAACCCTGGAAGTTTTCATGGCTATGGGCGCACGCGTCGAATTGAAGGTTTATCCAGAGCGCAGTCACGAAGTCTCGGATGACGAAATCAGGATCAGTAGAACGCTGCTGCAGAGTGCAATGCAACTCGCAACGCAGCCGCCAGGTTCAGGTCAATCGCCCGAACGTATTCCCTGGCCATAACCTCACCTGACTCTATATCCGTTCCTGCGTAGCACTCCGGAATCGGTAAACCACAGGAGAGTCACTGCCTGGATAGCTGCTCCACCACTGAAAAAGAGAGCATCAACTATGAATATAGGATTCATCGGACTCGGCACTATGGGTGAGCCCATGGCCACGCGCCTCGTTCAAGCAGGGTTGGTATTGACGGTATTTGACCTGAACAGCGACGCGGTAAATCGTCTGAGCCTACTCGGAGCACACTGCGCAGAATCGGCGGCGGAGGTGGCCAGTAAGGCCGAGATCGTATTTGTGAGCCTGCCAACGCCGGAGATCGTCCACAACGTTGCCTTGGGTGAAAAAGGCGTCGTCGAGGGCAGCAAAGTACGCATCTATATTGACCTGTCGACCACGGGTCCTCGGGTGGCGAAGCTGGTTGCCGATCAACTTGCACAACACAAAATTGTCGCTCTTGATTGCCCCGTCAGCGGCGGCGCTGCAGGTGCCGCGAAGGGCACTCTGGCCTTGATGGTTTCGGGTCCCGGCACAGCCTTTGACGAAGTCGCCCAGATACTCCAAATCATCGGCAAAGCGATTTACTGCGGAGAAGGTGCAGGGCTGGGGCAAACGATGAAACTCGTTAACAACCTGGTTTCGGTCACTGCTCTGGCTGTTTCCTCAGAAGCGTTGGTGATGGGTGTCAAGGCTGGGTTAGCCCCTAAAGTGATGCTCGACGTTTTCAATGCCGGCAGCGGTCGCAACAGCGCCACCGTCGACAAACTGCCTCGAGCGGTTCTGCCACGCACCTTTGACTTCGGTTTCAGTACTGCCCTCTCACTGAAGGACACGCGATTGTGCCTGGATGAAGCAGAAGCGATGGGTATTCCAATGCCGGTCGGCAGCGCCGTGCGGCAAATGCTCAATATGACTCGCGCCGCGTATGGGGACAGTGCCGATTTCACCCGAATGGTTTGCGTGCTTGAGCAATGGGCCGGAATAGAAGTGCCTTTGGTTTCTGAAACCTGAAAATAAGGAGAGATGACTATGAGCAATGAAATTTTTGAGAAAGGCTTTGCCAATCGTAAAGCAGTACTGGGTGCGGCACACGTTGAAAAGTCATGGGCCAACGCCGATGACTTCAACAAGCCGATGCAGGAGCTGGTGACTAAATATTGCTGGGGGGAAGTATGGGGTGACGACACATTGTCGTTCAAAACTCGCAGCATCGTGAACCTCTCGGCGTTAACCGCCATGAGCCAGCACCACGAACTCTCCGTGCACGTCAAAGGCGCTTTGACCAATGGCGTAACCAAGGAAGAAATACGTGCGGTACTGATGCAAGCCGCTATCTATTGTGGTGTGCCACTAGCCCTGGCCGCTTTCCGAATCGCCAGCGAAGCAATTGCCGCTTGGGAAGCGCAAAACGCCTGAAAGCGGGTGCGGCAAGGTTTGCAGAATTCAGCGAGCACCTCCACCAAGTGCTCGCGATGACAACTATAACCATTATCCGACTCGAGCTGGCGTCCCGCGAAAACGCAACCCATCAACGCTGAAACGCGGAGCAAACTACCCAGCTCGCAGGCGAGGTCGATACGATGCTTTCACTGCCAGAATACGAAGTTTTTGCCGTGCGTTACGCACAGCTCGAGCGCTCGCGACGCGACAACTTCATGCTTCCCGATCCACACGATGGTCCGATGCCGATGGACTATTTCGTGTGGCTGATTCGAGGAAATTCCGAACATTTCCTGGTGGACACTGGCTTCAATCAAGCCGCTGCAAATGCTCGTGGACGAACGTTGCTACGCTGCCCCATTCAAGCGCTGCAGACGCTCGGTTTATCTCCCGAAGACATACGGGAAGTCGTCCTTACCCACATGCATTACGATCACGCCGGCAACGTGGATTTGCTGCCGAACGCCCGTTTCCATCTTCAGGAATCAGAGCTGCAATATGCGACCGGCCGCTATATGCGCTACCCCCCCTTGCGCCACCCCTTCAATGTGAATGATGTGATCAACATCGTTCGCGGTGTCTACCAGCAGCGCGTCGTCTTCCATCAGGGGAGTACCGTGCTCGCTCCAGGTGTTGAACTGATCCACGTTGGAGGTCATACACAAGGTCTACAGGCGGTGCGGGTACATACAGCGCGGGGCTGGGTGGTCTTGGCATCGGACGCCAGCCACTATTACGATAATTTGATCGAAGAATCGCCGTTCCCTGTAGTCTTCCACGTAGGCGACATGCTGGAGGGTTATCAAAAGATATTATCCTTGGCAGACTCACCGGATCACGTGATTCCTGGGCATGATCCGATGGTTCGCACGTACTACCCTTTCGAGGGCGACCCGATCAACGACATCGTTGCGCTACACAAAGTACCTCAGATGCTGCGATGAAGGCCGCGGACATGTCAGCGTGCGAGCATCCGTTCGCTCGACTGAGTTCATATCATTTTTACAAGAGGTCGAAGACATCGACCCGTATTGTTCGGAGGCCTGCTGTGAATGCGCAGTGATAACCATAAGTCCCTTCGGGAACCCCAGGATATTTTCAACGTAGCCCTGCTCAGCTCGAAGCTGCAACCACCAGGTTTCGCTCAGCTCATTCCTCGCCCGAGCCTTCAGACCCGTCTGACAGAAGCCATCGACACCCCGCTCATCCTGCTGCAATCCCCGCCAGGCTATGGCAAGACTTGCCTGCTCGCGCAGTACTGCGAAAATTTGCGCGAGCAGGGTAAACGAGTTGCCTGGCTTGCCATCGATAGCTCCGAGAGGGAGCTTTCGGTTTTCACCGCGTATCTCAAGGCCATGATTGAGCTCGCCGGTCAACCTCCAGCCCGATTCGGGCAGCTCACCAGAATCGGCCACACGGGTCTGACGGATTCTCTCAACGCTCTGCTTGCCCTACTGGATGGGCATCTGGAGACACCGCTTTATCTGATTTTCGATGACGTACATAACCTGGCCAGCAGTGACTCTGTCCGAGTTCTTTCCATGTTGATCGAGCGAGCACCGGCGAACCTCCATTTTGCTCTGAGTTTTCGCGGTGAGCCCTGCTTGTCGGTAGCGCGACTTCGAATGCACGGAAAAGTATTTGACCTCGGCGTACGGGATCTCTGCTTATCAGATATGGAAACTAGCGCGTTGCTGGAGATGCATGGCGTTCAAGGTATCGACCAGCGCCAGCTCCATACGTTGGGCAGACGCCTTGAGGGGTGGACCGGCGGACTTGTCTTGAGTGCAATCCAACTCCGGCGCGATCCCGAGTTGATTCACAATCTCACGCATTTCTCTGGGGACAGACGACAGTTTGCCGAATTTTTTTTACAGGATGTATTCAACCGGCAACCACAAGTCATTCAAACGTTTCTGTTGCGCACCTCAGTGGTCGACCGCTTGTGCGCCCCCCTTTGCCACTTGCTGACAGGCATGGAGCACTGCCAGGATCTTCTACGCGAATGCGAAGGCCTGGGTCTGTTTCTCATCCCCATGGACGACCAACAGTTCTGGTATCGCTATCACCCGTTGTTTGCCGAGTTTTTGAGAAAAGAACTGCGTGAACAAGACGGCGAACTGCTTCTATCCCTGCATTCACGTGCCAGCGATTGGTTTTCCGAGCAAGGTGATCCTCTGGAGGCATTCAATCAGGCCTTCGCGGCAAAAGAGATGCACCGCGCAGCGGAAATTATGGACACGCATTGCCAGGACATATTTGCGACTCAAGAATACGCCTGGCAGATGGTGGAGAAACTTCCAAAGGAGATCATCGGACGTTTTCCCTACATTCTTCTGGCGCAGGTTTGGCAGCTGGAAATGCTCTGGCAATTTGAGACATGTGCCGAACTGATGGAAAAGGCCCATCAGCGTATACAGCAGTTAGAGCGCGATAAATTACTGCCGGAAGAGAAACTGTGTTCTCTCAGACATTTGCTTCAACATCGCGAGTTGATGCTGGCGCTGATGGGTGATGATCTTTCTACGGTACAGGTACGTGCTCAGGCCTTGCTTGAAACTTTCGATGATGCACATCCCGTGGTACGGGCAAGCCTCTACACAGCGCTGATCAGCGCTCAACGAGAACACTACAAACTGAGCGATGTAGAGCGTTTGAATGCTCTTGCAACCGAGCATCTCAAGCGCCTGCCCAATGACTTGGGCCAGGTTTTCCACAATGCGGTTGTCGGCCCTTCACGATTAATGGTCGGTCGAACACACGCTGCCGTACAAGCGCTGGGAAGCGCCCTAAAATCGGCAGAACATCTTGCAGGCAAGCGCTCACCTCTGGCAGCGATGGTGGCCGTTCTACTGGCCAAAGTTCACTATGAACGTGACGAGCTGGAGCAGTCGGCAAAATTGCTCGACCACTACCTTCCTCAAGCCACATTCATCGGCTTCGTGGATCAAGCCATCGCTGGCTGGCTGACCCGAGCTCGCCTTCTAATGATCGAAGGCGATCAAGCAGCCGCATTTTCTACACTCGATGAGGCGGATGTTTTCGCGACCGAGCATAACTTCGAACGCCTTCGTCTGTTCACTTTGGCCGAGCGTCTGAAGTGGTTACTGCGCAGGGGTGATACCGACGAAGTAATGCGCCTCGGCCGACGCAATGGACTGCGGTGTCCTGTTAACGAAGTCTCTCCCACCAACCGAGCTAAAACCCGCGATGAAGCGCGCGCCATCGCTTGGATCAGGGTCGCACAGGCTGACGATCGGTTGCCAGAAGCGTTGAATCTGGCGAAGTTGTGGCACCGATATCTTGAAAACGTTGACGCCGTGCGGAACATGATTCGGTGGGGCCTGTTAATCACACACCTTTCGGTGCTTTCCGGAGATCATCGCGCAGCACAGCGGATGCTGCGACGGACAATGCTGCAAGCAGCCCCTTGTGGTTTCATCCGCGTATTCCTGGATGAAGGGCCGTGGCTGGAAAGTCTGCTGCGGGAACAATTGAAAAACGCCGTTCTCAGTGAAGAACTTGCCGACTCTTTTGCGATCGATTTGCTGAGTCGTATGCAAGGGGCTGAGAGTGTAGCTTCCAAGCCCAGCCTGGACACCAGTGAACCGTCCCCTATCCTCGGAGCTTTGAACAGTCGAGAAATCGATATCCTTGAAATGGTCGCAATGGGCCTGCTCAACCGGGAGATTGGCGTCAAATTGGGAATGACCGAAGGTTCGGTGAAATGGTATCTGCAGCAGGTATACGACAAAATCGGTGTTCGTCGTCGTACGCAGGCAGCGGATCGGGCTCGCCAGCTCGGAATCTTGCGATAAGTATAAAGTGGTGCGGCCAGAATCTTCGACTGTTCAGGTCTGATAAATCTGGCCGCTGCTCCAATGCAGTTGCCGTGTTCTAGATTGACGCAACTCTCACCATGAGTTTGCCGTCATTGCTGCCCCGCAGAACGTGTCGTAAAGCTTCTGGTGCCATTTCAAGTCCATCGACTACATGGGCGCGGTGCCGAATTTGCCCGTGCTGGTAATGGCGCTCAAGAATGTCGTCAAATTCTGTCAGTCGTGATGAAAAATCTGGCACGACGAATCCACGAATCGTCGCTCGCCTGAACAATACCTGTGGAAAATTGACACAACCATAAGCGTTATTTGAAGAAGCCAAATCATATTGCGACATCGCCCCGCAGACCGCGATTCGGCAACCTATCGCCATATTCGAAAGCACGGCATCCAAAATAGCCCCTCCGACATTATCGAAGTAAACGTTGATGCCGTCGGGGCAAAGGCGCGCTAACGCTGCTGCCACGTCTTCTGTTTTGTAATCTATTGCCGCATCCAGCCCAAACTCATTTATCAATAGCCGGCATTTCTCCGGACCGCCGGCTACTCCTATTACCCGGTTGCCACGAGCTTTAGCCAACTGCGCCGCAAGTGATCCAGTCGCACCGGCAGCGCCGGATACCACTACAACATCATCTGGACCCATCTGGCCGATCTCAAACAGACCAATCGCGGCCGCGCGGCCGACATGCGAAAAAATCGACAAATGCGCCTCCAATGGAATAGTCGGGTTCAGTTCAAATCGCTCTATGAACATCGGTTGCGCCAGGGAGTAGCGCTCCCAGCCCCACATGCCTTTGACCATGTCTCCCGGTGTGAAATGCGCAGAGCGCGACTCCACAACGATTCCGACCGCTTGACCTATCATTACACTGCCTATTGCGAGTGGAAGGTAGGCAGAGCTTTTCTCCAGTTTTAGCCAATTGCGGCTTGTGGGATCTAACGAAATCAACAGCGTCTTGACCAGGACCTCCCCTTCTTTTGGCCTGGCTGACGCTCGACGTTCCCAGCGTAAGCAGTCTGGGCTGTACTCACCCAATGACGGTCGATCGATGATCCAGGCGTCGTTTTCCATTATTTATCCTTTTTTTATTTTCAAACTCAGCAAGACTGAAGCACTGCTCAACTGCGTCAGGAGCGTTCGTTGGAGAGGACGACACCGCCATGTGCACCGAGCGTTGGTGAAGTTCCAGCTTCATCGGCGTGCAGATAAACTTCCTTCCAATCGACACGATAGTCGCGGCCGGAAAGATTGAAGATCGATGTCATCGCTTGGCGGCGCATTTCACGATCATTCATCAGCGCTACGAAGTTGTCTTCGTCTTCTTTGCGTTTAACCGGGTTGGTTTCCTGCGTCCGTCGCTTGAACTCAATGGCTGTGGGGTTGGCGATCTCGAGAAAACAGCGGCGGCGTTCGTAGGCGTACCAATCCAGCGCATCTTCGTCATAATCCCCGTTGATAACCCCGCCCAGGCATTTGATCAACATGTTGGCGTCTTGAATTCCGCTGGTGAATCCCAAGCCACCAATAGGGTTGGTAGCGTGTGCGGCATCACCCGCCAGGAATACGCGACCTTGGCGATAGCGGCTGGCGCTACGTTGATGAACGCGGTAAGAATTGGCCATCAATAGTTCGTACGATTGTTTCGGGTCTGGAAGGAATTGCTTGATACGCTCAGGGATGCGAGCGATTCGCTCCTCCTCAGTCAATTCGCCCGCTTCTGCATATGCAATTCGCCATTGATGGTTATTGTCGATCTTGGCAATTACGGCCCAGTTAGCGCCATTCGCGAGCATGGTTGAAGGTGCGTAGCCGTGCTTGTCAAAGTCATAGACGACATTTGTGGCCATGAAAATTTCATTCCAGGTAAATCCCTCAAACTCAATGTTAAGTTCTTTGCGGACACTCGAACGGGCTCCATCCGCGCCAATCAACCAATCTGCTTCGAGCGTACGAGGTCCTTCGGCGGTGAGGACGGACACTAAAACCTGTTCGTCATTTTCCAGAACTGTATCGAAAACCACATCCCATAACAGCTCAGTTCCAGGCAGTTTCAGAAATTCTTCCAACACAATCTCAGCCAGCAAATCCTGCCCGAAATGCAAGTTATAGGCGTAAGGAGTGAGGTCCTCGACATCCCGAAAATCAAGGCGACCAACATTGCCCGTCATCGCAAAGTGCAGATGGTATTCGTATCCCCACGCCGCGATTTTCTGGGCCGCCTCCAGCAACCCAAGCTCATCCAGCACCTTCAAGGTTGATGACAAATACACCATCGCCCGAGGCCAACGAAGGATTTCTTGCTCACGATCAATAATGGTGACTTGTGCGCCCTGACGCGCCAGCCCCAGCGCCGTGATTAAACCTGTCGGTCCTGCGCCAACAACAATTACTCGTTTCCCCGTAGCCATCTGTAACTCCAGTTCGTTGTTCTTGTGGGCAGCGCAGAGCAGTCTGTGAGTGAGACAGTGCAACTGAAACTGTCCGCGCGACGCGACATAGATTTACTGCCGAACCGCCTAACAGATGACCTACCCAAAGATAGCTTTGGGGCACCGAGAAATTGAACATGTCAGGGCAAATGCACCTCACTATCCTTCGATAGGTGAAGCCCACGCGAGCTTCATCAAAATCAGTGCTTCTGGACTACTGCATACATCTGCCTGCCGCAGAGACGCAGCGAGCGATAACAACAATCAGAAGCGCAGGACCTCATGACCAATTCCGATTCTTCTTGCTGCCCATTCAATGCATATAACAGCGACGGGGCTGCGACACGCCTGCAAAGGAAAATCCGCACTTTAGCCATCGTTAAATGGCACACCGAATGAACCGCCGAGATTTTCTGAAGGTTGGGCTCACCAGCGGCGCGGTTGTGGGTATCAGCTCAAACGCGATTGCTGCCAGCCTGGAAGCGCTGGCGCTGCGCCCACCGGATTTGGTTGTCGCTGATGGCCGCTTTGAAGCAAGCCGCCGATTTGGTAGCGAGGCCGCATTCAGTGGCCTGCCGTCCCACATGATCGACGGCGACATTACCGACCTATGGTTCAAAACACTGGATCCACAGTGGCGCCGGCGTCCCACGATAGTTGCAGGTATGACAGCCACCCAGCCTCTCTTTTGCCTGGAGCGCCTTGCTCAAGACCGCGGAATGAGAGTTGTGCTGCGCATCACCCATGAAGCTTTGCCGAACGATCTGGTAAGCCATCACGTTGAGGCTCCGGAGCATTTGCTTCAGCCCCTGAGTCGCCTTCTGGACGGAGCTGACTGGAGTGAGCGTATGGCGAGGCTTACCGGCGTCTGCTCGTGGGGTGGGACGTCGGGTCGGTGTCACTCGCACCAGATCATTTCCGGGACTGCCGACGCCAGTTTACTGGACAGTCCTCTCGTTAGCTGGGTTATAGCCCCACTTGCCAGCTGACCCATCACAGTTCGATTTTCGAGGTATAGATATGCAAACCCCGCACGGGCTCAGCGCCGACGACTTCGCCAAAGCACTTCGAAAGTTCAGGCAGGTAGTTGGAGAAGAATGGGTTTTCACCAGCCCGGAAGACCTCCATCTGTATCGCGATTCGTACTCGCCATACTGGGGAGAACCCGAAGAAATTCTCGCCTCTGCGGCAGTGGCTCCGGCAAGTACTGAAGAAGTTCAGCAACTGATGCGGATCGCCAACCAGTTCAAGATTCCGATGTATCCGATCTCCACCGGCAAGAATCTCGGATATGGAGGTTCAGCCCCCACCTATTCAGGCTCGGTGGTGCTGGATCTGAAACGAATGAATCGAATCCTGGAGGTTAACGAAAAGCAGGCCTATTGCGTGGTTGAGCCTGGTGTCAGCTACTTCGACCTTTACCGTTATCTGCAAGAAAAAAAGATCAAGCTGTGGATGGATGTCCCTGATCCAGGCTGGGGCAGCATGTTAGGCAACGCCATTGACCGAGGAGCGGGTTACACGGCTGCTCAGTTTCGCAACCATTTCGATGCGCATTGCGGGATGGAAGTGGTACTGGCCAACGGCGAGGTAATGAGGACCGGCATGGGAGCTATGCCTGGCGCAGAAACCTGGCAGCTCTATAAGACCGGGTTTGGACCTTGGATCGACGGCATTTTCAGTCAGTCAAATTTCGGCATCGTGACGAAAATGGGTTTTTGGTTGATGCCCGAGCCGGAGGCGTTTCTCAAAGGTACAGTGCACCTTTCGAGCTATCGGGATCTCATCCCGTTAGTGGACATAATGACCGAGATGGAGAATCAAAAGATCTTCACCGGGTTCCCTGACATCAACAGCCCGCTGCTAGGGTCTCCGAGCTTGGCCGGCCTGCACGAATTTCTTCTCAACGGGCCGGTAGCACGTGATGCAGAGTACAAGGCACTGGCGGATCGCGGCGCGAAGCCAGAGGAGTACGAAGGTTACGGCAAAAAAAACGGCATACCATTTTGGAACGGCGCTTTTACCTTCTACGGACCCGAAAAAATCATTCGTGCTCAATGGGAACATGTCCAGGAACAATTTCGTAAAACGATCCCCGATGCAACGTTCGATGAAAGTGAGTATTACGATCTGCCTCTTTCGCCAGAGCAGCAGAAACAGGTCCAGTATCCGGCTCAGTTTGGTATCCCAAACATGCGCGCTTTTTCGATCGGTGCTCGTTCTCACTGGAATCCGGCGCCACCTTCCGACGGGCATGCGTGGTTTTCGCCCATTATTCCTCGGGACGGGGAAGCGATTCTAAAAATCAATGAAGTACTCGGAACAGCCGCTCGGAAACTCGGCGTGCCATTTGCCTTCGCACTCAATGTACCCGTCCCCTGCTGGGAGCGGTGTTTTGTCTTCATCATTCCGTTTTGGATTTCTAAAGATCCTGCAAAAAACAAACAGACTCGAGAAGCATTTCGCACGTTGATCAAAATTGCTGCAGAGAATGGTTGGGGCGAGTACCGGACTGCCACCGCCTTCCAGGGCGATGTCATGGATACCTATTCCTTTAACGACAACATCCTGTTGCGCTTTCATGAAACGTTGAAGGATGCGGTTGACCCCAATGGGGTTATCTCCCCTGGACGCTATGGAATATGGCCAAAAAATTTACGTGAGGGGAAAAAGGCATGAAGCTTTCACTCCAAACCCTACTGGTATGCGGGTCGATAAGCTGGGTTATAACTGCAGCAGCAGAGACCCAAGGTAAGCTGGTGTATGAGAGGTGGTGCGCACCTTGCCATTCCAGAGGGGACGTATATCCGGGGACGTCTGCTTTAGACGCCCGCTACAAAGGGGCTATTCCAGCAAGCCTTGAAGAACGCTCGGACCTTTCGCCTGAACTAATCAAGTACTTCGTACGCAACGGCATTTCCGTAATGCCGTTTTTCCGTAAAACAGAAATTAATGATATCGAACTGAACGCCCTGGCAGGTTATCTCACTGAGCCCGCGATCAAACAGTAAGCAAGAATCCGAGACTTTTTACCCAGTTCTTATCTAGGCCGTCCACTTCAGGACTTTAGGAGCGCGGCAGGGTCAACCGTGGCACGGTTGCCACCCACCAAGCTCCTCTTTTTAGCGACAGGTCAAAAACTGCTAAACCGCACTGCTCTGACCTACTAGCCTCTCTCTATCCGCTTTAAAGCTGCCGACCCATTCGTAAGCATTATTCGACAACGCCTGCCAGAAGATAGGTGAGCTGTAAGTCGTCGCGTGTCGATACTGGAACAGATGCCCAGGCATCGACAGTACTTCCCGTCTGCGCAGCGGACTAGAAACAGGAGCGCAATACTTGAACAGTTCACCCTTCGGCGACCGTCGAGTTGATCACGGCACGTACAGCCAGAGAGTCTTCGAAGTCGATGGCACTCAAACTGTTGTCTATCAAAACGGAACAGGCGAGCCCTTGGTGTACTTCCATGGCGCGGGAACGTGGCACGGCATAGGTTTTGCCGAAAAATGGGACGAGCACTTCAAGACATTTTTACCCCATCATCCGGGCTTCGGGGGCTCAGCGGTAAATCCTGAAATTGGCTCGATGCAAAGTTACGTTGATCATTACGCCAAGCTTTTCGATCTACTGGGCCTGGATCGCGTCCATCTGGTAGGAACATCACTTGGGGGATATTTAGCTGCTGAATTTGCAGCCCGGCATGGGGAGCGTGTCAGAAGATTGGTACTCGCATGCCCCGCGGGATTTGATGTCGAAGACCATCCGCAAACAGACCTGAGTCAGGTTTCGCCCGAACTAATTCCTGATTACCTCATGCAAAATGTCGGCAACCTGAAGCCTTATCTTCCTACAGAGCCGGATGAAGAATTCCATGCCATGCGCAGGAAAGAAGGAAATTCAACCAGCCGGCTACTGCTCAACGGCAAGTTGATAAATCCAGCAATGCCTTCAGTCCTGCAGCACATTAAGTCGCCCACATTGGTCATTTGGGGTAATAACGACAAAATTCTTCCAGTAGGCCAAGCCGAACACTGGCAGAGGGCTCTACCGCAATCTGAATTGCTCATTGTGGAAAATGCGGGACATCTGGTGCTGGACGAGTCCGAAAGCGCTCGGCGTATGGTCCGCGAATTCCTGCTACGAGGTTAATCAAAAGATCTCAGCGCCGGTGTTACAAGGACGACGTGAAAAAGCCTTCTTCATTCTTTCCAAGTATTGGGCTCACCATCAAGGCGATCATGTACACGCTGACGAGGTGCTTGTCGCCAAACTGACGCAAAAAAAACGCCGCACTCAGTGCGGCGTTCATACATCCAGGCTTACTTAAACGCCTTTCACCTCCAACGATGCCCGGCGGTCATTACGACCCAGCAGTGCTTCAGGTTTGTCGATCTCCCCTACCTCATCAATCGCGCTTTCCATGTTGCGAGACTGACGTTGAGGTTTGAGTAGAAAACTGGCCAACGCAGGCAGCAATATAAGTGCACCGAACATGTTTACGAGGAACATGAACGCCAATAGCAAACCCATATCGGCTTGAAACTTGATGGGAGAGAAAACCCAAGTCGCCACGCCAGCTGCCAACGTCACACCGGTCAGCGTCACGACCCGGCCTACAAACAGCAGGGAACGATAGTAAGCCTCGCTGAGTGATGCCCCCGTGCGCAGCAAAGCTAGCATTACACATAGAATATACAGCGCGTAATCAATCCCGATTCCCACTCCCAAAGCCGTGACGGGAAGTGTGGCGACCTTGAGACCAACGCCGACCCAGACCATCAGTGCCTCCGCAAGGATACTGGTCAGTACCAGTGGTACTACTGCAACCACTACGGCTTGCCAAGAGCGAAACGCAATCAGTGCCAGGATAATGACAACGACGTACACCCCGGCGAGCATCAAGTAATTGTGGTGTTTAACCACTTGATTTGTCGCCGCCTCAATGCCCGCGTTCCCCGCGGCAAGTAAGAATTTCACGTTTTCGGTGTCATTGTCCTTGGCAAAGGCTTCCACGGCTTCCACCGTTTGCTGGAGTGTCTCGGCCTTGTGGTCTTTCAAGTAAGCATACACCGTGAGGAGATCGCAGTTGGTGTTGAACAGCCCGCGCGGCGCTTGACCCATTAGTGAGTTTAATGCGGACTGGTTAGGCAGAATTTCCGCCCACTTGAAACTGCCCTCGCTGTACGCTGACGTCATTTGTCTGGCCAAATTCGCAAAGGAATTTGTCGCTTCGACGCCGGGCAATTGCCCTAAAAGGATTTGCAGATCGCGGACCTTAACCACCGTCTCATAGTTAACACATTGATCAGGCGGAGTCTTGACCATAATTGCCATGACATCACTGCTGGTCGCGTAATGACTGGTCAAATAGGCGTTGTCCAGATTGTATCGAGATTCAGCGCGTAGTTCAGGAGCTCCGGCATCAAGGTCACCGACCTGCAATCGTGAAGCAACCACCAGCCCCCCTACCGCCAAAATGAACGCGCAAGCAATAGCGCTGATAGCCCATCTTCTATGTGTAAAAAGGGTCAACAATCGCCACAAGGAACATCTTCCCTGTGCTCCTTCCAAGGAACTCTGTTCCTGGACAAGAGCACGTTGAGCCGCACGAGCATTAACACCTGTGTACGTTAGTAGTATGGGAAGCAAGATAAGATTGGTGAAGATGAGAATGGCCACACCGATACTTGCAGCAATGGCCAATTCGCGTATTGCCTGGATGTTCACCATGAACAGTACCGCAAAGCCGACCGCATCGCAGACCAGCGCTGTAAAGCCAGCCATGAAGAGGCGCCGGAAGGTATTGCGCGCGGCATGGATCCGATGCATGCCACGGCCGATATCCTGCATGACCCCGTTCATTTTTTGCGCACCGTGACTCATCCCGATTGCAAAAATGAGAAACGGCACCAAAATAGAGTATGGGTCCAGCCGAAAGCCTATCAGCGGTAAAATCCCTAATTGCCATACCACAGCAATTAGGGAACAGGTCACAACCAATAATGTACTTCGTACACAACGAGTGAACCAAAAGACCATCGCGGCGGTAATTGCCACCGCGATTGCAAAAAATATTAATATCTGATTCAAACCATCGATCAAATCACCTACGACTTTGGCAAATCCGACGATATGAATATTGATACCGTTGCCTTCGTACTTTGCCCTGATACTTTCCAGTCTTTTGGAAAGCTCGCCGTAGTGAAGAGTTTTCTGGGCTTGGGCGTCATAATCCAATAAGGGAACGATGATTGCGCTTGATCGAAAGTCGGCAGCGACCAACTTCCCGACCTCTCCTGACCGGAGAATATTAAGCCTCAACTGTTCCAGGCTTGATGGACTGCCGTCAAAGGTATCTGGCATGACCGGTCCGCCATCGATACCCACTTCTGTCACCATCAACCAACGGGTGCTCCGAGTCCATAGGGATTGCAGAAAGGGCCGTTCCACACCAGGAACAGTAACAATCTCATCATTTATTTTGCGCAAGGTCTCCAAGTAATTTGCGTCTAGAATGCTGTCACCTTGGGTAGAAACTACCACTCTAAGCGTATTCCCTAACCCTTGGAGGTCGGCTTCATTACTTAAATAGTTTTGGATATAAGGATGATCATTCGGAATCACCGCCTTAAAACTTGCATTCAAATCAAGATCGCGAGCACTCCACCCCAAGCAAATTGTAACTAACGCACAGAACAGCACTACAATGAGGCGATTACTAAATAAAATCCGCTCAAGAATAGTGCCGGCGGACGGATCAAATTCCTCGATCGTCGTCGCCGAATTTATATCAATTTTCATGTTTTCGAATCTCACGGCACAAGGACAGTTTGGGGTCCTAGCGGACCCACTGCAATCAAACTTTTTGCAGAAACAGGAAGAACGTAAGCAGTGGGTTGTACCCGTGCCGGCAGAAGACTGAAGGTGCTTCCGCGGTTATAACTGGAGATCATTTGGCCATTTTCCGCCACTAATATAATGGCGCCATCGGAAAGTACCGTGCCCGCTTGAATGGAGGCCTCAATGCCGCTGTTCACACTGTTCCAAGTCTTTCCATTGTCCACGCTGCACAACACCTTGCCGCGCAATCCATATGCAATAAAGGCTTGATTCCCCACAGACATAACGCCAAAGAGTGTTCCCTCCGATAAGTTCTCGGCGTGAAACTGATCCACCGTAGTCTGACGCTGAACGATGCCTTGCTCGCCCACCAATAAAAGACCTTCGAGCGTTTTAACAATGCCGTAGTAATGCAGCCCCATCGGGTTCTTGAGTTCGGGGTCCAGGGAGAGCCAGTGTTTACCACCATCCACGGTGCGCAGCGCATATCCGAAGGCGCCCACAATCGTCACGTTTTGCGTGTCCTCGACCTGGAGGGCAAGAAAAGGCTTGTCCGGTCCATCTTTGATCAACCGCTCAGCTTGATCGACGCTCATCCCATACATGGCGCCGCGTCCTGAGGTCGCTGAACGGGAGGCATTATCAAAAATCAGCTGAGCGACTTGAGCCCCATCCAGCTGGCGACTCCAGTTTTCACCGCGGTCCTCCGTTCGAAGTACTACACCCGAATGGCCGACCGCCCATCCAATATTCGCATCCGCAAATGCGACAGCCGTAAGCAGCACACTGGTAGGCACCTTGGCCTGGTGCCAACTTTGACCGTGGTCGTCCGACAGAACAATACGACCCGACTCGCCTACAGCTACCAGGCGGTCGCCGGCTTTTGCTACGCCAAGGAGGAACGTTGAAGCAGGCTGAAGAACCTCACGGGCAGGACGATCCATTACTGCCGGCCGCCCTTCCTCAGCACTGGCACCGTACGCAGCGGCAACCAGATATATTGCGCTCAACCAACGAGCTGCGCGCGAAATCGCATAAACCATTTCATGACTCCTAGAGCAATAGGTCCGCTTAGACTGACCGGGCGACCAAGAGCCGCCCGGACGACGGTTTAACGCAGGGCGTCTTGTACTAAAGCTTCAGCGGAATAGAAGGATCGTGGCTTCGGAGTGACGGGCAGGTACTTAGTGTCCAGCTCACCTAAGGTATAGGCCTGCTGCTGAAAATCTATTGACATGAACGGTCGCATGACAACGCCTGGCAGGTCATAGTTGACGACCGGGTAATTGATAGCACCACGATAGAGTTTGCCCTGAGCGTCCCAAAGGTCTGCCATCACGATCGCCCAGGTATCCTCGTCCATGAAAACTTTACGCTTAGGCACAACGTTTCGAACGCCGGCCTTGAGAGTGCCCTCGACTTCCCAGACACGATGCAGCTCCCAGCGAATCACATTCGGATTAAGCACTCTTGGAGTCAGCAGTTCTTCCGGCGTTACAGAAAAGAGTTTGTTGGTGTTGTAAGGAATGTACATCTCCTTCTTGCCTGTCAACTTCCATTCATATTGCTCTGGCGAACCGAAAAACCCGTAGGCCTCATCGAACTGAGTGAGGCCGGACATCAGAAAGTTGGGGGTATCAAATTGTACATTCGGTAACTTTCTAACGCGTCGTTGTCCTGGCATATATTGCCAGGAGCCTGGCTGGTTACTCGTAAAGTCTTGCGGCCAAATCCCCACCAGTGCTTCACCGGCACTGCGGCCAGGCGCGGTCGTCAGTGATCGATGCCATTGAAAGAATCCGTCGTAGTCGCTTTCCCCTCCAGGCAAAGCATATCTGTAAAATCCGTCCATTTTTAGCGAAGCCGTTAAGGACGAGCGGCCTTTGCCGTCGACCATGTACATCTTGCCCTCCATTTCTACGCCGACTCCTTTCCAGGCGAGGAAGTGGTTCCAGAGAACTTCCGAGCCATCCTTCGGTAATGGAAACGGCACGCCACCGTACGCATGGGTAACACCAATGCCGTCGCCACTGAGCTGCGCCGTAGTAGCATTTTTCCTGGTGTAGTTATAAAACGCCTCCGGCGCCGAAGCGGTGCGGTGCGTGGGGTAAACATCAAGACGCCATTCAGGGTTCTGTTGCAACAGCAACTGCACACTTTGAGATATATGATCCTTGTACTGTTCGGCATTCTTGCTGGTGATCACCAGCGTTGGTTTCTCGTCAGGAAACGGATCACTGTTCATACTGCCGGGCTTGTGGTCCGCTGGCATGCCTTTGTAACCACCTGACCAAGCAGGAATACTACCCGTAGCATTCCCCGCACGCTCTGCACCCATGGGCGTAAGTTCTTTATCCAGCCGGGCCGCCTCGGCAGGAGAAACAGCGCACCAGGCAGGAGCATTGAATAGCCCCGTCAGTAACGCAGCCGACAACAAAGACTTTATCTTGTAATTATTCATAAATGTATGCCTGAGGATATTTAGAAAGAACGGCTGACAGAGGCCATCAAAAAATCACGCCCCGAGTAGTAATTCGTCGTCTCACTGCCGAAGAAGTGCGTTGCGCTTAGACCCAACTTCCAGTCTTGCTGGTAAGTACCCACGACGCCAAGCGTGACATCGCCCCCTTCGTTGCCACCGTAATTGTTGAAGGCAGCCGAAATCGGAGACTTACCTTTGAAGTTGTATCCGAGACCAATTGGCAGCTCAACATCCAAGCTTGGCATTACCTGAAAGTATTGTAATGTGGTGACGCCGCGAATCCCGTACGCCGAATCATCCAAGCCAGTATCGCGCTGTTCCTTGTTTCGAGTGACTTCAAGAAGTCGATGTCCTGCCAGTTCTGCAGCGATACTGACACCGTCCCACGCAGGACCCGCACTTCCAACCCATACGGCAGACAGCTGTGCGTGCAGGGTATTACCCAGTACATCCGGTACTAAAACATCACCCTTTGCTCGAAGCGGCACACCATCTCGATACGAGATTTCCCCTCCTAGATTCAGCGATCCGTAAGACATGTTGGCGCTTAAACCATAGAGTTCGATTTTTTCCTTGTAATCGAGGAAATACTCGCCGAGCGAACCATTGACAGGGTCAAATCCGCCAGATGGAACAGTATTGACACGGGGAGTTTTGTCGTTATAACGAAGGGCATAAACACCCATGTCGAGGTTCAGGTCAACCGGCCGCCAACGCACCGAAGCCCCATATTGCGCGGCGTCCGGATTTTTATCAGCGCCACGATAAAAATACGCACCAGGGCCTGCAATAATCCGTTCGCCGCCTTCATCCAACAGGTCGACCGACGAAAGATAACTACCCGCAGGAGGGATACGTGTTTTCTCCCACTCAAACTGATAATAACCCTCAACTACCCAACTGTCGGACAGTAGCACGCTCATCGACAACTGGTTAGTCGGCAGGAATACTTCCTGCGCTTTGATGTTCGGAACGCTCAGTGCTTTATAGGCGTCCACGGGTGCCATGCCGGCGGCAACGCCGTTGTCAGTAAAAAACAGGCTTTCGCCCCATATTAAGGTGTGTTGCCCCAGGCGCATGCTGACCGGCACATCCATAGGTGTAAATTGACCGGACACGAAGGCATTCATTAACTCGATTTTCTTACCGGCCCATTTTTCAGTCTGGTCAGTAAAATGATCATTGCTCACTGAGTATGGGTTGAACGTGCCCGGTGAGTTGTTATCGTTACTACGGTTATAAACACTGTCGTACCACGCAGCGCCACTCAGGCTGAGTCCAAAATTATTCCACCGGGCATTCAGTTCGCTCAACCAGTCAAATCGATTCATCATCAATGACCCTTTATCAAAGTTGCGGTCAGGGTCATCTACGTTTGGGTTGGCTAGATTTTTATCATTGGGTTCACCAAGCCGTGATCCCAAGGAGTACTTGAGGGTGTTGGTCCAATTGACGTCGACTTCACCCACGTCAAATTGCGCAGCGCGAACAGATGTACTGATGCTGAATGAAGCAAACGCCATGCTCAGAATCGCCGCGGTGGGCAGCGACACCTGACTCAACTCTTTCTTTTTTCCCACAGTGAAACAGCTACGGTTTAACTTAATCGCCATTATTATTGTTCTCCGATTATCGGTAAGGCTCGCATTTTGACCAGGCAGGTGAAGCCTGGCTTTTGAGTCCTATACAGCTGCGAGGTGGCGGCTGTGCACCGAACGTACGGAGAGTGTCCAACCCGGAGCACCTATCCAAAGATAGATCCGGCTCTCTTGAACATCTCCCTCTTATTGCATGAGTGCCGACGGTCTCCCATAACGCGCTTGAGTCTCTTTGGCTTCCTATTGAAATGGACACTGCGGCGAATTAGGGCGGTGGCGCACTCATGTCGGCCGTCCCCGACCGACTGTGAAGCAGGTGTTGGTTTCACTGCGAACTAAACGCCGCGCTGGCTCAGACCAGCGCCCGGCTGTTTGGACTTGCACCCAACCGCCATCCGATAGGTGCTGCATGACAATCCGCTCGGTATTAACAATTCTCGATCCGAAAACAACAGTGAGATTTGAGATGAGTACAGCCGCACATTTGTTCGACGTATCTGGCCTGGCTTGCGTAATCACCGGTGGAGCGAGTGGTATCGGATTGGCATGCGCAGAAGCGCTCGCAGAAAATGGCGCCAAAGTCACTCTGATGGATATCAACGCAAATAGTCTCGACGGTATTGTCTCATCGCTCACCCGCCGCGGGCTCGATGTCCGAGGCGAACTCGTAGACGTTAGCGACCGAGCGTCGGTCGCAACTGCATTTCAAAATACGGTCAATCATTACGGTCGGCTGGACGTAGTCTTCGCAAACGCCGGGATAGATGCGGGTCCGGGTTTTCTTGGACGTGATGGGCAGCGGGTTTTCGAAGGTACTCTGGAAAACCTCGATCTGCGTAATTGGGAGCGAGTCATATCCATCAACTTGAATGGAGTACTGCACTGCTTGCAAGAATCTGCCAAGCACATGAAGCCCCAGGGCTCGGGCAAAATCGTGGTGACCACCTCGATTGCAAGTTTGCGCAGCGTCGCTTGGGTCGGCACGCCTTATCTTCCAGCAAAGGCCGGTGCTTCCCATCTGATGCGCCAGGCCGCACTGGAATTGGCCAAGTACAACATTCAAGTAAACGCTATTGCTCCGGGCGCTTTCGCCACCAATATAGCCGATGGCCATGTCAGGGATCCTGAAGTGCGCCGGTTATTAGAAGCGGGGAACCCCCAGCATCGCGTTGGCGACCCCGCCGAGATCAAGGGGATTGCGCTACTCCTCGCGTCCAGGGCGTCTTCCTTCATCACTGGCAGCGAAATCGTTATCGACGGCGGTGCCCTGCTCGGCCAGGCAGATTAATTAAACTCACCGTACCAAGCCTTCTATCTCGCGGCGTTAACCAGAGGTTGACGCTGCCCATTCAGAAACCGTGATTTCCATTTCTGGCCCAGCCACCCTTCATAAGGACTTTCTGCTCGACCTCAATGACTATGCTTTGCTGTAGCGCAAGGGAGGCATTCCGAAACGCCTGCGAAATACCTCACGAAAAGCGCGTTCCGAGAGATACCCTGCGGCTTCTGCCACCCGCGCCACCGGATCACCGGCTCGAAGGCGTTCCGCTGCGACCTGCATCCGAAGGTCGATCAAATAATCAATGGGTGACTGACCGACTATTCGAGTAAAGCGGCGACCAAAGGTGTGTCGGGACATTCCTGCTTCTTTCGCCAGCAACTCGGTGGTCCATTGCTCGCCCGGGCGCGAATGCATGGAAACCAACGCCTGTCGGATCCGCCGATCCGCCAATCCCTGAAGCCAACCGCGACTGTCCCCTGGAACTGACAACGCGTGAGCGCGGATAAAACTAGTAAATATCAGATTTGAAAGATGGGCAGCAGTCGCCACATAACCGGCACGGTTCGCCGTATCTTCGCTTACCAGAAACTCCAGCAACGAATTCATCCAGGGGAACATGCCGCTGGCACTTCCATGAAGATGAATCATTGGTGGCAGCGACCGCAGGAGTGGATTGCTGTCTGCGGCCTGGAGTAAAAAAGCCAGGATCATCATCCGCCCCACCTTCTCTCCCTGCCCTAGTTCAAGGCCAGAAATAGGCGCCGCCTGGCGTTCCCCGGCGACCAGCAGCGGTAACCCTCTCGAGTTCCAGTAATCCATCAAATCAATGCACTCGGCATCCGGGCTCGAGGCCACCGTGAAAGCGGCGCCCTGCAGAATCAACACAGAGTCGCCGGGCTGAAGCTCAACCGGAGCTTGACCAGACACCATCAACCAGAGCGGGGCGTCGAGGCAACATAACGCAAAGGCACTGGCGGCTGAAAAGCTGGGCACCCTCAGCCCCCAGGGGTCCCCCAGTGCATAAATGCCCCCAGAGTTCGCCTCTACTTTTAAAGATAGAAGTACTTCGCCTAGAAGATCCACACTCACTCCAATGTGATGAATACAGCCGATATTCGATGAAATACAGCATGGAAGACTAATCCTCGCATCCCTATGCTTGATAGACAAATACAACAACATGCCACCGGAGGATTTTATGTATTTGCACAATTGCTGGTATGTAGCAGCGTGGAACTATGAGATCACTGACGGCTTGGTTGCTCGAACCATCATCAATGAACCCCTCGTGCTTTACCGCATGGAGAACGGGACCGTCGCAGCGCTGCAAGATCGCTGCTGCCATCGCTCTGCGCCTCTATCCATCGGAAGAAAAGAAGGGAATTCCGTTCGCTGCATGTATCACGGTCTGAAATTCGACAGCTCAGGCAAGTGCACCGAGATACCCGGCCAGGACATCGTTCCTGCGCAGACTTGCGTACGTAGCTTCCCCGTTATTGAGCAAGATAGCTGGGTATGGGTGTGGCTCGGCGACCCAGAGAAGGCAGATCCCGCGCTTATCCCTCCAGCGGTGGGACATGATCACCCCGATTGGATTTTTAGATCCGGGAGTATCGATTATCAAGCCAACTATCAGTTGGTTAATGACAACCTGCTGGATTTTTCCCACCTCTACTTTCTCCATCCGGAAAGCTTTGGCATGGGCATAGATTGGGCCCATGTTCGACCGAAGGTCAGTCGACTTGCGCGCGGAGTCCGGGTCGAACGTTGGTTACCTGCGCAACCGACGCCGAATCACATCAAAGGAGTAGTGAATTCCGACACGGTTGATATTTTCACGGCCTACGATTATCTGGCACCGGGCGTAATGGTGATGAATTCGTACAGTTTTCCGCGTGGAACCCTGGAGCAATTCAATGGTGAAAAACCGCAGGACGTAGCGCCCATTACTCACGACGTGACGTGCCAGGCCATCACGCCAACAAATGACGCTAACTCCAGATACTTTTTCTCCTGGGCGCCTAATCGCCATGCTCTTGCCGGATGCAGCGAGAAACTTGCCGATGACATGATCGCTATTGCCCGCATGGCCTTCGAAGAAGATCGGATCATGATTGAGGCTCAAGCCCGCGTCCTTCAACACACCCCTAATCCAACGCAAGTACCCATCGCTTTTGACAATGCCTTGTCCCAAATGCGGTGGGTTTTGAACAAATTGAAGAAAGATGAACAGGCCCAGGCTCAGCTAATCGCAACGCCCGAGTAAGCCTGGCGCACGCACTGTGCATGCCCTAACGAAACATTAAACGTCGGCCAACTCACAATAAAGGAGAACAGGATATGTCTGATAATCGCGGTGTGGTTTATCTAGGCGCGGGAAAAGTGCAAGTGCAAAAAATCGACTACCCGAAGATGCAAGACCCTCGGGGTCGAAAGATCGAACACGCCGTTATTCTCAAAGTAATTTCTACCAACATCTGCGGCTCCGACCAGCACATGGTGCGGGGCCGTACCACTGCTCAGGTTGGGCTGGTGCTCGGCCACGAAATCACAGGTGAAGTGATCGAAAAGGGCAGCGACGTTGAAAGCCTGAAAATCGGCGACCTGGTTTCGGTACCTTTCAACGTAGCCTGCGGACGCTGCCGCTCGTGCAAAGAGCAACACACTGGCGTCTGTTTGACCGTCAACCCAGCCCGAGCCGGCGGCGCGTACGGTTACGTTGACATGGGCGACTGGACCGGCGGCCAGGCCGAATACGTTCTGGTGCCATACGCCGATTTCAACTTGCTCAAATTGCCGGACCGCGACAAGGCCATGGAGAAAATTCTCGACCTCACCTGCCTGTCCGACATCCTGCCCACCGGTTACCACGGTGCCGTTACCGCAGGAGTCGGTCCGGGAAGCACTGTGTACATCGCAGGCGCCGGTCCGGTCGGTCTGGCAGCAGCCGCGTCGGCACGTTTGCTCGGTGCGGCGGTGGTGATCGTCGGTGATATCAACACCATCCGCTTGGCGCATGCCAAAGCTCAGGGTTTTGAAATTGTCGACCTGTCGAAAGACACACCGTTGCACGAGCAAATCGCCGCGCTTTTGGGAGAACCGGAAGTGGATTGCGCGGTGGACTGTGTGGGCTTTGAAGCCCGTGGCCACGGCCATGACGGTGCGAAACGCGAGGCACCGGCCACTGTACTCAACTCGCTGATGGGGGTCGTGCGCGTGGCAGGGAAAATCGGCATCCCCGGGCTATACGTCACCGAGGACCCAGGCGCTGTGGATGCGGCGGCCAAAATGGGCAGCCTGAGCATTCGCTTCGGCTTGGGTTGGGCTAAATCCCACAGCTTCCACACGGGTCAGACGCCGGTGATGAAATACAATCGCCAGCTGATGCAGGCGATCATGTGGGACCGCATCAATATCGCTGAAGTGGTGGGTGTGCAGGTCATCGGACTAGACCAGGCCTCAGAGGGATACGGAGAATTCGATGCCGGGGTGCCAAAGAAATTTGTCATAGACCCTCACAGAACATTCAGCGCGGCATAACCCCACAGTCTTCAATGCGTACCGTGCAACCAGCGCTACGCATTGATCGCATCGAGTTCCCCTCCCCTTTAATAGCGCACTCCCTGCCGAGTATTCACTGGCCCCAGACCTGTAGCGCGACAGTTACACACCGCTCGTCAACAATTTTCTTGCACTACCGAAAGATAGGATTCATTCAGCTGCGGGCAACGCAACCTGTAGCTGATTTGTGCCCCCAAGAGACGAAGAAATGAAAACAAAAATAAAATCGATCGCGTTGTTGGCCTGTCTGTTTGGAGCGATGGCCATTTTATTGGTTTCACCTGCGCCCCGAAAGGAAGTCGTCCGAGTGTCCACTGCGTGTCAAATAGCGAATGCGCCCTGCAATCTACCGTCAGGCTTTCAAGGGTGGCCCTCTTTCCCTTAGGAGGGAAACTCAGCCTATTCACAAAAACCAATAGTGTACTAGGAGGTATGCCTCAGGTTTGCGGCGCCAAGTCGCGCCTGAGAGCATTAAGCTGATCGATGATTTTCACTGTTGCTCATATACGAGTGCTTTCAGAGGTGCGGTTTGAGGTCGCAGAACGAGAGCTGGTCCTGGAGTATTCACTTCCGCATCCGGGAAACCAGAGGCGAACGCTTCAGATACGATTGGGTAGAGAAGCTGCATACGAGCTGATCAGAGCTATCCGGGTCCTCGACTCAGCTCCGGAGCTCCCCTTGGAAAACCTGCTCAGTAAGGGAAGTTAAAGGGTTCGCCTGAGTATGGCGATGTGTTGACTACCAGTCGCCCTGGCCTTTCGTGTTTCCAATCCCATTCTTGATGCCAACATAACATTCATCTTCCAGTTCGCACGGAAGCCACGTGGTGAACTCTCCATGTCGAAGCCCAGGGTAGCGCTGAAGTCGGAGTTAACGTTCGAGGTGCGTTGTGGGCCATAGGTGAGAATGCCGGGCACATCAAACAGGGTTTAGCTCGGCTAAAAAAAAGTCTTGAGCCGGGCCTTGCCCGAAGAAGCGATGAATCCGTTACCCATACCCGAGCTCTGACTGCCCTCCATTGGGTTGTCAGGACGGGACGTTGCCCTCGATCGAAGATTATGGTGCTACTACTCCGCCTTCACATCGTTAGGCCTGCAAGATCCCGACGGATTTGCGCTCGACATACGCCTCACGGCGCCATGGTGTGAAACGTGAAATGCGGATTAACAAAGTTCGTTCCTAAAAAGCGCCATCAGCTTCCTCCCAAATCTAACGGTACATCCGTTCAGCACTGAAGTTGAAGGAGCATTATTCGAGATTGATGAGCAGCTCCTAGTTTTTAACGCGCGGTAACCAAACGCTCCTTGTGCTTCGGCTTCGTGGAGTGGCTGGGGCTAAGGTAACCAGGCGAAGGTATGGCAAGCTGCCTGATCTTTTGCCCTGCTCTAGACCGCGGTTTGCAATGTCAGGGCACATTTCAAGAACCATATGACAATTGGTCTAAGAGACAACTGCACAGAATCTTACAAACATATTGGTAACAATCACGCGCCTAATCTGTTTCAAAAGCGGAGATAGATCAAATAATTCCTTACGCCTAATATCGCTCCAGGCAAAACGCCCAACATTGGAGCTTAGTAATGAATCTTCTGAAAAACTCTTTTAAATCATTAGCCATGATTGGTTTGATCGGCTCTATGGGCTTAACCGCTACAATCGCTTGCGCTGCACCACAAAACATCTACGAACAAGCAGCCGGGTATTATCGCCAAGCAGTAGGGGATGCTGTTGTTACAGCAGTATATGATGGATACATAGATCTAAACCCTCAGCATCTTTCAGGAATGTCCCAAGCTGATATTCATAAGCGTATCTTTGATGAATATCAAAAGGCCTCACCACTGGTGCAGACCGCGGTAAATGCGTTCTTGCT
Source organism: Pseudomonas sp. IT-P218 (assembly GCF_949767605.1). NCBI lineage: Bacteria > Pseudomonadati > Pseudomonadota > Gammaproteobacteria > Pseudomonadales > Pseudomonadaceae > Pseudomonas > Pseudomonas sp. IT-P218. The sequence continues at coordinate 203,389 of NZ_CATKQQ010000033.1, forward strand.
AAAAATTGATAACCAATTGGTTCTCATAGATTCAGGTTCTTCAGATTGCTTCGGCCCGACGATGGGCCGCATGGTAGATAATATTCGCGCGGCGGGATTCGCTCCGGAAGAAGTCAATGCAGTGCTACTCACCCATATGCATCCTGATCATGCCTGTGGTGTAACTCTTCCCAACGGCAAAGCTGCCTTCCCGAATGCAACCGTATGGGCAGCCAAGCGCGATGCCAATTATTGGCTCGATGTGAACCAGGAAAAGAGCTTGCCAGTCGATCAACGCCCTTTCTTCAAAATGGCCCGGGATGCCGTGGCGCCATATGTGGCAGCCGGGCGATTCAAGACTTTTGAAGATGGCGCTTCCATTGTGCCTGGCATCGAGGCCCTCCCATCCAATGGCCATACTCCGGGCCATACCTCTTATTTGGTCAGCTCAGCAGGGCAAAAAATGTTGGTTTGGGGTGATATCGTGCACGTCCACTCGGTTCAGCTTGCTCATCCCGAGGTCACGATTGCAGTTGATGTGGATCCCAAGGCTGCCATCGCCTCGCGCCAGCGATTGTTAGCAAAAGCCGTTGACGGACGGTGGCTTGTAGCAGCTGCCCACCTCCCGTTTCCTGGCCTGGGTCACGTACGCAAGGAAGCTGAAGGCTACAGCTGGATCCCTGCGGAATACCGTAACCCAATCAATTCTGAAAAGTGATTCAAGCACCAAGCCCTGGAAGGGCTCGGTTTCATTTAGTTGAACCATGATCGGCGCCCCAACCCAGCTAATACAGGGAAGGGCTGAAGGCCATAGATGGCGCATCCTCCGGGGCGCCCTCGCTACCTTCGTCAGTGAAGGTAGGCGCATACCGCGCATGGATTCAAGAACCCCTGCTCGAACTGTCCAAGCTGGGAGCTTATCTAATTGTTGCCAGTGCAATACCAATCTATGAACCTTTCGACTATCTATCCACAGCGAACCTTTTGTTAGGATTTCCCAGTCGAGTTAACTAATTCACCTCAACCTTAACGAGGCTACCATGACTAAAGCTGTCCGCTTCCATCGTACCGGCGACGCAGACGTTCTGCAGATTGATGAAGTCGTCGTAAACCCGCCTGCTACGGGCGAAGTCCAGATTGAAGTTAAAGCTCTGGGCCTGAACCGTGCTGAAATCATGTACCGCACCGGTCAATACGTGATTGACCCTGTCTACCCCGCACAGCTTGGCTATGAAGCCGCTGGCATTATCCGGGCGGTGGGCGATGGCGTGACCGATTTCGCTGTAGGCGATATCGTGAGCGTAGTCCCCGCGTTCTCGTTCGCCGATTACGGTATGTACGGCGAAGTTGTTAATGCTCCAGTCCACGCGGTGGTGAAACACCCCACCAACCTGTCGTTTGAAGAAGCCGCTGCCAGTTGGATGATGTTCGTCACCGCTTATGGCGCCCTGGTCGAATACGGCAACTTGCAAGCTGGTCACACCGTGTTGGTTCCTGCGGCATCAAGCAGTGTCGGTCTTGCAGCAATCCAAATTGCCAATATGCTCGGAGCGACTCCAATCGCCCTCACCCGTACCAGCGCGAAGCGTCAAGCACTTCTCGATGCCGGCGCCAAGCACGTGATTGCCACCCAGGAGCAGGACGTTGTTGCCGAGATCGCACGAATCACCGAAGGCAAGGGCGCTCAAATCGCCTTCGATCCGGTGGGTGGGCCAGAGGCTACCAAGCTTATCCAGTCGCTCGCACCCCAAGGCTTCTTCTTCCAGTACGGAGCACTGGATCACCGCGACATTCCAGTACCGGTGTTCGAGATCCTGGGCAAGCATTTGACCATTCGTGGTTATGAGCTCTTCGAGATTACTACTGACGCTGAAAAATTGGCTCGCGCAAAAGCGTTCGTTAACCAAGGTCTGGCTGAAGGCAAACTGAAGCCTGTCATCGACAAGGTCTTCCCGTTCGAGCAGATTTCTGATGCTCATCGCCACATGGAATCCAACGCCCAGATTGGCAAAATCGTAGTTTCCGTCGGTTAAACTTTTGCCTGACTCACTTTTGATTGCTTCGGCAAAGTAGTCCCTCCTTCTACGCTGCTGTTTGGCATAACCATCGTTGTCCTCAGGGACAACGATGGTTTTTTCATTGCTCAGCAGACTCTGGAGAAATCATCATCCGCCAGGCTAACTTCAATAAGCTGAAGCCCAGCTTCTGTGATTCGACTTGGGAACACTTGAGGCAGTAATTGTTCGTGCACTGGGATCAAGCGCTTGATCTGGTACCCCACATGCTTGAGCATCTCATCAGAGCTGTGGATCAGGTTGACCATACTCCCCATCGCAAGCCCCACTGGCCTAAGCCTTAAGTCGCCTTCCACTTCCCCGCCGACTATCTTTGGATCATCAAGAAGGTTTTTGTAGGAGTACACCAGGTCTCCTGCGAGAACCCAAACGTTCTGGCTGTCACGCGCAAGGTCATTACGGACTTTGACCCACATGCAGCCATCCGTATGCGTATTGAAGGCGGTATGAACGTCAATACCCGGCAGAAGGTCTTCAACCTCCCCTTTGAGACAGACCAATCGCCCCTGTCTAGCCAGGTCGGCCACGCGCAGCACATCCGACGGATCGGTGCCCAGCATCGCCCATTGCATGTGCGCAGGTTGTGCCATGGCCGAGATCCAGTTCGAAATCTCCCGTTCTTGGATGTAGAACTTTGCATTAGGGAAAGCTTGGATGTTGCCCATGTGATCAAAATGAGCGTGCGTGAGGATCACGACGTCAATGTCTTCAGGCGTCAGGTCACACTCGGCCAATACCGCATGAGGTGGCTGCCAATTGATGACTCCGAATTTATCAGCCAGAAAGCCGCCATACTCGGCGTGGTTGTAACCCACATCAACCATGATGTTATGTCCCTGCCCCTGGATCAGTACATAGGCATAGGGAAGCTTCCGGATGCCCTCGTTGTGAGCGCCATAAACCACGGCGCTTTCTGGGCAATTCAACGCGAAGGCATACTCCAGCACGCGGATCGAATAGGCATTTTTTGTCATTGTTATATCCTTGTCAGTGAGCACAGCAGGCACAGCATCCCTCGAATTGAACCGGTTGCAGGCCCGACCATGGGTCAGAAGCGCATTTCAAGAGGCTTAGGATTTCGGAGAGCTCTCTGTGCCAGTGACAGGTCACAGCGGTCTCAGCACCTACGGATACCTGGGCTTCCAACTCGCCCGCGAGCGCGTTCAATTTCACCGCACTCGACACCATGTGCCGAAGGTGATCGACACCAAGTTTGGGTGGTTTTATCCGCATGAGCGTTGCCTTTACTTCCTCTGCCTGTTCGCTCAACGAGCGCGGCATCTTCATGAGCACTTCCAGGCGCGTTTCACCGTCAGACAAGATCAGCATGCCGCTGATCTGACCTGCCAGCCGAATTAAATGGTCATAGGTCGGCTTGATGCATGCTACGTAGCAAAACCAATCATCCCCTTTGGCCGCTGACACAGCTGACCAGTTGGTCAGCGTGTGCCGTTGAGTTAGGGCAGACATGATGATCCTCCTCGGAAAAGGGGCCAACGCACCCACTCGGCCATTACGACTGGCTATGCCCATTGAGCATGTATAAATGCGTATCGGCAGATCGGAATCGATAGTCGATCACCGCTTGATAATCTTCCGAGTAATAGAACTCGTTGGCCTTCTCAGGGCTCTCGAACTCCACGAGCACCACACGCTCGACTACCCTATCCCCTTCAAGCACCCTTGGTTCACCACCGGCGATCGCTAATGTGGCCCCCCACTTCTGGAGCACAGGTGTGACCTTTTCCATATATTCGCCATAAAAGACTTCTGGATTCGTCACCTTGAGTTCTGCGTAGATGTAACCTTTGCCGTTGCTCATCGCGTGTCTCTCGTGGTTAATGACTGCCGCCTAAGTAAGCCGCTTTCACGGCGGGATCGTTCTTCATTTTCGAAGCCAGGCCATGGATATTGATGCGCCCGTTCTCAAGCACATACGCATAATCACTGACCTCCAGAGCGGCAGCCGCAAACTGTTCGACCAAGAGCATGGTCACACCAGTCGACTTGAGCCGTTGAATGATATTGAACACTTCTTCAACCAGAATGGGAGCCAGGCCCATTGAGGGTTCATCCATCAGGATGACATCAGGGTTAAGCATGATTGCCCGAGCCATGGCGAGCATTTGCTGCTCACCTCCGGATAGCGTTCCAGCCTGCTGGTTTCTGCGCTCCTGCAGACGAGGAAAGAGCTCAAGTGCGCGATCGAGGTCGCCCCCGATGTCACCCTTCGGCCGGCTCCTGATGAACCTTGGAAACGCGCCCAACGTTATGTTGTCGACAACGGATAGCGTAGGGAAAATCTTCCGTCCTTCGGGTGAGTGAGCCAGACCGAGCCTGGCAATTTTATGCGAAGGCAGACCAGCGACGTTGTTGCCATCCAGGAGGATTTCCCCCTGACTGGGGCTGATCATTCCCGAAAGCGCTCGCATCGTGGTGGTCTTACCGGCTCCATTTGAGCCAATCAGGCTAACAACCGTGCCCTTTTTGACCTCAAAGTCGATGCCGTGAAGTACTTGGACGCTTCCGTACCCGGCAATCAGATTCTTGACCTTAAGCATGCTTTGCACCTCCAGTAACGAAGCTGTTCGTTTCGCCATCCGGCGTCGCTGCTTTGGCGGTTTCTTCTTCTGGCTTTACGCCCAGGTAAGCCTCGACAACTCGTGGATCGTTCTGCACATCAAGCGGCAAACCCTCTGCGATTTTCTGGCCGAAGTCGAAGACTGTGACGCGGTCGCAAATCCGCATCACCATGTCCATGTGGTGTTCAATTAAGACGATGGTTACACCGCGATCCCGGATTTTTTGAACAATTCGGATCAGGTCTTCGATATCAGGGGCGGTCAGTCCTGCAGCAGGTTCATCCAGAAGCAACAAGGCCGGGTTGAGAGCGAGTGCACGCCCTATTTCAAGGATGCGCTGCTTGCCATAAGGCAGGTTCCTCGCCTCCTCATGGCCAAGATGATCCAAGCCAATAAAGCGAAGAATGCTCCAAGCCTTCTCCCGCGCTGCGCCCTCTTCTGCTCGGTACGCGGGCAGCCCCAGCGCTACCGATGGCAACCCGCTGGCAAAACTATGGTTGAACGCCACCAGGACGTTTTCGAGGACGGACATTTCGCCGAACAGCTGTACGTTTTGGAACGTTCGAGAGACCCCGCTCAATGCAATTTTGGAGGGTGTCGAGTCTTGGATGGCTTTGCCTGCAAATCGAACCGTTCCTTCAGTTGCTCGGTAAATGCCCGTGATGACGTTCATCATGGTGCTTTTGCCTGAGCCGTTCGGGCCAATCAACCCATGGATAGTTCGGCGCTCGATATCCAGATCGATTCCGTTTAGCGCCTTCAGCCCGCCAAATTGCATGACAACGCCACGAGCCTGCAGAGCCGGGCCTTGGTTGGCGGTGACCTGACCGCCCAGAAAAGCTTCAACTGATGTTGCAGAGGCGCCCGCTACGCTTTCGCTACGAGCCTTGGCTGGTGGCGTTAGCGTCTTGACCAAGCCAACTACTCCCATTGGCAGGTAATAGATCACACCCAACATCATCAAACCGAAGATTGTCAGGCGGTGCTCGGTCACATCTTCAATGCGGAAGACCGCCCACACCACTGCGGCCGCCACTGCCACCGCAGCCACGCCATACTTCGGAGAGATTTTGCTTTTTGCCAGCGAATACACGACTGTCGCCACGGTCACGATAGCGATACCGATAGCGAGCGTTCTGACTGTTGCCAAATCCGAGAGCCAGTTGGGAAGCATGACTACGATCGCTGCTCCGACTATGGCTCCAATCCTGCTCTTTTTGCCGCCCAGAATCAGGGCAAGCAGGAACAGCACGTTGAGCTCGAACCCGAACGAGTTCGGTGCGATGTACTCTTCTGAATAGCTGAACAACGCACCAGCAAGGCCCGCAAAGGCGGCGCTCAGCACGAAGGCCAGCACTTTGTAGCGGTAAACGTTGACGCCCATACAATCTGCAGCAATCGGACTGCCGCGCAGCGCTTCAAAAGCTCGACCAATATGCGAACTCAGGATTCGGGACACGACCACAAGCGCTGCGATCAATGCGACAAGCACGACATAATAGAATTCTACAGCGGTGAGTCTGGTACCGAAAAGCTCTGGTTTAAGGACTTGCAGGCCCTGAGGGCCTCGGGTCAGGAATTCCATCTCATTGGTTAGGATTTGGATGATGGTGGAGAACGCCAATGTCACCATCGCAAGGTACGGGCCTGTCACTTTGAGGGCCGGAAATGCCAACAGGCCTCCAAAGATTGCCGTCACTCCTATGGCGAGTGGGATCGCTGCATATATCGGCCAACCGAGGCTGGTGGCGGCAATACCACAACTGTAGGCGCCCACAGCGAACAGGCCGGCATGGCCGAGGGAAACTTCGCCGGTATACCCAACCAGGATATCCATCCCAAACAGCAGAATTGCGTAGATGCCAACGACGACAATCAGGTGCAGGTAATACGGGTTATGAAATACCTGTGGCAGCAACGCACCGGCCATAAGCAACAGAACCAGAGAGAGGATTGAGGTCTTCTTCATGGTTACACCTTCTTGATCACGGCTTTGCCGAAAATGCCTGCGGGCTTGATCATCAACACGACCAGCAACAGGATGAGACCGGGGACATCTTTGTAACCGGTGGAGAGGAAGAAGCCTGTCGCTGTCTCAGACAAACCCAGGATGATGCCGCCCACGATCACCCCGACACCGGACGTCAACCCACCGATGATTGCTACTGCGAACGCTTTAAGTCCCAAAGCCACGCCCATGCTGGCGCCAGTCAGTGTCAAGGGGGCGACCAGAATGCCTGCAAAGGCCGCAGTCATTGACGACAGTGCGTAGGAGAACGTGATGACGCTACCAGTGTTGATGCCCATCAGACCTGCGGCATCACGATCCGAGCTTGTTGCGACCACTGCTTTGCCCAGGATCGTTTTGCGATTGAAAAACTCGACCGCGGCCATGATTAATAGCGCACCTGCTACCACAATCAGCTCCATCGGCATGACAAACGCCGATCCGATCTGAATGGGCATTTCTGACACCGGTGATGGGAATTTGAGATCGTCCTTGCCCCATATGTTTTCAGCGACGTTCTTGAAAATGATGGCCAAGGCAATCGTTGCCAAAATCCATCCAAACTCGGATTTGATTTTGAGCGCCGGCCGTACCGCGACACGCTCCACAAAAACACCTTGCGCAGCACCAAAAAGCATTACCAGCGGAATGGCTGCCCAATACCCAACGTATGGAACTATCGTCAAGCCAACCAGCGCCCCCAGTGCCAGAGCTTCTCCTTGGCCGAAGTTAAGAGTCGATGACGTCGAGAACGTCAGTTGGTAGCCAAAGGCAATAACAGCGTAAATCATGCCTACGGAAACCCCGCTAAGCAGAACTTGAAGTAGCATTCCGTCCATTTTTCACCTCTTCAGCGCGCAGGGCGCCGTGGCGCTCAGATGTCTGGGCGCCTGATTGTGGGAAATGATTAGTTCGCTTGAATCTTGCCGCGGTCTGCGTCGTAGGCGAAGACCACTTGGCCATTCTTGATCTCACCCATGATGGCTACGTTCGTGGTTTTGAACGCCTCATGGTCAGTTTTGGAAAACGGCTTGTTGTACGTCATGACCAGCCCTTCAACCGGGGCCTGAAGATCCTCAAGAGCTTCTTTAATCTTGGTGCCATCGGTGGATTTGGCTTGTTCGATTGCGGCGGCCAACAGGTAAATCGAGTCATAGCCTTGGGCTGCCCACACGGGGCCAGGGATCCGCGTGACACCATAGGCCTGCTCGAAATTCTTGATAAAGGCTTCGCGCTTGCCAGCAGCCCCTTCGAGAATGAAGGTCTGAGGCATGCGGACAGCTTCAGCGTTCGCGCCAGCGTTTTCCGCAAAGTTAGGCATGGAGAGCGTCCAACTCCCGATCATGGGAACCTTCCAGCCAAGCTTGGCCATGCCATTGGCAATTTGAGCGAGTTCAGGCCCAACGCCGTAGGTCAGGATGACCTGAGCCCCCTTCATTCGAGCTCTTAGTAGCTGGGGGGTCATATCGACATCTTTGATATTGAATTTCTCGACGGCGACTGGGCTGATGCCCCGCTCCTTGAGTACAGCCTCCAAGTCGGCTCGACCGAGCTGACCATAGTTCGTGGAATCAGCAAGGATTGCGACCTTTTCGAAATGCCGATTGTCGATTGACTCCTTCACGATCATTTCAGCTTGAAGTCGATCCGGAAGCGAAACGCGGAACACATAGCTGTCAGGCAGGAACGCCTTGGTCACGTCGGAGCCCGATGGGCCCGGGGTGATGATCGGAATTTTTGCTTCTTGGTAAAAGCGCTGACTGGCGAGCATGACGCCGGTGTTAATGACGCCGACAGCCGCCACGATCTGATTCTTGTAAATCAGCTCCTGAGCGACCTGTATGCCACGCTCATTTTTCGCTTCGTCATCACGCTCTACCAACTCCAATGGACGGCCCATGACACCGCCCTTTTCATTGATTTCCTTGACCGCAATTCGCATGGCATCACGCATGGAGACGCCCATTGGAGCGGAGCCTCCCGTATACGGGCCAGGCACGCCGATCTTGATTGGTTCGTCGGCAAAGGCGGCGCAGGCTGTTACAAGTGTTAAAGCTGCGGCAATATGGCTGATGAGTCGTTTCATTTTCATTCTCCGTTGTTCTTGTTCTGGATGCTGATCTGAAACATGGAGCTAGTGAATGTGCAGTCCTCCATTCACATCCAGCACGACACCGGTGACATAGCTGGAAAGATCAGAGGCGAGGTAGAGACAAGCTTTGGCTACGTCGTCAGGACACCCAATGCGTCCCAATGGTGTGGCTAACAGGGTTTTTTCGCGGTTGTCGCTAGATAGCCGACCCGCGATGAGGTCTGTTTCAATCAGCCCGGGCGCTACCGCGTTTACTCGGATTTGGTCAGGTGCCAGTTCCCGGGCCAGGGCCTTGGCGAGGGCTTGGACAGCACCCTTTGCCGCTGAGTAATGGGCTCCGCCCATAACGCCGCCACCGCGTTGCGCGGAAACGGAACTCATGCAAACAATCGCGCCGCTTTTCTGAGCACGCATACTCGGGACGACGGCCTTAGCCATGTTCAGCGAGCCCCGCAGGCTCACGTCCAGAACCAGGTCATAGCCTTCATCATCAATATCCAGCACTTTTCGGGGTTGGCTGACACCTGCATTGTTGATAAGGATATCGATCCGACCGAACTGGGCGAGCGTTGTCGCCACTGCTGCCTGGCAGCAAACGAAATCACGAATGTCATAATTCAACGCCAGCGCAGGCGTCGGCAGTGCAGCGACACGCTCGATATCGTATGGAGCTATATCGACCAAGACCACATTTGCCCCCTCCTCGGAAAAACGCTGGGCTATCGCCCAGCCAATTCCGTTGAGGGAAGCACCACCCGTTACAATCGCGACTTTACCTTGCAAGTACATGGCAACCTCCAACTCCGACGACAAGCTCTGGCGCATCAGTGGATGTGCAAGCCACCGTTGACGTCGAGGATCACGCCAGTGATGTAGCTGGAAAGGTCGGACGACAAGAACAGGCAGGCGTTTGCAATGTCGGCAGGCAACGCCATGCGCCCCAATGGGGTCGCCGCCATTGCTGCAGCATGCATTTCAGGGGTGAGTTTGCCGATGAGCAGCTCGGTATCGACAAGGCCAGGGGCGATGGAGTTGACCCGGATGTTGTCGGCGGCGAGCTCACGAGCCATTGCCTTCGCCAGCGTCTGGACGCCGCCTTTGGCAGCAGCGTAATGAGGCCCGCCCAGAACACCGCCTCCGCGTTGGGCAGCGACGGAGCCCATGCATACGATCGCGCCACTGCGGTTGGCGCGCATGTGCGGCACAACGGCGCGTGACATGTTGTACGCACCGCGCAGACTGACATCCATGACCAGGTCGTAATCGTCCATCGTGCTGTCCATCAGCCTAAAAGACTGGCTGACGCCTGCGTTGTTAATGAGGATATCGACCTTCCCGAACGACTCAACGATAGAGTCTACTGCGGCCTGGCAGAGCGCTGGATCGCGTACATCGCATGTCAGTCCAAGATGACCGTCACCCAGCTCCTGGGCAGCCGTCACAGTGTGCTCAAGGTTTAGGTCAAGCAAAGCGACACGGGCACCATTCAGCGCGAAGCACTTAGCGGTTGCCCACCCGATGCCTTTCATGGATGCAGCGCCGGTTACGATTGCGGTTTTGCCTTCAAGTAGCATTTGATCACCCCTTATTGTTTTTGGCTGGTGAGTTGCGAACTTCGTAAGCGTCCGGCTAGGTCAGGGTTGAAGCACCACTGAACCGGTGGTGCGCCCATTCGCCAGATCGTCGTGAGCTCTGCCCGCCTCTTTAAGTGGGTAGCAGTGCTCCGTCCGAATTTTCAGAACACCCTCGCTGATCAGGCCGTATAGCTCAGCAGCACCGCGCTTGAAATCGGCGTCTTCCGCGATGTAGTGGGAAATGGTTGGTCGGGTCAGAAACAGCGACCCTTTGTTGCGGGTATGAGCTAACTGGATAGGCTCGACGTCACCAGAAGGCCAGCCGAAGGAAGCCATCAGACCGAAGCGCTTGAGGCAATCCAGAGAACGTTCGAAGGTGGCCTTACCAATGGATTCGTAGACGATGCTTACGCCTACACCATCGGTCAGTTGCTTAGTGCGCTCAACGAAGTCTTCGCTGTTAAGATTAACGGGATACTTGCACCCATACTCCTTCAGCACCTCCAGCTTCTCGGCACTGTCGGTGGTGCCGATTACGTTGGCGCCAAGATGACTGAGCCATTGGCAAAGGATCAGTCCGACACCGCCTGCCGCAGCATGAACCAATACCCAATCACCCTTGTTTACCTCACGTAGTCGAGTCGATAGGTACCAGGCTGTCAGGCCGCGGAAGAGGGCTCCGGCAGCAATGTTTGGATCGATGTTCTGGTCTGGCAGAACGAACGCTCGACCGGCAGGGACATTGCGTACCTCAGAATAAGAGCCAGGGACAGCGTAGTGATAAGCAATCCGCTGTCCTACCTTGATCTCGCTGACCTGACCACCCACAGCGGTTACTGTGCCCATACCTGCGAAGCCCAAACCACTCGGCAAGTTCACAGGAAGAATGCCGGAACGCAGCTGGGTATCGATGAAGTCGACACCGATCGCCTCATGACGAACTTGCACTTCATTTGCTGCTGGCGCAGCAATTGGCGCTTGCTTCCATTGCATGACCTCAGGGCCGCCAGTTTGCTCGATAAGCACGTAGCCAGTGGATTCACTCATTTCATATCTCCTATTTAGAGGTGGCGGATTATTGGGCTGTCCAACCGCCGTCGACGCGAATGCAGGTACCAGTGACCATCCGAGCTGCAGGGCTAGCCAGGTAAACGGCGGCGCCTACAATGTCGGAAATGTCAGCCATGTGACCTAGAGGAATTTTCGAAACAAGGAAGTCGTACTTTTCAGGCGTATCAACAATTTTGCGAATGAGCGGGGTATCCACGAAGGTCGGAGCGATGCTATTGACCCGAATACCGGAGGAAGCGAGTTCGATGGCCAGTGCCTTCGTCAGCCCCTCGATGGCGTGTTTGGTCATGCAGTAGACCGACCGGTTAGGTGAACCGACGTGCCCCATTTGAGAGGTCACATTGATCACGCATGACTCAGCGGCATCACCTGACTCAAGCATCCTTTTGATGGCGGCTTGCGAGGTCACAAACAGCGCCCGAACGTTCAGGTTAAGCATGAGATCCAGGTTTTCGTCGGTGACGTCCTGAACCGGTTGCGGGAAGTTGGTGCCCGCGTTGTTTACGAGAATGTCTAGCTGCGGCAGGCCGTCAATCACGCTCCTTATTGCAGCGGAGTCAGTGATGTCGCAAACAATGATTGAAGCCTCATGCCCTTCGGACTGCAGTTCACTTGCGACATCACGCAGGGCTGATTCCGTCCGGCCTACCAAGGTCACACTTGCACCGGCTTGGCAAAGCGCAAGTGCGATGCCGGCACCGATTCCACCACCGCCGCCTGTGATCAGCGCATGCTTACCATCAAGGCGAAAAGACTTTGCAACTGAGTAGTTCCGATCGAATGACACATCGGGCTCCTTTTGTTTTTGTGGATGCCGTTACGACGTGTTTGAAGCATAAAGCTGGGTGCGAAATCCATCCAATTCAATTATCATCGGAATTATTAAGATTTTTCGATCAAATGGTAAATGTCATGTCCCTTTCGACTGAACCGCGCGCATTACCGAACGTAAATCTCAAACTCCTGCAGGCATTCTTGCTTGTAGCTGAGCATGGAAGCTTTCGACAGGCTGCTGATTTAACTCATAAATCGCAGTCGGCAGTCACCAGTCAGATCAAGCTGTTGGAGGCACAGCTTGGGCTCTCACTGTTTCACCGCACGACACGTCATGTGAGCTTGACCCGTGAAGGGGAACAGCTCTTGGATAGCGCACGCCGGGCAATCCATGAGATTGAGTTAGGTTTGCGCAAGATTCAGGAGTCGGCTGACCTACAGAGCGGCAGAATATTCCTCGCGTGCTCCACCACGGTGGCCGCCACTCGCCTAGCGAAAATTCTGTCTGCGTTTGATCACGATTACCCTGCGATCGAGGTTTTCGTAAGGGAACTCACTTCTGGCGACATGCACGAAAGCATTCGCAAGGGTGAAGTAGACTTCGGCATTGGCCCTATGAGTGATGCTCAGGATTTCAATTTCGAGCCTGTCCTCACCGAAGATCTCTATGCATTAGTTCCCAAGAAGCTTCTGCCCGACGCGGGAGAGACGATCACGATGGAGGAGTTGGCCAAACTACCTCTGTTATTGCTAAACCAAGCCACCGCACTGCGGATGCTGATCGAAGACACTGCAAAGGCGTCCAACCTTACACTCACGACCCGCTATGAGTTCAATCAGGCACAGACTTTAATTTCCATGGCGAGCGCGGGACTAGGAGCCGCGGTGCTTCCTTCGGTTGTGCTGCCTGACTACCCGCTTCCCGAAACAAGCCAGATGCTCATTGTTCAACCCAAGATGACCCGACAGGTGGCGATCATTACGCTGAAGGGACGGGCACTATCTCCTGCAGCAGCCAAGCTTGCGCAGTTGGTGCGGTTGCTTATCGGCGTCCCCCACTCAACGCGTAATCGTATTCAGCCATACTCGACTTAGGTAGAACTTGGTACCAAGACGCAAAAACCGTAGCATAGTCAAATGCTACGGTTGCCAAACTGCAAGTCGAGTTCAGGTGAAACTGGCAAGAGAAAGTATCCGCTCTGCTCTCGCCAGCACGGGCGCATCGATCATTCGACCGTCAAGTTTGAACGCGCCTGGCTGACTATCCGCGGCCTCACGGACGCGTCGTGCCCAGTCCACCTCATTTGCCGAAGGGGCAAGGCTTTCATGAATGACGGATATCTGGGACGGGTGGATACAAAGCACTCCGCCGAATCCCATGCCTTGTGAGTTCTTCACAGACTCTGCCAAACCGGACACATCAGCAATCGCAGGGTAGACACCATCCAGCGGCGGCGCCAACCTATTCAGCTTCGAGTGCAAAATGACGCCTGCGCGAAGCGTATTGAGCATGTGTTGGCCGCCCTGGGTGCCCTCCTCCAAAGCTAAATCCACGGCCATGTCGATCGAGCCAAAACACAGGCGCTCTACGCCAGGCGTCGCTGCGAGGAGTGACAAGGTTGCGGCTCCCGTGGCCGTTTCAATGATCAACCAGAGCGGCTTGCCGCACTCAGACAGCTGCATCACCAGCGCGGGATCTTCCGCCTTCGGTAACATGATCCCCGCGACGCCTGGTTCGCGATTGCAGAAATCGACGTCAGCCTGGTATTGATCATGGCCCGTACTGTTGATCCTCACCCACACCCTCGCCTCCGGATTTTTCTGAAGGAATGCCTGAAGCGAATCGCGGGCCCCCGGCTTTGCGCTTTCCTCGACAGCGTCTTCAAAGTCGATGATCACTCGGTCGGCACCGGCGGCCAAGGCTTTGGCAAATCGTTCCGGCCGATCCCCAGGAACGAATAATGCAGACCTGACAATTTGAATAGCACGGTCAAGCTGATCCATGAAGTTAACTCCAGAATAAATGGCTAGTTATTCAAACGTTACTTGGCCGGTCTGGCTGATGCCGTTGCTTGTGGCTGCCCATACATGAGCGACACCAGGAGACTCCACAAGCCCGCCTATCTCGACCGTCAGGTCTGAGATAATCGGTTGCACGCCTTTAAACGCGAAGCTGCGTACAACAGCGTCAGGCTTAGCCTTGGTGAAAGTGCGAAGAACGAGGGTTGCGGTCAGTGGCCCATGCACCACCAGACCTGGATAACCCTCTGTCTCGGTCACATAACGCCAGTCGTAGTGGATCCGGTGGCCATTGAAAGTGACTGCCGAGTATCGGAAGAGGGTTACCGGATCGATATCTACCTGTTCACCCCATTCCGCTTCGGGTGCGGGTTTACCAGGCGCAGCCTTATAAGGGTTAGGGTCGCGGTAAACGATGTCCTGCTCCTCCGTGAGCATCAGCTCGTTAAGCTGATAGATGCTGTGCTTCACCGTCACAAACAACAGTGAGCCAGAGCGCCCCTCTTTCTCTTGAATCCTTTCAATTGTAGAGATCCGCTCGGCGGGAACACCCACTTTCAGAGGTTTGTTAAACACCAGCCGCCCACCCGCCCACATGCGGGCGCGACTGCCCACTTCGGGCAAAAAATCTCCAGTTACGGGGTGGCCATCCTCACCGATTAACTCTACTGGTACAGCTTCTTGGAAAAATGCCCAATGCCAAAGCAACGGCAATGGCTCTCCTGCTGCTGGAGCATGCTCGCTCAACGTACCTGCGATTCGGGTAACCAGTTCGGGACTGATTGAGTCATGGCGCGTTTGAGTACGGCCAGCCCAGGCTGAATAGTCCATTGGTATTCTCCTCAGACCACTGCCGATTTGGTAGGTGGCGTGTAACCCGTAATAGCCAAGGTGCACGCATCCTCGATGATCATGTCCGCAGCTTTTTCCCCGATCATAATTGCCGGAGCGTTGGTATTGCCTGACGTGATGCTGGGCATGATCGACGCATCCACGACCCTTAGCCCCTGGATCCCATGAACACGCAAACGGCTATCGACCACCGCCATCTTGTCGCTTCCCATTCGGCAAGTACCCACGGGGTGATACATCGATTGGCCGAACTTGCGGATGTAGCCAAGCAATTCCTCATCGGTTTGCAGCTGTCGGCCGGGCATCGTTTCCTTCACAACCTTGTCCGCCAATGGTTGCGATGAATAGATTTTTCGCATCCAGCGGATCCCGGTAATCATTGCCTTGCAGTCATCCTCATGTGTGAGGTAGTTCATCAGGATGTTCGGGTCGTCGTAGGCACTTGCAGAGTTCAGGCGCAACCGTCCACGGGACTTAGGGCGAACCTGGCTGCACGAGGCTGTGACCACTGGGATCTTCTCTGGGACGATCCGGCCGTCCTCAGTCACGACGATGCTGAATGGACGGAACTGGATCTGGATGTCTGGATACTCGAACGATGGATCGGACTTGGTAAACGAAACGACCTGGGCTGCTGCAGAGGTGAGCAACCCTTTTCGCACGCCTACGTATTGCAGAACATGCGGAATCAGCCGCCAGCCTTGGATCTGGTGGTTGATGGACATTTCCGGTGATACCTGATTCAGAAAGTGCACATATGCATGGTCGTGAAGGTTCTCGCCGACGCCCGGAAGATCCTTTACGACCGCAATTCCGTGTTCTTGCAGATGCTCCTTCGGCCCTACGCCAGACAACATCAGAAGCTGCGGGGACGCAATTGTGCCGCCGCTGAGAATGATCTCGCTAGCCATGGCAGTACGCTTCCCGGGCTTACCTTTGATGGCGTAGCTGACGCCGATTGCACGGTTACTTTCAAACAAGATCTTTTCAACGTGGGCGTTGACCAGGATCTCAAGATTCGGTCTCTGCTTAATCGGGTCGAGGAACGCGGTCGCGGCTGACTGCCGCACTCCGTTTTGCATGGTCATCTGTGGGTAACCGACCCCCTCCTGGCGAGCGCCGTTGAAGTCGGGGTTGAACGCAATACCAGCGTTTTGAGCTGCCTTGATGAACAGTTGAGAAGCCTGATGAGGATTTACCACGTCTGCGATTGCTAACTCACCATCCGCACCGTGGAAAGCGTCTTCACCACGCAGTTGTTTTTCGCTTTTTTTGTAGTAAGGAAGGACATCGTCCCATCCCCACCCACTGTTCCCCTCGTCTCGCCAATCATCATAATCCTTCGGGTTGCCACGCATGTAGACCAGACCATTGATAGAGCTGGAGCCACCCAACGTCTTGCCGCGAGGGCAATACAGCACTCGGTTATTGAGGCCTGGTTCAGCAGCGCCCTGATAGCGCCAGTTCACCTTGTTGTTGGAAAACAGCCGCGTCATGCCAGCAGGAATCTTGATCCACAGCAGGTTGTCCGCAGGCCCGGCCTCAAGGAGGAGCACGCGCTTGGAGGGATCGGCTGTCAGTCTATTGGCCAGGACACACCCTGATGAGCCTGCACCGATGATGATGTAGTCATAATGTGAGTTGCTCATAAAGATACCCATCTCTTGTAGTTGTGTTGAGTGCTTAAACGAAGCCAGTCAGATAGAAGAATGCGATAACGACAAACGCGGCTAGGGTTTTGAAAATCGTTAGAACGAAGATGTCCCCATACGATTGGCGATGCGTTAGGCCCGTAACGGCCATGAGCGTGATAATTGCGCCGTTATGAGGGAGCGTATCCATGCCTCCCGCGCTGATGGATGCGACCCGGTGCATCACTTCTGCGGGAATTCCGTATTGATGAGCCATCGCTATGAACTGATCGCCCAGCGCTCCCAGCGTCAGGCTCAAACCACCCGACGATGACCCCGTAATGCCTGCGAGAATATTGACGCTCATCGCGAGATTGATCAGAGGGTTCTCTATATGCGCGAGGGAATCCGCCACCATTTTGAATCCAGGCAACGCAGCGATAACTGCTCCGAATCCATACTCAGAAGCAGTGTTCAATCCGGCCAGCAGCGACCCTGAAACTGCAATCTTGGTGGACTCTGTAAACACGTATTTGATTCTTGAGAACGCTAGCACTACCGTGGCGAGGATGCCCAGCGTGAGCGCCCCCTCTACTGCCCAAATGGCAGCCATCTTGGTGACTTCTTGAGGTACGCCAGGATAGTCAGGCCGGAACGTCACCAGTACCTGGTTACCCGCACCGTAGCTGAACAAGATCAATTCAAGAATGAGCTTGTTTCCAATCCCAACAATAAGGAGTGGAAGAATTGCGATCCATGGGTTGACTAGCTTCTGGTCGTGCACGTGAGATGGCTCGTTTGTGTGTCCGGTACCATAGCCCTCCCCGGCAGCCATCAACGTACGTCGGCGCCACTCCAGATAGATCAACCCACACCCAGCCACGAAGATCGAACCTACGATTCCCAGCACAGGAGCTGCGTAACTGTCGGTGCCGAAGAAGCTCGTAGGAATGATGTTCTGGATCTGAGGAGACCCAGGAAGTGAATCCATTGTGAATGTGAAGGCACCTAAGGCGATGGTCGCGGGGATCAGTCGCTTTGGAATGTCGTTCTGCCGAAAGAGCTCTGCAGCAAACGGGTAGATAGCGAACACTACAACGAAGAGCGATACACCTCCGTAGGTCAGCACGCCTCCGACAGCGACGATGCAGGTTATGGAGTAGCTGCTGCCAAAGACCCGTGAGATTGCAGATACGATCGATCTCGCGAACCCCGAAACCTCGATGAGCTTTCCGAAGACCGCGCCAAGCATGAACACGGGGAAATACAGTTTCAGCAGTGAAACCATCTTGTCCATGAAAATGCCGCTGTATGCTGGCGCGACCATCGATGGATCGGTGAGTAGCACTGCACCCAAGGCCGCTATTGGCGCAAACAGGATGACGCTAAATCCCCTGTAGGCGACATACATCAGGAAGCCTAGCGAGGCCAGGCAGATGAACAAACTACTCATGAAGCACACTCACTATTATTTTTGTCGATGAGTTGAGTCGATGTTGCTTTTTACGGGCCCGCGACCACCTTGGCGTCGTGCAGCCTGGCAATTTGATGGGAGTCGAACCCAAGGACGTCGGCGAGCACTTCATCGGTGTGCTGCCCCACGACAGGAGCGCTTTGTACATGACCGCGCTGCTGGCCAAAGAAACGTAGGGGTGTGCCGCAGGACAGGTGTTGGCCAACTCCTTCAGTCTCGATGTATTCGAACAGCGGGTTCTCTAGAGAGACGCGATTGTCCTCTTCGAGTAGCTGGCGGACGGTGCGGTAAGGGCCGTAAGTGACCCCGTGAGATTTGAAATGCTGCTCAATCTGCGCAAGCGTGCGCGCCGAACACCACCGGGCAATCAACGGTGCGATGATCTCGCGACCCTCAAAGCGGTCTTTCTCCTGGCGGAAGTCAAATCCAAGGGTCTGCTGGAGGCCACCGATGATGTCTTCTAAACCGCACGCCTTGATCAACGATGTCCACTGCTTGCTAGAGATGGCCACCACCATCACGCGACGGCCATCGGACGTTGCGAAGTCCTTTCCGAAGGCGCCGTACAGGTAATTCCCCAGCGACGTACGCTCAGGCTCCAGCAGCTCCGCCTCAGTCAGCATGCCGAGGTGAGAAAGAGTGGAGAATGCGCTGTCGGAGAGTGCGAGGCGGATCTCTGCACCAACGCGCTCACGGTACCGTCGCCCCAAGGCGGCTATCACCGCGGTAGCGGCCTGGTTCGCACAAATCACGTCCCACGCCGGAAGCGTGTGATTGACGGGACGATCTTCGGAGCCATTTCCAGTGATCACCGGATATCCAGTTGCACAATTGACGGTGTAGTCGACCGCCGTGCTCCCATCGAAGTTACCTTCGATCGTGCAACTGATCAGGTCGGCGCGCCGCGCGCGGAGCACCTCATGACTAAGCCAATCCACACCAATATTGGTTAATAACACACCTGACTGCTCACCCGGAGCACAGACCAGATTCTGGATGAGCTCACGCCCCTCCCCTGACCGAAGATCAATTGCGACTGAGCGCTTCGCCTTATTCAGGCTTGTCCAGTAGATACTTCGGCCATCGTCGGACAACGGGAGACGGTTGTAGTCAATGCCGCCTCCGATCAGGTCGACTCGGATGACATCTGCACCAAGTTGCGCGAGTGTCATCCCACAGAGAGGTGCCGCGATGAAAGCCGAGCTTTCAATCACTCGGGTTCCTTTGAGCAAATCGTAATTCATTGGTCACTCCTCGCTGTCTCGGCGAACTCACGAGTCGGAACCAGGCACGAACGAGTGAAAACAAGACACACAACGTCATGCTGATTAAAGGCTTCGGTTCTCGAAGTAATGATTCCTTGCCCTGGTCGTGAGCGGCTAGCTCTAACCTCAGTGACCTCCGATCGAGCGTAAAGCGTGTCACCTGGAAAGACCGGTGCCTTCAGTTCAATGTCCTTCCACCCCAAATTCGCGATCGCATTGAGGCTGATTTCATCCACCGTCATGCCCAATACAATCGCAACGGTGAGGCCGCTGTTGATCAGCGGCTTCTTGAATTCACTGGACGCTGCGAAGTTGCTGTCGCAATGCATCGGATGGCGATTCATCGTCAACAGGCTGAACTGGATGTTGTCAGCTTCAGTGATGGTTCGACCTGGCCAGTGGCGGTAGGTATTACCCACCGCGAAATCGTCAAAGAAGTTGCCTGGCATAGGAAATGGCTGGTGCATCGCTTTTATCCTTTTTGTGCGCAAAGCTTGAGATCGGCAGGTTCAATCAGCCAAGAACGAATGGGTCTGGGGTATGCAGCGCAGTACTGAACCAGACGCTCTTGGTTTTCAGGTACGCGTAGATCGCATCCTGTCCGTTCTCATGGCCAACGCCCGACCGCTTGTAGCCACCAAACGGCGCCATGTAGCTCACAGCGCGATACATGTTTACCCACACCATCCCGGCTTGAAGTTTCTCGGACATCAGCAGCCCACGGCGCATGCTTTGAGTCCAGACACCCGCAGCCAAGCCGTATAGGCTGTCGTTCGCGATGCGAATAGCATCCGCCTCGTCCTTGAAAGGGATGATGGACAAGACAGGGCCAAACACCTCTTCTTGGGCAATGCGCATCTTGTTGTGTACGCCAGTGAAAATGGTGGGTTCAACGAACAGACCATTGCCGCACTCGGGTGCAGTCGAAGCCTTACCACCCAAGCGACAGATTGCCCCCTCGTCCTTAGCGATAGCGATGTAATCGAGGATTTTCTGATACTGCTGTGGAGTAGTTACCGGGCCGACCTGGGTGGTGGACAGCATCGGATCGCCCATTTTTGCGGTACTAGCGAAGGCCAGAAGTTTGTCGACGAACTCATCGTGAATCGATTCCTGAACCAGAAGACGGGAGCCTGCCACGCAAGTCTGGCCGGTCGCCGCCATGATCCCACCAACAACGCCCTTTACGGCGTTATCGAGATTGGCATCATCGAAGACGATGTTTGGAGATTTACCTCCCAGCTCCAAGGTCACCTTTTTCAGGTTCCTGGCTGCCGCCTCGTAGATTTTTTGCCCGCCCATCTCGCTACCCGTGAAGGCAATCTTCTGTACGTCGGGATGGTTGACCAATGGTTCGCCAACTTCCAGGCCAAAGCCCGTTACGACGTTGACGACACCAGCAGGGAAACCTGCTTTTTCGACAAGTTTGGCGAACTCAAGCGCCGACGCCGAGGTAAACTCAGAAGGCTTCAGAACGAAGGTGTTACCCGCCGCCAACCCTGGAGCCAGTTTGTTCACCGCCAGCAGCAGCGGCGAGTTCCAGGCTGTAATGGCGACGCACACACCGAGTGGTTCATAGCGGGTGAAGGTGAACGTGTCTTTCTTGTCGATCGGAAGTACCCCGCCTTCGACTTTGTCTGCCAAGCCGCCGAAATAGTAGAAATACTGGGGCAGATAGTTGACCTGACCGCGCATTTCCGCGAGCAGCTTGCCGTTGTCAGCAACTTCGGTCTTCGCAAGCACATCAACGTTATCGGCGATCAGATCGCCTAGGCGCCGCAACAGCTGCCCCCGCTGGCTGGCGGTCATGCTCGCCCACTCACCGTCCTCGAACGCACGTTGAGCCGCCGCAACGGCGCGGTTTGCGTCGTCCGCATTGCCACGAGGCAGCGTCGCCCAAGCCTCACCGGTGAAAGGATTCTTGGTCTCGAACGACTCCCCCGATAACGATTCGACCCATTCGCCGCCGATGTACATTTTGTAATTTTTCATTCTGGCTGCCTCGTAACGTTAGTAATCAGATGGTTTGGTTGGCACGCAGTGACGCGATGTCTGCGGCCGTGAGGGAGAGAACTCGGCGAAGAATTTCGTCGGTACTGCTACCCAGAGCGGGGCCTGCGTGTTTGAACGTCGCCGGGGTTTCGGACAGGCGCGGGATGGCACTTGGCAGTACCAATTCACCAACACGGGGATCCTGGATTCGAATGAGGTTTTTACGCTCGGCGTATTGGGGGTCTTGGAAGATTTCCTCGATCGAGTACAGGGGCCCTGCCGGTACCTGACCCTCTGCACAAACCTTCAAAAGCTCTTCCTGAGTGTGCTGGGAGACCCATAAAGAAACGAGAGCATTGATCTTAGCCCTAGCGGCAACTCGATCTGGACTCGTGGGGTAGAGCTCAGCTAATTCAGGCTGCTCCATGGTCACGGCCAGCCGCTGGAACATCCGATCGTTGCTGCAGGCAAGTGCAATCCAGCGGTTGTCACTGGTCTCATAATGGCTATGAGGCACGACGTTGACGGTATCGGGCCCCATGCGCTCCCGGACAAGTCCGAACTTGGCGTAGGCAGGGGCGATTTCATCCAGCAAGCGAAACACCGATTCATACAGTCCGATATCGATGAACTGGCCAACGCCGCCGGCGGCAACCGAACGCATTGCCAACAGCACGCCAATCGCGCCCCACATGCCAGAAATGTAATCAGCAAGGGATGTTGAACCCGGTACAACTGGTGGCCCGTCGGGCTCGCCTGCAAGAAAAGAGAGCCCACCAAAGGCATGTGCGATTCGTGCAAACCCTGGCTCACCTCGCTTGGGCCCGGTCTGGCCATAGGCACTGACGCGGAGCATCACAAGCTTAGGGTTAATTTCACGTAGGGCTTCAAAGCCGAGCCCCCACTTCTCAAGCGTACCTGGGCGGAAGTTTTCCAGGACGACATCAGACTCGGCCACAAGCGCCCTGAACAACTCAGCTCCTTCAGGGGTGCGCAAATCCAGCGTCATCGACTGCTTATTGCGGGCTTCACTAAGCCACACAAGCGTATCCCCGCACTCAGTCGGAGTGCCAAATTTCCGCAGCGTGTCGCCGCCGTTCGGCTGCTCAATTTTGATCACCTCGGCACCGAAGTCGGCAAGTATCGTTCCGCAAAATGGCGCAGCGACGAATGTCGCGATGTCTAGCACTCGGACACCTTCCATCGGCTGTTTTATTGTTGTTTGGCTCACAGCGTTCTCCTCATGCACTCAGTTGAGCGGGCTAGCCGCTTCAAGGGATGAGGAAATGCTACAAGCGTGGGCTACGCATCACTAATTGAATAATTCATGAGATTATTCATTTTATTCGATCAGCAGCATGACCCTATTCGTGAAGACTTTAGCGATAGTCGGTAGGTAGCATTGGTAAGACTATGATTAACAAACTGTTTCCACAGCAGTACGCATGCTGGTAAGCAAGATGTTTTATAGTCAGGCGATTGATCACTACAGGTAGCGCGCTCCAATTATGCTGCCGTGGCTAACCGGTTTCGGGATCAATGGTGGGCTATCCTTTGCGGGTACTCGTGGCAGGATCCAACTATGAACAATGACAGGCTTCAAGAATGAATATGCTAGAAGCCATGGAGATGTTCGTGGCAGTGGTCGATCATGGCAGCTACACCAAGGCTGCAGAATCCATGCGGCTTCATCGTCCCGCGTTATCGAAAACCATTCAGAACCTTGAAAAAGATCTGGGTGTTCAGTTGCTGCATCGCACTACTCGAAGAGTAAATGTGACGCCTGATGGCGAGTTGTTTTACGACCGTAGCGTTCAGCTGCTAACAGACATCTCAGATGTGCTGGAATGGTTCTCGCCTAATCGACCACCCAAAGGCAAGCTGCGTGTTGATATGCCCACAGTGGTGGCAAATGCCATCATTATTCCAAAACTGCCCGAATTCCTTGAGCGCTACCCTGGCCTTGAGTTGTTCATCGGTACATCTGACCATCAAAACGATCTCATAGCCTCAGGAATAGATTGTGCGATTCGTTTAGGAGTACTGGACGATTCCAGCATGATCGCCAAGCCGATTGGCCAAGTCGAACTGGTGAATTGTGCTGCTCCAAAATACATCGCCCAGCGAGGCTCGCCTGCAACCATTGAAGATCTGCGCAATCACGTGGCAGTAAACTTCATTGTCGGACATCGGCGGCAAATTATGCCGTGGAGATTCCGAGTCGACGGCGAGTTGGTTGACATCAAAATGAAAAGCGCGGTAGCTGTAGACAATGCAGGTTCCTTCCTGCACTGCGGACTGGCTGGCATTGGTGTGCTCCAAGGGCTCCGACCTGCAGTGCAGGAATACATTGATTCTGGTGCGTTGGTAGAAGTCCTCAAGGATCTACATACAGAGCCCAAACAAGTATCTATCCTGTTCCCTGATCGTCGAAATTTATCACCTAATGTAAGGGTGTTCGTAGAATGGGTGGCTGAGTTATTCCGCGGCTTGAACACCCAGAAGAAGTAAACTGAAATTTCTCAGAGGCGTGTTGCACGCCTCACTCTGTTCTCGGCTGATTGGTACTTTGCTGGAACCAGTCTATGAAGCCGATGCTTATATTTCCAATGCGTTCAGCTTGATAAAATTCCGCACATGATAAAGCAGTTTCACACCGACTTTGCCGGGTGACTGCCGCCCGTTTCCCGAGCAACTTCCCACGCTCAATCTCAGATTTTTCTCTGCATTCTGGCTGCTCACCTCAATTTCTGTGGTTGCTTTGCGCTGAATTATATTCAAGAGGTAATCCATGTCTGACTATCGAAATTCCACGGCCACGTCGGCAGCTAGTGTGTTCGACAAGGTATTCAAGCCAGGTGAGCTAACCTTTGGTTTGTTGACGCCCCTCGAAGGCTACCCAAATAGCGATACCCCGACGATGCGAAACCATACCGCCTTGGCGACACTTGCAGATGATCTCGGGTTTGCGGCGCTATGGCTGAGGGATGTACCGTTCCGGGATCCCGCCTTTGGAGATGTGGGCCAGATCTACGACCCAATGGTATATGCCGGTTGGCTTGCCGCGGCGACGCGATATATTGCGATCGGTACCGCAGGTATCGTGCTTCCTCTCCGTGACCCTCTAGCAGTCGCCAAGCAGGCGCTGTCGGTTGATCAACTAACCAGGGGACGTTTTATTCTTGGGTTGTCTACTGGCGATCGACCTTCTGAATATCCCGCATTCGGCGCTGAATTCGAGAACCGTTCCGAACGCTTCAGGGATGCTCATACACTCATCACTGCTGCCGCAAACCAATCATTCCCGGTTCATCAGTCCAAGTTCTACGGCACGCTGGATGGCTCGCTCGACCTAGTACCGAAGGCAAAACAGGCTAGGCTGAAAACCGTGGCTGTAGGGCGCTGCGGCCAAGACATCTCTTGGCTCGCGGAAAACATGGATGGCTGGATCTGGCATCAGAGCAACATAGAACTTTTACCCACCGTTATCGAAAGCTGGCGAGCATCTTGCGGCCCCCAGGTCTTCAAGCCTTACGGCTACGGTACCTTCTTCGAACTCGATCGCGATCCAGACGCTCCGCTGCAAGTGCGACATGGTATCTACGGTGGCCGAAAGGCACTGATCGAGCTGTGGAAGCGTCAGCGTGATCAAGGCGTTTCGCATGTTGCCTTAAACATGCGCGTGTCGACCCGTCCTGTGAAGGAGACCATCGAGGAACTCGGCGAGTCGGTACTTCCGCTGTTCAACTGATCTGTCCGTTAGAGGCTGCTGATTGCAGCCTCTTGTGAGCTTGAATAGCTATCGAAGCCAGAAGAAAAAATCCTGGGCCCTCGAAGCGGAAGCTTGGGATAACGGGATGCAACATCTATTACCGGCCTTGAGGCCTACGAATTTCCCTCAGGCAGAACCTCAAACTGCTTGGATTTCCGTTCCACCTCCGACAGCTGAGAAGTCGGCGAAGCAACTACTGCTTCGGCGCAACCGCTTTGTTCACCTCCCGCAGCCATTCGAAATAGTAGTCGCTCAGTCGGACGGGCTAAGGGCCTGCTCTTCCCTCTCTAACAAACTCACTCAGCTCATTCAGCGAATAGTCATGAGCAGGCCCGTAGTAGAGGGCATGGGTCGAGCTATGCCTCGGTAATCGCACATTCTTTTTGATGCCGTCGAATTACTGCCTGCTGCGCGTAACGTCTGCAGGTGCCCAACCATTTTTCTGGGTAGCGGCGTTAGATATAGATGTCGAATGCGCGGTTTTCGCCGTGAAAGCAAACCCCTTGAACGCGAATTATTGACTCGATTCAGGCCGTAACAAAGCGGCTCTGGAGTTTTTTCAGCTCACCGAGTCCACATGGCTGCGTCAAAATGTGCGAACCACAGCCACTCCCTTCTAGCGCAACAACAATGAGGTGTCGCACCTAAAGCTGGACAAGGGTTCGCAAATTGGGGGGGGAGGCAAGCAACCGCTAGGCTGGCACTTCATGCTGAAGGGAAAATAGAAGGCGTATGATGTTAAAGCGCCGGTGATGTTGACGGTGGACGAGTCGACCAGCCATGTTCAGTGCGGAATCACAGACGGGATATCGCAGACGCAAAGGATTGCATTGGATCAATATCTGGCAAGCGGAGCGTTGGTCGAAATTTGACATCCGCTGAAGCTAAAACCGAGGTTCGCCGCGATGTTCCATCACGGCCAATCGCATCTATCCACGTCAGCTCATATCTTCGTGCACTGGCTCAGGGAGCCCTTCCTTCCGCTCCACTCAACCTAGTTCACCATCGTCACTGATAGGGTCAAAAAAGGCCCACCGCTGGCTGAGCCTTTTCCTGATCATTGATCGACGGAACGTACCATCTCCTCGATCACCTTCTTCGCATCACCAAAAACCATCATTGTCTTGTCCAGATAGAACAGCTCATTGTCGAGTCCTGCGTACCCCGCTGCCATCGACCGCTTGTTAACGATCACCGTGCGGGCTTTGTAGGCTTCAAGGATTGGCATCCCTGCAATTGGCGAAGCCGGGTTGTTCTTGGCTGCAGGATTAACTACGTCGTTGGCCCCCAGGACGAGGACGACGTCGGTCTGGGCGAAGTCATTGTTGATCTCCTCCATCTCATGAACGATGTCATACGGGACTTCAGCCTCAGCCAGTAGCACATTCATATGGCCAGGCATCCGACCCGCTACAGGATGAATGGCGTAGCGGACATCCACACCACGAGCTTGGAGCTTATCACTGAGTTCCTTTAGAGCATGCTGGGCGCGTGCCACGGCCAAACCATAGCCCGGTACGATCAGAACTGATTCAGCATTCGCCAACATGAACGAAGCATCATCCGCGGAACCCGAGCGCACTGGACGCGACTCGCTTTGCCCGGTCAATCCAGCATCTGCGGTAGCACCAAAACCGCCTAGAAGAACGCTGCTGAAAGAGCGGTTCATAGCCTTGCACATGATGTAAGAGAGTATGGCCCCTGATGCGCCAACCAGTGACCCGGCGATGATAAGCATCGAATTGTTCAGTGAGAAACCAATCCCTGCGGCGGCCCATCCTGAGTAGGAATTCAGCATCGAAACGATCACGGGCATGTCTGCCCCGCCAATCGGTATCAGCAGCATCACGCCGAACACTAATGCCAATGCGGTCATGATTAGAAATGGCGTCCAGGACTGATCAATTACGAAAACTGCCCCGTTGGCTACCAGCGCCACAGCAATTGCCAAATTCAGATGATGTTGGCCCGCAAATCTAATGGCCGCGCCTTGGAAAATACGCAGCTTCAAGCGCCCGGACAGCTTGCCGAATGCGATTACGGAACCAGTGAATGTTATCGCACCTACTGCGGTACCTAGCGCCAGTTCCACTCGGTTCGCTATAGGAATAAGCGCGAGCTCATCCAGGAGTCCGAACACTTGTGGTTGCCGCACCACTGCAAAGGCAATGCAAACCGCAGAAAGGCCAATCAGGGAATGCATGGCAGCTACGAGCTCAGGCATTTTCGTCATCTCGACCTTAATCGAGAGATAAGTCCCCACCAAAGCACCGAGCAGTAAAGCGACGAACAAGGTGACCAGCCCTTCCAATGAGCTTTCAGACCTCGGATGTTCAAGGATTACGGCAAGAGTAGTCAGAATTGCGATCAGCATTCCGGACATACCGAACAGGTTGCCCAGACGAGCAGACCTTGGTGATGACAAGCCTTTCAGAGCTTGGATGAAAAGTACCGACGCTATTAGGTAGAGCAACGCAACGACATTGAGACTCATGATCAGACTCCCGCCTTGCCAGCGTCTGGCTTAGCTTTCTTTTTAAACATGCTTAGCATTCGGCGAGTCACCAAGAATCCGCCAAATAGATTGACTGCAGCCAGAAACACCGCAAATCCGCCAAAGTATCGAGCCAATGGATCAGTAGTAAGCGCCGTAGCAAGCATTGCTCCAATGATTACAATCGCAGAGATGGCATTGGTTACGGCCATCAATGGGGTGTGCAATGCGGGCGTTACATTCCAGACGACGTGGTAACCCACATAAATCGCCAACACGAAAACAATCAGATTTATAACCACATGACTCAACATAGGCTCACCCTAATTAAACTTTTTTCGTTAACTGACCAGACTGGCACAGCAAGGTAGCGCTGACGATGTCGTCTTCAAGATTGATTTCAAGTTGACCGCCAGAGTTGGTAATCAACTTAATGAACTCCAACAGATTTCGTGCGTACAGTGACGAGGCGTCGGTTGCAACCATGGATGCCAAGTTTGAAAATCCGACCAGTTTCACTCCAAAATGCTCTACCACTTCATGCTCACAGGTGAGTGGGCAGTTACCGCCTCTACGACCCTCATGTTCAGCGCCTCGGCCTGCGGCAAGATCAACTACGATCGATCCAGGCTTCATAGCTTTGATGGTATCTACCGACAACAGTGTGGGTGCTGGTCGCCCAGGAATGAGCGCAATGGTTATAACAATGTCTGCCTGAGCCGCCCTGGTATGAACCAGTTCCGCCTGGCGCTTGACCCAAGTCGCCGGCATGGGGCGAGCGTAGCCACCCTTCCCCTCCGCGGCCTCTCGCTCCTCATCTGTCTCAAAAGGCACATCCAAGAATTTTGCACCCAGTGACTCGATCTGCTCCTTGACCGCAGGCCGCACGTCCGAAGCCTCAACCACGGCACCCAAACGCTTGGCTGTCGCAATTGCTTGCAGTCCAGCCACACCAGCACCCAACACCAATACGCGCGCAGCTTTCACAGTACCGGCAGCTGTCATCAGCATTGGCACGAAGCGCTGATATAGGTTGCTCGCGATCATCATCGCCTTGTACCCAGCAATGTTGCTTTGCGACGACAGCACATCGAGACTTTGCGCTCGGCTGGTACGAGGCGCCAATTCGAGTGAGAACGCAGTGGCGCCGCTTGCTGCGATGCGAGCAGCAGTCAGGTGGTCGAATGGATCGAGCATCCCCACAATTACAGATTCAGCTTTGATGAGTTCAAACTCTTCAGCCATTGGCGCTTGCACTTTCAAGACAATATCAGCTGAATAAACATCAGCTGCATCTTTTAAAATTGCTCCGGCCGCTTCATAAGATTCATCCAAAAAACTTGCTTTAGTGCCGGCGCCTTTTTCAACTATTACGGTGTGGCCTTGCGTGATGAGTTTTTTTACAGACTCCGGAGTGACCGCCACGCGATTTTCGCGCGCCTGCCGCTCGGCAGGTATTCCGATTTTCATAACAGACTCCAAACAACGCGTCGATTTGAATTTAGATAATTATCGTGGCGTTAAGTTAAAACACAGAAAATGCTTAACAAGTTGATGCTAGTGCATGCTCATCCATGGAAAAACACCAGTTTTGAGCCAAGACTTGTATAGAGTTGATACCAATCAAAAAAAGCCGTCAGAGGTACCAAATATGGTGCCCTTGGCGGAGCATTACACGGCGGCGCTACGCTTTCTGATTTCGTGATTTAAAATCGAATCGTTTTCGGAATAGTCAACTGGGCAGTCAATCACATGCACGCCAGGATTCTTCTGGCACCAATTCAGCAGCGCAAGCAGCGTTTCCGCGCTTTCAACACGATGCCCCATGGCTCCGTAGCTTTCCGCATACTGCACAAAGTCGGGATTGCCGTAATCCAGCCCGAAGTCGGTGAAACCCATGTTGGCTTGCTTCCAACGGATCATTCCGTAACCGTCATCGCGAAGAATGACCACTGTCAGGTTCATCCTCATCCGAACGGCAGTCTCCAACTCCTGGCTGTTCATCATGAAGCCACCGTCGCCACAGACCGCAATCACTGGTCGGTCGGGATAGACCAAGTGCGCCGCCATCGCCGATGGCAAGCCAGCGCACATCGTCGCCAAGGCATTATCGAGCAGCACGGTGTTCGGCATGTGCGCCTTGTAGTTTCGCGCAAACCAGATCTTGTAGATCCCGTTATCGAGCGCAACGATGCCTTCGGAAGGCAGCGCCCTTCGGATATCTGCGACCAACCGCTGCGGGTAGATCGGGAAGCGATTATCATCAGCACCTTCTGCAATCTGGGCTTCATTGGCTTCGCGGATGGCCATCAGCCGCGTGAAGTCCCATTGCGAAGTGTCATCTAGCGCTTCACTGATCTGCCATACAGCGTTCGCAATGTCCCCGACAACTTCAATCTGCGGGAAATACACTGGGTCAACCTCCGCAGAGCGGAAGTTAACGTGAATGACCTCAGTCCCTCCCCGCACCATGAAGAAAGGCGGTTTCTCAATCACATCGTGGCCAATGTTCACTATTAGATCAGCGGCTTCGACGGCGCGGTGCACGAAGTCGCCTGAAGATAATGCGGCGTTCCCTAGGAAGCGCGGGTGGCGCTCATCCACCACCCCCTTGCCCATCTGCGTAGTCACGAAAGGGATGCCTGTTTTATCGATCAACTGCCTCAACACTTTTGCAGTCATTTTACGGTTCGCGCCGGCGCCGATGACGAGGATCGGGGAACGAGCAGCTTTGAGCTTTTCAACCGCTGAACAGATCGATTTGTGCTCTGCCAGTGGGCGACGGCTGGAGCTTGGAGGTAGAGGCGTGCTTTCAGTTTGCTCGTCAGCAATATCCTCAGGGAGCTCCAGGTGCACAGCGCCTGGCTTCTCCTCTTCCGCCAGGCGAAATGCCTCGCGCACACGCGACGGGATGTTATCGGCGGATGCCAACTGATGGGTGTACTTCGTAATCGGCTGCATCATGCCGACCACATCGATGATCTGGAAACGACCTTGCTTGGATTTTTTTATTGGTTTTTGCCCAGTAATCATCAGCATGGGCATACCACCTAGGTAGGCATATGCTCCAGCGGTCACCAGATTCGTAGCACCGGGGCCTAAGGTGGAAAGACTAACACCCGTTTTTCCGGTCAGGCGGCCATAAGTCGCAGCCATGAATCCCGCAGACTGCTCGTGACGCGTAAGCACCAGCTTGATGGGCGACTTTCGCAAGGACTCTAAAAGGTCGAGATTCTCTTCGCCTGGAATGCCGAAAACGTATTTCACGCCTTCATTCTCCAGACTTTGCACGAATAGGTCAGAGGCCTTGGCCATTGTTCGTTTCCTCGGTGGTGGAGGTCAAACACGTCAGTGTTTGCGCTGAATAATCCGGCCAGCCTGCTCATGAAGCCAATCCACAGGCGGTCATTTGATACAACTGATAACTCGCATTCTTTCAAAGCGCCCTCTAGGGATAAAGACGCTGAACGGGACAGGACTGGTATTCAGATCGAAACAAAGCGCAGGTTGAATGGCCTCGACCTTCTTCGAGGCGAAGGTATGATCATTTTATGGAGTTCAAGAGCAGTCGATACTGCGTAAGAACGTAGGGACGCTCTATCAGAAAAGACCGTTGGGAAGGGCAAGCAGACTTAGCTTGGTAGCGCCGCACTGCCATCGGTGCATCTAGGTCGCTGTAAAGCCGGGACTTTCGCTGTGAGTGTGCGCCTAGGCTTGACGCCAAAACCGCGCAATAAGGTTCCGATGTATGTGAACCACGTTGCTCAAACTAGCGGGACTTTTCGATTGACGAATGATGACGATTTCAGCATTTCGGAGCGGCTCCAAATGCCTTAAGGGCGGTCGTATTTGGCTTCCGATTACCAATGCCCAGCCAGCGTTTTCCCGCTCGCTCACGGTAAGCGTCTATAAAACGATGATCTTTTTGAGAGAACCGGCATATGCGGCTTATGCCAGCGCGCGTACTGACGGCACTGAAGTTCACCGCCCGCTAACACAATCCCACCGATCTTGGCCAAGGTGACGCATAAAGCCTTCAGCCTCCGACCTTAGCCACAACATCGCAAAGCGTTACGACGAGAAGGAAGGTGGGCATGTTCCGGAACATGAAACGCTGTGATGCACACGTCCGCTGTGGCAAATGTTTCTACCATTACGTAGATCGACATCACAGCGCTTCGCGCAAATGGAACCTACATATTAATAGCCCGTACCAATCGTACGCCCCACTCTGCATCTGGATTGGTCGTTCCATCGCCAAGCCGCTCCTGCATCACTGCGACACCCAGATCTCGACGCTTCGGCAACCTGTCTTTTTCCGCCGCAGCGAGCGCAGCGGCTATCTCGTTTAGTTTGAGATCAGTGCAGTAAGCTGGAGCACCAGGCTGCTGCCGCCACGAGTCCTCAAGTGGCCCCGAATAATAAAAATCAAGGCCCGTATCCTCGACTAAGGTTCTAGCCACTTCACGATCTCTGTCTCTGTCGGCAGCAACCGGCAATGCAATACGGTCTGGATCTCCGGAAGGTTTACCCTTGCTGGCTAACGAAGCAGAACCAATCGCGTTCCAAGCTTTTGCAATCGGGCGACCCAATTGCTCGCCGACCCAGAGGCTTTCCACTTGTCCAGCTTCAATCGCGTCAATATTTCCGTCGCGGAAAGGATAATAGTTGGAGGTATCGATCACCACCGTCTGGCTTGGGACACCTGAAAGTAGCGAAGCGACATCAGGAATACTTGTGAGGGGAACAGACAAAATGACTGCGTCGACATCCGTTACAGCTTCCTGTGCGGTTACTGCTACCGCGCCCGTAGTCAGCAACGCTTTGTCGATCGTCTCTGGGCCACGAGAGTTCGCAACCTTAACGATGTGACCTGCAAGGCTCAATTTGCTAACCAAAGTCTTACCGATATGTCCTGTGCCAAGTATGCCGATTTTCATGGTTCCTCCACTGTTGCGACTGGGTGTTCGATTGCTTGGTGGGCTAGGCCGTCTAGGGTGCGCCGAAGTTCTACTACGTTCTGCTCGTTCAGCTGACATGCAGTCTTGATCTTGCCGGTGATTGCCTGGACTTCAGTCTCCAGTGCTCGCCCTTGAGATGTGAGATCCACGAGGACGCGGCGCTCATCATTGAGATCCCGCTTACGCGTAACAAGCCCCGCTAGTTCGAGACGCTTGAGAAGCGGAGTAATCGTTCCTGTATCCATACTCAGGCGCTCGCCGAGAACACCAACTGGTTGCGGAGCACCATTTAGCAATTCCAGCACTACCAGGTACTGAGGGAACGTAAGGCCTAAGGGCTCAAGAAAAGGCTTGTGTAGCCGCACCATCCGATTTGCCGCGCCATAAAGGGCAAAGGAAAGCTGCTGACCTACGGTATTTTGATTCAATTCTCTAGCTCACTATTATCTAGTTCGCTAGACAATAACCTGTTAGGCGACAGTGATCCACCTTTTTTTGCCCCGGTGAGCCACGCCTGCCCATGGTTGGCGACAGAAAGAGCGTACCTTGGCATTCAACGACTTGGGGGTGGGATACCAATGATTGAGCGGTTGAAACGCCTGCTCAGCGCAATTTAACGGCGAGCGCCTTAAGTTGCCGGTTGGTATTTCGACCAGATAATGGATGCACGTCTAAGCTCACGGTACGCCGCAGTGATCAACTCCGTCGCGAAGGCAACTGACGAACTTTTTTTGGGAGCAATGGATATGCGCAAGAAACCTCAATCTTGGTTTGTCCCGCTTCTAATCCTGGTCGCGCTTCTGTGGGCAATCGGCAAAAAGGACACCACACCATCTCAAGTTCAGCCCGCCGCCCAGAGCGAACCGGATAAATTGATCTCCACACCGGCTCCATCTACTTCGCCAATAGCCCCGCCAGCCGACCAATACGTCAGCACAGACAAGCTCAACATCCGAGATCAACCCGGCGGAAAAATCATTTCCAAGCTTCAGCGCGGAGATAAGGTGCAGGTCTTTGAAAAACGAAACGAGTGGGTACGCGTAAGCATCGATGGCCAGCCAGCTAGGTGGCTGGCCTCTAAAAATCTTTGCAGCGGTGCAGATTGCTACATCGCGCCTGTTCCAAAATCTGCGCGTGCCGCGCCACAACCTGTGCGTAGTCCCGCTCCTGAATACGGCTCATCTTGTGCATGTTCCTCCGGCAGCATATGCATTGGCCCCCGAGGGGGAAGATACTGCATCACTTCAGGAGGGAAGAAACGTTACGGCGTGTGATTACAGGCGAGATTACGCTACGGCTTTGTGGCGTCAACAAGGGTGAGTGGGATCCTTTCAATTGCCCAAACGCGCACCTCTTGACGAGCGGAACTAGGCACAGCGCAAGCCGTCCGACCTGTGAATTCTCGTTCAAGTCGGTCTTCATCAATTCGCCAACCGCGCTGCTCCAACTCCTTCACACGGCACCTGAAGAAGATCTGCAGCGCACCCGATTTCAAAGAAACTTCTTGCTGCCAGGAATCAGGTACTCGCTCTGGCCGCACGTTTTTTAGCACTGCGTGATCCTGCTCAAAAATTCGAATATTGCTGGCAGCGAAACGTCGATCAAGCAGTCGAGATCAAAGGAATGTTCGGCCCATAATCCACCTGGTTTGCGTGCGGTTGGCATCGATTGGGACATGAGCTGAGACAATGTGGATTCTCCACACATTCGGTAATTCGAGTTCCAACGTTGTGCACGGGCATGACAGATGAAAACCTGGAATCGTCTTTACGCTCACAAGCTCAGTTGCAGACTTACGTCGAAATAACCCAGTACGTTTTGGGTGACGCATGATCATCTTCGCGCGCCCACTTCATACATCGCCATCTACTTCAAACGCATCGATTTCATGATGATCAGGGCCGCCGAAGGTAGAGACGTGAACGAATGGCGCGTGCGCAAAGTCGAGCCCGTTTTCAATCACTCGATCCCTACTTGTCTCCCAATCAAAATGCCGGAAACCACACGCATGTTCGCGTCATCTGTCCAGTCAAGCATAGGTAGCGGCGGCCTTTCGTGCTCTGATATATCACCGTGAATCAAGCTGCCTGGAGCCGCATGACTCAGGCCGGTGCACAGATGATGAACGGGTTCTCGGTTGCCTGTTAGCTGCACCGCGACTGGCGCAACGACATTGAAGGCCTGGACAACCTTTTGTCCCAGCGCACCCAAAATTATCGCAACTTGATGAACAGCTACCCGGTTTGACTGCACATCAATCTTAAATCTGATTTGAAACCTAATGCCCGCTTATGCGGGCTTTAGGCTGCTAGAAGTGGGAAATCGAACTCACTTGGTCAGCCAAGACTCCACGGTCGCGGCGCCGTGCTTTGTTTTCCATTCCTTGAGCGTTTTGTGATTGCCACCCTTCGTCTCGACAACTTCACCTGTTTGAGGGTTTTTATAAACCTTCAATTGGCGAGGTTTGCGGCTGCCGGCTTTAGACTCCGCAGCTGGAGAGCGACGGCCTGTTTGTGGATCAAGCAGGTTAATCACGTCCTTCAGGCTGTAGCCGTAATTTGCAAGCAAATCGCGCAGCTTCGTTTCGAATTCTATCTCCCTCTTGAGGCCTGCGTCGCCCTTTAGGGCTTCGAGAGCCTGGAGCTGTTCGGCGAGGTGTTTTTCGAGCTGGCGGAATTCTGCGAGTTTGGACATGTTGAATCTCTACGTAATTAGTCGCCTAACAATACAGCAAATCTGTATATCGAATTAAGGCTCAGCTCTTCCGATTAGTGAAATGTCACTGTCATCACTCTTTGAAAAAAATGGCGATGAGCCCATACAACGAGCCCGGGTGCGGCCCTGATTTACTCGTCTTCCGCTGAGAGCGGTGAATTGAGGTCAACATCTACCTGACCGACTAGCGCAAAAATTCGAGCGACCAGACGCGTATCCACAGGCAGCATTTGCTCTGGATACGTGTCCATGTCAGCCGCGAGAAGCCCGAGAGTTCGGGATACGGATAGATGGCCTTCCATCGGTTCATTCGCTGGCGAGGTCTTCCGAACGTGGTGCGCGGACTTGATGTTGGGGATACGAGGATCATTCATGACTCAACCTTATGCGATTCGACGTTGCAGCAACTGCGGGAGTATCCACCTGTTCTGATGCCGAAGTGTTGCTCCGATTAAAGGGAGCTTTGGATGTGAAAATTATGGCTAAGCAATAATTATGGCTGAGCCATAATTTGAAATAATCCAGCTTTGTCCCTTCGCCACAGATGGTGAAACTCAAATCACCAGCAGGACACCGTTCAAAGCTGAGCGACCAACGTCGCGATGTACCTCTATGGTGACAGAGCAAACCGAGAGGCCAATGCCTTGAAAAGCTCTGCAAGCATCCGCGCGTCTAACAATGCATGGTGCGGCAGATCAGGTAGATCCAGCTCCTCAAGAGCTTCCGCACTTACCTGATTGAAAAGGATCGTGAGGTCGGTTGGTTGATCCATAACGTGGAGTGGCCAGGGTTGATGATCTGCACAAACGAGATCACGGAACAACTGCCAATCCCAATGTGGCGCATCTGAACACACCTCAAGCTGCTCGACGAAGCTCCCTAGAAATCTGCGAAGAGAGGCTTGGGCTTCGCTAAGCGACTGACCACATCGCAGAGGATCAAGCTGTGGTAGAACGTTCTGAATAACGAAATCACTACAGTCTTCGACCAGATAGGTGTCGATCAGCTCAACGTAGAACTCTCGGCCCGACTCTGATACCAGAGCTAGGGATATCAGCTTCGAGTCCCGATTGAGCTGAGTAAATTCGCAATCAAGGAATATCTTCAACGTCCTTTCCTTTTCATCGAGTGCTAGCGTGGCCTGTCGTTGGCGCCCTGCTCGTCCCACTGATAGATTTGCGAGGCAAGTTGGCTGAGTAAGATGAGACGCTGCATTTGTGATTGGACGTGGGGACTTTCAGTCGTCCCCCCAGGGATCGAATTTATCCCCATACCTCGCGTGTAACGCACGATTGCGTTCGATCCGCCTAATCCACGGATCGTAGTCCTCTGGCAATGCGGCGAGCTTAGCGCTAATGATCATTTGCACTGTTTCATCACGCAGTAACCTACTGGTCAGTTCGCGGCATTCGCCACGCGTCACCACACCATAAGCGGTGTGATTGTCTTTAACGTAGAGATCGGTCATTCCTACCCGCATATGGCCATATTTGTGTACGTCATCCGGGTAGATGTCCTCTAGGCTGAGATATCCCATACCAACTCCGGGCTAAGAATGTACTCGCTGAATAGCACTGCCTGTGCGCTCCGCAATGTTCAAAAGTGCCACCGATAGCGTGCACCATCATTGAAGTCGTCCCTTCGCGCCAGCGCCTACAAAAACCAGCCAACAACATGCTAAGCAGGACTACCTATGAGCCAGCCAGCAGCAAGCGGTTAAGTGTGCGCATGATAACCTCGACTCAGACATCACTGTTCTGAGTACCCACCTTGTGCACTGCCACCGTACCCAACGATTTCAACACATTGATCAATGCACCAAAATTTTCGGACGACCCAGTTGGTTGGCGTCAAATGAAGCGCTGGCAGCTCATCGCTGATGAGATCTTCAAAAGCACATCCAGAGAGGCATTGCTGGAAGCTAGGGGCAGAGCCGAAGGCTATATCCACGGTCTTGTGGACGCGGGGCATTTGTCGACGAGAGACACAGACCGCGACTATCTCATTTTGAGTATTGTCCAACGCCGGCGTGAGTTTTTGCAGAAACTGATGAACGAGTACGGTTACTGAGCACAGGCGAGCGGTGACTCCGCCCGATAGCACGAGTGTTACAGGGCAGATGCCGCTAAGGGCGCTCCGCACGGCTAACTCGGAGCGCTGCAGATTTAAATCAGAAGAGGCCTAGCAAGCGATTTCTCAGCGGACTGGCGGAACGCGGGGGCGGAGATCATCCTGGATGACGTTCCACTCCTCAATCGAGACCAGCACAGCGCTCCTTCGCTGCCCATCGATGACAACCGGTTTACGAGTCATGATTACCCTTTCGAGCAACTCATCGAAATTGTTCATGGCTCGAGTTGCCGTCCAGTGTTCTTCCATTGCCATGCAGCCATGTCTCCATGTCCAATGAATTACGCATTCAACCTTGGATCAGATTCGAGCCGTTCACCCGACCGAAGCAATTCGAGAAAACTCCGTCGCCCGCCCCCACGCTGGAAGCTACCAACAAGGTAATTTCCTTCTCGCGTCTCAAGAAGCCAAAAACGCCCTTCTTTCCAGGCCCTCTGAATTTTTTCTGTTCGAATGATGCCGCCATTGGCTGTTCGGTACGCATCGTCTTGCTGAAGGTGATCGAAGGACACGCCAAGACACCTATCATCGATAATCACTGCATCGCTGATAAAGGCCGTAATGGGCACTGTGTATTTTCGGAGACTCGCTTGTACGAGGCGACTCATTTGGAAGTCACTGAGATATTTACTATGAAATTCGACTTCGATGATTTCGGGCATCCGGCCATCTCCAAATGACTCAAGTAGTATTTTGCGCCAGTCATTGCTCAATCCGCTTTCATGGAGAAAGCAGCACCTATGCTGGCATTTTTTCTTAGGCCCGATCCCAGCAGGAGGTATACCGTACTCTTGGTTTCAAACATGCAATTCTCGGTGTATGAGATCCCAAAATTACTGCGTACCCACATGCCCGCCTGAAATCGATTTCGACTATCAAAAACGACTTCATGCGCGAACAGAGTCGCGGGCAGTAGACCGAGCCCGGTGAGCTTTTCTTTCTCATCGGGGTTAACCGTAAGGTCGATCAAATTCCATTGCCGAACAACGCAGAATGCTTTGCCTGGGAATGACTTTGCTGCTAAATAGATCAGGTCTTCCTCAGACCCCAACCAGCCAGCCATCTCCGCGCCTGCGCCGTAAAGTAGCTGCGAGATTTCTTCTAACGTAACCATGTAATTTTCTCGAATTCGTACGCAGCGAAATTCAGTTCGCTAAGGTTCATAACTGAGAGACGGCTCATCAAATCTCGATCAGAAAATCCTGATCGAAACCGGTCTCTTCGGTCGGGTATCCGCGAGGATTCGACACAACTCGGCATCCTTGTTTAACGAAATCCGCAGCGATGTGGGTATGTCCATAGATCCAAAGATCGGTCTTCTCCAAAAGCTCAGGCCAATTGTTTGCGTACGCAGCAATGAGATGTGCAGGGAAATCCCCACTCACGTGTTCCAAAGCGGGTGCATGGTGCGTGACGACAACAGTTTTACCCGCGAAGGGCTTGTCTAATTCGCCAGTTAGCCAGGCGTACGCCGCCTGAGATTTAGCGATCAAGTCATCAGGACGCAAACGTCGGAAACTTACATCGGTTCTGATCACGGTGAAATCATTCATCCAGTCCCAAGCAATACGTTTTGCGGCCACGACATCACCCGTCGATGAGAAATTTGTCCAGGCCGTTGTGACCAAAAACCGGGTTTGATTCAGGATCAGCGTTTCGTTCTCGAGTACGTGCACGTGAGGGGCTGCGGCCTCTTTCATTTTCCGCAACGTGTGATCAATGTGGCCGCCGTAGTACTCATGATTTCCGCAAACGTAAATCACCGGGCAATGGAATGTGTCGTTCGCCCAAGCTACGCCGCGCGATTTGATATCAATGTCTCCAGCGAGAATGACTACGTCCGCGTCGCTTGGGGCGGGCTTGAATCGAGCGAACCCGAGGTGCAGATCTGAATAGATTTGAAGCTTCATTGGAGCCGCCGTTTAGGTCAGTGGTCAGCAAATTCCGGAACTGCTGAAGGCGCAGTTTTTGTATGTTCGTAGATCGTCCGAATGCCGGTGAGTGAACCGGCGTCGAGGCCATCTCGAGCACTGCTATAAACGGCGCCACCCGCGACCTTATGAAGCAACACGCACTCGCCTTTCTGGTCGTAACCGATGACCAAGCTGATTAGCTTCTCCATACGCTCTGAGAGGCCTCCATTGACCCACGGCGAGGTTATGACCTGAACCTCTTCAACAAGGCAAGTTGGGCCTTCTAGCTCCAGTAGGTTGGACAATAAAGAGGCGTCCGTTGGCATAAACCTCTTGGTGAATTGTCTGGCTCCCTCTGTGAACCGAAGGATGACGTGATACCAAGGATCCAATGATTCCCGTTCGATCATTCGCCATGCGGCTCGTCCTGGCCCTGGGAAGCCGGGTCGACCTTCTCTATAATACTCATGAGAAATAAACATTTTTAGATACTCGCCTGTGATTCGCGCATGTGCGCCAAAGAGCAAAGAGCAAAGAGCAAAGAGCAAAGAGCAAAGAGCAAAGAGCAAAGAGCAAAGAGCAAAGAGCAAAGAGCAAAGTCTTAGACTATATCCATGGATTATTGGATGCCGTTCGCCTATTGCCAGGAGACACCGATCGTGGCCGCCTGGTTCTGAGCGTCGGTCAAAGGCGTTGCGAGCTTTTACAGAAATTGCTGTACGAATACAGTTAGCCAATCTCTTCAAATGGGTAATTGCAAGGGTTAGAAACTACGTATCATCCATACGGTTATTGCTTGCCTCTACATGCGTGTGCCGATAATTTCATAGCCCCGTCTTTTCTTGGTGGCTAGCTTAACCGGTTGTTCAGATGTGTCAAACACGAGCCCAAGCCTGCTGATCCGTTCTGGGCAAAAACCTTCAACCTCATGCAAAATCAGCATCGTGTCAATTTATATATATCGTTTTAACTAATTGATTTTAAAGGTTTTTTTACGTAACACCCTAGTTGCTGCGCAAAAAAACAGCATAAACATTTTCGTCTTTTTTTAGAATATTCGGCGTTTTTCTAGAAAGTTGTCGCGTCCACCGTTTCAATACGCGACTTTTACGATCACGGCCAACTTCCTTTCCGGGTTCAGATACACCGTCCCGATCGGGTTCAAGTTATGCGTTTCACCCGACTACCGTTCCCGTCTTCTTTCTCGGGCAAGCCGTAGATCGCGTCCCGACGCGCCAAGATATCTGCGTCTTTCCCGTCGTGGCGCTGGGCCGGAGCTACGAAGCGGATTCGGCTGTGACGATGCACGGTGTTGTGCCAGGTCATAAAATCCCTCACCCAGATACGTGCATCATCCACGCTGGTAAATCCATCGTGCGGCCATTGCGGGTAGTACTTGAGCGTTCTGAACAGGGATTACGAGTACGGGTTGTCATTGCTCACCAGTGGTCGGCTGCGCGTTGGCGTGATGCCCAGGTCATACATTTTAGTCGTCAACGTCACCGATTTCATCGGCGCAGCATTGTCCGAGTGCAACACCATAGGCTGACGCCAGCATTTTTCAATGCATCACGCTTTTGTGTAGTAACGCTGCTTCTTCGCCGCTCTCGGCTTCGCGGACTTCCCAGCCCACGGCCTTGCGGCTGTAGATATCCTCGATCAAATAGAGGTAGTAAAACTTCCCGCGAACCGGCGATGGCAGGTAGGTAGGTAGGTAGGTGATGTTCCATGACCACACCTGATTGGCCAATATCGCTGCGTAAGTGGTTGGCGCCTCATGGCGATGCGGCCGCTTGGCTCGGGAGCGGTGCTGATGACCCGCGGCATGCAAGGCGCGATACAAATTTGCCTCCGAGGCCACATAGCGTCCCTCGTCGGCCAACTGCGGGACGATCTAGCTCGGCGGCAGATGCGCATAGGCTTTGCTGTTGCACAGCGTCACGATGCCTTGTCGCTCAAGCTCACTTAGCGCGTTGCTCGGTACCTGGCCAGTGGAATTTGCCTTGGCTAAACCGTCAGGCAGCAAGCCATATTCCCACGCCGTCATGCACCAGGACTTTCATCCGGTTGTCTCGGAGATTGGCAAAGAACTAAGCACTGTGCGGCTTAGCCGCACCGAACACTCCAACCACCCTGGCCAGCGCGGTTTCGGTGCCGGCGCGCATATCCATGGGCTCAGTAGCGTGCCAGCTCATGGACAAACCGGGCGCATCTTTCAGGATCTGAAGATGGTCACTTCACAGTGAGTTGTTGGTGGCCAAAAGGGATCTCGATGGTGATAGAGACTGATTGGGCTGGGCTACGGACGAGCTTCATCTGAACGAAATTGGGCAGCGTCGGCGCCTGATGATCACCATAAGCAGGTATCCATTTTCGAACCAGAGCAGCGTTGATGCCGTGGCGCAATACTACGCTGGCCATTGATACGGCTGTTTGCAGGCATTCTTGGACGACTTGGGCTTTGAAAGGTTTGGAATAAGAGGTTCTTTGGCGCATGGTGATCCTGACGATATAGGCGGTGGTGTCCACATATTTTAGGTGGACACCATCGCCTATATGGTTGGGATCGGGTAGGTGAGTTCGCCGGTCGCTTACCGAATGCAAGCGGGGCGGTCAAGTCGAATGCAAATAGCTGGTCAAGTCAGTGTAATTACGCAGTGCAGTGCTTTGACCAACGTCTTGCGAGCTTCTTGATTCACCGGCGGCTCCAACCACCAGGATCTGGAATAACGTACTTTTTCGCCGCTATCCCCCACCTCATCACAACCTAGATGACGTGGTGCATGTTTGCCCAAGGTGCTTGTTTTCAGACACCGTGAACCGACGCCAGATCTTCGGAGTGATCCTACTAGGTGCGGGTTCAGGTAAACGGACAGTTCTAGGGCAGCAGAGCCACCGATCCAGCATGCTACAAAAATTTCGCAAGGAAGCGCAGGTGTAATTTCGAGGGGATCGGGTGGCATTGGTAAGAACCTTCCCCTCAAGTGGTGGTGTCAAAACGATACAAACCTAGGTGACTAGCTGTTTACGCGTCAGCCATCAATTAGCCACAAGCGACGTAAACCCCAATCTTTACGGTAATTCTAAAAAGTCAACCAATATATATTTTTGGGTACCCCCTTGAATTCGGTTTTTTAAAACGGAGTGTATAGTTATTGAATTCAAAAACAGCTTTCTCCAAAGCCTTCAATCAATACTCACACCTACAAGCAACGCCCAACTGACCTTTGCCTAGCGCTTCTGAGATTCAACTTACTTACTGGCCAATTGATAATCTGTAGAGGAAACCCCATCAAATGTACCGAGAGCTTTAGGAGGCCGCTTAGCTTGTATTAGTCGTTTATCCGGCCGCAGGACGGCTAGCTTGTCTTTTGAGCCCAAATCAAGTAGCTAATTTTTTTGGGATAACTACGTCCAAAATTTGAGACTCGCCTTGCCGTCAAAATAAAAACAACGAAGCTGGGGTTGAAAAAACCACAGACGAGAAAATTTTGGACGGATTCGACTCCCTCCTTAGAGCGGATCGGCCACTTGGCACGTCAACCAGAAAGCCCTGCCCGGACTCACATCCCGAGGTGACACTATCACCCTCACCCGCATATTTCTGCAGGGCGCTCAAGAGTAGGCTCATGCAGTTTTTTCGTGATAGGCACCGGCTGGCGATGGCTGAGTGCGATTTGATCCCCTACAGGTCTTCGGATTACGCGCTGGCACGACTTCTGATTCCCGGCTTTCCTCACCGCTTGCCCAAGTGTTGCGATGAGTTTTTATACGCCTAGAAGCTCGTAAAGCGTAAGCGTCTGCCCAATACACCTACGTGGTTAGGCAGGCATTTGCGGATCAAGTTGGCGCTCATGTCGTGACTGAGGGCGACCTGGAAACCGTGGCTCCGGGTTGCAGGCACTCCTACACAACCTGGGTCTTGAAGGGCTTGGGATCAGAGCTTCATTGGCGCATGGAAATCCAAGCGAGATGGGCGATCGCGTCGCTAAAAAAATAGAAAGGCACAATCGCCCTAATGCTGGGATTCTGAAGGCGTGTCGCTGGCACCCACAGATGGCGCAAGGTAGGCAATGTCAACCACCTTAGCAACTCCAGCTTTTAATGGCCATTTGTGGCCCCCCCCCCCAAAAAAAATACGCCCCCCCCCCCCCGCCTCAAGCTTAAGTCGAACCTTAACGGTATACTTTCTCTGTACTCATTCCTTGAATTGACGACCTGTCAATAGACAACCCAAATAAATACGACGAACGGTCGTTGACCTCCCCACAGAAAACAATGAGCATGTATTGACACCAGACAGCCTCAGGACGTGCGAAAGGTGAAACCTATTGATTTTAAAGGGTATTTTTTATGCG
This sequence comes from Pseudomonas sp. IT-P218, assembly GCF_949767605.1. Classification (NCBI taxonomy): domain Bacteria; kingdom Pseudomonadati; phylum Pseudomonadota; class Gammaproteobacteria; order Pseudomonadales; family Pseudomonadaceae; genus Pseudomonas; species Pseudomonas sp. IT-P218. The sequence goes on from NZ_CATKQQ010000033.1 coordinate 247,120, forward strand.
TTTGCCACAAAATAGCGATTACGTCCCGGCTAAAGAAGCTGCCGCAATTCTCGGCCTCTCTCCTGAGACCCTTCGCTTTTGGCGGTACACAGGCAAGTACAAAGACATGCTGCCACCATTTATGCACATCAGCCGGCAGATCTTTTACAAAAAAGCTGATGTAGAGCGATTTTCCGAAATGAGCATGACCGCCGCCTAACGCCAGCCTGGTGTTTTACTCGCGGAAGAAAATAAGGCGCACCGTCTTTGTTGAGACGGTGCGCCTTTTCTTTTGCGCCACCACCTCTCCCACATCATCACCAAAGATCCACTTGGAAGCTGCTTGGGAGCTGCTCGCTTGCCAATAGAGAGTGGCGATCAATCAGGAGCTTCTGTGGCTGGCGGGAGCTTAGGTGGGCGGTGCGTAGCTTGCTGGAGATTGGACTTTTGAGCGCTGCGGCTCCCAAAAAGCTCCCAAGCGCTGACCTGTATGGACTTGCAAAATATTTTACAGAGAAGAAATCGCTTCAACAGGCTGATTTAATTGAGGTTTTTCTTGATTTTGGTAACGCAGAGGGATGATGGGGGTTGACCCCCGAGGGATTTTAAGTCCCATGCGTCTACCAGTTTCGCCATTCGGGCGGTAGCGCGGTGAAGCAGAGGGGGGAATATATACATCCCGTCCGGGTGAAGCAAGTTTGCGACGGTGTTTTTTGGCGATTGGATCGAGCCGATTGCGTAAAAAAAAGCTTCTTAAATCATGGGTCTACGGAGCTTTTTTACAGTGCTGGGCAAGATCGATGGTGACCCCGCGCCCAGCACATCGCAAGAACCGGAATATCACTTTATATTTCAATAGCTTACCAGCATAACCCAGGCACATCCAGCGGCCGCGCCAGCCAATGCCTGAAACCGGGGAAGTCTCCGATTTCTACCCTCACAAGGACCGAGCCCATGGGGTTGTCTTGCTGCAGCGCGAAATCAAACGCATGACACCCTCCATAGCTGATCCAGCCTCGTGGTGTAGCTCTGGCTCATCATTTCCCGGCGCATGCCCCAGTCGGGATTGGTCGGCACACTGGCCGCGCGAAGCGTCCCCCTTCCCCACCTGCCATTGATCTGGTCCAGCACCGCCATGACCCGGCTTGCCCCGGCCGGTTGCGAGGTGGCAAACAAATCATCGGTGTACTCGCCGGGCTGGCACAGATTCAGCAGCATGACCTCCGCTTTGCTGTAGGCGAAGCCAGGGCGGAATACCCGATCCAGTGCATCTACGGCCGTCTTGGTCAACAGACGCACATCGTCTGTTGGATACGGTAGCTCAACCACCACACCGTTGGCGTATTTGGCTTCCTCGGGGTTGAACATGCCGGTCCGGATGCTGACCCGGATCTTCTTGCACAGTGAGTTCTGCGCCCTGAGCTTTTCCGAGGCACGCATCATGTAGGTGGCGACGGCCTCCTTGATCGGTGCAAGCTCCTTGAGCCGCATGCCGAACATTCGGCTGCAGCAGATCTCCTGCTTCGGCGGGTCTGGTTCATCCAGTTCCAGACACGGGGTGCCGGCCAGTTCCCGGGCGGTCTTCTCGATCACCACGCTGAAGTGCTTGCGCAGCGACCAGGCGTCCGCCTTGGCCAGGTCCATGGCCGACTTGATGCCCAGTGTGTTCAAGTGCACTTTCATGCGCCGGCCCACTCCCCACACTTCACCCACGTCGGTGTTGCGCAGCACCCAGTCACGTTTTACCGGATCGCAAATATTCACCACGCCGCCAGTCTGCGCCTGCAAGCGCTTCGCCGTGTGGTTGGCCAGCTTGGCCAGGGTCTTGGTGGGGGCGATGCCAACGCCGACCGGGATACCGGTGCAGCGCAAAACCTGGCTGCGAATCCGTCGACCCAGTACGTCCAGGCCTTCGATACCGGTCAGGTCGGCAAACGCCTCATCGATGCTGTAGACCTCGACCGCCGGCACCATCGACTCGATCAGCGTCATCACCCGCTCGCTCATGTCGCCATACAGCGCATAGTTCGACGAGAAGGCGACGATGCCTTGCTGGCGGAGCTTGTTCTTTATCTGGAAATACGGCTCGCCCATTTTCACGAAGGGCTTGGCGTCGTAGCTGCGCGCGATGACACAGCCATCGTTGTTCGACAGGACGACGATCGGGACCTTGGCCAGGTCCGGGCGAAACACCCGCTCGCAGCTGGCATAGAAGCTGTTGCAATCGATCAGACCGAAGACTGGCACTGGCTTAGACATGGCTGCGCACACTGCCGGTGATCACACCCCAGATCGACAGCTCGTCACTCTCCAGCACATAGCGTGGCGGGTATTTGGGGTTCTCCGACAGCAGGATCACGTCCTTGCCGCGAATGCACAAGCGCTTGCAGACCGGATCGTTGTTCAGCAAGGCCACGACGATATGGCCATGGGCCGGTTCAAGCGAGCGATCCACGATCGCCAGGTCCCCCTCGAAAATCCCGGCGCCCTGCATGCTCTCCCCGGTGATCGATACCAGGTAGACGTGCGGTGCACGGATGTTCAGCACCTCATCCAGAGAGATGTGCGCCTCGATGTGGTCCGCTGCTGGCGATGGAAAACCTGCCGGCACCTGGAACAGGCAGAGCGGCAGTTTCCGACCGCCCTGGCCGATAGGTCCTAAAATTGCAAAGCTCATGACGCACGACTTCCAATACTGTACGAATATACAGTTAACGTCCAGAAGGCCTTGCGGTCAATTTTTTTGTAGGAAAAATCTGATGGGTGGGTGAGTCAATGAGCAATCGGTGCGGTGGTTGCGGAAAGCCTTGCAAAAGTTGCGGAACACATCACTTTCCTGAGAGCAATAAAAAACCCCGCAGACGTTAATCTGCGGGGCTATTTATAGTGGAGGCCGAGGTCGGAATCGAACCGGCGTAGGCGGATTTGCAATCCGCTGCATAACCATTTTGCTACTCGGCCTCAAAACATCTGTTGTCAGTAGCGCGACATCAAATGCGTAAAACTTGGAGCGGGAAACGAGACTCGAACTCGCGACCCCGACCTTGGCAAGGTCGTGCTCTACCAACTGAGCTATTCCCGCTTGGTGTGGCGCATTCTATAGAAATCAGAAGCGCCGTCAACCCCTTGATTCAAAAAAGTTTTATTTCTTTTGCACGTCGGTACGCAGATGCGGCCAGGCCGCCCGCAAGTACTGGACCATGGACCACAATGTCAGGCCCGCGGACACCATCAGCAGGGTGTAGCCCAGCAGGACCCAGAAGCTGAAGTCCGATGGATTGGCCAGCAGGATCACCAGCGCCAGCATTTGCGCGGCGGTTTTCCATTTGCCCAGGTTCGACACGGCCACGTGCGCACGGGCGCCGAGTTCGGCCATCCATTCGCGCAGCGCCGAGACCACGATCTCGCGACCGATGATGACCGCAGCCGGCAGCGTGAGCCACAGGTTGCCGTGTTCCTGTACCAGCAACACCAGGGCCACGGCGACCATCAGCTTGTCGGCCACGGGGTCGAGGAAAGCCCCGAACGGCGTGCTTTGTTCCAGGCGTCGGGCCAGGTACCCGTCCAGCCAGTCGGTGGCGGCGGCAAAGGCGAAGACCGAGGCTGACGCCAGGTAACTCCAGTGGTACGGCAGGTAGAACAGCAAAATGAAGATCGGTATGAGCAGGACGCGTAGAACGGTAATCAGATTAGGGATATTCATCGGCACAACTGGCTACGAGGTGAGGGGGCATTCTACTCGCTGTGCAGATTTGCATAAATCAACTCTGCGAGCTTTTTACTGATCCCGGGGGCTTTGGCGATTTCGTCGATGCTGGCACGAGACAGCTCCTGCAATCCACCAAAATGTTTGAGCAAATCGCGCCGACGTGTCGGCCCGACCCCGGCAACGCCTTCCAGCGTCGAGGTGCGGCGGGTCTTGCCGCGGCGCGCGCGGTGCCCGGTAATCGCAAAACGGTGGGCTTCGTCGCGAATCTGCTGGATAAGGTGCAGCGCGGGGGAATCACCGCGCAAGGTGAATTCGTGGGCGGCGTCGTTGAGGTACAGGGTTTCGAAACCGGCCTTGCGCGTCGCGCCCTTGGCCACGCCGAGCAGGATCAGGTCGGGCACCGCCAGCTCGTTGAGCACGTCGCGGGCCATCGACAGCTGGCCCTTGCCGCCATCGACCAGGAGGATGTCGGGCAGCTTGCCCTCCCCGTCCTTGAGCTTGCTGAAGCGTCGGGTCAGGGCCTGGTGCATGGCCGCGTAGTCATCGCCCGCGGTAACGCCTTCGATGTTGTAGCGTCGGTAATCGGACTTGATCGGGCCTTCGGGGCCAAACACCACGCAGGAGGCCACGGTCGCCTCCCCGCTGGAGTGGCTGATGTCATAACACTCGAGGCGCTGGGGCGGTTCATCCAGCTTGAGCACTTCTGCCAGGGCATCGAAACGCGCGGCAACGTGTTGCCGGTTGGCCAGGCGCGCACCCAGGGCCTGCTCGGCATTGGTTACCGCCAGTTGCTGCCAGCGCGCACGGGTACCGCGCACCCTGTGGCTGATGGTCAATTCGCGACCGCGCAGCTCGTGAATGGCCGCGATCAGTGTCGGGAAATCTTCGTGGACCACATTGACGATCAGTTCGCTCGGCAGGTCGCGTTCAGGGCTGCTGACGTAGTACTGACCGAGAAACGCCGCCATGACCTCGGAAACGTCTTCCTCGATACCCACCTGCGGGAAGAAGTTCTTGCTGCCCAGCACTCGCCCGCCGCGCACGCTGATCAGGTGAACGCAGGCACCGCCCGGGTTGACGAACGCGGCAATCACGTCGACGTCACCCGTGCCGCCTTCCATGCTCTGTTGATCCTGGACCCGGCGCAGCAGGGAGATCTGATCGCGCAATTCGGCGGCACGCTCGAACTCGAGGTTGATCGCCGCCTCTTCCATGGCTGCCGACAACTCGTCGGTCAGTGCATTACTGCGCCCTTCGAGGAACATCACCGAGTGACGCACGTCTTCGGCATACACCTGCGGGTCGACCAGGCCGACACAGGGCGCCTTGCAGCGCTTGATCTGGTATTGCAGGCAAGGCCGCGTGCGGTTCTTGTAGTAGCTGTCTTCGCACTGACGAACGAAAAAGGTCTTCTGCAACAGGCTCAGGCTTTCGCGGATCGCGCCGGCACTCGGATAGGGGCCAAAGTATTTGCCCTTGGCCTTCTTCGCCCCGCGATGGATGCTCAAGCGCGGAAACTGGCCATCGGAGAGAAAAACATAAGGGTAGGATTTGTCGTCGCGCAGCAGGATGTTGTACGGCGGCCGCCATTCCTTGATCAGCGTCTGCTCGAGCAGCAACGCCTCGGTTTCATTGGCCGTGATGGTGGTTTCGACCTGGGCGATACGCGCCACCAGCGCCGCAGTCTTGGGCGCCAGGCCGGTTTTGCGGAAGTAGCTCGACAGGCGATTCTTGAGGTTCTTGGCCTTGCCGACGTAGAGCAGGCGTGCGTCGCTGTCGAACATGCGATACACACCGGGTCGCCCGCTGACCGTCGACAGGAAGGCGCTTGGATCGAAGATTTCAGTCATTTTCAGAGGCTGGCATCAACCATGCCGTGACGAACCGCCAACAGCGTCAACTCGACATCGCTGCTGATCGAAAGCTTTTCGAAAATGCGATAACGGTAGGTGTTCACGGTTTTTGGCGACAGGCACAACTTGTCGGAGATGATCTGGACTTTCTGGCAGCCGACGATCATCAACGCGATCTGGATCTCCCGTTCAGAGAGGGCGTCAAAGGGCGAATCGTTGGTTGGCTGGAAAGACTTGATCGCCAGTTGCTGGGCAATTTGCGGGCTGATGTAGCGCTGACCGGCAAACACCAGGCGGATGGCCTGGACCATTTCCGGCAATCCGGCGCCCTTGGTCAGGTAGCCTGCCGCACCGGCTTGCAACAGTCGCGTGGGAAACGGATCTTCCTCGCACACGGTTACCGCGACGACCTTGATGTCGGGATGGCTGCGCAATAATTTGCGGGTGGCTTCAAGACCGCCGATCCCGGGCATCTTGACGTCCATCAGGACCACATCGGGTTTCAACTCGCGCGCCTTCAGCAGGGACTCTTCCCCGGACTCTGCCTGGCCGACTACTTGCAGGCCATCGATGTCAGCCAGCATTCGTGTAATGCCTGTACGAACGAGATCATGGTCATCGACTACTAGCACCCTAATCAAGCAGACACCCCGCGATATGATCTTGTTGGATTGCCCGCCACCTTAGCAAAAAGCAACTGGCAGACCTAGCGGCAAGCGTTATATAAAAAGTTTCCACTCGTCTTGCAGGGCTTGTCGCCAGCGTGTTTCAGAGCATTGCTGCGGAGGCTTCACGCTCCATGCGCAGGAAACACTCGTCCCTGCCCACCACTTTCAAGCCCTTGCGTTCGTACAGGGCTCGCGCCGGATTATTTTCAAACACCGTCAAGCGCAGGGCCCCGCGCCCTTCCCTGCACGCCAGCGCCAATACCTGATAGATCGCCCAGGACCCAGCCCCCTGCCCTCGATACGCCTGGCCAACCTGAAGTTCGCGGATGTACAGCGCCCGGGCATCCCGGCTCAGGCTGACGAACCCCAGCCGACGATCAAAGTGCACGATCACCCGGTTGTCACGCCCCGCCCAGGCGACATCGAACGCTTCGTCCAGCCACAACAGATCGTGCTGGATGTAATAGCGCAGCATATTGATGCGTGTCAGGTCCCGGGCGAAATCGAGGTCGTGATCGGTCGCCGGGCGCCAGTCAACATCGATCAATGGCGTCATGCTGATCCCGTGGCAAAAAACCAGAAGTGTGGCACATCTTCATCGGCGCTCAAGCGATAGAAAACGCCGGCGCCGAGCGATAGCATTTTCTGATTGAAACCTCGTACCAGCCTCTAGTAAGCTCGGTGCACTCATCGGAGACAGACCATGTTCAACGCCCGCCCACCGCTTCATACCGCCAGCGCCCCGCGCTCGGTTGCGGCTGCCCGGGTGAATGACGTGTGCACTCCGGCAAACTTTTATTTTGGGTATTGGTTTAGCCACTGGCGCGCCTGATACCCACACGGCGCCCACTTCAAACGGGTCGCCACCAGAGAATTCTCAACCCCCGGTCGGCCTCCCGACCGGGGGTTTTGTTTTTTGGGCCCGAACACATTTAGCGACACACCGCCATCAAGAGGATTTTAGAAATGAACTACGCCACTTATTACCGTCACGACAGTTTTACCGCCTGGCGATTTACCACCCTCCGCTCGGGACAGCCTGCCGCCTCCGATCGGTCACCCACAGGTGGCAAGCACACACACGCAGCCAATCCGGCCAATTGTCGAACACCCCAGTAGGGCCGAGCGCGCGGGAATGAACCCGCCGCCGCCCAGGAAGCCTGAACATGAATTCGTCCGTCTCTGCTCTGCCACTGTCGACCCTCACCTCTGCCAACGAAGCGCTGACCCTGCGCCTGCCCAGTTCGTTGCAACTCAAGCAGCAATTGCCACTGACCAACGCCTTGGCCCGGCAAGTCGCGACTCACCGCCAGGCGGTTCGCGCAATCCTCGACGGTGAAGACTCCCGTCTGCTGGTCATCGTCGGCCCCTGCTCGATCCACGACCCGCAATCCGCTCTTGAATACGCCGACAACCTGGCCCGCCTGAGCGCCGACGTCAGCGACCAGATGCTCCTGGTGATGCGCGCCTACGTCGAAAAACCTCGCACCACGGTGGGCTGGAAAGGCCTGGCGTACGACCCGCACCTCGATGGCAGCGATGACATGGCCGGCGGCCTGACCCTGTCCCGCGAACTGATGCGGGAAATGCTCATGCTCGGCCTGCCGGTGGCGACTGAACTGCTGCAACCCATGGCCGCCGGGTACTTCGACGACCTGCTGAGCTGGGTGGCCATCGGCGCCCGCACGACCGAGTCGCAGATCCATCGCGAGATGGCCAGCGGCCTGGGCATGCCGGTAGGCTTCAAGAACGGCACCGATGGCGGTGTCGGCGTCGCCTGTGACGCCATGCGCTCGGCCGCCCATCCACATCGCCACTTCGGCGTCGACAGCCAGGGTCACCCCGCGATCATCCAGACCCCGGGCAATGCCGACACCCACCTGGTGCTGCGCGGCGGTCATCACGGACCGAACTACGACCGCGCCGCCGTCGCCCGCGTCCACGGCGACTTGACTCGCCTGAAGATCCCGGCCCGGATCATGGTCGACTGCAGCCACGCCAACAGCGGTAAGGATCCGCTGCGCCAACCCGCCGTGTTCAACGACGTGCTGGAACAACGCCTGCAGGGCGATCGCTCGCTGATCGGCATGATGATCGAAAGTCATTTGTTCGAAGGCTGCCAACCGCTGAGCCCGTCGCTGAAGTACGGCGTTTCGGTCACCGACGGCTGCCTGGGCTGGAGTGCGACAGAGCAACTGTTACGCCAGGCGGCGGATCGGCTGCGGGCACAGTAAACCCGCTGACCACCGGCATGATCGGGCTGCACCAACCCGTCTTCATCCGAAGATGGGTCGGCAGCCACCAGAATTCGTACCCTGCCTATGCCTTTTTCCCCAGGCCACAGCGGCCATTTCATGCATCGCTGCGGCGCTGGAGTCTTTAGAGTGACATCGAAGTCACTTTCTTGAACCCTGGAAAAGGAATGAACATGCAACGGAATGCAAAGACTCATTATCCCATCCTGCTGGTGCACGGGCTGTTCGGCTTCGAGCGGATCGCCAGCGTGCACCTCTTCCACGACGTCAGGCAGGCCCTGCGCAACGCTGGCACGAGGGTGTTCGTCCCGCATCTGTCCGCCACCCACAGCAACGAAGTACGCGGCGAACAGCTGCTGGCGCAGATCCAGCGTGTACTGGAGGGCACCGGGGCCGACAAGGTCAATCTGATCGGCCACAGCCAAGGGGCGTTGGCCGCACGCTATGCCGCCGCGACAGCGCCCGGCAAGGTGGCCTCGGTGACGTCCGTCAGCGGCCCCAACCACGGCTCGGAACTGGCGGACCTGCTGCGCAAGGCACTGACACCGGGCCACCTGCCGGAAATCGTGGCCGAGACCATTGCCACCTTGTTCGCCGACTTTCTTTCGTTACTCAGTGGCAAAGGCCGGATGCCGCAAAATGCCGTCGCCGCGTTGAACGCCCTGACCACGCAAGGCGTGAACGCCTTCAACCAGAAGTACCCCCAGGGGTTGCCGCAGACCTGGGGTGGCAAGGGCCGCGAGCAGGTCAACGGCGTGCGCTACTATTCCTGGAGTGGCATCCTGCAGGGCAAGCGGCGGGCTGAAGGACTTGAGGTAGCTGATCCATCCCATGGACTGATGCGCGCGCTCTCACGTTATTTCTCCCTCGAGCCCTTGCAGAACGATGGCCTGGTCGGCCGCTACAGCTCCCACCTGGGCACCGTCATCCGCTCGGACTATCCGCTGGACCATCTGGGCACCCTTCGCCAGTCAGGCGGTCAAAGTGTAAGGCGCGTCGACCCGATCGATCTGTATGTGCAGCACGCCGAGCGCCTGAAAAAAGCCGGGCTTTGACCCAGGCCCGCCGTCCAGAGCGCTGGCAACGGAACTTTGGGGAGAAATAGCCCACTGAATCCGGTAGGCTCAGCACTTTACCGTACATTGAATGGAGAGTTTTCCCATGGCCAAAGCCACTGCCCGTCACATCCTTGTTGCCAGCGAAGCCAAGTGCAACGAACTGAAAGCCCAAATCGAGGGTGGCGCAGACTTCGCCGAAGTCGCCAAAGCCAACTCCACCTGCCCTTCCAGCCGCCAGGGCGGTGACCTGGGCTCGTTCGGTCCAGGCCAGATGGTCAAGGAGTTCGACACCGTGGTCTTCAGCGCACCGCTCAACGTAGTGCAAGGTCCGGTCAAGACCCAGTTCGGCTACCACCTGCTGGAAGTGACCAGCCGCCAGGACTGATAGACGCCTGGATTTACTGTGCAGCGGCCCGCCTTCTGGTGGGCCGTCGTGTTTCAGATACGTAATACGGCTGGCGAGGGACGCGCCGCTAGCGTACAAATCGTGGTTGACGACCACCCGGCTCTAAGGCTGAAAATGCGACTGGCTTTCCCGACTTCATTGTTCACTGCCGTGGCCCTGCTCCTGGGCGCCGCCGGTGTGAATGCCGCACCGCAACATGCGTTGACCGTCTACGGCGAGCCCGCCAAGTACCCTGCCGGCTTCAGTCATTTTGCCTACACCAATCCGCAGGCGCCCAAGGGCGGGACGATGCGCCGTTCGGCGATCGAGATCGGGCATTTCGATCACGTCCTGCCTTACATAGACAAGGGCATCGGCGTGAGCCAGATCGATGGCCTGCTCTACTCGCCCCTGGCACAGCGCTCGCTGGACGAGCCTTACACGGTGTACGGCCTGGTGGCGCAGCAGATGGAGCGCTCCGACGATGGCCTGTCCCTGCGCTTCTTCCTTAACCCCAAGGCGCGGTTTGCCGATGGCAAGCCGATCACCGCCGAGGACGTGCGCTACACCTTCGACCTGCTGATGACCCAGGGCAGCCTGCGATATCGCACGCAGTTCGCCGACGTAAAAGGCGTGGTAGTCGAATCGCCATTGACCGTGCGCTTCGACTTCAAGAACAACGAAAACCGTACCCTGCCGCTGGACATCGCGACCTTGCCGGTGTTTCCCGAACACTGGTGGAAGAGCCGTGACTTTGCCGATGGCGGCGGTTACGAGCCGCCCCTGGGCAGCGGGCCGTACAAGGTCGGCAAGGTCGATTCGGGGCGCAGCATCACCTTCGAGCGCAATCCCGACTGGTGGGGCAAGGACCTGCCGGTCAGCCGTGGCCTGTACAACTTCGACCATTTCAGCATCGAGTACTTCGGCGACACCGATGTCGCGCGCCAGGTTTTGCGCGGCGGCGCCTACGACTACAACCGCGAGTTCTCCGCCACCGGCTACTCCATTGGCTACGACAGCCCGGCCCTGAGTGACGGTCGCCTGCAAAAAGCCCACCTGGCCACCGAAGCGCCGCAATCGGCCCAGGGCTTCGTGTTCAACCTGCAAAAACCGATGTTCCAGGACCGCCGGGTGCGCCAGGCCCTGGCGATGCTCTGGGACTTCGAATGGAGCAACCGGCAGATGATGCGCAACCTGTACATCCGCCAGCAGAGCTACTTTTCCAATACCGAGCTGGCGGCCCGGCGCTTGCCTGATGCCGGTGAGCTGGCGATCCTGGAACCCTTGCGCGGACAGATCCCCGATGAAGTCTTCAGCCAAGTGTTCGAGGCGCCGAAAACCGATGGCAGCGGCTTGATTCGTGACAAGCAACTGCAGGCCCTGGAGCTGCTGGAACAGGCTGGGTGGAAACCCCAAGGCGATCAACTGGTGAATGCCGAAGGCGAGCCGCTGAGCTTCACCTTCCTGGTCAGCCAGAACGGCATGGACCGCTTGCTCCTGCCCTACAAGCGCACCCTGAAACAGATCGGCATCGACCTGAACATCCGCCGCATCGATTCGTCCCAGTACGTCAATCGCCTGATGAGCCGCGACTACGACATGATCGTCACCGGCTATCCGGTCACCACCTCCCCCGGTGGCGAACTGATCAACTACTTCGCCTCGGTCTCGGCGACCGACCCCGGTGCCAACAACTACATGGTGTTGAAGAACCCGGCGGTGGACACCTTGATCAATGGTTTGATCCGCGCCAATACCCAGGCCGACATGCTGCACTATGCCCACGCGCTCGACCGGGTGCTGCAATGGAACTATTACTGGATTCCCAACTATTACCCGCCGGGCAGTTCCACCGTGTGGTGGAATCGCTTCGGCATACCGAACGTGCAGGCGAGCAATGACGAAGCCATCGAGAGCTGGTGGGAAATGAGCACCACACCACTCACCAACCAGCAGATGACCGCTGAGCGAATCCGTCGCGGCAGCCCCGGAGGACCGCACTGATGTGGGCTTATATCCTGCGGCGCCTGCTGCTGATCATCCCGACCCTGGTGATCATCCTCCTGGTCAACTTCGTCATCGTCCAGGCCGCCCCGGGTGGCCCGGTGGAACAGGCCATCGCACACCTGCAGGGCATCGGCGGCGCCGGTGTCGGTGGCGGTTCCAGCGAGACCATGGGCCATTCCCGGGCCAGCCGCGGCCTCGACCCGCAGTTGATCAAGGACATCGAAAAGCAATACGGCTTCGACAAGCCGGCACCGGAACGCCTGTGGCTGATGCTCACCAGTTACGCGCGCCTGGACTTCGGCAAGAGCTTCTTTCGCGGCGCCACCGTCACCGACCTGATCCTGGAGAAGATGCCGGTCACCATCTCCCTCGGGCTCTGGGCGACGCTGATCACCTACCTGGTGTCGATTCCCCTGGGGATCCGCAAGGCCGTGCACCACGGTAGCCACTTCGATGTCTGGAGCAGCACCGCGATCATCATCGGTTATGCCATGCCGGCGTTCCTGTTCGCCATGTTCCTGATCGTGGTGTTCGCCGGTGGCACCTCGCTGAACTGGTTCCCGGTGCGCGGGCTGGTCTCGGACAATTTCGAGTCGCTGTCGACCCTGGGCAAGGTCGCCGATTACTTCTGGCACCTGGTGCTGCCGGTGACCGCCCTGGTGATTGGCGGTTTCGCGACCCTGACCATCCTGACCAAGAATTCGTTTCTCAACGAAATCACTCGCCAGTACGTAGTCACCGCCCGCGCCAAGGGCCTGAGCGAGCGCCGGGTGCTGTACGGCCACGTGTTCCGCAACGCCATGTTGCTGGTGGTGTCGGGGATTCCCCAGGCCTTCATCAGCGTGTTTTTTGCCGGTTCCCTGCTGATCGAAGTGATCTTCTCCCTCGATGGCCTGGGCCGCATGAGCTACGAAGCGGCCGTGTCCCGGGACTACCCGGTGGTGTTCGGTTCGCTGTTCATCTTCACCCTGTTCGGCCTGCTGATAAAACTGGTCGGCGACCTGTGCTACACCCTGGTCGATCCGCGCATCGATTTCGCCGCGAGGAACGCCTGATGCTCAAGCTTTCACCGCTGGGCCGACGCCGCTTCGAGCGCTTCAAGAAAAACCGTCGCGGCTGGTGGTCGCTGTGGCTGTTCGTCGGGCTGTTCCTGCTGACCCTGGGGGGCGAGCTGATCGCCAACGACAAACCGCTGGTCGTCAGCTATCAGGGTTCGTTGTACTTCCCGGCCCTCAAGCGCTACACCGAGCAGGAATTTGGCGGACAACTGCCCTTCCAGGCCGATTACCGCAGCGATTATGTACAGAACCTGATCAAGAAGGACGGTGGCTGGCTGCTGTTCCCGCCGATCCCCTTCAGCGACGACACACCGAACTACGACCTGAACAAACCGGCCCCGAGCCCGCCATCGAACGTGAATTGGCTGGGCACCGACGACCAGGCGCGGGACGTGTTGGCGCGGGTGATCTTCGGCGCGCGGGTTTCGATCCTGTTTGCCTTGATGCTGACGTTCGTCAGCGCGCTGATCGGCATCGCCGCCGGCGCGTTGCAAGGCTATTACGGTGGCTGGGTCGACTTGCTCGGCCAGCGGCTGCTGGAGGTCTGGTCCGGGTTGCCGGTACTGTACCTGCTGATCATCCTCTCGGGGTTCGTCGAGCCGAATTTCTGGTGGTTGCTGGGGATCATGGCGCTGTTTTCCTGGCTGGCGCTGGTGGACGTAGTGCGCGCCGAATTCCTGCGCGGGCGCAACCTGGAATACGTCAAGGCGGCTCGGGCGCTGGGCCTGAGCGATCGCAAAGTGATCGTGCGGCACATCCTGCCCAACGCCATGAACGCGACCCTGAGTTACCTGCCGTTCATTCTGACCGGGGCCATCTCGACCCTCACCGCCCTGGATTTCCTCGGCTTCGGCATGCCGGCCGGCAGTGCGTCCCTGGGCGAACTGATCGGCCAGGGCAAGCAGAACCTGCAGGCGCCCTGGCTGGGCCTGACGGCGTTTTTCACCCTGGCGTTGATTCTTTCTCTATTGGTGTTCATCGGCGAAGCCTTGCGCGACGCCTTTGACCCTCGTGCGTGAAGCGGACCGTTGATATGAGCAACCTGATCGAAATCCGTGACCTCAGCGTGGCCTTCAGTGGCCAGACGGTGGTGCGCAACCTGTGCCTTGACATCCGCCCCGGCGAATGCCTGGCGCTGGTCGGCGAGTCGGGTTCGGGCAAGTCGGTGACCGCCCACTCGATCCTGCAGCTGCTGCCCGAATGCGGCACCGAGACCACCGGCAGCATCCGTTATCGCGGCCAGGAACTGGTGGGCGCCGATGCGAGCAAATTGCGCAAACTGCGGGGTAATCGCATCGCGATGATCTTCCAGGAGCCGATGACCTCCCTGAACCCGCTGCACAGTATCGAGAAGCAGATCGGCGAGACCCTGCTGGTGCACAAAGGCCTGGCCGGCAAGGCGGCACAGGCGCGGATTCTCGAATTGCTGCACCTGGTGGGTATCCAGAAGCCCAAGGAGCGGCTCAAGGCCTACCCCCACCAGTTATCCGGTGGCCAGCGCCAGCGGGTGATGATCGCCATGGCCCTGGCCTGCGAGCCGGAACTGTTGATCGCCGATGAACCGACCACGGCGCTGGACGTGACGGTGCAGCGCAAGATCCTGCTGCTGCTCAAGTCGCTGCAACAGCGACTGGGCATGTCGCTGCTGCTGATCAGCCACGACCTCAATCTGGTGCGCAGCATTGCCCAGCGTGTCTGCGTGATGAAGGCCGGCGAAATTGTCGAGCAGGCCACCTGCGAGACGATGTTCACCGCACCGAAACACCCTTACAGCTGCGTGCTGCTCAATGCCGAGCCGGAAGGCGTAGCGCTGCCCCGGGACGAACGCGAGAAAGTCCTGGAGGTGCACGACCTGCGGGTGCAGTTTCCGGTCAGTGGCGGACTGTTCCGACGCAAGACCTACCTCAAGGCCGTGGACGGCATCAGCCTGAATATCCAGCGGGGCAAGACCCTGGGCATCGTCGGCGAGTCGGGTTCCGGCAAGTCCACGCTCGGCCAGGCGATCCTGCGCCTGCTGGACTCCGAAGGCAGCATCCGCTTCCAGGGCCAGGCACTCGATGGCCTGACGCAGAAACAGTTGCGGCCGTGGCGCAAGAAAATGCAGGTGGTGTTCCAGGACCCGTTTGGCAGCCTCAGCCCGCGCATGTCCGTGGCGCAGATCATCAGCGAAGGCTTGGAAGTGCATAGCCAGTTGACCACTGAGCAATGCAACGCCGAGGTGATCCGCGCGCTGCAGGAAGTCGGGCTCGACCCGCAAAGCCGGCATCGCTACCCCCACGAGTTCTCCGGTGGCCAGCGCCAGCGCATCGCTATCGCCCGGGCGCTGGTGTTGAAGCCGGCGCTGATCCTGCTGGACGAACCGACCTCGGCGCTGGACCGTACCGTGCAGAAGCAGGTAGTGGCCCTGCTGCGCCAGCTTCAGGAAAAGCACGGGCTGACCTACCTGTTCATCAGCCATGACCTGGCGGTGGTGCGCGCCCTGGCCCACGACATGATCGTGATCAAGGACGGCAAGGTGGTCGAAAGCGGTGCCAGCCACGACGTGTTCGATTCGCCGCAGCATCCCTATACCAAGGAGCTGTTGGCGGCGGCACATGTGGGACAGGCATAATTCAGTCAGACCGCGTCGCGGCCTTCTGTAGGAGCGAGCTTGCTCGCGAAGAGGCCGCCACTGGCAACACATCATCAGGATCAGCCCCCATGAACACCACCGAAAGCCTCAAGGACTACCAGCGCGTACGCCTGCTGGCGATCCGCTCGCTGTTCGAGATCATCGAGCAGTCCAGTGAAGGCACGGTGATCGTCGACCGCGATGCCAACATCGTCTGGATGAACGAGCGCTATGCCAAGCGATTCGGCCTGCAATCGGCCGAAAGCGCGATTGGCAAGGCCTGCGAAAGCGTGATCCCCGGCAGCCTGTTGCGCGAAGTGGTGCGCACCGGCCGACCGATCCTGCTCGACATGCAGGACACCCCCAAGGAACCGCTGGTGGTGATGCGCCTGCCGATTCACGACGATGCCGGCGAGGTGATCGGCGCCATCGGTTTTGCCTTGTTCGACGAGTTGCGCAGCCTGTCGCCGATGCTCAAGCGCTACATGAGCATGCAGGAAGAGCTGGCTTCCACGCGCTCGCTGCTGCGTGCGCGCCAGACCCGCTACAACTTCGCCCACTTCATCGGCACCAGCGCCGCCAGCCTGGAAGTCAAGCGTCGTGCCCGGCGCAGCGCCAGCACCGACTCGCCGGTGTTGCTGCTCGGTGAAACCGGCACCGGCAAGGAACTGCTGGCACAGGCGATCCACAATGCATCGCCGCGCGCGCACAAGGCGTTTGTCAGCATCAACAGTGCCGCGATCCCCGAATCGCTGCTGGAAGCCGAATTTTTCGGCACCGCCCCTGGCGCCTTTACCGGCGCCGACCGCAAAGGCCGCGCCGGCAAACTGCAGATCGCCCAGGGCGGCACGCTGTTTCTCGACGAGATCGGCGACATGCCGTTGCCGCTGCAAAGTAAATTGCTGCGGGTGCTGCAGGAAAAGGAATTCGAGCCGGTCGGTTCCAACGAGGTGATCCAGAGCGATGTGCGGGTCATCGCCGCGACCTCGACCGACCTGGAAGCGGCGATCAAACGCGGCGAGTTTCGCGCCGACCTGTACTACCGCCTCAACGTCCTGCCGATCCAGGTGCCACCCCTGCGCGACCGTCTCGACGACCTGCCCGCCCTCAGTGAAGCGATCCTTGAAGAGCTGCGCAGCCAGCACGAACTGAACGGCGAAGCGTTGGCGCTGCTGGGTCAACACGCCTGGCCGGGAAACATTCGCGAGCTGCGTAACGTGCTGGAGCGGGCGGCGTTGCTCAGTGATGATTTGCGGCTGACGGAGATGGATATCCGGGCTGCGATCGGCACGTTTATGCCGGTTGCGCGCGTGGCGCCGTTGAGTATCGAGCCGGTGGCGCATGAGACGTTCAGTGCGGCGCGGGAACGGTTTGATCGGCAATTGATTGAAAACGCCTTGGCGCAATGCGGGGGCAAGGTGATTGAAGCAGCGGCACGATTGGGGTTGGGGCGGTCGACGTTGTACAAGAAGATGGTGGCGTTGGGGATTGCTGAGTCTCTATAAAGAGACATAAATCTCCATTGGTAGATATGGCCTCTTTGCGAGCAAGCCCGCTCCCACAGGGATCGTATTCTTCCTGCCATACGGTATCCCTGTGGGAGCGGGCTTGCTCGCGAAGAGGCCGGAAAGACCACCAAAAATCTCAAAACCGAGACAACTCAAACCATCGCAACCTGGCCTTCTTTAATATTTCTTTATATTTCAACAACTTAACCACCTGGCACAAATCTCGCTATAGCCCCTCCCCACAACGTACTACCTTAAAAAAATAACAATCCAGGAGACACACCATGAGTGTGATCATTGCCTTGGCAGCCCTCACGCTGCTGATGCTGGCTGCCTACCGTGGCTACAGCGTTATCCTTTTTGCCCCGATTGCCGCCCTCGGCGCCGTCCTGCTCACCGATCCTTCTGCCGTCGCCCCTGCCTTCACCGGGGTGTTCATGGAAAAAATGGTCGGTTTCATCAAGCTGTATTTCCCGGTGTTCCTGCTCGGCGCAGTGTTCGGCAAGCTCATCGAACTGTCGGGTTTTTCGCGCTCGATCGTCGCGGCGGCCATTCGCTTGCTTGGCACCCGCCAGGCGATGCTGGTGATCGTGCTGGTCTGCGCCCTGCTGACCTACGGTGGCGTCTCGCTGTTCGTGGTGGTGTTCGCGGTCTATCCGTTCGCCGCGGAAATGTTCCGCCAGAGCAACATCCCCAAGCGCCTGATCCCGGCGACCATCGCCCTCGGCGCCTTTTCGTTCACCATGGACGCCCTGCCCGGCACCCCGCAGATCCAGAACATCATCCCCAGTACCTTCTTCAACACCACCGCCTGGGCTGCGCCATGGCTGGGCTTGATCGGCGCGATCTTCGTGGTCTGCGCCGGCATGCTGTTTCTGCAGCGCCAACGCAAAAAGGCTCAACTGGCCGGTGAGGGTTATGGCACCGAACTGCGCAACGAGCCGGAAACCGCTGCCGACATCAAGCTGCCCAACCCCTGGATCGCCCTGTCTCCGCTGTTGGCCGTGGGCATCATGAACCTGCTGTTTACCCAATGGATCCCACAGTGGTACGGCAAGACCCACAGCCTCGCACTGCCAGGCATGGCCGCGCCGGTGACCACTGAAATCGCCAAGCTGACGGCTATCTGGGCCGTTCAAGCCGCGCTGCTGGTCGGCATCCTCATGGTGTTGGTGTTCGGCTTCCAGGCGATTCGCGGCAAACTCGCCGAGGGCAGTAGAAGTGCGGTCGGCGGTTCGTTGCTGGCGGCGATGAACACCGCGTCGGAGTATGGATTTGGCGCAGTGATCGCCTCCTTGCCGGGCTTCCTGGTCTTGGCCGACTGGCTCAAGAGCATTCCCAATCCGCTGGTCAATGAAGCGATAACCGTGACCCTGCTGGCCGGCATCACCGGTTCTGCGTCGGGTGGGATGAGCATTGCGCTGGCGGCCATGGCCAATGACTTCATCGCAGCCGCCCACGCCGCCAACATCCCGCTGGAAGTCCTGCACCGGGTGGCCGCCATGGCCAGTGGCGGCATGGACACCCTGCCGCACAACGGCGCGGTGATTACCCTGCTGGCGGTGACCGGCCTGACCCACCGCGAGGCCTACAAAGACATTTTCTGTATTACGCTGATCAAGACCCTCGCGGTTTTCGTAGTGATCGGCACTTTCTACGCCACTGGCATTGTGTGAGGTATTGATGACGACTCTTTCGGGCAAGACCGCACTGGTCACCGGCTCCACCAGCGGCATCGGCCTGGGCATTGCCCTGAGCCTGGCCAAGGCGGGCGCCAACCTGATTCTCAACGGATTTGGCGATGCATCCAAAGTGATCGCCGAGGTAGAGCAGTTCGGCGGCAAGGTTGGCCATCATCCGGCCGACGTCAGCGACGCGGCGCAGATCGCCGACATGATCGCCTACGCCGAGCGTGAGTTCGGCGGCGTCGACATTCTGGTCAACAACGCCGGCATCCAGTATGTGGCGCCGGTGGACGAGTTCCCGGTGGAGCGCTGGGACTCGATCATTGCCATCAACCTGTCGTCGGTGTTCCACAGCACCCGCCTGAGCCTGCCGGGCATGCGCGCCAAGGGCTGGGGCCGGGTGATCAACATTGCCTCGGTGCATGGCCTGGTGGGTTCGACGGGTAAAGCCGCCTATGTCGCCGCCAAGCACGGGGTGATCGGGCTGACCAAAGTGGTCGCCCTGGAAACCGCCACCAGCAACATCACCTGCAACGCGATTTGCCCGGGCTGGGTGCTGACGCCGCTGGTGCAGAAGCAGATCGACGACCGCGCCGCCACCGGCATCGACCCGCAGCAGGCGCAGCATGATTTGCTGGCCGAGAAGCAGCCGTCGCTGGAATTCGTGACGCCACCGCAATTGGGTGAGCTGGTGTTGTTCCTGTGCAGCGAAGCCGGCACCCAGGTGCGTGGCGCGGCATGGAATGTCGATGGGGGGTGGTTGGCGCAGTAACCATCCACCCTGTGAAATGTGTCTACCTCGGCTTGTGCGTGAATAATAAAGAGGCAACTCATGTCCGACATCCTCTGGCAACCCAGCGCCGAGCGCATCGGCAAGACCCGCATGGAGGCCTTTCGGCGCTTCATCAATCAACGCCACCACCTGCACATCGACGACTACCCCGCCCTGCACCAATGGTCGATCGATCAGCGCACGGACTTCTGGCAGGCCATCGTCGACTTCTTCGACATCCGCTTCCATGAGCAACCCGACGCGGTGCTGCTCGAAGGCGCGCAGATGCCCAGCGCCCAGTGGTTTCCCGGCGCGACCCTAAACTTCGCCGAACACCTGCTGAGCCGTCGTGACGATGCCGTGGCCGTGGTGGCCGTGGCTGAAAACGGTCAGCGTGAACACCTGACCTGGGCCGAACTGGCCGAGCATGTCGCCGGCTTCCAGAATGGCTTGATCGCGGCCGGTGTCGGCCTCGGCGACCGGGTGGCGGCGTGCATGCCCAACACCTGGCAAACCCTGGTGGCCATGCTCGCCACCACCAGCCTCGGGGCCATCTGGTCCTGCTCGTCGCCAGACTTCGGCACCCAGGGGGTGATCGACCGCTTCGGCCAGATCGAACCGAAAGTGCTCGTCACCTGCGCCGGTTATCGCTACGCCGGCAAGGAGATCGACCAGACCGCCAAGGTCAACGAAATCCTCGAACGCCTGCCGACCTTGCAGCAGTTGGTCATCGTGCCATACGCACAGCCCAGAACTCACATCGAAGACTTCCGTACCCCGGCCAACGTCACGCTCTGGGACGACTTCTATGAACCTGGCGGCGAACCGGATTTCGTCCCGGTGCCCTTCGCCCATCCGCTGTACATCCTCTACTCCAGCGGCACCACCGGTGTGCCCAAATGCATCATCCACAGCACCGGCGGCGTGCTGCTGCAGCACGTCAAGGAACACGGCCTGCATTGCGATCTCGGCCCCGGTGACCGCTTGTTCTACTACACCACCTGCGGCTGGATGATGTGGAACTGGCTGGTCTCGGCCCTGGCGGTGGGCAGCGCCGTGGTGCTGTACGACGGCTCGCCGTTCCAGCCGGATGCCGATCGCTTGGTCGATCTGATCGACGACGAGGGCATCACGGTATTCGGCACCAGCCCCAAGTACCTCGCCACTCTGCAAAGCAGCGGCGTGAAGCCTGCGCAAAGCCATGAGCTGGGCAGCCTCAAGACCCTGCTCTGCACAGGTTCGGCGCTGTCGCCGCAGAGCTACGACTACGTCTATCGCGATTTCAAGGCCGACCTGTGCCTGGCGTCGATGTCAGGCGGCACCGACATCGTCTCCTGTTTCGTCAACGGCAACCCCTGGCAGCCAGTGCGCCGTGGCGAGATCCAGGGCAAGAGCCTGGGCATGGCCGTGGAGGTATGGAACGACCAGGGTCAACCGGTGATTGGTGAAAAAGGCGAGCTGGTGTGTACCCGGCACTTTCCGGCGATGCCCATCGGCCTGTGGCACGACCCCGACGGCGAAAAGCTCA
Source organism: Pseudomonas sp. IT-P218 (assembly GCF_949767605.1). NCBI lineage: Bacteria > Pseudomonadati > Pseudomonadota > Gammaproteobacteria > Pseudomonadales > Pseudomonadaceae > Pseudomonas > Pseudomonas sp. IT-P218. Next base: position 268,196 of record NZ_CATKQQ010000033.1, read on the forward strand.
AGGCTTCCTACTTCAGCCAGTTTCCCGGGGTCTGGGCCCAGGGCGACTACGCCGAACAGCTGCCTCATGGTGCGATGATGATCCACGGCCGTTCGGACGCGGTGCTCAACCCCGGCGGCGTGCGCATCGGTACCGCGGAAATCTATCGCCAGGTGGAAAAGGTCCCGCAGGTGCTCGACAGCGTGGCCATCGGTCAGCAATGGCAGGATGACGTACGGGTGGTGCTGTTCGTGCGCCTGCGCGATGGCGTGGAACTCGATGAGGCGTTGCAGCAGCAGATTCGCCAGGTCATTCGCGCCAACACCACACCCCGGCATGTGCCGGCGAAGATTGTCGCGGTCACCGACATTCCCCGGACCATCAGCGGCAAAGTCGTCGAGTTGGCGGTGCGCAATGTGGTGCACGGGCAAAAGGTGAAAAACACCGATGCGCTGGCCAATCCCCAAGCCCTCGAGCAATTCCGCAACCGCCCTGAACTCCAGGACTGAAACACCTGCAGGGGTTCGATTTCCATGGCAAAAAATATCCGTGGAGCATTCAATGATAAAAAGAATGACCTGAAGCAGGCCATCCAGCGTCTACTGCCCTGCAGGAATAGTAGAGGCCGCCACACCGAATCATGTTCAGGACAACCAGATGAACGCATCACCCACCGGCAGCGATGCCCAGGCCCTGATTGCCAGGCTCGACTGGGCGAGCAGCCCCCTAGGCGCCGCCAGCACCTGGCCGCAGAGCCTGCGTACCGCCGTGGACATCGTGATTCACTCGCCGATGCCGATGCTGCTGCTCTGGGGGCCGCAACTGACACAGATCTACAACGATGGCTTCGCGCTGCTGGCCGGCAGCAAGCATCCGCACGCATTCGGACAGCCAACCCACCTGATCTGGCCCGAATTGAAGGACTTTACCGACCCGATCTACAGCGCGGTCCTGCAAGGCCAGGTGCGAACCTACAGCGAACAGCGCTTCACCCTTCAGCGCGACGGCATCGATTCCGACTTCTGGCTTGACCTGACCTACAGCCCCATCCGCGACGAAAACGCCCAGGTCGCCGGCATCCTGGTCACTGCGATCGAAACCAATGAACGCCGGCGCATCGCCCTCGAACTGGAACAGCGCTCCGCCGCGAGCCTCAAGGCCCAGCAAGACACCGAGGAGCGCCTGCAACTGGCCCTCGCCGCCACCGACGCGGTCGGCACCTGGGACTGGGACATCAGCGAGGACCGCTTCATCGCCGACGCCCATTTCGCCCAACTGCACGGCATTGAACCGGCGCTGTCCGGCCAGTTGCCGATCAGCGAATACCTGCACGGCGTCCACCCCGAAGACCGCACCCTGATCGCCCGCAGCATCAAGCACTGCATTACCCACGGCACCGAATACGCCGAGGAATACCGTCTGCTGCTAGCCGATGGCCAGCTGCGCTGGGTGTTCGCCCGCGGCCGTTGCTACAAGGATCACCACGGCCGGCCGATCCGCTTCCTCGGCGCCGCCCTCGACCTGACCGAGCGCAAGAACACCGAGCAGGCCTTGCGCCAGAGCCAGACCGAGCTGCAGTTGATCATCAACGCCATGCCGATCCTGATCAGCTACGTCGACCGCGAGGAACGCTTTCGCCTGAACAACGCCGCCTACCTGGACTGGTATGGCCTCACGCCCCAGGAACTCTTCGGCCGCACCGTCCGCGAAGTGCTGGGCGACGAGGCCTATGCCCTGCGCGCCGGGTACATCGCCCAGGCCCTGGCCGGCAAGGCCTGCAGCTTCAGCATCAGCACCCCGCACCGCGATGGCAGCATCCGCCAGGCGCTGATGAATTACCTGCCGCGTCACGGTGCGGATGGCGCGGTAAATGGTTTCTACATCTTCGTCATCGACGAAACCGAGCGCAAACAGACCGAAGAAGCCTTGCGCAACCTCAACGAAACCCTCGAAGAACGGGTGAGCGCCCGCACCCGCCAACTGGCCGAGGCCAACGAAAAACTGCTCAGCGAGATGTTCGAACGCGAGCGCGCCGAAGAAGCCCTGCGCCATGCGCAGAAAATGGAAGCAGTGGGCCAGCTCACGGGCGGCATCGCCCATGACTTCAACAACATGCTCACCGGGATCATCGGCAGCCTGGACCTGATGCAACGCTACATTGCCGACGGCCGCGCCGCCGAAATCGCCCGTTTCACCGAAGCCGCGGTGTCCTCGGCCAACCGCGCTGCCGCCCTCACCCATCGGCTGCTGGCGTTCTCCAGGCGCCAGTCGCTGGATCGCAAGACGCTGAACGCCAATGACCTGATCCACTCCCTGGAAGACCTGCTCAGCCGAACCAAGGGCGACCATATCGAACTCAAGCTGCAACTGACCGAAGACGTGTGGCCGGTCAGTACCGATGTCAGTCAACTGGAAAACGCCCTGCTCAACCTGGTAATCAACGCCCGGGACGCCATGCCCGATGGTGGCCGGTTGTGCATCGAAACTGCCAATGTCTATCTCGACGGCAGTGACATCACCACCCTGGAACCGGTCAAGGCCGGGGATTACCTGATGATCGCGGTCAGCGACAACGGCACCGGCATGACCCCGAAGGTATTGGCCAAGGCCTTCGACCCGTTCTTCACCACCAAACCCATCGGCCAAGGCACCGGATTGGGCTTGTCGATGATCTACGGTTTCGCCCAGCAGTCCGGTGGCCACGTGACCCTGTTCAGCATGCCCGGCCAGGGCACCAGCGTGCGCCTGTACTTGCCGCGACTGCTCGACGTTGAGCCGCAGGACGTGCTGTCGCCGGTGATCAGCGAAGCACCGTCGGCGATTGCCGGCGAAACGGTGGTGTTGGTGGAGGACGACCCGGCGGTGCGAATGCTGGTGTTCGATCTGCTCAAGGAGTTGGGTTATCACGCCTATGAAGCCGAAAATGCGAAGACGGCCCTGCCCTTGCTCGAATCCGACTTGCGAGTCGATCTGTTGGTCACCGATGTCGGGCTGCCCGGGATGAATGGCCGGCAACTGGCGGAGATTGCCCGTCAGCATCGCCCGGAACTGAAAGTGCTGTTCATGACCGGTTACGCGCAAATGGCCGCCGAACGCCAGGGCTTTCTCGAAGAAGGCATGGACATGGTGGCCAAACCGTTTTCCATCGATCTGTTGGCCAACAAGATTCGCACGATGATCGGTCAAGCGCAGTGAGTTAAGGCATAATCGCCCGCCCCGCTGTCACGACCGTTGCAAGGTACCTGCCCCATGAAAGCTCAAGCCCGCCATATCCTGGTGAAAACTTCGGAAGAAGCCGAACAACTCAAGCAACGCATCGCCAAGGGTGAAGCCTTCGATGTACTGGCCAAGAAGTACTCCACCTGCCCGTCCGGCAAACGCGGCGGCGACCTGGGTGAAGTGCGGCCGGGGCAGATGGTCGGTGCGATCGATGCGGTGATCTTCAAAAAACCGCTGCGGGTGGTGCATGGGCCGATCAAGAGCAAGTTTGGGTATCACCTGGTGCAGGTGTTCTACCGCGACTGATGGGTTGGCTTTGGGGCTCCATCGCCAGCAGGCTGGCTCCCACAATGGATCTTCTGTGTCCACAAGGCCCTTGTGGGAGCCAGCCTGCTGGCGAACCGATGGCGCAGCCAGCGGCCATCCAGCACTCACTTGGGGATGAGTGCTCCGGGCACCTGAATCACCCGACTCGCCAACCGATGCCCCGCCTCCGCCGCTTCAACCGGGCTCCCCCCCTTGAGCCGCGAAGCCAGGTACGCCGCACTGAACGAATCCCCCGCCGCCGTGGTGTCCACCACCCGCTCGACCTTCTGCGCCGGCACTTCGAACGACTCGCCGTCGCAACGAATCAAACACGCCTCGGCGCCGCGCTTGAGCACCACTTCAGGCGTGCCGATCTGCTCGTACGCGGCAAACACCGCCGCACAATCGGAGAAATGGAACAGCGCCTGCTCGTCATCGACAGTCAGCAGCGCCAGGTCGACATAGGGCAGGACCTTGCGATAAGCCGCCCGCGCCTCCTCCACCGAGGCCCACAAACGCGGGCGGTAGTTGTTGTCGAAGACGATGCGCGCATCGCGCTGGCGGGCCTCGATCAGGGTTTCCAGCAATTTTTCCCGACCTTGTACGCCCAGCACCGCAAGGGTGATGCCGCTGAAATACAACACGTCGTAATCCGGCAGCGCCGCCAGGATCGGCGCGGCGGCCGGGGTGGTGAAGCAATCGCGCACCGCCGCTTCATTGCGCCAATAGAGAAAACGCCGCTCGCCGGCGGCGTCGGTCTGGATGCAATACAGCCCCGGCAAGCGACCGGGCAAGCGCTGGACCATGCCCAGGCCAATGTTTTCGTCGGCCCAACTCTGGCACATGGCATCGCTGAAACTGTCATCGCCCAGGGCGGTGACGTAATCCACCGTGCCGGCGGCGCCCAGTTCCCGGGACAGGTAGACCGCGGTGTTCAGGGTATCGCCGCCGAAACTCTGTTGCAGACTGCCATCGGCGCGATGCTGCAACTCGATCATGCATTCGCCGATCAGGGCGATGCGTGGGGTGTTGATGGTGTTCATTATTGTGGGGTCTCTGGTATTGCGATGTTGTCTGTCAGGGCCCCATCGCCAGCAGGCTGGCTCCCACAATGGATCTTCAGTTTCCACAAGACCCTTGTGGGAGCCAGCCTGCTGGCGATGGCCGCGCCGCGGTCGAAATCTTAGAAACAGGTTTCCATGTTCTCGATGACGTTCAACTGCTCATCCACCAGGCACCCCGTACGCCACTTGTCGAACGTCAGGCACGGGTGCGAAGTGCCGAACGAAATGATGTCGCCCACCCGCAGATCAACCCCCGGCGCCACGGTCATGAAGGCATGCTGGTCCATCACGGCGGTGACCTTGCAGGCGCTGACGTCATCGCCCTTGGCCGGTACCACACCGGCCTGGTAACGCAGCAACGGCACCGGCAATCCGGCGTCATAGGCCACGTCGCGCTTGCCCAGGGCAATCACCGCGAAGCCAGGTTCGGGCAACGACTGCACGTGCGCCCAGACTTCCAGCGCCGGGCGCAGGCCCTCCTGCAGGTCGCTGCGACGGTCGAGCACGCAGCATTGCGCTTCCTTGTAGATGCCATGGTCGTGCGCCACATAACTGCCGGGGCGCAGGACGCTGAGGAAGCGCCCGCCCGCGTTCTGCGCCTCGAACTCTTCGGCAATCAGGTCATACCAGGCCGAACCCGAAGCGGTGATGATTGGTTTGTTGATCGCGAAGGCACCGCTGTCCTGCAACTGCACCGCCAGACGCACCAACGAGCCTGCGAACGCGCGGATGCCGCTCACCGCGTGATCGCCGTGGATCACGCCTTCATACCCTTCGATCCCGGTCAGCGCCAAGGCTGGTTGCGCGGCGATCGCCTTGGCCAGGTCCAGCACTTCCTGTTCGCTGCGGCAACCGCAACGACCGCCAACCACGCCGTATTCAATCATCACGTTCAGGCGCACACCTCGCGAGGCAAAATACGCGCCGAGATCGGCGACGTTGTCCGGGTGATCGACCATGCAATAGAAGTCGAACGCCGGGTCCGCCAGAAGATCGGCAATCAACGCCATGTTTGGTGTGCCGACCAGCTGGTTGGCCATCAGCACCCGGTGCACGCCGTGGGCGTAGGCCGCACGGGTTTGCGTGGCGCTGGCCAGGGTGATGCCCCAGGCGCCGGCGTCCAGTTGCCGGCGAAACAGCGCCGGGGTCATGCTGGTCTTGCCGTGGGGCGCCAGTTCAGCGCCGCTGTTGCTGACAAAGTCCTGCATCCAGCGGATGTTGTGTTCCAGCGCTTCGCGATGCAGCACCAGCGCCGGCAGGCTGACGTCGCGCACCAGGTTGGCGCCGGTGTGGGCAAAGCCCTTTTCCACGGCGGCAGTATTTTTCGCAGAAGACATGGTCGAACTCCTCACATTCGCGGCCGCGGGCAGCCGCTGTTATTCGTTGATGCGACGGGCCAGGCTGTTGGCGCTGTCGATCAGCACCCGGCGGTAGTCGTTGTAATTGTTCCTGGCATCGGCCCGGGGGGCGACGATGCACAGGGTTGCGATGGCCACGCCATTCGGGTCTTTGACCGGGGCGGCGAAACAATGGGTAAAGGTGTCGGCCACGCTATCGAAGGAGAAAAACCCGTCGATACCGGCCTGGCGGATTTCCTTGAGAAACTGCTCCAGCGGCAAGCGTTCGCCGGTGGGCAGGATGAAGTCGTCGTGGTCGATCAGGTCGACGATTTCCTGGTCACTCAAATGCGCCAGCAACAGGCGCCCGGACGCGGTCCAGGGGATGGGCGCGTTCTCGCCGATGTCCGAGGAAATGCGGAAATGCCGCTCGCCCTCCTTCATCAGCGCCACGGTGTATTTGCGCCCGTTGAGCAGGCACATCTGCGCGGTTTCACGGGTCTGGCTGACGATGTCCTGCAGGGCGTGATCGGCCTCGCGGCTCAGGTCGAAATGGCGCAGGTGCGCCTGCCCGAGGAAGTACAGCTGGCGACCGAGGTAGACGTGACCGTCCTTGCCCACCGGCTCGAGGATCCGCCGTTCGAGCAACGAGGCCACCAGCTCGTAGACCGTGGATTTGGGGCTGCCGATGCCGCTGGCAATGTCGTTCGGGCGCAGGGGCTGGCCGATCTCCTTGAGGAAATCGAGGATATCGAACGCCCGGTCCAGACCGCGTGCCCGGCGCTTGATGGTGTCTTCGGTCATGTCAGTGGTTCCCCTTCAAAATCCCGGGAGTTTACCGAGAGTGCGGTGGCGACTGTTAGGCCGCCATCGCCAGCAGGCTAGCTCCCACAGGGAAACGCATTCCAAATGTGGGAGCAAGCCTGCTGGCGATGAAGCCACCTCGGTTCAGGCCTTTTTCTTGTACGCGATGCAGTCGATCTCGACCTTGCAGTCAACCATCATGTTCGCCTGCACACAGGCCCGCGCCGGAGCATGTTCAGGCTTGAAGTACTCGCCGAAGACCTTGTTGAAACTGGTGAAATCCCGCGGATCCTCCAGCCACACGCCAACACGCACCACGTCTTCCAGGCCGTAACCGGCCTCCTGGAGAATCGCGACCAGGTTCTTCATGGTCTGGTGGGTCTGCTCGACAATGCCGCCAGTAATGATCTCGCCGTCCACCGCCGGCACCTGCCCGGAAACGTGCAGCCAGCCATCGGCTTCAACGGCGCGGGCGAAAGGGCGAGGCTGGCCGCCCGCGGCGGTGCTGCCGGTGCCGTAACGAGTAATGCTCATGGGTGTTTCTCCTGATTGAAAATCGAGTGTTTAAAACCGCGTACTTTTAAGAAATTCAGCCAGACGCGGTGACTGCGGGCGTTCGAACAGATCCTTGGGTGGCCCCTGCTCTTCGATACGTCCCTGGTTCATGAAGACAATCTTGTCCGAGACCTCGAAGGCGAAGCGCATTTCGTGGGTCACCAGCAGCATGGTCATGCCGTCTTCGGCCAGGCCCTTGATCACGCTGAGCACTTCGCCCACCAGTTCCGGGTCCAGCGCCGAGGTGACTTCGTCGAACAGCATCAGGCTCGGGTTCATCGCAATCGCCCGGGCAATCGCCACGCGCTGCTGCTGACCGCCGGACAACTGCCCGGGAAAATGATCGCGGCGCTCCAGCAGGCCGACCCGCTCCAGCCATTTTTCCGCCAGGGCCACCGCTTCGTCCTTGTGCAGCTTCTTGACCTTGAGCAAACCCAGGGTGACGTTCTGCAGCGCGGTCAGGTGCGGGAACAGGTTGAATTGCTGGAACGCCATGCCGGTCATGGCACGGTGGCGGGCGATGATCTTCTCCGGGTGGCGGATGCGCTTGCCATTGACTTCGTCATAGCCGATGGATTCGCCGTCGAGCAGGATCTGCCCGCCCTGGAATTCTTCGAGCATATTCACGCAGCGCAACAGCGTGGTCTTGCCCGAACCGCTGGAACCGATCAGCGTCACCACGTTGCCGCGCTGCATGCTCAGGTCGACGCCCTTGAGCACTTCGAGCTGGTCGTAACGCTTGTGCAGGCCGCGGATGTCCAGCAGCGGCTGGCCGTGTTGTGCGTTGGTTTGAGTCTGATTCATGGCAAGGCCACCCGCTTTTCAATGTGCCGGCCGAGTAACTCGATGCCGTAGTTGATGACGAAGAACAGGAATCCGGCGAACAGGTAGAACTCCAGGGTCATGAAATTCCGGGCGATGATCTGCTGGGTGCTGAGCAGCAGCTCGGCCACGCCGATCACCGACAACAACGTCGACGCCTTGACGATCTCGGTGGACGAGTTGACCCAGGTCGGCAGGATCTGCCGCATCGCCTGGGGCAACAGCACGTAGCCGAGGGCCTGGTAGAACGTCAGGCCGATGGCCTGGCTCGCTTCCATCTGCCCGCGCGGCAAGGCCTGCAACGCACCGCGCACGATCTCGGCGACGTGGGAGCCGCAAAACAGCGTCAGCCCCAACGCTCCGGCCTGGAACGCGCTGATCTGCCAGCCCAGTGCCGGCGCCATGTAGAAACAGGCCAGCACCAGCACGAACACCGGCGTACCGCGAATCACATCGACGTAAAAACGAAACGGTGCGCGCATCCAGAACTTGCCGTAGGTCAGCACCAGGCCAGCGAACACGCCGAGCAGCGTGCCCAGCAAAATCGCCAGCGCAGACACCTGCACGCTGGTCAGGAAGCCTTGCCAGAGCGGCTCGCGCGCGACCCATAACTCATGCAACCAACTGGGGGATTCGTACATGGGGGCCTCCTATCGGCGGATCGCCAGGTGCTGCTCGAGGTAGCGCAGCATCATGGCAATGAGGTAGCAGGCCGCCACATAGAGCGCCGTGGTCACCAGCCAGGTTTCAATCACCCGGTAGCTCTCGACATTGATCTTGCGCGCGTAATAAGTCAGCTCCGGCACGGCGATCGCGGCCGCCAGCGAGGTGTCCTTGAACAGCGAAATGAAGTTGTTCGACAGCGCCGGCAACACATTGCGCAGCATCACCGGCACGGTGACGTAGGCCTTGACCTGCCATTCGCCCAGGCCGATGGCCAGGCCGGCTTCGCGCTGGCCCTTGGGAATGCTCAGCAGACCGCCGCGGAACACTTCGGTCAGGTAGGCCCCGGCATACAGCGACAGGGTGATGATGAACGACGGAATCTTGTCCAGGCGAATCCCCAGGCTCGGCAAGGCGAAGTAGATCAACAGGATCAACACCAGGATCGGCGTGTTACGGATCACCGTGACATATACCGAAGCCAGCACCCGCAACGCGCGATGCTTCGACAGCAAGGCAAACGCCATCAGCAGGCCGATCACGCAGCCAATGGCGATCGACACCAGCGCCAGTTCAAGGCCCAGGCCGAGCCCCGCCAGCAAGCTGTCGAAATCGCGCCATACGGCGGCAAAGTTCAACTGATAATTCATGGTCGGCAGTACCTTGAGCGGGGCGCGAACGCCCCGCCCTCACGGGATCATTTGAATTCGGCGGGAAAACCGATGGCTGGCGTCGGCAGGTCGACACCGAACCACTGCTTGAAGGACGCCGCGTAGGTCGGGAACTCAACGCCGGTCATGGCTTCATGCAGGGTGGTGTTGACGAAGTTCAACCAGTCCTGATCGCCGCGCTTGACCGCGCAGGCATAGGTTTGCGGGCTCCAGGCATAAGCCGGGCTGCGGTAGCGGCCAGCGTTCTGCACCATCAGGTACTTCACCGAAGACTGGTCGGTGGCCGCCGCATCGGCACGGCCGGAGTTCACCGCCTGGTACATCAGGTCGACGCTGTCGTACTGATCGACCTTGGCCTTGGGCAGCGCCTGGTGCACCAGCTCTTCGGCGTAGACGTTTTGCAGCACCGCCACGGTAACGCTGTCACCCGCAGCTTGCATGTCGTCGATTTCCTTGTACTTGCTGTTTGCCGGCAACAGCAGGCCGACGCCTTCACGGTAGTACGGCAGCGTGAAGGCCACCTGCTGGGCACGGCTGGCGGTGACCGTGATGAACTGGCAGCTCATGTCGACCTTGTCGGTCAGCAGGTTGGGGATCCGCGCATCGGACGACTGCACCACGAACTCGACCTTGCTCGGGTCGTTGAACAGGCCTTTGGCGACCATGCGAGCAATATCGATATCAAAGCCCTGCAACTTGCCATCCGCCCCCTGAAAATGCCAAGGCGCGTTGGTACTGCCGGTGCCCACGATCAGCTTGCCGCGGGCAAGAACACTGTCGAGCTTGCCGTCCGCCGCCTGGGCCACGCCCACGGCAGCGGCAGACGCTGCAAAAAGAAGAACACACGCTTTGAACAAGGAAGGTCGGCGATGCATGGCAAGCACTCCAGGGTGATGTTTATTCCGCTATACCGGAATACGGTATGTAACAACGGAATAGACAGCAGAAAGTGTGCCACAGGTTGTGGACGAGATGTAGGGGGAATGAAAAGTGTTTTGAATCAGGTGGATGCGTGAAAACCGGGAAACAACTCAGCGAAAGGGACGATTTTAGAAGCGCTACCGTTGGCTACGGGGGGCGGGTAGCAGGTTCACAACTAGTGCGCCCTTGCTTGTGAAACGAGCAGTCACGCAGCGATGACTTAGCGGGTGCCAGCGTCTTTATACACATCACCCCGCTCTCTTTTTCCGATCGCAATGACAGTCACCACCAGCACTTCATCCACGACCCGATAAACCAATCGATATCCGGCACTGCGTAGCTTGATCTTGTACGCGTTTCCTAGACCGCTCAGACGGTCCGCCGGTACGTGTGGATTGACCAGTCGCTCTTGAAGCTTCTTTTTGAACTGCTCTCGAAGATTTACCCCCAGCTTCCTCCACTCCTTCCAGGCCTTTTCGGAAAACTCCAACTCATAGGTCATCAATCGAAACCTTTATCGTCGGATCGTTTTCTCGCTCTCTACAAAGGGCAACCAACTCCAGATCTTCTAACCGGTTCATCATCGCCTCGTATTCTTTGGCCGGGACGCAATAGAACGCGGGCTCGTTGCGGTTGAGGATCGCGACGGACGACCCTCCACCGGCTGCGACTGTACCCATCGGGTTTTTCTTGAGCTCCGAGATACTCGCTACTACATGCGAAAGCACGATATGCGGCATGAAAGTGTTCCTTAGAGTGCTATTAGAAGTGCTAAAAATAGCACTCGCAAGCAAATCTGACCTCACTACTTTTGCCATAAGACCCCTTAATATCGATTGTTGAGAACGTGCAAAAGTTAGCACTTTGTGCGCTTCTCAGTTTCCGAGAGTCCTATGGGGCAAGTCCTGAAGTCAGGTGAGGGAGTGTCTGAACTTCTGTAGGAAAATTCTCCAGAACGCGGCACTCGATCCACACAAGGCCCGGCAATGAATCAACCGCCCAAACGCACCAGAGATACCCGCGTCACCCGCCGCTCTTCAACCGACATGACGGTCAACCGCCAGCCTTCCCACTCGTGGCTATCCCCGATCATCGGCAGCCGATCCAGCAGGCTCACCACCAAACCGGCCAGGGTTTGATAGTCGTCGGTCGGTTGTGCCGCAAACCCGGTCCGCTGATGCACCCGCGCCAGGTTCAATGCGCCGCTGACCACGAAACCGCCCTTCTCCTCGACCACGTCCGGGCCTTCGATTTCGCTGGCGTCGGGCAGCTCACCGGCTATCGATTCAAGAATGTCGGTCATGGTCAACACGCCGACGAAGTCACCGAACTCATTGACCACGAACGCGATGTGGGTCGAGGCCTTGCGCATCTGTTCCAGGGCATTGAGGATCGAATAGCTGTCCAGCAGGTTGATGGTCTGGCGCGCCAGGTGTGCAAGATCGGGCTGGTTGCCGCCCAGGTATTCCTTCAACAGCTCCTTCTTGTGTACGAAGCCCAGCGGCTCATCCACCGCGCCGTCGCGAATCAGCGGCAGTCGCGAGTAGGACGAGTGCATCAGCCTTGTACGAATCGCCTCGGCGTCTTCAGCCAGGTCGATGTGATCGACGTCGGCGCGTACGGTCATCAAGCTGCGGATCGGCCGCTCGGCCAGTTGCAGGACACCACTGATCATCACCCGCTCACGACGATCGAACAGCTGTTCGCCCGGGGCCTCACCGTTATCCAGCATGTCGGCAATGTCTTCACCGACCTCCTCCACCGCCAACTTGCGCCCGCCGAGCAGGCGCATCACCGCATGGGCGGTACGCTCACGCATAGGTCGCAAGCCCTGCATCGAGCGCTTGCGGCGTGCCCGGGCGATCTGGTTGAACACTTCGATCAGGATCGAGAAACCGATGGCCGCGTACAGATAACCCTTTGGAATGTGGAAGCCCAGGCCTTCGGCGGTCAGCGCAAAGCCGATCATCATCAGGAAGCCCAGGCACAGCATGATCACTGTGGGATGCGCGTTGACGAAGCGGGTCAACGGCTTGCTGGCGACGATCATCAGGCCAATGGAAATGATCACCGCGATCATCATCACAGCGAGCTCGTCGACCATGCCCACGGCGGTAATCACCGCATCGAGGGAGAACACCGCATCGAGCACCACGATTTGCGCCACGATGGGCCAGAACAGCGCGTAAGTCGTGTTGGACGTGCGCTCGCCGACATGGCCTTCGAGCCGTTCATGCAGCTCCATGGTCGCCTTGAACAACAGGAACACACCGCCGAACAGCATGATCAGGTCACGTCCCGAGAAGCTCTTGTCGAATACCTCGAACAGCGGCTGGGTCAGGGTCACCAGCCAGGAAATACTCGCCAGCAGGCCCAGGCGCATCAACAAGGCCAGGGACAGCCCGATGATTCGCGCGCGGTCGCGCTGTTCGGGTGGCAATTTATCCGCCAGGATCGCGATGAACACCAGATTGTCGATGCCCAGCACCAGCTCCAGCACAATCAACGTCAACAAGCCCAGCCACGCGGTGGGGTCAGCTAACCATTCCATTTGAACGTCTCGATCTCTTCAGTGAATTCAGAATGCCGGGCACGGCAAGGCACGGCGCAGAGGCCGGGGAAGTGCAATGACAGGGAGATCGGGACGCCAGAAGACCGGATGTTTCGCGTCCATCAAGACCGCGCGTTGGCGCGAGGGGAAAGGATAACTGGGGGGCTCCGTAAGGGTGTTCATGCAAGTCCTGAAAAGGAAAAAGGACTTGAATCGTACAGGCGATAGAGACAATTCCTACAGCTGGAAACTATTTCAAGATCTGTAGCAACCCTGGAGTTGTGTTGCTCTGGAGGCGATGCTTTTCAACCATTCTTCACTCGCTCGATGTACCGCACCACAGCCGGGGACTTTTCGAACCGCCGATGAATCAACGCCAGCCATGACGATGCCTTGCAGTCGTTGATCTGGCGATAAACCACATTCGGCAAACTGACGTGGCCGACCACCGACTCCGGCACCACCGCCACGCCCTGCTCCAGGGAAACCAAGGCAATCACCGCCACCAGCCCACCGGGCTGCGCACCGAGTTTCGGGACGAAATGACCTTGGGAAGCGACTTGCAATGTACCCACGACCTGTTCCGGGAGAATGAAGTTTTCATTCTGTAAATGCGCCGAATTGATCACCGGCAAACGGTTCAGCCACGAGTCGACCGGCAACGCCAACACAAAGCCTTCGTCGCTCAACTGCACAGCCTCGATGCCCTCGGGCAGGGCCAGCGGGCAACGGATATAGCCCAGGTCGAAGCGCCCTTCAAGGATCATGTTCGCCAGGCTGGCCATGGGGCTTTCCCGCACATTGAGGCTGACATCCGGGTACTCGGCGGCAAATCCCTGCACCTGTTTTTGCAGCAGCCCCGAATACACCGCCGACGCGACATAACCCAGTTCGATGTGGCCGATATCGCCACGCCCGGCGCGCTGGGCGTTTTGCTGGGCGTATTCGAATTGCCGCACCGTCGCCTCGGCTTCGATCAACAGTGCGGCGCCGGCTTCGGTCAAGCTGACTTCACGGGTCTGGCGCACGAACAGGCGCGTGCCCAGTTCGTTTTCCATGTCCTGGATCTGCCGAGTCAAGGTCGGCGGTGCGATGCCGAGTTGCTCGGCGGCGCGAGTGAAGTTGCCTTGCCGGGCAACAGCGAGGAAATAGCGGAAATGACGGATATCCATCGATGCATTAGCTCAAAGGTAATGAAGTGACGGTGCGCGCCTAACAAAGGCCGCGTCAGCCAGCGATAAGCTGCACTCAACCTCACAGTAGAGAACCCTGGCCATGTCCGTCAAACCCAAGGTGAGCCCGCGCCTGACCTTGCTCACTGCCTCTGCGGTGTGCTCGCTGATCGTGCTCGACACCAACATCGTCGCCGTTACCTTGCCCAGCATCGCCCGGGACCTGGGAGCGAATTTCGCCGACATCGAATGGGTGGTCAGCGCCTACATGCTGGCCTTCGCCGCGCTGTTGCTGCCCGCTGGCAGCCTGGCCGATCGCTTTGGCCGGCAGAAAATGCTGATGTGGGGGCTGGGCATTTTCATCCTTGCGTCGATTGGCTGTGGGGCGGCGCCGAATGCACTGTTTCTCGACATTGCCCGCGCCATCAAGGGCGTCGGTGCGGCGCTGCTGTTGACCTCAGCGCTCGCCTCCATCGGCCACACCTTCCACGATGAAGTCGAACGGGCCAAGGCCTGGGCATTCTGGGGCGGTTGCATGGGCGTGGCGATGACGGCGGCGCCGACCCTGGGCGGCTTGATCACCGAATACATTGGTTGGCGCTGGATCTTCTATCTCAACCTGCCTGTGGGGCTGGTGCTGATGGTTATGGTCTGGCGCGCGGTGCCGGAATCCCGCGACGCCCAGGCTGCGCGCCTCGATCCGTGGGGCAGCCTGGCCTTCAGCGCCAGCCTGTTGTGCCTGATCTGGGGCTTGATCGAAGCCAACCGGATCGGCTGGGACAACCCCGTCACCTACACCCGCCTCGTGGGCGGCGCCCTGTTGCTGGGGTTGTTCGTGGTGATCGAGCGCCTGCAACAGCGGCCGATGATCGACCTGCAACTGTTCCGTCACCCGCGTTTCATCGGTGCGTTGCTCGGCATGTTTTCCTACGCCGCGTGTGCCCAGGTGATGATGACCATGTTGCCGTTCTACCTGCAGAACGGGCTGGGTTTTACCGCCATTTCCGCCGGGCTGGGCATGCTGCCGTTTGCCGTGACCATGCTGATCTTTCCGCGCATTGGTGCACGCCTGGCGGGACGTGTGACGCCGGCAAACATGATGGCCATCGGGCTGACGCTGGTCGGTAGCGGTAACTTGCTCAGCGCCTGGGCGGTCATTAGTGGAGGTTACCTGCCCTTCGCCCTGGCGATTGCCGTGACCGGTGCCGGCGCGGGACTGCTCAATGGCGATACGCAGAAAAACATCATGGCCTGCGTGCCTAGGGAACGCACCGGCATGGCCTCGGGCATGAGTACGACGATGCGCTTCAGCGCGGTGATGCTGGCGATTGGTGTGTATGGTGCGTTGCTTTCGGGGCATAGCGAACAATTGCTGCACGACGGCCTGGCGGCACAGGGTGGGCAATGGCTTGAACAGACCCAAGGGGTTGCCTCGCGGGTGGTGGCCGGTGACATGGCGGCGGCGCTGAGTCTGGTGCCGGAGGCCGCGCGGTCGGTGGTCGAGCCGCTGGCGAGAGAAGCGTTTGTGGGTGGTTTCAGTCTCTTGCTTTGGGTCGCGGGGTTGGCGGGATTGTTTGGTGCGTTGGTGGTGGGCTTGCTGATGCGCAACCCGATTCCAGTGCCCCGGACTGCACTGGTGCTTGAGTGACGCGTACCTGGCAATTTCAGCTTTGAACCTGAGGCCCTCATCGCCAGCAGGCTGGCTCCCACAGGGGAATCCGGCGTTTATGATTTCTGTGTCTCACCCGCATCACTGTGGGAGCCAGCCTGCTGGCGATTGGGCCAGCACAGACAACGCAGAACTCAGCTGGGAAGCAGTTCGTCGATATGCCGATATTCGGATTGCAATTGCGCCGCCAATACCTTGCTGCGCCCGAGACGAATCGGCCCGCGCTCGATGTCGATCACCAGCCCCGGACAATCGAGCGTGGGCAACGACGGCCATTCTTTCAGACGGCCATCGGTCACCAGCAACAAGCGCTGCTGCTCCGCAGGAAAACGCTTTTGCCGCACGGCCAGCCAGCGCCCCGCTTCACCCAGCGCCGCCAGCAACGGCGTGCCGCCACCGGCGCCCAGGCCATCGAGCCATTGGCGCAACCCCGTCGACGCTTTCAGCCCCTGCACCTGCCACTTCGGCAGCGCACCGCTGGCCGTCAGCAAGGCCAGGCGCGCGCGCTGTCGGTAGGCGTCGTCGAACAATTGCGCCAGCAAACCCTTGGCATCACTCAAGGCTTGATGACGCCGGGTGGACGCCGAGGCATCGACGATCACCAGCCACAGTTCATGAGCCGAACGCGTGCGTTGCTGGAACAACACGTCCTGGCGCTGGCGCGGCCGACCGTTGAGCAGCGTGCCTGGCCAATTGATCGAGCCACCATCGGCCGCGTGACGTTTACCCTGTTTGCCGGAATCGAGCCGTCCGGCACGGGGTCTGGCATTCGCCCCCGCGTCAGATCGAGGGCGAATGCCTAGGGCTTTTTTGGCCAGCTCGGCACTTCACGTCGCGCACCCACCGGCAGCGCTTGAGCGGGCATTTCACCCCACTGGCCCTGGCCTTCGCTGGGGTTGGAATTCTGCCCGGACTGGGCCTGGTTCTGTTGTGGTGCAGGTGGCGTATGCTCTCGACGACGATGGCGCAGGGCAAACTCGGCGACCGCGTCGATATCCTCTACATCAATCGATGCAGCCCCGCGCCACGCCGCATGCGCACGCGCCGCGCGCAACCAGACCAGATCGGCACGCAAGCCATCGACACCGGCGGCAAAGCAGCGCTCGGTAATCTGCGCCAGCGCTTCGTCGTCGAGGGGAATGCCCGCCAATGTGCTGCGGGCTTTTTCGCAGCGCTCACGCAACGACTGCTGCTGGCTCTCCCATTCGGCGCAGAATCGTTGCGGATCACTGTCGAAATCCAGGCGTCGACGGATGATCTGCCCGCGCTCGGTCGGGGCGGTGTGACCACCGAGGACGACGTTCAAGCCAAAGCGATCGAGCAATTGCGGACGTAACTCGCCCTCTTCCGGGTTCATGGTGCCGATCAGCACGAACTTCGCCGAATGCCGATGGGAAATACCGTCGCGCTCAACCAGATTGGTGCCGCTGGCGGCCACGTCGAGCAGCAGGTCAACCAGGTGATCGGGCAGCAGATTGACCTCGTCGACATACAACACGCCGCCGTCAGCCTTGGCCAGCACACCCGGGGAAAATTGCGCGCGACCCTCACTCAGAGCCGCGTCGAGGTCGAGGGTGCCAACCAGGCGTTCTTCGGTGGCCCCCAAGGGCAAGGTGACGAACTGGCCGCTGGCCAACAGGTCCGCCAGGCCGCGGGCCAGGGTCGACTTGGCCATGCCGCGCGGGCCTTCGATCAATACGCCGCCGATCTTCGGGTCGATGGCGGTCAGGTACAGCGCGAGCTTCAGTTCGTCGGCGCCGACCACGGCGGAGAGGGGGAAATGGGGGGTGTCGGTCATTGTTCAATCTCGGTCATGGTCGGTGGTGTTTATCAGCTGTCTTCTTCTATATCCAGCAACAGGTTCTCCAGGGCCTCGCGGTAATCCCCCGGCTCTTTCCACATCCCTCGCTGTTGCGCTTCGAGCATGCGTTCGGTCATGTCGCGCAGGGCATGAGGGTTATGCTCACGCACGAAATCCCGCGTACCCGGATCGAGCAAATAGGCATCCGCCAGCAGTGCATACTGGTGATCGTCGATCAACTGCGTGGTGGCGTCGAAGGCGAACAGGTTGTCCACCGTCGCCGCCATTTCGAAGGCGCCTTTGTAGCCATGGCGCTTGACCCCGTCGATCCACTTCGGATTGGCCGCCCGGGAGCGGATGACCCGGTTCAGCTCTTCCTTCAGTGTGCGGATCTTCGGCAAGTCCGGCTGGCTGTGATCGCCGTGATAACTGGCCGCTGCCTCGCCACGCAGGCTTTCCACGGCGGCCAGCATGCCGCCCTGGAACTGGTAGTAGTCATTGGAGTCGAGCAGGTCGTGCTCGCGGTTGTCCTGGTTTTGCAGCACGGCTTGCATCTGGCCCAGGCGCTGGGAGAACTGCTCACGGGCTGCGGTGCCTTCGTCGGAACCGCCGTAGGCGTAGCCGCCCCAGTTCAGGTAGACCTCGGCCAGGTCCTCGCGGCTTTGCCACAGTCGACCGTCGATGGCGCCCTGGACACCCGCGCCATAGGCGCCGGGTTTGGCGCCGAAAATGCGCCATCCGGCCTGTCGCCGGGCAGCGTCTTCATCCATCCCCGATTGCAGCAGCGCCTGACGTTCGGCGCGCACCTTGGCGGCCAGGGGATTGAGGTCGTCTGGCTCGTCCAGCTCGGCCACCGCTTGCACGGCGGCATCGAACAGCCGGATCAAGTTGGCAAAGGCATCGCGGAAGAAACCCGATACACGCAGGGTAACGTCCACCCGCGGTCGATCAAGCAAGCTCAACGGCAGGATTTCAAAGTCGTCTACCCGCTGACTGCCGGTGGCCCAGACCGGGCGCACGCCCATCAACGCCATGGCCTGGGCGATGTCGTCGCCGCCGGTGCGCATGGTCGCGGTGCCCCAGACCGACAGGCCGAGTTGACGCAAATGATCGCCATGGTCTTGCAGATGGCGTTCAAGAATCAGGTTGGCCGACTGGAAACCGATGCGCCACGCGGTGGTGGTTGGCAGGTTGCGCACGTCCACCGAATAGAAGTTGCGCCCGGTCGGCAGCACGTCGAGGCGACCGCGACTGGGTGCGCCGCTTGGGCCGGCGGGGACGAAACGGCCACTGAGGGCGTCGAGCAGGCCGCGCATCTCTGCGGGACCACAGGCGTCCAGTCGGGGGGCGACGACTTCGCGCAGGTGGTCGAGGATGGCGTTCACGTCAGACCAACTCGCCTCCTGTGGGAGCCAGCCTGCTGGCGATGGAGTGCCAGCCACATTGATGTCGACTGACACTCCATCGCCAGCAGGCTGGCTCCCACAGGAGATCAGCTGTGTGGCGAATAGCTCGAGACGTTCGCGGGTATCGCCGGTGGTGCGCCAGGGTTCCTCGCTTAGCGATAATAATGCGTTGGGGCGCGGTCCGCTCCATGGGTCGGCCAGCGCACAATCCAGCGGATCGAAGCCCAATTCGAACGCCTTGGCCAACGCCCGCAGCAGACTCGACTGTGCACCACGACCATCGCCCCGGGGAATACGCAACAGCGCGAGCAAGGTATCGATGCGCAGCCGTCCCACCGGGGATTCGCCAAACACGTGCAAACCATCGCGGATCTGCGACTCTTTCAAGTCGCACAGGTAGGTGTCCAGGCGTGGCAGCCAGATCGCCGCATCGGCATCGCTGTCGAGTTTTTCGTCCAGCTGCAATTCGCGATCGATGTGCGTGTCGCGCACCAGTTGCAGGATATCGCGCTGCAATTCCCGGGCACGGCGCGGGTCGAGCAATTGCGCCTCGTAATACTCGTCGGCCAGCAGTTCGAGGTTGCGTAGCGGCCCGTAGGTTTCGGCGCGGGTCAGCGGTGGCATCAAGTGATCGATGATCACCGCTTGCGTGCGGCGCTTGGCCTGGGCGCCCTCGCCCGGATCGTTGACGATGAACGGATAGATGTTCGGCAGCGGCCCGAGCAGTGCATCCGGCCAGCAGTGCTCCGACAGCCCGACGCCCTTGCCCGGCAGCCATTCCAGGTTGCCGTGCTTGCCGACGTGGATCACGCCGTGGGCACCGTAGGTGTTGCGCAACCAGAAATAGAACGCCAGGTAGCCGTGGGGCGGCACCAGGTCCGGGTCGTGGTACACCGCACTCGGGTCGACCTGATAACCCCGCGCGGGCTGGATGCCGACGAAGGTCAGGCCAAAACGCAACCCGGCGATCATCATTCGCCCGCCACGGCACATCGGATCGCTGTCCGGCGCACCCCAGCGGTCCAGCACGGCCTGGCGGTTGGCTTCGGGCAAGGCATTGAACATGCGCCAATAGTCGTCCATCGCCAGGCTTTGCTGGCACGGACGCTGGTCGAGGGTATCGAGGTCGTTGCTGACACCGCCGAGCAATTGCTGGATCAACGCGGTGCCGCTGCCTGGCAACTGCGCCGGTAGCGGATACCCTTCCTTGTGAAGCGCACGCAAGATGTTCAGCGCTGCGGCCGGGGTATCGAGGCCAACGCCATTGCCGATACGACCATCGCGGGTCGGGTAATTGGCCAGGATCAGCGCAATGCGTTTTTGCCCGTTGGGCACCCGCGCCAGCTCGATCCAGCGCCGCGCCAGTTGCGCGACAAAGTCCATGCGTTCCGGCTGCGCGCGGTAGCAGACCACGTCGGACTGACTGCGCTCGCTGCGCCAGGCCAGGTCCTTGAAGCTGATCGGCCGGCTGATGATGCGCCCGTCCAGTTCGGGCAACGCAATGTGCATCGCCAGGTCTCGCGGGCCGAGGCCCTGTTCGCTTGCGCGCCAGCCCGGCTCGTTGTCCTGGGCACAAATGGCCTGGATCACCGGGATATTGCGGCGAAACGGTCGCAAGTGCGGTGCTTCAGGGCTCGATTGGGCGAAACCGGTAGTGTTCAAGATCACTGAGGCTGAAGTTTCATCCAGCCAGTCCTCGACCACGCAAAGGCAGCCGGGCTCTTTCAAACTGGCCAGCGCAATCGGCAACGGGTTCAACCCCGCCGCCTGCAGGCGCTGGCAGAAAACATCGATGAACGCGGTGTTCGCCGCCTGCAAATGCGAGCGGTAGAACAGCACCGCCGCCACCGGTTGACCGGCCTGCCAGTCGGCTTGCCAGTCGCTCGGTTGCGCGGGGCTTTTTCGCGGGTGGTAAATCGCGGTGCGCGGCAGGGTTTGCGGTTCGGCCCAGGCGTAGTCGCGATCCAGCCAGCGATTGGCCAGGCAGCGGAAAAAGTCGAGGGCATTGCCCATGCCGCCCTGGCGCAGGAATTGCCAAAGACGGTCACGTTCCTCAGGACCTACGGTGCTGAGGTCGCTGAGCTCCGGGTCCGGGCGGTCATCCCCTGGTACCAGAATCAGCTGCACGCCGCGCTGCGACAGCTCCACCAGCCGCTCGACGCCATAACGCCAATAGGCAATGCCGCCGTGCAGCGAAATCAGAATGACTTTGGCGTGGCGCAACACTTGGTCGACATACAGGTCGACCGACGCATGATTCTGCACCTGCATCGGATTGGCCAGGCGCACGCTCGGGTAGTCGTCGGGCAACTGCTGCGTCGCTTCGGCGAGCAGCGCCAGGCTGGAGTCGCCGCTGCACAGGATCACCAGCTCGGCGGGGGTTTGTCCAAGGTCGGCAATGTTGTCATCCGACACGAATCCGCCGGGCTGGGTCCTGAGCAGGTGCATGGGTTACACGCTGAGCGCGGCGCGCAATTGCGCTTCGAGCAAGGCGGCGTCCAGTGCCTGGCCGATCAACACCAGGCGCGTGGTGCGTGCTTCTGCAGCGCCCCACTGGCGGTCGAAATGCTTGTCGAAACGGGTTCCCACGCCCTGGATCAGCAGGCGCATAGGCTTGTTCGGGATCGCCGCGAAACCCTTGACGCGCAGGATGCTGTGCTCGACCACCAGTTGGGTCAACGCATCCATCAGCAGGCTTTCGTCGGCTTGCGGCAGTTCGATGGAGATGGAATCGAAGGCGTCGTGATCGTGGTCGTCATGATCATCGCCATCGTGGTGATGATCATGGTGGCTGTGACGGCTGTCGATGTGCTCTTCGGAACCGGCGCCAAGGCCGATCAGCACGTCCAGCGGCAGGCGACCGCTGCTGGCTTCGATGACTTTCACCGCCGGCGGCAATTCTTCGGCGACTTCCAGGCGTACGCGAGCCAGGTCTTCCGGGCTGATCAGGTCGGCCTTGTTGAGGATCACCAGGTCAGCGCTGGACAGTTGGTCGGCGAACAGCTCATGGAGCGGCGATTCGTGGTCCAGGTTCGGGTCGAGTTTGCGCTGGGCGTCGACCTGGTCCGGGAATGCGGCGAAGGTGCCCGCCGCCACGGCCGGGCTGTCGACCACGGTGATCACCGCATCGACGGTGCAGGCACTGCGAATTTCCGGCCACTGGAAGGCTTGCACCAGCGGTTTTGGCAGGGCCAGGCCCGAGGTTTCGATCAGGATGTGGTCGAGATCGCCGCGACGGGCCACCAGTTCGCGCATCACCGGGAAGAACTCTTCCTGCACGGTGCAGCACAGGCAGCCGTTGGCCAGTTCATAGACACGGCCGTTGGCTTCTTCTTCAGTGCAACCGATGGAGCACTGCTTGAGGATTTCGCCGTCGATGCCCAGTTCGCCGAACTCGTTGACGATCACCGCGATGCGGCGGCCCTGGGCGTTGTCGAGCATGTGCCGTAGCAAGGTGGTCTTGCCCGAGCCGAGGAAGCCGGTGACGATGGTGACGGGGAGTTTGGCCAGTGTTTTCATCGGATGCCCTTTGGCAAGGTGGCGGGCATACGGGACGAGGACCGGCCACGCACAAGCGCGCCAGAAGCGTTCGCCACCGGATCACCCCGCCCGGTTGTAGTGAGAATCTGTATCGAGGCAGGTCTCCTGGCTGACGGTGTGCTGGCCTTCAAGCCTGGCATTCGCTGCGCCTTCCCGCGGGCTCGACTTGAGCGTGCAGTGGCGTGGCAGCGAACATCACCGTTCACAGTTGCGGGGGCAGCCGCGGCATCGACCGCGTTCCCTTCTTAGCTTCGACAAACGCCGAAGAACCTCGAATGCGCAAGGCTACGCATGGTAATGGGGCGGGTCAATGTCTTGTGGTGCCTGTACGGGCCCCTTCGCGAGCAAGCCCGCTCCCACATGGAAATGCGATCACCTGTGGGAGCGGGCTTGCTCGCGAATGAAGCGACTCGGTCCCGAGTTGAGAACCCTTGCCAATTGACGCCCGCCCCTCGCCCATGCTCTCCTACGCACCTTGTTACGGGTGCCCTTCACAGGGTGAAACGGGAAACCGGTGAATCATGTGCTTTACTCAAGCCCATGTCAGTCCGGTGCTGCCCCCGCAACGGTAAGCGAGCGAAGCGTCAGATCCACTGTGCCAATGTGGCATGGGAAGGTGACGCTTGCAGGTGAAGGCTAACGCCTGCGCCCCTCGTGAGCCCGGAGACCGGCCCGCAACACAAAGTGACCAACACGATCACTGACTCAACAAACCCGCGGTGGGCGGGCGCTGTTCGGACTTCTGCGCGCTCGGTCGTGCGAGGGCCTGCCTGCGCTCTTATTCCCCGCTGACAGAACAGAGGGAAGCGCCATGTCGATCATCAGCAGCACCGGCCACAGCACCACCACCAGCAACACCACTACCCTGTCCCAACGCCTGACCGCCGCCGCTTGCGCGTCGATTCTTGGCGCGTGCCTGGTGTATTTCGCCGGTTTCTCGCACATCGAAGCGGTGCACAACGCCGCTCACGATACCCGCCACAGCGCTGCGTTCCCGTGCCATTGAGACCTGCCGACATGATCAAGCGTATTGCGCAAACCGCAGGTTTCAGCGGGCTGCTGGCTGCCCTGCTGCTGACCCTGCTGCAGAGTTTCTGGGTTTCGCCGCTGATCTTACAGGCCGAAACCTACGAGAAATCGGAACCTGCCGCCGTTGAAGTCCACGAACACGCCGCGGGCGTCGCTGCCCACAGCCACGACGCCGAAGCCTGGGAGCCGGAAGACGGCTGGCAGCGCGTGCTGTCGACCACGGGCGGTAACCTGGTGGTGGCAGTCGGTTTCGCCCTGATGCTCGCCGGCCTCTATACCCTGCGCGCGCCGACCAAGACCTCCCAAGGCCTGCTCTGGGGCCTGACCGGTTACGTTACCTTCGTGTTGGCGCCGACGCTCGGCCTGCCGCCCGAGTTGCCGGGCACCGCGGCGGCGGATCTGGCGCAACGGCAGATCTGGTGGATCGGTACGGCCGCCTCCACGGCTGTCGGCATCGCGCTGATCGTATTCAGTCGTCACTGGCTGATGAAAATCCTCGGCGTAGCCATCCTCGCCGTTCCGCACGTGATTGGCGCACCGCAACCGGAAGTGCATTCGATGCTCGCCCCAGAAGCTCTGGAAGCTCAGTTCAAGATCGCTTCGCAGCTGACCAACGTGGCGTTCTGGCTGGCCCTGGGCCTGATCAGTGCGTGGTTGTTCCGCCGCAAAAGCGACGGTCAATACCAAGCATGACTGAACTTGGCACAGCGCCGACCCTGGTGGTCGGCCTGGGCTGCCAGCGTGGCTGCCCCGTCAGCACGCTGCGGGCATTGCTCGACCAGGCATTGCAGGCGCACCAGATCGAACTGCATCAGATCAAGGCCCTGGCCAGCATCGACCAGAAGCGCGGCGAACCGGCCCTGAGCGAACTGGCCGAGCAGCTTGGGCTGCAGATGATGTATTTCAGCAGTGAACAACTGGCGGGCTATCAACCCCGACTCAGTCACCATTCGGACATCGCCTTTGAACGGACCGGGTGCTATGGCGTGGCAGAAAGCGCCGCCCTGGCCCTGGCCGAACAACTGGCCAACGCCCCGGCCAAATTGCTGATCCCGCGACAAAAATATGCCCAGGCCACCCTGGCATTGGCCGGCGCCGCGTAAAATCCCCGAAATCCACGCATTCGATCATGAGCAATCTTCATCTGAAGCCTTGCCCACCCCCTTTTTTCACAGGAACCGACGATGACCGTCTACTTCATTGGCGCAGGTCCCGGCGACCCCGAACTGATCACCGTCAAGGGCCAGCGGCTGATCCGCAGTTGCCCGGTGATCATCTACGCCGGCTCGCTGGTGCCCGCCGCAGTGTTGGAAGGACACCGCGCCGAACGGGTGGTCAACAGCGCCGAATTGCACCTGGAACAGATCATCGAACTGATCAGCGCGGCCCATGCCAAGGGTCAGGACGTGGCTCGCGTGCATTCCGGTGATCCGAGCCTGTATGGTGCCATCGGCGAGCAGATTCGCCATTTGCGTGAACGGGATATTCCTTTCGAAATCATTCCCGGTGTCACCGCAACGGCAGCCTGCGCGGCGCTTCTGGGCGCAGAACTGACCTTGCCGGCCGTCTCACAGAGCGTGATCCTGACGCGCTATGCCGACAAGACCGTGATGCCCGCCGGAGAAGAACTGGCCAGCTTGGCGCAGCACGGGGCGACCATGGCGATTCATCTGGGGGTCAATCACCTGGCAAAAATCGTCGAGGAGTTGCTACCGTTTTACGGCGCCGACTGCCCGATTGCGGTGATTCACCGGGCGACCTGGCCGGATCAGGATTGGGTGGTGGGGACGCTTGAAGATATTAACGGGAAGGTTGAAGCCAAGGGGTTTCGGCGTACGGCGTTGATTTTAGTGGGCCGGGTGTTGGGCAGTGAGCATTTCAGTGAGTCGTCGCTGTATCGTGCTGGACATGCGCATTTGTATCGGCCATAGGGCCTCTTCGCTGGCAAGCCAGCTCCTACAGATCTGGTGTTGACCGCGATAGGGCCAGTGGATTTCACCCATAAAAAAACGGCGCTCACGGGGCGCCGTTTTTTTATGCCGCAGCGAACACCTTAGTAGTAGGCGTTTTCTTTCTGCGTGTGGTCGGTCACGTCACGCACACCCTTGAGCTCGGGAATACGCTCGAGCAAGGTGCGCTCGATGCCTTCCTTCAAGGTCACGTCGGCCTGGCCGCAGCCCTGGCAACCGCCACCGAATTGCAGGACGGCGATGCCGTCTTCGACCACGTCGATCAGGCTGACCTGGCCGCCGTGGCTGGCCAACCCAGGGTTGATCTCGGTTTGCAGGTAGTAGTTGATGCGCTCGTTGACCGGGCTGTCGGCGTTGACCATCGGCACTTTGGCGTTCGGCGCCTTGATGGTCAGCTGGCCACCCATGCGGTCGGTGGCGTAGTCGACTACTGCATCGTCCAGGAAAGCTTCGCTGAAATGGTCGATGTAGGCGGTGAAGCTTTTCAGCCCCAGCGCGGTGTCTTCGGGTTTTTCTTCGCCCGGCTTGCAGTAGGCAATGCAGGTTTCGGCGTACTGGGTGCCAGGCTGGGTGATGAAGACGCGAATGCCAATGCCCGGGGTGTTCTGCTTGGAGAGCAGATCAGCCAGGTAATCGTGGGCGGCGTCGGTGATGGTAATAGCGGTCATGGAAACTCCTCGCAGGCTTGGACGCAGTTTACGCCAATCATCGCCGCGGACAAAGTCCTAGTATTTTTGTCGGGAAAAGATGCGGAGCTTACCCCTGTGGGAGCGGGCTTGCTCGCGAAGGCGTCATGTCAGACAACATCAATGGTGACCGCTCCACCGCCTTCGCGAGCAAGCCCGCTCCCACAAGGGGTTCTAGAGGTTCTCGTAGCGATTCATGTCCAGCACGCCCTCTTCCACCGGTTCGGTTTCGTGGATATAACGACTCAAATCATGGAAATACTGCCAGAACTGCGGGTGGCTGCGACGGATCCCCCAGCGCTCGACGATTTTCTCCAAACGATTGGCATCCTTGGCATTCTCCATCTCATCGACAAATTGTGGCACTTGATCGGCGGGGATATTGAACATGAAGTTCGGGTAACTGCTCAGAACCCCGGGGAAAATGGTCAGCGTGTCGAGCCCCGGCTGGTACCGTAGCGACTCACCGATCAGGAACGCCACATTACTGTGCGCGCGGTTGCGCAGCAGGCTGTAGACCACACGCTGACCGCTCGCGGTTTCGACCCGCAGCATGGTCGCTTCCGGCAGTAGATCGATGACCCTGAGGCCAGCCGCCGGCCGTGAGGCCAGGCGGCTCAAGGACTGCTCGGCGGCCTGCAGCGCTGGATCGATGTTGGGCCGTGAGCAATAGGCCCCGTCGCAGCGATTGATCGGGTCAGGCCTGGCATCCAGCTCGCCGTAGCGTGCCAGCAGCTGCATGGCAAAGTCGCGCTTGGGGTCTTGTTCATTGAGTTTCAGCGCGGTCGGCGTGTCGTCGTCGATGGACTCATAGTCCAGCCACATCTTGAATCTCCCGCTGTTCTGGTACCAGTCGTCGAGGTACCCCTCCCGCGAGTCAGCCGGCATCAGGCGCAGGAAATTCTGCTCGGCGCCATTGCGGATCAGGTCGAAATACAGGCGCGTCTGGGCCTGATGGGACACGTTGCCGAACACGTCGAAATTCACCGCCAACTGATAATAGGTGCGCTCCAGCAGCGGGAAATCGAACAGCCACATCGTCTGTGGCACGTCGCCGATCAGGCCCTTGGTCACCGCGGCGCTGTCGAAGTGGCGGAAAATGCTCAGCAGCGCGTTATCGTTTCCGGCCCACAGGCTCGACCAGCTTGGCGGCGGCAGATCGGCGTAGCTGTCGCGGCGCAGGGCTTCGTATTCGTTGCGTTTGTCGCGGTAGTCGTGCCACAAGGTGAGGACGCTGCCAACGTCGTCGTTCTGCCCTGGCATCGCCAGCAACGGCGTGGCCTGGCCGCGATAGTTCGGGTCGGTGATGTAGAGGTCGTGTTCCGGCGCCTGGAACAGCGCCCAGAAGTTGTCGCGGATCACGTCAGTGGCGATCTGCCCCCGGCAGACTGGGCCGCGAATGAAGGTGCGGACGAAATACTCGGCGTTATCGAGCATGAACTGATAACGCGCCTGGGCTGGGATCGCTTCGAAGGTGGAAAAGGGGTTGGCCCGGCGTTCCGGGCCGTAACCCGGCAAGGCATTGACCTGCCAGTTGCCGTTATAAAAGAGGCTTTTGACCCGCGCCAGCTTCGCCGCGCTCAGCGGATAGGTGATGTGCGTCTTGTGCACGATCACGCCCTGCACCGGCCACAAGCGGTAATACACCTGGGTGCCGGGGTCGTCGTTCGGCCGACGGGTATTGATCAGGTCGATGGGCTGGCCGGTGGGCGTGCGCGAACGCACCCACTGGAAGAAATGCCCCGGCTCGCCATCCTTGAAATAAATGTGCGCGAGAAACCAGTGCTCGAACAACCAACGCCCTACCAGGCTCTGCCGTGCGCCCGGTGCATTGAGCAGGTTTTCCCACTGCACCACCTGCAACGCTTCTTTCACGCTCGGCACCAGGGCCTGTTCATCGATCGGCGCACCGGAAGCCAGCCAACGTTGCAGCGTCTGGTACTGCTGGTCAGTCAGGCCGGTGACCGCCAGGGGCATGCCCTCCTTGGGGTGAGCGCTGGCATATCCGTCGAACTCGCCCGGCAAGGCGCACATGTTCTCGCGATTGAGACCCAGGACGATGTCCGCAGGCAATTTGGCATTGGGTTGCAACGCATTGCTGTGCCCCAGTTCCAGCATGCGCGCCATCAATGCGGCCTGGCTGCCCTGGGCGTCGAGCACCGAATAGAAGCCTTTGTGTTGCCAGGCGCGCTTGCCGAACGCGTCAAAGAACAGCCGGCTCGGCGCGACCGCCTGGCTGCGATCGCCGTCATACACCGGGACTTTCGTCGCGCCACGGGCCGCGCCCTCCCCGCTGCCCAGGTTGAGCTGACAGGCGGCGTCGTTACAGGCGTGGCAGGCCACGCACTTTTCAGTGAAGATCGGCTGGATGTCGCGACTGTAGGAAATGCCGGCGGATAGCGCCGGGTCCTGCGCAACCGCGCCCCAGCTTAATAGCAGCAATACACTGCTGATGACGACGCGATACGACATGTCCCTGGTCCCGATCCTTTAGAAAACGCCGCGATTCTACCGGGCTGGCCGCCACACCAACATGAGCGATATTCATGGAAAACCCGGACATGCTCTAAAAGCGCACAGGTTTGCTATCATCCCGGCCCTTCGTCATGGTCTTTCCGAGTAGTCCCAATGTCCGATCGCAGCGTTCGCCTCCAAGCCCTCAAGCACGCCCTCAAAGAGCGCATCCTGATTCTCGATGGCGGCATGGGCACGATGATCCAGAGCTACAAGCTCGAAGAGCAGGATTATCGTGGCAAACGCTTCGCCGACTGGCCGAGCGATGTCAAAGGCAACAACGACCTGTTGGTGCTCACCCGCCCGGACGTGATTGGTGGCATCGAGAAAGCCTACCTGGATGCCGGTGCCGACATTCTGGAAACCAACACCTTCAATGCCACCCGGATTTCCATGGCCGATTACGGCATGGAAGAACTGGCCTACGAATTGAACGTAGAAGGCGCTCGCCTGGCACGCAAGATCGCCGATGCGAAAACCCTCGAGAACCCGGACAAGCCGCGTTTCGTCGCCGGCGTGCTCGGTCCTACCAGCCGCACCTGCTCGCTGTCGCCGGACGTGAACAACCCCGGCTATCGCAACGTGACCTTCGATGAGCTGGTGGAAAACTACACCGAAGCCACCAAGGGCCTGATCGAAGGCGGCGCCGACCTGATCCTGATCGAAACCATCTTCGACACCCTCAACGCCAAGGCCGCGATCTTCGCCGTACAGGGCGTGTTCGAAGAGCTGGGCATCGAGCTGCCGATCATGATTTCCGGCACCATCACCGATGCCTCCGGCCGTACCCTGTCCGGCCAGACCACCGAAGCCTTCTGGAACTCCGTGGCCCACGCCAAGCCGATTTCGGTAGGCCTGAACTGCGCACTGGGTGCCAGCGAGTTGCGCCCGTACCTGGAAGAGCTGTCGAACAAGGCCAACACCCACGTTTCCGCGCACCCGAATGCCGGCCTGCCCAACGAGTTCGGCGAGTACGACGAACTGCCGGCGCAAACCGCCAAGGTCATCGAAGAGTTCGCCCAAAGTGGCTTCCTCAACATCGTCGGCGGCTGCTGCGGCACCACGCCGGGCCACATCGAAGCCATCGCCAAGGCCGTGGCCGGCTATGCGCCGCGGCAGATTCCGGAAATCCCCAAGGCTTGCCGCCTGTCGGGCCTGGAGCCGTTCACCATCGATCGCAACTCGCTGTTCGTCAACGTCGGCGAGCGCACCAACATCACCGGCTCCGCCAAGTTCGCCCGGCTGATCCGTGAAGACAACTACACCGAAGCCCTGGAAGTCGCCCTGCAGCAGGTCGAAGCCGGCGCCCAGATCATCGACATCAACATGGACGAGGGGATGCTCGATTCGAAGAAGGCCATGGTGACCTTCCTCAATCTGATTGCCGGCGAACCGGACATCTCCCGCGTACCGATCATGATCGACTCTTCGAAGTGGGAAGTGATCGAAGCCGGCCTCAAGTGCATCCAGGGCAAGGGCATCGTCAACTCGATCAGCATGAAGGAAGGCGTCGAGCAGTTCATCCATCACGCCAAGCTGTGCAAGCGTTACGGCGCCGCCGTGGTGGTGATGGCTTTCGACGAAGCCGGCCAGGCCGACACCGAAGCACGCAAGAAAGAGATCTGCAAACGCTCCTACGACATTCTGGTCAACGACGTCGGCTTCCCACCGGAAGACATCATCTTCGACCCGAACATCTTCGCCGTGGCCACCGGCATCGAAGAACACAACAACTACGCCGTGGACTTCATCAACGCCTGTGCCTACATCCGCGACGAGCTGCCCTATGCCCTGACGTCGGGCGGCGTGTCCAACGTGTCGTTCTCGTTCCGCGGCAACAACCCGGTGCGCGAGGCGATCCACTCGGTGTTCCTGCTGTACGCGATCCGCGCCGGCCTGACCATGGGTATCGTCAACGCCGGGCAACTGGAGATCTACGACCAGATCCCGGTGGAACTGCGCGAAACCGTCGAAGACGTGATCCTCAACCGCACCCCGGAAGGCACCGATGCCCTCCTCGCCATCGCCGACAAATACAAGGGCGACGGCAGCGTCAAGGAAGCCGAGACCGAAGAGTGGCGCAACTGGGACGTCAACAAGCGCCTGGAGCATGCCTTGGTCAAAGGCATTACCACGCACATCGTCGAAGACACCGAAGAGTCGCGCCAGTCGTTCGCCCGCCCGATCGAGGTGATCGAAGGCCCGCTGATGTCCGGCATGAACATCGTTGGCGACCTGTTCGGCGCCGGCAAGATGTTCCTGCCGCAAGTGGTGAAATCCGCCCGTGTTATGAAACAGGCCGTGGCCCACCTGATCCCGTTCATCGAGGCGGAAAAAGGCGACAAGCCGGAAGCCAAGGGCAAGATCCTCATGGCGACCGTAAAAGGCGATGTGCATGACATCGGCAAGAACATCGTCGGTGTAGTGCTCGGTTGCAACGGCTACGACATCGTCGACCTCGGCGTGATGGTGCCGGCGGAGAAGATCCTTCAGGTGGCCAAGGAACAGAAGTGCGACATCATCGGTCTGTCCGGTCTGATCACCCCTTCGCTGGATGAGATGGTCCACGTGGCTCGCGAGATGCAGCGCCAGGACTTCCACCTGCCGTTGATGATCGGTGGCGCCACCACCTCCAAGGCGCACACGGCGGTGAAGATCGAGCCCAAGTACAGCAACGACGCGGTGGTGTATGTCACCGACGCCTCCCGTGCTGTCGGCGTGGCGACCCAGTTGCTGTCCAAGGAACTCAAGGCCGGTTTCGTCGAGAGAACCCGCGAGGAATACATCGAAGTCCGCGAGCGCACCGCCAACCGCAGCGCCCGCACCGAACGCCTGAGCTACGCCGCCGCCATTGCGAAAAAACCGCAGTTCGACTGGAGCACCTACGAGCCGGTCAAGCCGACGTTCACCGGCGCCAAAGTGCTCGATAATATCGACCTGAAAGTGCTGGCCGAATACATCGACTGGACGCCGTTCTTCATCTCCTGGGACCTGGCCGGGAAATTCCCGCGCATCCTGGAAGACGAAGTGGTCGGTGAAGCCGCCACCGCGCTGTACGCCGACGCCCAGGAAATGCTCGCCAAGCTGATCGACGAAAAACTCATCAGCGCCCGCGCAGTGTTCGGCTTCTGGCCGGCCAACCAGGTGCGCGACGATGACATCGAAGTCTACGGCGATGACGGCAAGCCATTGGCCAAGCTGCATCACCTGCGCCAGCAGATCATCAAGACCGACGGCAAGCCGAACTTCTCCCTCGCCGACTTCGTCGCGCCCAAGGACAGCGAAGTCACCGACTACGTGGGTGGCTTCATCACCACCGCCGGGATCGGCGCCGAAGAAGTGGCCAAGGCCTATCAGGACGCTGGCGACGACTACAACTCGATCATGGTCAAGGCCCTGGCCGACCGCCTCGCCGAGGCCTGCGCCGAGTGGCTGCACCAGCAGGTGCGTAAGGAACACTGGGGCTACGCCAAGGACGAGACGCTCGACAACGAGGCGTTGATCAAGGAGCAATACAGCGGCATCCGCCCTGCTCCGGGCTATCCGGCCTGCCCGGATCACACCGAGAAAAGCACGCTGTTCGCGTTGCTCGACCCGCAAGCGAGCGAAATGAAGGCCGGCCGCAGCGGCGTGTTCCTCACCGAGCACTACGCGATGTTCCCAGCCGCTGCCGTCAGTGGCTGGTACTTCGCTCACCCACAGGCGCAGTATTTCGCCGTGGGCAAGATCGACAAGGATCAGGTGCAGAGCTACACCTCGCGCAAAGGCCAGGAGTTGAGCGTGACCGAGCGCTGGCTGGCGCCGAACCTTGGCTATGACAACTGATTGATTTGCAGCCTTGGGCTCTGGAGGCGGACCTGTGCCGACTCCAGAGTTTTTTGCGCTGACAATCAGGCCTGAGCGCCCAACTCGGCTACCTCACGTTCGCTGAGTGTGGTCAGCAGTTGCAGACGCTCGGCTTTATTGGCCGTATCCAGCGCCTCCATCTCCTGCAGGTAGGCCGAATTGAGCTGCGGGTATTTATCCTCCAGCTCACTGGCCTTGGCCTGGAAGCCCTGCTGCACCCGGGTAAATTCCCCCGGGTATTTCTCCTCCAGGTAATCGCGCCAGTATTTGCGCGCCGTCAGTTGCTCGATGAACACCGGGGTCCGTTCCCTGGCAAGGATCGATGCGTACGCCTGGTCCAGATCCCCTGTCGTCACCTGCGCCAGGTTCTCATACAACATGCCTTTGGGCTGGTTGGGCAATCCAAGACGCCGGGCCAGGCCAACTCGATAGGCCAGGCGAATCTCGGCAGGATCGATATTGGGTCTGAGCTGGATACGCGTACTGGCGATCTCTTCGACCTGCGCCAGGCGGAACAACTCCCTGGACAGTTTCAGCAGCTCGCGGCCCTTGTGTTCCGGGGCAATGGACTTCAAGGCATTGAACTCATGGACCTCGACTTCCAGCTCGTTGAACAACAGGATCCGGCCATCGCCACAGGTCACGCGATTCCTCAATGCCCTCGACAGGTCCATCAAGCGCCTGCCCAGCGCTTCATCGCCATGGGCGGCTTCCAGGACACGCCACACGCGCTGCGTGAGGTCCAGGCGATCGGCGACGAAGTCCTGGGTGTGCTGAAGTTGCGAGAGGATGTATGAAAAGTCGTGGGTAGTGTCCTGCTCCATCAAGTCGCTCCACACCTGGTGTTTTTCCGAGTCGGCCGCCACGCCGGAAAACCATCGGGCTTTCTGTGCCTGCGGCGATTCATGGTCGGGATGATCCTCCTCGTCGGAGGCCTCGGAACCCTCGGAAGATTCAGGCCCGAAGCCCTCCAGATGGCGTTCAATCTGTTGCGAGGTAAAGCCCAGGCCTCGGCCAGTTTCCTGCAGGTACTCCTGCAATCGTATGAGTTCCACCTGTTCCAGGTAAATGTTATCGGACAAGTTGGTGCCAGCCATCAAGGCTGCGTGCCCTGGCAGAAACGCATCGGGAGGAATGACCTGTATTCGGTTGCCACTCAGGTCGAGGGTTGCCAGCGCTGGCGCTTGCAGCACACCTTGCGGCCAATCCCAAAGAAGGTTACCGCTCACATCCAGCGCTTGCAGCTGCTCAAGACCGGTGACATCGAGACTGACCAGCCTGTTCACGCTCAAGTCCAGCGATTGCAAATGCCTCAGGGATCGCACTTGGCGCTGCCACTCTTCACTGGCGCCAAGATCGTTATAGCTGGCGCTCAAGCGGATGAGGTGTTCACATTGCCCCACTGCGTCGGGCAACGCGCCCAGGCGGTTGTGATTGAGGGTCAAGCTGCGCAACTTGGGAAACGCACGCAGGAACCCATCCGAGTTTTCCGTGAGCCCGACACCGCTCAGGTCCAATGCACCGACATGCTCGAACGAAACCGGCAAGGCCGGCAAATCACCGATGACCAGGCCGGCAAAGTCCAGCACGGCATCAGTCGCTGCGCCCTCGGCCGCAGGCGCCTCGCGCAAGGTCGCCCGCCAGCACTCCAGGAGCTGGTTAGCCGCCCGGCGGCGGTCCAACGCGCCCACCCAGCCCTGATGGCCGCGAAAGGCCGGGACATCGATCCAGTCATTCAACTGCTTGATCAATTGCGTCCGCTGTTGCTGCCACTGGACCAGCCGGGCTTCAATTTCCAGAGCGCTCATGCCCCGGGTGAGCCAGGCATCAATCCGTTCAACGGCTTGAGCAGCGCCGAGTTGAGGATCAAGACGTTGCAGCCTGGCGGCCGCAGTCCGGGGCACGTCACCTTCGCCCGGCTCCAGGTGCAACGGCAGTATCAGGTCCGGGCGCTCCGATACTTCAACCGGATAGAACTCCGGATCGCCTCCGGTTCGTCCGGCAGACAGGTGCAATCGTTCGATACCCAGCGGGTTGCGCGACGCCGTGCGGTCAGCGTATGTCCGTACCGACGTCAACGCTTGCGGGCTCAGCCGGCAACCTTGCAGCGAAGTCGCCGCCAACAGCTGGTCATGCCCGGCCAGGGCCGCCGCGGGGATGTCCGTGATGCCGCTGTGATTCAGGGCCAGACGGCGCAGGTTGGGCAACGCCAGCACACCCTCGGGCCAGTTGCGGATATTGCTATGGCTCAGGTCCAGGCTTTGCAGGCCCGTCATCGAACCGACCTGCAAGGCGCCGACCCGGTTGTAGGCCAGGTTCAGGGTTTCCAAGGCGGTCATACGGTTCAACCGCGCTTGCGCCGACGCCGTGATCGTCAGCTGATTGTATGAGAGGTTCAACTCGCGCAGTTGCCCGAGCCCGTCAAGTGCCTGGGGCAGCCCGGTCAGCCGGTTGGCGCTGAGGTCGAGTGCGCGCAGCTGGGGAAATCCACTCAGAAAATCACTGACGTGCTCGGTCGATAGCGCGCTGTTACTGAGCTTCAGGCTGCGCACATGAGCAAAGACCGTATCGCCAAGCTCGGGTAAATCGCCCAACGGTCCAAATCCCGTCAGGTCCAACACTTCAAACAGCGCGTCACCTTGCCCCCACGACGGGCCTGCCACAGGCTGGGCGGGTGCATACCGGGCACGCAGCCCCTTGAGAAAGCATTCGCGGATCTTTTCAGCGATCAGCGCGCGGTGGTGTAACTCCATCTGCCTGCCGTCAACCCGAACAACCCTGTCCTTCCAGGCGTCCAACGACTGACTCAATGCCAGCTGCTGCTGATGCAGTGCCTCGACCTGATCCAGTAATGCCCGTCCGGACAGCCCGTCTTTACTGAATTGCGCCATTGCGTCCGATGCAAAGGTGTCATCATTGGGTGCCAGTTCTGACAATCGCCCCCTGCAGTACCTGGCAACCATTTGCGGCTCGTTGAGTAAATGGGCCGGGTTGTCGTGCACATAACCATAGGCTTTCTTGAAGGCCTGCGGTTCCAGCGCAGCCCAATTGAGCTGCATGCGTCGCCATAGCGATTCATTGCCACTGAACAGCTCGTCAGGCAGCGACCTGATCGGCATCCGTCGTAAATCGAGGGTTTCCAGCCTGCTCAAGCCGAACACCCCGTTCGGCCATTCAGTCAGATCCCCCGCCAACCTCAGGGACCGCAGATTGGTCAGCGTGCTGAAGTCCATGGCGCCCATATTGCCCGTGAGCGCCAACTGCTCAAGCTGAGTCATCCCTTCGAGCGCCTGCACCAATGGCGGCGCAAAGGTCGGCAACGGGCTTTCAAGCGCCAGCTCGGTAATAGCGGTCAATCCCGGCAATTTCTCGGCCAAGGCAGCCATATCCTGCCCTCGCACGGAAATCTCCAGTTTTTTGATCTTCGCAAACCTGCGCAGCAGCGCCGTGCCCGAATCACCGATGAGCTGATTACTGGTCAGTCGTACGCTACGCACATGAGTGAAGTCGGCATCCCACTCGGGCAACGCGTCAGCCCCGCTTAAATTCAGCTCAAAAGCAGGCTCCAATCCTCGATCAAGACCGTTGCGCCAGCACTGGATCAACCGATCGGCGATGACCCGGCGCGACGGCCCACCCGCTGGGGCCTGCACGCCAGCGTCGACCCAGTTGTTCAACGCGCGGTCCAATGCCTCGAACTCCCGTTGACGGTTGTTCAACAGATTGAACACTTGCCGATCGGTGTCTCCCGCGCTCAGGCGGCCTCTGACGAACTGACTGGCTTGCGCATCGGAAAGGTTCGGGTAGAGGTCTCGCACCCTGGAGACCAACGCGCCATCCGGGAAACCGACCCCACGGCCACTGGCCAGGTATCCGAGGCGGCCATCGGGCAATCGCAGCGACGGCCCGGCGCCATTCAACGGGCGCTGCTTGAGGATCAGCGACATCTCGTGGCGATGAGCACCGGCATAATTTGCCAGTTTGTTTTGCAAAGCCTGGACTTGATTGCCATCCAGTTTCGCCCGTGCCGCTTCGGGCAAGTACTCCAGTAGCGATTCGAAGAGATTGCGGCCATGGACGGGCAAATTGTTGAGAGCCCTGCCCTGCGCGTCATAGGCGCGAAAGTAACCGTCGCCCTTGACCAGGTAATAGCGAATCGTCGCACTGTCGCTGCCGACGCTGTCCAGCAGTGGGCCCTTGAGCGAACCGGTACGCATTTCCACGCGTATATCAGCCGACCAGCCGGGCAACTGCTCCAGACAGTGCAGCGCAAGACGGTCGCTGGCCAATGACGCCATGTCTTGCAGATGCAAACCGCAGAGCGCCCGATTCAGGCTGGCTTGCTGTAGATGGGCGCAAATCTCGCTGGCCTGGCGCAAGGGTATTTTCGCGGTGTCGCGCAATTGGGCCAGCTCGGCAGCACTGGCATTGTCCAGCACCTGTCGCGCGCCCTCCGGCGACAGCGTCGGGAAACTGCGTTGCAGTCGCTCGATAACAGCCTCGTGAGCACTCCCCTGTCGATCGCCTCTGAACCACCTGATGGTCTCGGCCAACAGCGGCGGCGGTGGCTGGTGATCGATGTGCATCTGGCGCAACGCGTCATCACTGACGCCGCTGACCTCGGCAATCTGCTGCAATTGCGCATCGGAAAAACCGTCCATCTGCGGCCCCATCCGCCGCA
This sequence comes from Pseudomonas sp. IT-P218, assembly GCF_949767605.1. Taxonomy (NCBI): domain Bacteria; kingdom Pseudomonadati; phylum Pseudomonadota; class Gammaproteobacteria; order Pseudomonadales; family Pseudomonadaceae; genus Pseudomonas; species Pseudomonas sp. IT-P218. The sequence continues at coordinate 305,402 of NZ_CATKQQ010000033.1, forward strand.
ACAGTGTCGAGCGATCCCACTCCAGTGGCCGTTCCAGCGTGTGGCGCCAGGCCCCGTGCTGGTTGTGCCGCAAGACAGGTTGATAGGCCCGGGGGTCGCTGGGGTGTTTGATCCGCCATTGTTGCAGCGCCGGGTCGAAGGTCTTTTCGTAGACATTGCCCTCTTGTCGAATGTAGGTCCTGCCCCCGATCTTGTACTGCCCCAAAGCGTTCGGCTCGATTCCATTCAGGGAAACACCGCTCTTGTAGGGGGCCAGATCCGGACTCCACAAACGCGGCTCGCCAAAAGGCGTGGCGATCCGGGTCATGCCATTGACAAACCGTGAAGTCGTGATCGGTGGTGCCTTGTGTGCCACCGCACCCAACACGGCCATGAACGCCACGTTCTGCAAGACCGAACTGAGGTGGCCCCAGGCCTCCTCGGCGTCTGCCTCTTTCCACGCTTGCATCCCCTGGTAAACCTCGTAGGTCAATTGCACGGCAGTGACGGCCAGCATGACCTCGCCCAACCCTGGCACGAAAAAGGCTGCCACGTTCAAGACGCTCAGCCCACATTCGGCATAGTGTTCGAGCCGGGCAATCCAGGCCTCGTGGTCAACCTCGGCGGTGGGTATTGCCAGCAACCTGGCGTTGGACTTCACCCGGGCCAGATGAAACTCATAACAGGCGCCAAACACCTCGCCATCAATGAAGGTTTCATCCATGCCCAGGTCGACCTCCTCGTTCCACACTTCTACATACATGCCCTCGCGGAACGCGTCCCGGTTATAGGGCGGGCCCGGATAAACCGGGGCCGGGTCCCACTTCTGGACCTTGAGCTGGGCCTTGAGCCGGCGAAAGAAACGGCTCGATTCATCCTGTGCGACAAAGCTGGTGAAGAACCGCTGGTAACTGTACGTACGCAGCTTGATCGCAAGGTCCCGGGCAAACTCGCGGCCCGAGCCGTACGCTTTGAGAGGGCTGACGGGATCGCCCGGGATGTAGACGATGATCCGGGTATCATCTATTTGGGTGGGCAGCAAGGATGAAAACGGCAGAAGACCGAGCCAGGGATTCTGCAGGGCCGCCCTGGTTCGACGCGACGCAGCGCCAATGATCAGCACGTCGTTCAACTCCGAGCCAAAAACATGCAACCGACTGTAGGCGACCAAGGCCCCATCGAGCCGCACGGGCGAGGCTTCGTCGAGTAGCGCCAACACCGTGGCATGGTCCGCAGGGTCAATATTCGACTGTAGCAACGCGACATGCGCCTGCACGCGCATCCTGTCCTTGTTCGCCGCAATCGTCTGCTGGCGGACAGTCGCCGCCTTGTCGGGCGCCTCGAACACGGCACTCAGGTGGTCCTGATACTGCTTGCCCACGTCCAGCTCCCGGCACAGGCTGGCGAACGCCGCGGGCTCGATCGACAACTTGTCACGGATGCTGTAGCGCACCTTCGCAAACGGGTAGTGCTCGCTTTGATCGTAGCGGTGACTTTCCAGTGCCCCTGCAGGCGCCAGCGCGCTGGTCTCCTGCAAGGCCACTTCGTCAAAGGGCTCGTCCTCTTCGAAGTTGCGCAGCGCCGCCTGCAGCAATGACTGCTCTTCGGCCCGATTGGGCGAGCGCAGATGAAACAGCGCCGTGTCGGTCACATCCGGCGCCTGGCCGAATGTTTTCTGTAGCGCATCGGTCAGCAATGGCTTGGCAAATTCGGTAATGCCCTGCAAATCCTTGAGCGTCGTGGCCAGCGCCTGAGTGGAAACATTGCTCCGTGCCTGGCTGTCGAGCAAAGCCTGGCGCAACGCCGGTGACGCCTTGGCATACAGTTCGGGGTAAGCCTCGATGAAACGCTGGGCAGGATTGCGCGCCAGTGTCATGGCCTGCAGATGGGGGGTGGCCAGGTGACGCGTCCAGTCGGGAACACGGCTCTTGATAAACGGGACATGAAACCCGGATTCAGCGGGTGTGGAAAGGTCCGGCATGATGTGATTCCTGTTGCTCGATTGAGAGCGGGTCAGGACATCACGGCCATCCGCCGGCGTGGCGGTACATAGTTATGGGGTTTGGCTATGCTTAGCTCTCACACCTTGGTGAAGAGGGGTTTATGGACGATCCAGCCGACAACAAGCCGCCGACCTTCTGGCAAATGCTTCACAGCGTCATGGCGGCGGCGTTCGGGGTGCAGAGCGGGAAAAACCGGGCGCGGGACTTTACCCACGGCAAGCCCAGTCATTTCGTGGTCCTGGGGATTGTGTTCACGGCGGTGTTCGCCTTGACGCTGTATGGCATCGTGCAACTGGTGCTGCATCTGGCCGGCATTTAACGCATCAGGGTTTGCAGGCTGAACGGATAGCGATACGACGTCGGCCGGCCTTTGGCTGACAGTCGACGGAAGTTCACACCGTAGGCCGGTGATTCGCCCATGGCCAGCAATCGCCGGGCCTGTGCCTTGTCGATCAGTTGCAGCAACGGGATCCGCCGGTCCCGGCCGCCGTAATGGTCGAGATCCACACCCTGATCCAGGTCATGCAACTCCACCAACGCCCAGCCACCCAGGGTGAAGTGCCAGCCCACCAGCACGCTGAGGCGTCCGTCGAGCAACGCCTGTAACGCCGTCGGCGAGCTGTTGACCGCACTGAACAAGGCATCCTTGCCCGGAACCCCGCCCGTCTCCGAATACGCCTGCATGGCGCCAAACGCCATTTCGTCATTGGCTGACCACACCAGCGAGACCTTCGGGTAACGCCGGAACAGCAGCCCGGCCTGTTCATACGCCCGCTCCCGGGTCCAGCCGCTGTAAACCAGCTGGCGCAAGCGCACGTGCGGGTGCTCGGCCAGGGCCCGCAGCATGCCCTGTTCGCGCAGCTGCGCCGAGGGGGTGATTTTCAGGCCGGAAAACGCCAGTAGCTCGATGACCTCCCCGGGCGCTACGGGGGGATGCTGGCGAATCAGTTCCTTGAGCATCAGGTAGCCGCCCTCCTCGTCATTGGGCACCAGGCTGCCCAGGCGCTCAGGGCGCTCGCCCAGCAGGCTCATCTGGTTGGCCGTCAAGGACGCGTTGACCATGAACAGCTTCACCCCGCTGCCCTCGGCCAGGCGAATGATCTGCGGGGCGACGTATTGTTCGTTGACGAACACCAGGTAGTCCGGACGCCCGGGGCCTTGCAGCGCCACACGCGCTTGCGCCAGGGTAAGTTCCGGCATGCGTTGGGAGTAGAGAATCCGCAGGTCGATGCCCAGGTCCGTGGCTGCCGCCTGCATGAACTGCGAATAGCTGACCCAGAAGGCTTCTTCGGTCGTTCCGGGGTTCAGGAACAGCACCGATTCCGCTCGGGCAGCAGTGCTGTGAACCGCGCCGAACAGCAGCAGGAAGGAGTAGAAGAACTTCAGCATTGATCGTCCGAGCCCCGGAAATTCGCCGCGCATTATAGCCAGCGAAACCCCGGAAAACGGCGTTTATTCGGGTTTTTGTCCGACAATCGTCGGAATGGGACCCGGACGGGCTGGTTTATTGGTGACTGACCCAGAATACCGCAGTGCCAACGACCAGGATGATCAGGAACAGGATCGCCCAGGCATCGACCGAACTATCGCTTTTCGTTGCTTTTGTTGGGTTGCTCATTGCATCGCCTCTTGTCGGTTTTATCGGTGATTGCATAAAGACTCGATCACATTAAAGACGACGATTGCCCGCACCACAAACAGGGTCTTTGCAACAACGATTCTCATTAGTCCTTTTGGTTCTTTACATATACTCAAACATCACTTTTGCGCATAACCGCAAACTGGTATCTTGCCCCGGCTCCGTAGGGAGTGCGCGGCCGTGCGCGCAGAATTGCAGAGGTTTTATCGGACTCCGGCAAGCACAAAAACGCAGCGGTATCCGAGCGACCCAAGCCTGAGAACAGGACTTATATGTACGTATACGACGAATACGATCAGCGGATCATCGAGGACCGCGTCAAGCAGTTCCGTGATCAGACCCGACGCTATCTGGCAGGCGAGCTGAGCGAAGAAGAATTCCGCCCCCTGCGCCTGCAAAATGGCCTTTATATCCAGCGTTTCGCGCCGATGTTGCGAGTCGCCGTGCCTTACGGCCAGCTGACTTCGCGGCAAATGCGAATGATGGCCAGGATTGCCCGCGACTACGACAAGGGCTATGCGCACATCAGCACCCGGCAGAACGTGCAGTTCAACTGGCCGGCCGTGGAAGACATCCCGGACATCCTGGCTGAACTGGCGACTGTGCAGATGCACGCGATCCAGACCAGCGGCAACTGCCTGCGCAACGTCACCACCGACCAGTTCGCCGGTGTCGCTGCCGACGAATTGATCGATCCGCGCCCATGGTGCGAGATCGTCCGCCAGTGGACCACCTTCCACCCGGAATTCGCCTACCTGCCGCGCAAGTTCAAGATCGCCGTCAACGGTTCGACCTCCGACCGTGCCGCCATCGAAGTCCATGACATCGGCCTTGAGCCGGTGCACAACGCCGCTGGCGAACTGGGTTTCCGCGTGCTGGTCGGCGGTGGCCTGGGCCGTACGCCGGTCGTCGGTGCGTTCATCAACGAATTCCTGCCGTGGCAGGACCTGTTGAGCTACCTCGACGCCATCCTGCGGGTCTACAACCGCTATGGCCGTCGCGACAACAAGTACAAGGCGCGGATCAAGATCCTCGTCAAGGCGCTGACCCCTGAAGTCTTCGCCCAGAAAGTCGACGCGGAAATGGAGCACCTGCGCGGTGGCCAGACCACGCTGACCGAAGCCGAAGTGCATCGCGTCGCCAAACACTTCGTCGACCCGGACTACAAGGCGCTGGACGACCAGGCCGCCGCCCTGGCCGAACTCGACCAACAGCACCCGGGCTTTGCCCGCTGGCGCGCACGCAATACCCTGGCCCACAAGAAGCCAGGTTATGTTGCCGTGACCCTGTCCCTGAAGCCGACCGGCGTCGCCCCGGGCGACATCACCGACAAGCAGCTCGACGCCGTGGCCGACCTGGCCGAGCGCTACAGCTACGGTCAACTGCGCACTTCCCACGAGCAGAACATCATCCTGGCCGACGTCGAGCAGGAAAAGCTGTTCACTCTGTGGGGCGAGTTGCGCGAGCAAGGTTTCGCCACGCCGAACATCGGCCTGCTGACCGACATCATCTGCTGCCCGGGTGGCGATTTCTGCTCCCTGGCCAACGCCAAGTCGATCCCGATCGCCGAATCGATCCAGCGCCGTTTCGACGACCTGGACTACCTGTTCGACATCGGTGAACTGGACTTGAACATCTCCGGTTGCATGAACGCCTGTGGTCACCACCACGTCGGCCACATCGGCATCCTCGGGGTGGACAAGAAAGGCGAAGAGTTCTACCAGGTGTCCCTCGGCGGCAGTGCCAGCCGTGACGCCAGCCTGGGCAAGATCCTCGGCCCGTCCTTCGCCCAGGAAGCCATGCCTGACGTGATCGAGAAGCTGATCGACGTGTACATCGAACAACGTACCGAAGACGAGCGTTTCATCGACACCTACCAGCGTATTGGCATCGACCTCTTCAAGGAACGCGTCTATGCAGCGAATCATTAAGAACAACGAAGTCGTCGACGAAACCTGGCACCTGCTGCCCAAGGATTTCAGCATCGACGAAATCACCAACTGCGACGACTACATCGTCCCGCTGCAGCTGTGGCGTGAACACAGCCGCATGCTCCTGGCCCGCGACGGCGGCCTGGGCATCTGGCTGGACGCCGATGAAGAAGCGGAAGAAATCGGTGAAGACGTGGCGAGTTTCCAGGTCATCGCCCTGAACTTCCCGGCCTTCACCGATGGCCGCAACTACTCCAACGCCCGGCTGCTGCGTGACCGTTACGGTTTCAAAGGCGAGCTGCGGGCGATTGGCGACGTGCTGCGCGACCAGTTGTTCTACCTGCACCGCTGCGGTTTCGATGCGTTCGCGATTCGCCCCGATAAAGACCCGTACGAAGCCCTGGAAGGTCTCAAGGACTTCTCGGTGACCTATCAGGCCGCCACCGACGAACCGCTGCCGCTGTTCCGTCGCCGCTGATCGTCCAGCCTTGAACCCCGTTCGGGGTTCAAGGCTCCCTCCTTGCAGGCACCACGGATAAAATCCGTTCAAAGGCCTGCGATTTGTTCCAGCATCCTGAAAGCCACCCATGGGTTTTCCAGCCGCCCACGCACCGCGATCAATCGACTCCATACGATCTCTGAAGCATCCGCCTCCTCCAGGAGTCGCCAGACGCGTGCCTGCAGTGTCGGATACGCGACCCGGAAGTCGGGGGTCAGGCTTAGCCTGTCTATTGCGCTCAAGAACCGCGTACCTGAGGGTTTGCCTGCCAACCGCTGCCAAAGTGCTTGCCGGGATTGTTGCAGCGCTGCGTCGCAGTCTCGGAGCCAAGCCATAGGCTGTCCATAGTCGGCGCCTGGCGCGCCCAGCCATAAATTGATCCCCGTTTGCTCACGATGAATGATCAGACGGCGCAGCGTGTCCTCGTCCGTCAACGGATTGCCCCACAGCAGCACACGATCCACCGAGACAGCCTGATTCATCACCGCGGGCGGAATCCGCGCAATCTGGTTGTCACGCAAATCCAGTGAGATCATGTACGGCTCATCCCTGATGCCGTAAGGGCACCGGTTAATTTGGGTGTTGTTCAAGTTCAGCCGCCGCAAGTCATTCATCCGCAGCAGCACAGGGGGTACTTCCAGTGGATTGTCACTCAGGTCCAGGGTGTGAAGCCTGACCAACCCGCTCAACTGCCCTGATGTCTCTACGGTGAACTTCAGGCCGGTGGACTTGAGATTGAGCGAAGTGAGACGCGTCAGACTGAAGATGGCCGTCGGCAGTACAGTCTGCCCATTGCCCTGGGCGTCGAATTCAATCAGTTCGGCGCTTTCGAGATCCAAGGTCTGCAGATTCGGAAAACACTCCAGGAACCCGTTCAAGGTTCCACGTTCGGCCACATGGAAGCGTGGCATCGATAACTCGACGACATGGTTGAACCGGATGTTCAGGACCGGCAATCGGTGATAGTTCTCGAAGCCCATGTGGAGCCTGAATCCAACAAGTTCTGCGCCTTCATAAACGCGCAGGTCGTCTTTCGCACGCCTTTGCCAGATGTCTTTGAGCTCGTCAGCCAGCTCGATCCTGGTTTCCCGTTCGTAGTTGATCGCGTTCTGGACCAGCTCTTCGTTATGCTCTTCGATCTCCTCATCCGCCAGTCCCTCTGCCCCGTCATCGTCTGCGTCGAGGAAGTCAATGTCCATGTCCTCGATGTCGTCCATCACCTGATCGATCCAGGCATTCAAGTCCGTGTTGAGCTGCTGGAACTGTTGTTTCAGCCAATCGATGTGTGCCTGCGCACCGCCACCGGTACGCTGTAGCAGCTCATCGGCTTCAGTATCGGTGAAATCGGGGTAGATCTCCTTGAGTTGCAGCCTCATCATTTCGTGCGTCAGCGCCGCGCCCTGCGGCGTACCGGGGAAACCGCCGCCACGCAGCCCTTGCGTCTCGAAGGGCAGACCGCTGTCCATCCTGTGCAGTCCGAGCACCAGCTCCGGGCGTGGCATAACCCGCTCACTGACTTGCAGCCGCAACGCCAATGCCGGGTCAACCGCAGACAGTTGCAATGCCGAACGCTCGTCCTCGGACAAGACTTCGACAAGCGCTGCATAAAAGTCCATCTGCCCGGCTCGCCCCTGGTAATGGCCATCCACCTTGATCAGTCGACGGACGCTCGAGGCGTCAAGCGCGCCGCTACGGTCCAGCATTGGGCCGATGACGGAGTGCTCGCGCACTTCAATTCGCAGGCTCCCTGGCCATCCGGGCAGGTTTTTCAGCGAATGCAGGGCCAGGGTGTCCGATTCCGCAGTGACCTGCGAGCGAATGTACAAGCCTTCATAGGCACGATTGAGCCGCACATGCTCCTGATATTGCAGGGCCTTTTGGTTCAGCTGCTTGAATGCTTGCCGCACGCGCGCAGCGTCCACCGGGCTCTGGAGGTCCACGCCATAGCGCTCGAGCATTTGTTCGATGGCGCTCCTGGGCAGGCCAGGGTATTGCCGCTGGAACAACCGCACCCACTGATGTTCCGAGTGCTGAAGCGCCTGGTACCGGGTGGAAAACAGCTCGGCGCGCGCGCGTTGAGACATTGCCGCCTGCCCGAGTTCCTGATCGATCCTGAATCGGCTGATGGTATCGGCCAGCAAGGGCGTCGGCGGGCGCCCACTGTTCATCAGGCGCAGCATGTCATCATCGATTTCGCTGACCTTGCCGATCTGCGCCAGCACTTCATCGCTCAAGGATGCCACTGAGGGTCCGATTCCGCGCAGAAGCTGCACACGGTTCAACGCTGCGGGGGCCGTTGGCGCAGAGGGGTCCGCGGCCTGATCCGGCAATGGCCTGGCATCGCCCGCATTCTGGCCCGGTTCGCGGGAACGCTCGGCAATGGCGCCTGCCTCAGCATCGTCCTTCAGCACCGCGCCTACGCCCGCCAGCGGCAGCGCGTTGAGCAAGCCAAACACTGTTCGGGTGACGCCCGCCCCTCGATCATCCGAGGTTTCACCGTTGACCGCCTGATCAAGACCATAACCGGCGTCGATGATGCCGGCCAGCGCCAGCAATCCTTCGCCACCGGGGACGAACAGCGCCAGGGGGCCAAAACGGTTGATCCACTGCACCACAGGTTCGACGGCGGCACTCAAATTATCCCGATTGACCTGGGCATCGTCACGAATGGTTTTGACACTGGCCAGGGAGGCCTCCTTCATGGCCAGCACCAGTTGGGCAAACGGGTCGGCGCCTGCTGGCGAGTCGTCGAAGGCGATGTAGCGGGCAGGTTCCCAGAAACCGTCGTCATTGAAGAAACCCGCTTCGTTGGTCAACCGGTGTTGCCGCGGATAGACCGCCATGCCGTCCAACGCCGTCACCACACCCGCATGGAACGTACCGTCCTTGCGGTCCTCCTCGGCAAAGTGCGCAGCCAGGGCCAGTTTCGTCGCGTCACTTTTGCCCTGCTCCACCACCCATTGATGCAGTTGCCCGGCATCGCCGAAGATGTGCAGCGGAGAAGAGTTACCTGGGATGTACAAAACAATCCGGCCATTCGGATCACGCCAGCCCCAGATATCCTTCGAGCTGTAGCGATAGAGCTTCAGGCGACCCGACTTCAGATTCGCCAGCCTGCAGCCCGGTGCCTGCAGTTGTTCGAGTTTCAGGGTTGCCCATGCCTGGTCAGGCGGCAGTCCTGCCGCCTGCAGGGCCAGTTCCAGACCTTTCTGGCTCAGGCTTTTCTCACGAAACTGCAGAAAAGCAGCCATGACGAGGGCGGCTTTGGCCGAGGTTTTCAGGGCGTTCGGTTTGGCTGCGACGATCTCGGCGTCCGCTGGCCAGGTTTGCCCGAGATAGGCCTGGTACAGGCCCTGGAGATCCAGTCCCCAGACCCACTGCTTGAAATCGGCGGGCCTAACGGCGATCTGAGTGGCGGGTCCGTAGCCTTGCGGCACAGTCTGGCGGTAGATGCCTTCATAGCTGGCGTGGTTGCCGCTGCCAATATCGGCAAACTCGTCAACGTGGGCCACGATCCTTATCGACGGCCCGACATCCGGTGGCGTGTACAACCCAAACGCGGATTCACCGAAGCGCCCGTCGCCCTCGGTCTGATAGTTGGACAGCAACGCCTGCACCAGGGACATGGAACTTGCCACCCGTCCCTGGTGGATGCCGTTCTGCGCAGGATGCCCCTTGTAATCGTAATCCAGGGTCACCAGCTGGGCTGTCGCCGGATCGATGTACTGGCCCCACTGTTTTTTGATCAACTGCTCGCCAAACTGACCGGGGGTTTGCGGCAGGGAGATGGCCAAAGCGGTTTTCAGTTCATCGCGCATTCGCAGAGGCGGCGAGGGATCAGGGCTTGCAGCATTGGCGGGAGGTATTTCATTCATGGTGCATTCCTTTGCGCTCATTTCAGGAACACCACCATACCCGGCCCCGATCCCCCTAAAAGCGGGAGCAATCGTCAGGGGGCTTAGGAAACTTCCCTTCTTCGCAAGGAATTTGGATCGCCCTGAAAGAAAAAAACCGTGGAATTACCCACGGTTTTTTTTCAACGACCCAGGAAATTACCAGAAGCGTTGCTGGGTCAAGCGACTCCACCAGCTCAGCAACACACGATCGACCGAACCACTTGCCGCCATGCCGATACGCTCCTGCAGGCTTTTGCGTTCGGCGTAATGCAGGTGATAAAGCTCGGATTGCTTGGCGCGCTCGGCCAGGTACTCGTCACTGGTTTTCAGTTCGTCCACCAGTTGCTTGTCCAGCGCCGCAATGCCCAGCCAGATTTCACCGGTGGCCACATCATCGATGGCCAGTTGCGGGCGATAGCGGGCAACGAAGTTCTTGAACAACTGATGGGTAATGTCCAGGTCTTCCTGGAATTTCTCCCGGCCCTTCTCGGTGTTTTCGCCAAATACCGTCAGGGTGCGTTTGTATTCGCCGGCGGTCAGCACCTCGAAGTCGATGTCGTGCTTTTTCAACAGGCGATTGACGTTGGGCAACTGCGCGACCACACCGATCGAGCCGAGGATTGCGAACGGCGCGCTGATGATCTTCTCGCCAATGCACGCCATCATGTAGCCGCCGCTGGCCGCGACCTTGTCGATGCACACGGTCAGCGGTACGCCGGCCTCACGGATACGGGCCAACTGCGAGGACGCCAGGCCGTAGCTGTGGACCATGCCGCCGCCGCTTTCCAGGCGCAGTACCACTTCGTCCTTGGGCGTGGCGAGGGTCAGCAGCGCGGTGATTTCGTGGCGCAGGCTTTCAGTGGCCGAGGCCTTGATGTCGCCGTCGAAGTCCAGCACGAACACCCGCGGTTTGGCCTCGGGCTGCTTCTTCTGTTTTTTCTCGCTCTTGACCTGGGACTTGCGCAAGGCCTTGAGCTGGTCCTTGTCGAGCAAGGTTTGCTCCAGGCGTTCGCGCAGCCCCTTGTAGAAATCATTCAGTTTGCTGACCTGCAACTGGCCGGCGGATTTGCGTCGACCTTTGCTGCGCAAGGCCGCAAAGCTGGCCAGCACCACCAGGATGGCGATCACCAGGGTCACGGTCTTGGCCAGGAAAACGGCGTACTCGGACAAAAACTCCACAGGGACTCCTTAAACGTTGCGCGGCATGCAAGTGCGCGGGATTTCACCAGCATACCCATGCGCCGCCCCTGCGACCAGTCGTGAAACCTCTGGCAACAGGGCTGTAACGGGCATTTCAAACAAGCGTATGTTTTTTCATTGACAGCTCAGCGCCATCCTCATAACCTCGCCAAACCTTCAACGTACCGGGACGACGCGGACGTGGGCAGCATCTATTTGATTCGACATGGCCAGGCCTCCTTTGGTGCAGACGATTATGACGTCCTGTCGCCCACCGGTATTCGCCAGGCGGAAATTCTCGGCCAGCACCTCGCCGAACTCGGTATCAGCTTCGATCGGTGCCTGTCGGGCGACTTGCGTCGCCAGCAACATACGGCCAACAGCGCACTGGAACAATACGCCGCCGTGGGCCTGCCGGTGCCGATCCTGGAGACCGATTCGGCGTTCAATGAATTCGATGCTGACGCGGTGATCCGCGCGCTGTTGCCGGCCATGCTGCCGGACGAGCCCGACGCGCTGAACATCCTGCGCAACGCCGCACAGAACCGAAGCGAGTTCCAACGCATCTTCGCCCTGATCATCGAACGCTGGCTCGCCGGCACCTATGACACGCCGGGCCTGGAAAGCTGGCTGGGTTTTGTCGAGCGGGTTCAGGCCGGCTTGCAGCGCATCCTCGAACAAGCCGACAACACCCAGAAAATCGCCGTGTTCACCTCCGGCGGCACCATTACCGCCCTGCTCCACCTCATTACCCAAATGCCTGCCAAACAGGCGTTTGAACTGAACTGGCAAATCGTCAATACCTCGCTCAACCACCTGAAGTTTCGTGGTCGCGAGGTGGCCCTGGCTTCCTTCAACAGTCATGCGCACCTGCAACTGTTGAAGACCCCCGAACTCATCACGTTTCGCTGAGTCCGGACTATTGTGACCCTGGCTGTAATCACCCAGCTCTAATTACCCTGCTCTAATTACCACAAAAAGGATCAAACCATGACCTCCGTAGCTGATGCCGTACAAGCAATGAAAGCCAAGTTCAACCCAGCCGCTGCTGCCGGTCTGGACCTGGTCTTCGGTTTCCGCATCGACGACACCAAGAACTTCTCGCTGGTCGTCAAGGACAGCACCTGCGAGCTGCTGGAAGGCGAAAACCCGGACGCCCAGGTGACCCTGGTGATGGACGGCGAAACCCTGCAAGGCATCGTCAGCGGCGAAACCGACGGCATGCAAGCGTTCATGGGCGGCAAACTGCGCGCTGAAGGCGACATGATGCTGGCGATGAAACTGTCTGAGCTGTTCCCGGCCTAAGTGCGCCGCTTGCGGCTTTCGCAAGCGCGCCTGGCTGCAAACGAATCCCGCCCCTTGTGGCGGGATTCGTCGTTTTCGGCGTTTGAAAACCACTCACTGCGAATTTGCCGACTATATTCCTTCTGGCCGCATGCGGCTGGCTTCAGCTGTTTGCCCTCAACTCACGTTGCGCAGAGCACTGATATGAGCCCACCCGAGGAACACAACGGCGTCAACCGCCGTCACGTACTGCAAGGTCTTGGCGCAGGCGCCGTCGGTGCCTGGATCAGCCCGCTGTTCGCAGGGAGTAAAACCATGCCAGACACCCCCGCCGACCTCATTTTCTACAATGGACGCCTGCACACCGTCGATCGCAAGAAACCCCAGGCCAGTGCCGTCGCCATCAAGGACGGGCGCTTCGTGGTGGTCGGCAGCGACGCCCAGGCCATGGCGTTGCAAGGCCCCGGCACGCAAGTCATCGACCTGCACGGGCGCACGGTGATCCCCGGCCTCAATGACTCACACTTGCACCTGATCCGTGGCGGCCTCAACTACAACCTCGAACTGCGCTGGGAAGGCGTACCCTCGCTGGTCGATGCCTTGCGCCTGCTCAAGGACCAGGCCGACCGCACGCCAACGCCGCAGTGGGTACGGGTGGTCGGTGGCTGGAACGAATTCCAGTTCGCCGAAAAGCGCCTGCCCACCCTCGACGAATTGAACAAGGCCGCCCCTGACACGCCGGTGTTCGTCCTGCACCTGTACGATCGTGCTTTACTCAATCGCGCCGCGCTGAAAGTGGTGGGATATACCCGCGATACGCCGAACCCGCCAGGCGGCGAAATCCAGCGCGATGCCAACGGCGATCCCACTGGCATGTTGATCGCCCGGCCCAACGCAATGATTCTCTATTCGACGCTGGCCAAAGGACCGAAACTGCCGCTGGAGTACCAGGTCAACTCGACCCGGCAATTCATGCGCGAACTCAATCGCCTGGGGGTCACCAGCGCGATCGACGCCGGCGGTGGTTATCAGAATTACCCGGACGACTACCAGGTCATCCAGCAGCTGGCCAAGGACCAGCAACTGACCGTGCGCATCGCCTACAACCTGTTTACCCAGAAGCCCAAGGAAGAACTGACCGACTTCAAGAACTGGACCAGTACCTCGCGCTACGGCCAGGGCGACGATTTCCTGCGGCACAACGGTGCCGGGGAAATGCTGGTGTTCTCGGCGGCGGATTTCGAAGACTTCCTTGAACCGCGCCCGGACCTGCCGGCTTCCATGGAACAGGACCTGGAACCGGTGGTACGGCACCTGGTGGAGCAACGCTGGCCGTTTCGCCTGCATGCCACCTACAACGAATCCATCAGCCGCATGCTCGACGTGTTCGAAAAGGTCAACCGCGACATTCCGTTCGACGGCCTGCCGTGGTTTTTCGACCACGCCGAAACCATCACCGCGCAGAACATCGAGCGGGTCAAGGCGCTGGGCGGCGGCATCGCCATCCAGGATCGCATGGCCTTCCAGGGCGAGTACTTCGTCGACCGCTATGGCGCCAAGGCGGCCGAACACACGCCGCCGATTGCCCGCATGCTGGCCGAAGGCGTACCGGTGGGTGCCGGCACCGATGCGACGCGGGTGTCGAGCTACAACCCCTGGACTTCGCTGTACTGGCTGGTCAGTGGCCGCACGGTCGGCGGCCTGGCGTTGTACCCGCAGGGCTTGAGCCGTGACACCGCGCTGGAGCTGTTCACCCATGGCAGCGCCTGGTTCTCGTCCGAGCAAGGCAAGAAGGGTCAGATCAAGGTCGGGCAACTGGCGGACCTGATTGCCTTGTCAGGGGACTATTTCCATATGGAGGCCGAAGGCATCAAGGGGATCGAATCGGTGCTGACCCTGGTCGATGGCAAGATCGTCTACGCCAGCGTCGAGTTCGAAAAACTCGGGCCGCCGCCCATCCCCGTGGTACCGGAGTGGTCGCCAGTGACCAAGGTGCCTGGGCACTGGAAAGCATCGGCGCCGCTGACGGCCCAGGTTCATCAATGCGTCGGGGCGTGTGCGGTGCATGCGCACAGTCATGAGCGGGCGCGCTTGTCGAATGCGCCGGTCAGTGACTTCCGTGGGTTCTGGGGGGCGTTTGGCTGTTCGTGTTTCGCGTTCTAAACGACAATCTCGCTAGCATCGCAACCCAATGTGGGAGCGGGCTTGCTCGCGAAGGCGGTAGTTCAGTCAACATTTCCGTTGATTGACATGACCCCTTCGCGAGCAAGCCCGCTCCCACATTGGATCTGCGTGGAAGGTGCATTCTTCATCGCTGAACACCACCTGTGACAGCTGGCGAAGCCTGCTCTTACAATGCGAGCATTTCCTGCACCGGCCACCCCATGGACATCGACCTCGCCCGCACCTTCCTGGAAATCGTCCGCCACGGCAGCCTTGCCGCGGCCGCCGAGAAACTCCACGTCACCCAGACCGCGATCACCGCGCGGGTACAGAAGCTTGAAAGCCACCTGGGCAGCACGCTGTTCGTGCGCAACCGCGCCGGGGCCCGCCTGACGCCCAATGGCGAGGCCTTCGTGATCTATGCCAATCAACTGGTGGAAACCTGGGAGGCCGCGCGCCGGGACTTGCCCTTGCCCGAGGGGTTCCATGACGTCCTGCACATCGGTGGCGAGGTCAGCCTGTGCAATCCGTTGATGCTCCGTTGGGCCGGCGTGCTGCGCGACAGGATTCCCGGCCATGCGCTGCGCATGGAAATCCGCGACGGCGAAAACCTGCTGCGCCAACTGGAGCTGGGCGTGCTCGATGCGGCGCTGGTCTATCAACCCGAATACTGGCCGCGCCTGCAGGTCGAGCAGATCCTCGAGGAAAAACTCATCCTCGTACGTCACCCCGAGCGCCCCGAACCCTATGTGTACATCGACTGGGGCCAGCACTTTCGCCGCCAGCACGACGCCGCCCTGCCGGAAAAAGCCAAGGCGGCGCTCAGTTTCAACCTTGGCCCCCTGGGGTTGCAGTACATCCTCGAACACGGTGGCAGCGGCTACTTCCGCACCCGGGTGGTCCAGAGCTACCTGGAAAACGGCATGCTTGAGCTCGTGCCCAAGGCCCCGGAATTCAGTTACCCGACCTACCTGGTCTACTCCCGCGACCGCGACTCGCCGGCGCTGCAACGGGCCTTCGACCTGCTGCGCGAGGTGATCAAGAGCGATGATGATTGGTCGCAGCGGTGGAATCCGCTGACTTGAGTAGGCTTTGAATACTGCACTGTTCTTTCGGGCGCCATCGCTGCGATGCGGCGACCCGACAAGCCAGCTCCTACAGGGGAACGCGTACCCACCCAACAACGAGGTCGAGCGTTAGCTCGCCTCGCTTTGGCTTTTGCTTTTGCTTTTGATCTGGCTTTTGATTTTCTTGCCCCATCGAGAGGCCGAGTGGAGGTTCTGCGCAGTGGGCCCACGGAGCAGGACCGGAGCGAGGGCATGCCGAGCATTAGCGAGGCACCGAACGCCAGGGGCAAGAGCCCTTGGTTACTTGGGGCCGGGCGGCGTTCCGTTTTTCCAAGTGACTCGCTGTAAGAGCGAAACCATAAGCGGCCGTTACCGCAGGAATGGATATGTACTCGGTTAGCAAATAATAGGTCGTCTGTCAGGACGCCATCGCCGGCAGGCCGGCTCCCACAGTAGATCGGGTACAGCCGCGAGAGATTGGTTGGCTGTGAGGCCGTCATCGCCGGCAAGCCAGCTCCTACAGTTTGATCGGGTACAGCCGCGAGAGATTGGTTGGCTGTGAGGCCGTCATCGCCGGCAAGCCAGCTCCTACTGTTTGATCGGGTACAGCCGCGAGAGATTGGTTTGCTGTCATGCCGCCATCGCTGGCAAGCCCGCACAGTGGATCGGATACAACCGCGGGAGATGGGGCGGCAATAAAATCCAGCGGCTGCCAGCCAAAACCGCGGGATCGACTAATCTGCTGGAGATAACAAAAAAGACAGGTGATTGCAGTGAGGCAGACCACCGAAGCATTCCGCGCTCGTTACCGTTGCGACATTCATCCCCGTTATAACCCCTGGCTGCATGGCACCTTCGTACTGGTGTTCGGCCTGGTGGCGATCGGCGTTTTCTGGAGCACCGTGCACCAGGTAACGCTCCTCGAATGGCTGTCGGTACCGGTGGCCTTGCTGTTCTTCAATCTCGTCGTGTACCTGGTGCATCGGCACCTGGGCCATCACAAAAAAAGCTTCGCGCGGATGTTCTATGCCCGCCACGCCGGCGACCACCACAGCTTTTTCGCCCCCGGCCACATGACCTACGAGAGTGCTCGCGACTGGCGGGTGATCCTGTTCCCGGCCTGGCTGATCGTGCTGCACACACTGCTGGTCACCCTGCCCCTGTGGTGGCTGCTCAAGCCCCTGGATGCGAACGTTGCCGGACTGGTTGGCGGCTGCCTGGTCCTGGGGTACCTGACCTATGAAGTGTTCCATGCCTGTGAGCACTTGCCGTCGCACAACCGGATCACGCGCCTGCCCTGGATCCGCCAGATGCGGCGCCTGCATGAACTGCATCACCGCCGCGAAATGATGCAGCAGCGCAATTTCAACATCGTTTTTCCGTTGATGGATTACCTGTTCGGCACCCTCTATTGGGAGCCGGAACCGGAACCGGACTTCCAGCACCTGAAGAGAACGCCCATGACCCGCATGCAACATAAAGTCGATATCGCCGGTGATCCCATTACCGTGCTGGCCTATGCCAGCACCGTGATCCACTGGCCGGATTGGCATCCCTCTTCCCTCAGGATCGATGGCCAGAACGGGCCCTTGCATGCCGGCGCGCGGTTCGAGGAGGACATCCGCGCCGGTGGGCGTGACGGACACTTGAGCTGGGTGGTCGATGAGTATCTGCCTGGACGCCGCTGGATTGCCCGGGCCCATGGCGATAATGGTCTGTCATTGTTGCTGACCTACGAATGCGCGGCCGAGGGCGATGGCACGCGCTTTGTTCGCACGCTGGAATACCGGTTCAGTGGATTGGTGATGCGCATGGCCAACCAGTTGCTGCTCAAGCGACGGATCGAACGGGAATCGGCGGCGTCGATGCTGGCACTTCGCGAAACCGCAGAAAGATACCTGGCGCCGACAGGAGTGCGTGCGTGAGCCGAACGATCAGGTTTCATCATTGGCTGTTGCTGCTGATCGTTGTCCTCGTCGCCTTCCTGCTGTTGATGCCGACCAAGGTCAAGCCCGTCGCCTGGACCCCGCAACCGGCGCCGTCCCTCAGCAGCGGCCCGTACGCGGACAACCAGCGCCTCAAGGGCGTGGAGCGCGTCGGCGCCGCAGACATCGACGGCCCCGAAGCGCTGCTCATGGAAAACAACGCGCTGATCACCGGCTTGCATGATGGCAGGGTCATTCGCACCAGCCTGGACGGCCAGGACACCAAGGTCTTGGCCGACACCGGCGGCCGCCCCCTGGGGTTGGCCCGCCACCCCAATGGCTTGCTGGTGATCGCCGATGCGGTCAAGGGCTTGTTGTCGCTGGACGCCCAGGGTCGCCTGGTGGCCTTGACCACCGACGCCAATGGCGTGCCGTTTGGTTTCACCGACGATGTGGCCATCGACAAGCCCGGGCACTACGCCTACTTCAGCGACGCCTCCAGCCGGTTCGGCTACGGCAAGGACGGCCAGGCCATCATCGAACATGGCGGCGACGGGCGCTTGCTGCGCTATGACTTCCAGACCGGCAAGACCTCGGTGCTGCTGGACAAGCTGGAGTTTGCCAATGGCGTCACCCTGGGGCCGGACGATGCCTATGTGCTGGTCAACGAAACCGGCGCGTATCGCATCACTCGCTACTGGCTGAGCGGGCCGAACGCCGGCAATCATGACCTGTTCATCGACAACCTGCCGGGGTTTCCCGACAACCTGGCCTTCAATGGTCGCGACCGCTTCTGGGTGGCGCTGTATGCGCCGCGCAACGCCTTGCTCGACAAAACGGCGGCGCACCCTTTCGTGCGCAAGATGATCGCCCGAGCGATGACAGTCCTGCCCAGGCCGGTGGAAGAACGCGCCTTTGTGCTGGGGCTGGACCTTGAGGGCAAGGTGATCGCCAACCTGCAGGACGGCAGCAGCGACAGCTACTCGCCGATCACCACCGCACGTGAATATGGGGAGTGGTTGTATCTGGGCTCGTTGAAAGCGAAAAACATGGCGCGATTGCCACTGAGCACGGCGTTGCAGAATTAACGCAGATCCAAATGTGGGAGCGGGCTTGCTCGCGAAGAGGCCATTACATTCAACTTCTATGCTGAATGGGACACCGCTTTCGCGAGCAAGCCCGCTCCCACAAGGGGATCTGTGGTTTCTGGGTTATCGCGGATCGGCCTCGTCATCGCGCACCGCATTATCGGTTTCTTCCCGCACCCGCTCCCGATCGATGTCAGTGCCGTCGTCCTGATCCATGGGAATGGCACCTTCATTGTTCGGCAGTTCATCAATGCCCGGCTCGTCCTCCGGATTGACCGCAGTACGGCCGGGGCTCAAGGGTTCGGGATGGGTCGGAATGGGGTCGTAGCCCCCTTGTTCTTCGCTGGGAAATTTTGGGTCGGACATGAGGCACCTCGCATGAAGCCGCGTCATCGGGCTCTAGACATTCGAGGTGCCGGTCAATATCGCCGTTCCAATTATTCAGCCACCGATTGTCGGTGGCTCACGGCAACTGGAGTTGCTTGACGATCTTGTCCTTGACCTCCAGGCGCTTCGCCTTGAGCTTTGTCACCGTGTCATCACTGGATTTGGCTTGCTCTGCCTTCACCACTTCGGCGTCCGCCTGGGAGTATTTGTTGATCAGTGAATCCAGTAACGGATCCTTGGTGCGTTTCTGCTGGATATCTTCCTTTGTGCAACTCAAATCCTGATAAAGGTCATGGGGCACCGGCATGGAACACCTCCGTTTGTTAATCGGTAGCAAACGCGATTGATTGCGTTCGCCAACTATCAGAATGGCCTTGGTTGGCCCGTTCTGTCGACCACCTGTCAGACCAGCGGTGTCCGTTCGTCGTCCTGTCGCAAATGCGATAAAACCTTTGCCCCACCCGCGACCTCCACAGCATAACGATCAACTCGATCGCCCATGAACTACCGTGTGGAGAAGAACCAATGGACGGATTTAACCTGCGCCACCTCACTCTGGCCATCGCCCTGAGCACCACCATGGGCGCGGCATTCGCGGCAACCGATAACGATTTTGTCGACAAGGCAGCCGAAGGCGGCATCGCCGAGATCGAGACCAGCCGCCTGGCCCTGGAAAAAAGCCAGTCAGCCGATATCAAGGCGTTCGCCAACATGATGATCACCGATCATTCCAAGGCCAACGATGAACTGGCGACCATCGCGAAAAAGAATGACATTGAAGTGCCGGACACCACGACACTGGTGAAACAGGCCAAGGAAAAGCTCCTCGACATGCGTGACGAGTCCTTCGATTCGGCCTACGCCAACAACCAGGTCAAGGCACACGAAAACACCATCGAACTGTTCAAGAAACAAGCCAATACCGTGACCGACGACAAGACCAAAGGCGCCACGGAGCTCAAGGGCTTTGCGCAAAAAATGTTGCCGGGGCTGGAAAAACATCTGGAAATGGCGAAGAAGCTTCAAGCCGCGCATCCGGACAAGTAATCCGCTCATCAAACAAAAAGACCGCATGAATCCATGCGGTCTTTTTGTTTGGGGCCGAGCCTAACCGCCGTCGGTATCGATATCGGCATCCGTGTCATCGCCAGGCTTGGGGCGATCAGGATCAGGTTTGAAGCCCGGGCTGAACTCGTTGTCGTTATCGCTGTGCACATTTTTCTGATCGACCGCTTTGTCGGCACTTTCCGGCTCGGGGGTCTTGGCGTTTTCGTCTAGTTCATTTTCATCTTTCATAAGTACCTCGTGCGTCGCGTTCGAAACCGTCGGGTCATAACCGTTCGAACTCCACCACGCGACCAACGTTCCCTTCGTCTTTGTCCTACAGTCCTTGTGTATCGGATGAAAATACCTGTCGAACGCAACAACTATTTCATCCGCCAAATGTCATTGCTTTGCGCCGGTCATTTTTTGGGGAATCGGCCGCACACATTCAAGGAGACAAGTCCCATGGCGGCACTGCAAACCAGCACGCTCGATGCGATGAAGAACAACCAGGCACAACTGCTGACCGAATGGAAAAATGGCCTGGAGTCCAGCGGCGCCACGCGCAATCTCAAAGAGCAGGACCTGCAACAGCAGGCCTCGGAATTCCTGCAGTTGGTGATCTCGGGCCTGCAAAATGGCAATGGCCAGAACATTGCCACACCCGGCTGGGATGAAATTCGCCAGTTCCTCGACAAGCTCTCCCAGAGCCGTGCCCAACTCGGCCAGGATTCTCACCAGACCGCCAGCTTCATCTTCTCACTCAAGGGTCCGCTATTTGCCCTGTTGCAGAACCATTACCAGGACAGCCCGGCGCTGTTGGCCGAGCAACTCTGGGAAATCTCCGAATTGCTCGACGCCTTGGGCATGCACACCATCCGCACCTTCCAGAAATCCCGCGAGGCGGTGATCAAGCGCCAGCAGGAAGAACTGCTGGAGCTGTCGACCCCGGTGGTCAAGCTGTGGGACGGCGTCCTCGCCCTGCCGATGATCGGCACGCTGGACTCGCAACGCACCCAGGTGGTGATGGAATCGCTGCTGCAGCGGATCGTCGACACCGGCTCGGAGATCGCCATCATCGACATCACCGGTGTACCGACCGTCGATACCCTGGTGGCCCAGCACCTGCTCAAGACCGTCACCGCCATTCGCCTGATGGGGGCCGACTGCATCATCAGCGGCGTTCGCCCGCAGATCGCTCAGACCATCGTGCACCTGGGCCTGGACCTGCAAGGCGTGGTGACCAAGGCCAACCTGGCCGATGCCCTGAAACTGGCCCTGACCCGGCTGGGACTGACCGTCAGCAAGGCGCATTGAGATGGAGCGCATTCCGATTCTGCAAATGGGCGACTTCCTGCTGGTGACCATCCAGGTGGACATGCATGACCAGTTGGCCCTGACCCTGCAAGACGACCTGTCCGAGCGCATCAGCCGGACCTCCGCCCGCGGCGTGCTGATAGATATCTCCGCCCTGGACATGGTGGATTCGTTCATCGGCCGGATGATCGGGACCATTTCCGGGCTGTCGAGCATCATGGACGCCCAGACCGTGCTGGTCGGCATGCAACCCGCGGTGGCCATCACCCTGGTGGAGCTGGGCCTGACCCTGCCCGGCGTGAGTACCGCGCTGAACGTCGAGCGCGGGATGAAACTGCTTCAGGCACGAGTACGCGAACAATGACTGTGCGCAGCAGCGGCACTCATCCGATCCACATCGAGCAGGACGTGGTCCTGGCTCGGCAACTGGCGCGCAAACTCGCCCAGGAATGCGGCATGCGCCTGATCGACCTGACCAAAATGGTCACCGCGGTCAGCGAGTTGGCGCGCAATACCATGGTGTACGGCGGTGGCGGCGACATGGACTGGCAGATCCTCGATGAAGACCCGCGCGTGGGCCTGCGCCTGGTCTTCCGTGACGAAGGCCCGGGCATCCCCGACATCAAGCTGGCCATGACCGATGGCTGGACCTCCGGTTCCGGGCTGGGCCTGGGCCTGACCGGCGCCAAGCGCCTGGTCAATGAGTTCGAACTCGACACTGCGCCAGGAAAGGGTACTCGCGTGACGATTACCCGATGGACATGAACTTCGGTGGAACGATGACCCAAGTGCTGGTCATCGAGGACAACAGCCAGATCGGACATGCACGGCGCACCGCGCAAAAACTCGCAGAGCTTCATGGCTTCGACACCACGGACGCGGGACGGGTAGCGCTGGTCGCCACCGAACTTGCCAGCAATATTCTCAAGCACGCCACCCGCGGCGAATTGCACCTGAGGGTGTTGCCCCGGGTTAGCGGTGCCGGCATCGAGATGCTCGCCATCGACCGCGCCCAGGGCTTTGACCTGCAGGCCTGCCTGGCCGACGGGTTTTCCACCGGCGGCACCCAGGGCATCGGCCTGGGCGCCGTGTCGCGCCAGACCGAGGTGTTCGATGTGTATGCCGATTCACGGGGTGCCGTGCTGCTCACGCGCTTGTACCCACGCTCGGACAAGGCCCGGGACCTGCGCATCGGTGTCAGCCAGCATTCGTTGCGCGACGATCCCGCCTGCGGCGATACCTGGCACCTGGCGTTCGACGGACCACGCATCAGCGCCCTGGTGATCGATGGCCTGGGCCATGGCGAAGAAGCCGAACTCGCCGCTCGCGCTGGCGAAAAAGCCTACGCGCTGCAGCCCTTCGCCTCACCGTTGCTGGCGCTGGAAGACATTCATCAGGCCATGATTGGTACCCGTGGCGGTGCGCTGGCGATTGCCCAGTTCGACGCTGGCCGCGATGCGTTGCAGTTCGTCGGCATCGGCAACATCGGCGCCTGCCTGGTCGCACCGGACAAATCCCGCGGCCTGGCCTCGCACCCCGGCATCGTCGGCGGGCAATATCGAAAGGCGCAGCCCTTTGACTATGCTCAAGTGAGCGGACAATTGCTGATCATGTACAGCGACGGCCTGCAGTCGCGCTGGAACCTGGCGGACTACCCTGGCCTGGTGCACCGCCATCCGGCCGTGATTGCCGCCATCCTGCACCGCGATTTCTGCCGTGGACGAGACGATGTCACGGTACTGGTCATTGCCCTGGAGGCAGCCCATGGCTGAAATGCCCATGAGTCAAATCGACGAACAAGCCGCCATGATCGCGCGCTTGCAGGGTGAAGCCAACGCCCTGCGCGCCGAGCTGGATGAAACCAACCAGGGCGTTTTGGCGCTGTATGCCGAACTCGACAACCAGGCCGAACAGCTGCGCCAGGCTTCGGACCTGAAAAGCCGCTTCCTGTCCTACATGAGCCATGAGTTTCGCACGCCCCTGGGTTCGATCCTGAGCATCGCCAGCCTGCTGAGCGATGAACTCGACGGCCCCCTCAGTGACGAGCAGCACAAGCAGGTGGCCTTCGTCAGCAATGCCGCGCGGGAGCTGAGCGACATGGTCGACGACCTGCTGGACCTGGCGAAGATCGAAGCCGGGCGCATCACCATTTCCCCGGCCTGGTTCGACATGTTCGACCTGTTCGCCGCCCTGCGCGGCATGTTCAGGCCAATTGTCGATACCAGCGCCGTGGACCTTATCTTCGAGGAGCCGGTGGGCCTGCCCCGGCTGTACACCGACGACAAGAAGCTCGCGCAGATCCTGCGCAACTTCATTGCCAACTCGTTGAAGTTCACCACCCGGGGCGAAGTGCGGGTCTCGGCGCGACTGGAAAACGATGACTACGTGCGTTTCGCCGTCAGCGACAGCGGAATTGGTATCGCTCCAGAGCTACATGGCGCATTGTTTGAAGACTTCTCCCAAGTCGACTCTCCGCTGCAAAAACGCCTGCGTGGAACCGGGCTCGGGCTGTCGCTGTGCAAACGCTTCGCGCTGCTGCTGGGGGGCGAAGTCGGGGTCCAGAGCACACCGGGCGTGGGCTCGACCTTTTTCGTGATCATCCCGCTGGCCATCGCCATGGAGCCTGCCGATGAAACGTGACCTGCGCTTGCTGATCGTCGACGACAACGTCGCCACGCGCTATGCCTTGCGCCGGCGCCTGGAACGCCACGGCTATGAGGTGCTGGAGTCCGGCACCGGCAGCGAAGGCCTGGAGTTGATCGCCAGCGTGGCGATCGACGCCTTGATCCTCGACGTCAACCTGCCGGACATGAGCGGCTTCGACATCGTTCGTAAACTGCGCTCGGAGCCTGCTACCGCCCTGCTCCCGGTGATTCATGTGTCCGCAGCGTCGATCCAGACCGGCGACATCATCACTGGCCTCGACGCCGGCGCCGACGCCTACCTGATCCACCCGGTGGACCCGGATGTGCTGCTGGCGACCCTGCGCACCTTGCTGCGGGTGCGCGAAACCGAGAATGCCCTGCGGGAAAGCGAGGCGCGCTTTCGCGAGATTTTTGTCAATGTGTCGGCCCCCATCGCCGTGCTGGATGCCCAACTCAAGGTCCACGAGTGCAACCATGCGTTCGCCCAACTGATCCAGGACAACCTCGACCCCGAAACCCTGCGCCAGTGTTTCGCCGACGACCAGTGCGCGGTCATCGAGGAACTGCGCCTGCGCCTGGCCTATGGCGAACGCTGGAAAGGCACCTTGAGCATGAGCGTGCAGGGGGAGATTCGCGAAACCGAGTGGCAGATTTCACCCTACCGCACGCCAGAATTGAGCCTGGTGTTCGTCGAAGATGTCACCGAACACCGGCACCGCGAACGCTCGCACCTGGCACGACTGGACGACGCCACGACCCAACTGGCCAACGAAGTCGCCGAACGCGCGCGCACCGAAGCCCAGCTGTTGCAGGTGCAGAAAATGGACGCCCTGGGCAAGCTGACCGGCGGCATTGCCCACGACTTCAACAACCTGCTCACCGGCATCATCACCAGCCTGGAACTGATCCAGAAGCGCGTTGCCGAGTCACGCACCGACAAGGTCGCGTTCTATGCCGAAGCGGCGTTGAACTCGGCCATGAGTGCCGCCTCCCTGACCCATCGCCTGCTCGCGTTCGCCCGTCAGCAGCCCCTCGATACCCGGCCCGTGGACATCAACGAGCACATCCGCTCCCTCGAGGAACTGCTGGTGCGCACCATCGGCGAACGCATTGCCCTCAAGCTTGAACTGACCAGCAAACCCGCCATCGCGCTGGTCGATCCGATTCAACTGGAAAGCGCTGTGCTCAACCTGGTGATCAACGCCCGGGATGCCCTGCCCCAGGGCGGCAATATCTGGGTCAACACCTATGCCGCCTATTCCCACGGCGACCCCAACCTGGCCGATGGTGCCTATGTCGCGCTGTCGGTGCGCGACGACGGTACCGGTATCGAACACCATGTGATCGACAAGGTGTTCGACCCGTTTTTCACCACCAAGCCCCTGGGCCAGGGCACCGGGCTCGGCTTGTCGACCATCTACGGTTTCGCCCGCCAGTCAGGCGGCGATGCGCACATTCGCAGCGTGGCGCGACGCGGGACCGAAGTCACCATCATGTTGCCGGCCAGCGCCGACCCTACCGCCGCCGCCGTCGAAGCGGCGACGCAGCCTGCCGAGGGTGGCGGTGAACATGTGCTGATTGTCGAGGACACGCCGTCGGTGCGCATGTTCGTCGCCGAAGTGCTGGTGGATGCCGGCTATCGTTGCACCCAGGCGGCCGACATCGAGGGCGCCCTCGAACGCCTGCAGAACGACGAATCCATCGACCTGTTGCTGACCGATGTCGGCCTGCCGCGCATGAGCGGCCGGGAACTGGCCGACATCGCTCGTGGCTGGCGCGAACACCTGCCGATCCTGTTCATGACCGGCTATGCCGAAACCGCGATCAACCGCCAGGTGTTTCTCGGCGACGGCATGGAGATACTGATCAAGCCGTTCCAGATCAATGAGCTGTTGGACAAGGTACGGCGCACGATCAACGGTGCCTGATTAAAAGATCGCAGCCTGCGGCAGCTCCTACAGGGGTACGCGTTTCCCTGTAGGAGCTGCCGCAGGCTGCGATCTTTTGATCTTTCAATGCCCAAGAACCCTGGCGAGAAATGGCGCTGTTCGGCTCTTTTTGCTGCTCGCGACTTTCCGCGGCTCCCCCGCCACCACAACCTTGCCCCCCTGATCTCCCGCCCCCGGGCCGATATCGATCACCCAGTCACTCTGCGCCACCACGCGCATTTCATGTTCGACGACGATCACCGTGTGCCCAGCCGTCACCAGGTTGTTCAACTGCTCGAGCAGACGATCGACGTCGCGCGGGTGCAGGCCCGTTGTCGGTTCATCGAGCACGTAGAGCGTCGCCCCGCGCTGGTTGCGTTGCAGCTCGGTGGCCAGCTTGATGCGCTGGGCTTCACCCCCGGACAGCTCGGTCGCCGGTTGGCCGAGGCGCAGGTAGCCCAGGCCGATATCGCGCAGCACCTCCAGGGACCGACGCACCGCCGCTTGTTCGGCGAACACGTCCACGGCCTGGTCCACGGTCAGTTGCAGCACCTGGGCAATGGTCAGGTCCTGCCAGGTGATCGCCAGCGTCTCGGGGTTGTAGCGCGCGCCGTGGCAGGTCGGGCATGGCGCGTAGACGCTGGGCATGAACAGCAATTCGACGCTGACAAAACCTTCGCCTTCACAGGTCGGGCAGCGGCCCTTGGCGACATTGAAGGAAAACTGCCCGGCGTCGTAACCCGCCGCCTGCGCCTCGGGCGTGGCGGCGTAGAGCTTGCGTACATTGTCGAACAGCCCGGTGTAGGTCGCGAGGTTAGAGCGCGGCGTACGGCCAATGGGCTTCTGATCGACCTGCACCAAACGCTTGATCGACGCCAGCCCCGCCGCAACCTGCCCGCCACTGACGGTCGGCGCTTCATCTTCAAGGCTCAGTTCCTGCGGCTCGCTCTCAGTGCCCGGACGCCCCAGATGCGCACCGACCAGCTCCAGCAACGCCTGGCTGACCAGGCTGGATTTCCCCGAGCCCGACACCCCGGTCACCGCCGTGAAACAGCCCAAGGGAAACTCGACGCTGAGGTTGTCCAGATTGTTGCGCGTGACGCCTTCAAGACGCAGCCAGTCGCTGGCCTTACGCGGACG
Organism: Pseudomonas sp. IT-P218; assembly: GCF_949767605.1. NCBI lineage: Bacteria > Pseudomonadati > Pseudomonadota > Gammaproteobacteria > Pseudomonadales > Pseudomonadaceae > Pseudomonas > Pseudomonas sp. IT-P218. The sequence continues at coordinate 332,516 of NZ_CATKQQ010000033.1, forward strand.
ACGGGGTTGGTTGGCGTGTTCGGCGAACAGGTAGGCGCGGGTCTGCGAATCCTTCACTGCTGCCAGCCCCGCCGGCGCACCGCTGTACAGCACCCGGCCGCCATGCTCGCCCGCCGCCGGGCCGACATCGATCAACCAGTCGGCGCGACGCATGGTTTCCAGGTCGTGCTCGACCACGAACAGGGTATTGCCCGCCGCTTTCAAGCGTTGCAGGGCTTCGAACAGTGCTTCACCGTCGGCCGGGTGCAAGCCGGCCGAGGGTTCGTCCAGCACGTAGATCACGCCGAACAACTGCGAGCCCAGTTGGGTCGCCAGGCGCAGGCGTTGCAATTCGCCAGACGACAGCGTCGGCGTACTGCGCTCCAGGGCCAGGTAACCCAGGCCCAGGTCGGTCAGGGTGCTGACCCGCTCCAGAAGATCCTGGGCAATGCGTTGCGCGGCGAGGCGTTTTTCCACCGAGAGATTCGGCGTGTGGCGTACATCCGGGGCGTTGGCATGGCCACTGGCACCGTGGGCCACGCGCTGTTCACGGGCCTCGCGGGTTTGCTGGTGAGTTAATACCTCTCCCGCCTCGTCGCCCTCTTCGAGGTAATGCCGGGCCGCCACTGGCTTGAGTACTTCTGCCACTTGCAGCAAGGGCATTTGGGACAGTTCGCCGATGTCGTAGCCGGCGAAAGTCACCGACAGGGCTTCGTGCTTGAGGCGCTTGCCGTCGCACAATGGGCAAGGGCTACCGAGCATGAAGCGCGAGACGCGCTTCTTCATCAACGCACTTTGCGAATGGGTGAAGGTGTGCAGGATGTAGCGCCTGGCGCCGGTGAAGGTGCCCTGGTAACTCGGTTCCATCTTGCGCTTGAGGGCGACCCGGGTTTCCTTCGGGGTGAGCCCGGCGTACACCGGCACCGTCGGGGTTTCTTCGGTGAAGAGAATCCAGTCACGCTGCTTCTTCGGCAGGTCGCGCCAGGGCACATCGACGTCATAGCCCAGGGTCACCAGGATGTCCCGCAGGTTCTGGCCCTGCCAGGCCATGGGCCAGGAGGCCACGGCGCGCTGGCGGATAGTCAGGCTCGGGTCCGGCACCATCAGTGCTTCGGTGACCTCATACACCCTGCCCAGGCCGTGGCATTGCGGGCACGCGCCCTGGGGCGTGTTCGGAGAAAAGTCTTCGGCGTAGAGCATCGGCTGCCCCGGCGGGTAACTGCCGGCACGGGAATACAGCATGCGGATCAGGCTCGACAAGGTCGTGACGCTGCCCACCGAAGACCGCGTGCTCGGCGTGCCCCGTTGTTGCTGCAAGGCCACCGCGGGCGGCAAGCCCTCGATGGAATCGACATCCGGTACGCCCACCTGATCGATCAGGCGACGCGCATAAGGCGCCACGGATTCGAAATAGCGGCGCTGGGCTTCGGCGTACAGGGTCGAAAACGCCAGGGACGACTTGCCCGAGCCGGACACCCCAGTGAACACCACCAGGGCATCGCGGGGAATGTCGACATCGACGTTCTTGAGGTTGTGCTCCCGGGCGCCACGCACCCTGACCATGCCGGAGGGAGGGTTGGAGGTGCGAGTGGAGGTCATGGGGCCAGCCTCGATCAAGGATTTGAAAAATATGATGACTGTGGGAGCGGGCTTGCTCGCGAATGCGGTGTGTCATTCAACATTGATGTGCTTGACATATCGCATTCGCGAGCAAGCCCGCTCCCACATGTACTGTGCTCAGCCGTTGAGAACAGTACGAATCATCTGCGTCAACGCTTGCGGCCCATAGGGCTTGCTCAGTAAATGGGTATCCGGGCTGAGCTGGTGGTTGCGCGAAATGATGTCACGGGTGTGGCCGGAGGTGAACAACACCGCCACCGGGGGTTCCTGTACCTTGGCCCATGCCGCCAGGTCCGAGCTTTTTATCAGGCCGGGCATGACCACGTCGGTGAAGATCAGGTCCACCGCCGCGCCCTCCAGCAACATCTGCATGGCAACGTCGGCATTGGCGGCGGTGAGCACCTGATAGCCTTCTTCGCGCAACAACTCCACGGTGGAAACGCGCACCGCCTCATTGTCCTCGACCACCAGGACCCGCTCGTTGGCGCCCTGTTGCGACACTTCGGCACGGGGCGTTTCACTGTCCATCGAACGCAGGCTGCGCGGGAAATACATCTGCACCCGGGTGCCCTGCCCCTCGACGCTGGACATCTCGATGTGCCCGCCACTCTGCTTGACGAAACCGAACACCATGCTCAACCCAAGCCCCGTGCCCTGGCCGTCGGGCTTGGTGGTAAAAAACGGTTCGAACGCCTGGGCCAGCACCTGCGGCGGCATACCCGCACCGCTGTCAGCCACGGACACCCGCACATAGTCGCCGGCGGCAATGCCCTTGCCGGCGCAAAAACCCTGGTCAAGGCCGATGTTGTCGGCGCTGAGGTCGATGGTCCCCTCACCCTTCATGGCGTCACGGGCATTGATCGCCAGGTTGAGGATGGCGTTTTCCAGTTGATTGCGATCGACGAAGACCTGCCAGGAATCCGGTGGCGCGCTCATATGGACGTGGATGGTTTCCCCCAGCGCACGCTGCAACAGTTCACCAAGGCCGTCGAAAATCTGCTGCGGCGTACAAATGGCCGGGGACAGCGGCTGGCGACGGGCAAACGCGAGCAATTGCGCAGACAATTTTGCCCCACGCTCGACGGCGGCAATCGACGCCGCCACCCGACGCTGGACATTGGCGTTCTGCGGCTCATGCCGGGCCAGCAGGTGCAGGTTGCCGGCGATCACTTGCAGCAGATTATTGAAGTCATGGGCCACGCCCCCCGTCAGGCCGCCAATGGCCTCGAGTTTCTGTGACTGGCGCAATTGCTCTTCCGCCGCGAGACGTGCCTCGACTTCGTCGGCGACCCGCTGCTCCAGATTGCGGGTGAACCTGAGCAAGGATTCTTCGGCGCTCTTGCGTTCATGGATGTCGATCAGCACCCCGGGGAAACGAAACGGTTCGCCCTCTGCATTGAACTCGCAGCAGCCACTGGCGAGTACCCAACAGTAGCTGCCATCGGTGCGCAGCACCCGGTATTCGGCATTAAAGGGCTCGCCGGTTTCCACTGATTGCTGGACCTGTTCCTGCATCCAGCTCAGGTCGTCGGGATGAATCCGTGCTTCGGCAATGTCCGATGGCAAGTCGGCCAGGTCTTGCTCGGCCGGGTAGGAAAAAGTCCGGGCGAAACGCTCGTCACCGCTCAGCACATTGGCCTTGACGTCCCAGACGAACGAACCGAGCAAGGCGCCCGCATTCAATGCCAGGCGCACCCGCTCGTTATCGGCGCGATAAGCATCTTCGGCCACCTGCCGAAGGCGTTCGGAAATCACATGCTCCGTGGTCTCGACGACCATCGCCATGACCCCGGCCGGTTTGCCGTCATCGTCAGCCACCGGGCTGTAATAGAGGTCCATCCAGACGTCTTCGGGCACGCCGTCGCGCAGCAGCACCAGCTCTTTGCCACGGTAGGACAAGGTGCCGCCGGCCAGGCAGGTATCGACCACATGCCGATTGAATTCGGCCACTTCCGGCCAGCCCAGTTCCACCGGCGCCCCCAACAGATAGGGATGGCGCCCGCCGGCAAATTTCGAATAGGCGTCGTTGTAGATCATGTAGCCGGGCCGCCCCCACAACATCACCATCGGCAACGGCGAGGCGAGCATCAACTGCACCGAACTGCCCAGGCTTCTCGGCCAGGCATCGAGGCTGCCCAGCTCGGTCCGGCTCCAGTCGAACGCACGAATACGCTCGGCCATTTCGCCGTCCCAGCCGGCACACCCGTGGCTATCTTCTAGAAACTGCATCGACTGGCTCTGCGTCCCGGTTATTGCACCCGTTTGATTCGAGCATCGCGGATGGCAATGGTTTCATAGAGGTATAGCTGATTCGAGAAATTGACGCAGCCCCCCCCTGTAGGAGCTGCCGAAGGCTGCGATCTTTTGACTTTGATTTTCTCAAAGCAGATCAAAAGATCGCAGCCTTCGGCAGCTCCTACAAGGGGTGCGGGGAGCATTAGACCTCGATCAGGTGCTTGAGCGGGTGATAGCCAGTTTTCAAAGTCGCCGCCACATCCAGAATCGCCTTCTCGATCCCGTTCAGATGGATGCAGGTCAGCTCGATCGCCGCGCTCTGGTTGCCCGCCTCGATGTACTCGATCAACCGCAGGTGTTCGTCGTCGCGGCAGGCTTCGTGGCTGTCGTCGTCCAGCGCGGCGGCGTACAGCGAGGCTCGGGAGATCAGCTTCTGGAACCAGTCGAGTAAGACCGGGTTGTTCAGGCTGCGGGCCAGCTTGATGTGGAACTCGCCGAGCAGGTGGATCAAGCGTTCGTGGTCACCGTTGCGATGCGCCTCGTCCTCCAGCAGCAGGTGATCGCGCAGATCCCGGGTCACCGCCGTATCACGTCGGCGACACAGTTCGCTGACGATGCCGATCTCGACCAGGCGCCGGGTTTCGAACAACGAACGGATCTCTTCGTCGCTCGGCAGCGACACCGACGCACCTTTATTGGGCTCGGTGGTGACCAGTCCATCGGCTTCCAATTGCTTGAGCGCGGCACGCACCGACGTGCGGCTGACATTGAAAAGTTCGGCCAACGAAGCCTCGCCCAGCTTCATGCCAGGCCGCAGCGAGCGTTTGCTGATCGCCTCGTAAACCCCTTGGTAGACGCGGTCGACCGTGGTTTCCAGTTTCTTTTCCGCCATTCGATGACTCCTTGATCGCTACGCAACCCACTCCAGGCGAATCCACAGCCTTGCAAAAGGGGGTTGCACAAGCAGGTTAATCCGGGTATTTCTAAATTGCATCCAGATTTTGCATACAATAATTAGAGGAATGCACCATTATGGGTCATCCAGTTGCAATTGAAGTGCGAAACGTCTCAAAACGTTATTCCGACGATCCCGGACTGGCGCCAGCCCTGGACAATGTCTCGGTCGACATCGCCGACAACGAATTCTTCACCCTGCTCGGCCCCTCCGGCTGCGGCAAGACCACCCTGCTGCGCACCATCGCCGGCTTCGAGCACGTCAGCGAAGGCGAGATTCGCCTGGCCGGGGAACCGGTCAACGATCTGCCGCCGTTCAAGCGTAGGGTCAACACGGTGTTCCAGAGCTACGCGCTGTTTCCGCACATGAGTGTTGCGCAGAATATCGCCTTCGGCCTCGAGATGCAGGGTCTTGATCGCAAGCTGATCCCGCAACGGGTCGATGAGATGCTGGCGCTGGTGCAAATGCAACACCTGGCCCAGCGCAAACCGGCGGAATTATCCGGAGGCCAGCAGCAGCGCGTGGCGCTGGCCCGGGCCCTGGCGCCGAAGCCCAAGGTGCTGTTGCTCGACGAGCCGTTGTCGGCGCTGGACCTCAAGCTGCGCAAGGAAATGCAGGTCGAACTCAAGCGCGTGCAGAAGGAAGCCGGGATCACCTTCATCTTCGTCACCCACGACCAGGAAGAAGCCCTGACCCTGTCCGATCGCATCGCTGTGATGTCCGCCGGCAAGATCCTGCAGATCGGCACCCCGAACGACATCTACGAAAACCCCCAGCATCGGTTCGTCGCCCAGTTCATCGGCGACATCAACTTCCTTCCCGGCCATATCAAACGTGGCCAGCAGAACGAAAAGCTCTTCGTGCCCAACGGCATGCCGGTGGAAATCCCCTGCCCGGCCCAGGGCTTCGACGGCTCCAGCGTGCAACTGGCATTCCGCCCGGAGCGTTCGCAACTGGTCGACCCGACGCAACCACACCACCTGCGCGGGGTGATCGAGGCGGTGTTGTATGTCGGCACGGCGACCCTCTACCAGTGCCGCCTGAACAACGACATCAAGGTCATGCTGCGCGAAAACAACGAAGGCCTGAACCGCAATCGCGGGGTCGGCGACCGTGTCGCGGTCAACCTTCCGCCCCACGCCTGCCTGTTGATGGAGGCCTGAGATGAGCGTCAGCAGCACTTCCCCAGCCCTCAACCGCGCGCTGTTGCTTAGCCCGGTGGTCCTGACCCTGCTGGCCCTGATCGCCATTCCGCTGGGCATCATGGGCTACATCAGTCTGTTGCCGCGCAACGTCTATGGCGGCGTCGACTGGCAGGCCGACTGGCAATTGCAAAGCTATGTGCAGCTGTTTTTCCAGGAAGGTTTCGACGGCGAACTGGAGCTGAACTGGGTCTACGCCCAGGCGCTGATCCGCTCGGTGTTCCAGGCCGGCGGCACCACGGTGCTGTGTTTCCTGTTCGGCTTTCCGGTGGCGCTGTGGATGTCGAGCCTGACTCCGCGGCGGCGCAACCTGATGGTGTTGCTGATCACCATTCCGTTCTGGACCAACCTGCTGATCCGCAACTACGCCTGGTTGATCATCCTGCGCGAACAGGGCTGGGTCGCCCAGAGCCTCAACGCGCTGTTTCCCCAGGCCGGCGGCATCACCCTGCTCTACAACGACTTCGCGGTCAGCGTCGGGCTGGTCTACAGCTTCCTGCCGTTCATGATTTTGCCGATCTACTCGACCCTGGAAAAACTCGACTGGCGCCTGGTGGAAGCTGCCTATGACCTGGGTGCCAATCGCTGGCATGCGCTGCGGCGGATCATTTTGCCGCTGTCGATGCCGGGGGTGATTGCCGGCTCATTGCTGGTGTTCGTGCCGAGCCTCGGCGCCTTCATCACCCCGGCGATTCTCGGCGGCGGCAAGACGCTGATGATCGGCAACCTGATCCAGCAACAGTTCGGCACCGCGCGTAACTGGCCACTGGGCAGTTCGCTGTCGTTCCTGCTGCTGGGGATTCTGCTGCTGTCTCTGGTGCTGTACGCCCTCTATAGCCGCAGCGCCGCCAAAACGCTTCGCCGAGGAGCCACCGCATGATCGCCCTGCACTTGAAAAAACTGCCGATGACCCGGGAAGTCAGCCTGCTGATCCTGGCCTACCTGTACCTGCCGATCTTCGTGCTGATCGCCTACAGCTTCAACGCCAACCGCTCGGCGACGGTGTGGACCGAGTTCTCCTTCGCCTGGTACGGGCGGATCCTGGCCAACCCGTCGATCCAGACCGCGGCGCTGAACTCGATCATCGTCGCCAGCATCGCCACGGTATGTGCCACGGCAATTGCGCTGCTTGCGGCACTGGCGACCTACCGGCCGTTCTATGGGCAGAAAATGGTCGAAGGCGGGATCAACCTGCCGCTGATCCTGCCGGAGATCGTCACCGCCGTCGCCACCCTGCTGCTGTTCATGGCGCTGGGAATCAAGCTCGGTTTGCTGACGGTGATCGTCGCGCACGTCGGCTTCTGCATTCCCTTCGCCTACCTGCCGATCCGCGCGCGGCTCAATGACCTGGACAAGAGCCTGCTGGAAGCGGCGAACGACCTGTACGCCAATCCGTGGCAGGTGTTCCGCCGGGTGACGCTGCCGCTGTTGTGGCCGGCGGTGCTGTCCGGGTCGGTGCTGGCGTTCGTGGTCAGCCTCGACGATTTCATCATGACCTTCTTCGTCGCCGGTCCCGGTTCGACCACGTTGCCGGTGTACATCTTCTCCGCGATCAAGGCCGGCGTGACGCCGGAGATCAACGCGATCTCGACCCTGATGCTGGTGATTTCCATCGTGCTGGTGGTGCTGGCCTTCTGGCTGGGACAGCGCGGCAAAAACCAATAATCCTGGAGCGCTTCAACCATGAAAACAAAAAGCATGTGCTTCGCTGTTGCCGGTCTGGCCCTGAGTTGCTTCACCGCGTTGAGTACACAGGCCGCTGAGCCCAAGGAACTGTTCTTCTACAACTGGACCGACTACTACCCGGTCGACCTGCTGGCCAAGTTCGAAAAGGAGACCGGGATCAAGGTCACCATGGACGGCTACGACAGCAACGAAACCCTGCTGGCCAAGTTGCAGGCCGGCGGCGCGGCGTACGACGTGATCGTGCCGTCGCAATCGATCATGCGCACCCTGATCAACCAGGACCTGCTACTGGAAATCGACGCCTCGGCCCTGCCCAACTTCCAGCACGTCAAGCCGGCGTTCCGCGACCCGAGCTTCGACCCCGGCCGCAAGTTCTCGGCGCCGTACCTGTGGGGCACCACAGGGTTCTCCTATGACAGCGCGCGGGTGCCGGGCGGCAAACTGGACGACTCGTGGAAAGAGTTCTTCGAGCCGCGCAAGGAACTGCAAGGCCAACTCGCCGCCCTCGACACCTCCAGCAGCGTGATCAACGCCGCCAGCCACTATCTGAATGTCGACGAATGCAGCGAAAACCCCCAGGACGCCAAGCGCATCCTGGAGCTGCTGCAAAAGCAGAAGCCCTTCCTGAAGATGTACAGCTCGGACAACACCGTCGATCGCATGGCCTCCGGTGAAGTGATCATGATGCAGAACTGGAACGGCTCCACGGCCCGGGCCACCTTGCAGAAGAGCACCATCAAGTACGTGTACCCGAAGGAAGGCCTGGCGATGTTCCAGGACAACTTCGCCGTACCGAAAAGCGCGCCGCACCCCGGCAACGCGAAGATCTTCATCGACTGGATGATGAAACCGGAAAACGCCGCGGCCGTGTCCAACGCTATCGCCTATGACAACGGCATCCAGAGCGACAAGCTGATCGACGCCAAGTGGCGAGTGATGGACGCCATCAACATGCCCGACGAATTCGCCTCGCGCCTGCGCCCGGAGAAGGAATGCAGCAACAAGGCGCGGGAGCTGCAGGACCGCATTTGGGCGAAGCTCAAGGGCTGATCCTGGACCAGTTCGCGGCCTTCGCTGGCAAGCCAGCTCCTACAGGTATTGTGTTTACGCCGACGTCCCCCTGTAGGAGCTGGCTTGCCAGCGAAGAGGCCCGCCTGAACAACACAGAATTGGAGGTATGAAATGACCCAACCCCGCTGGCTACGCAACGTGCGCCCCTACGGCTCAACCGCCGAAGACCTACTGATCGAAAACGGCCACTTCACCCAACGTCGCCCGGCCTCGAACACCGAGCTGCTGGCCACCGACATCGACGGCCAGAACCAGCTGCTGACCCCCGCCCTGGTGGAAAGCCACGTACACCTGGACAAGACCCTCTGGGGCCAACCCTGGCGCCCGAACAGCGCAGGTCCCACCCTCAAGGACTACATCGCCAACGAACGCCGAATCCTGCGGGAAGTCACCGCCCCCATCGCACATCGGGCCGGCGCCCTGCTGGAAAACTGCATTGCCCGCGGCTCGCTGACGATGCGTTGCCACGTCGACATCGACCCCGAATTCGGCCTGCGCCATGTCGAAGCCATGCAGCAACTGCGGGAAAAATACCGCGACCTGATCGACCTGCAACTGGTGGTGTTCCCGCAAACCGGCCTCATCAGCCGCCCCGGTACCGCCGAGCTGATGCGCGAAGCCATGGCCCTGGGCGTGGAGAACGTCGGGGGTCTTGATCCCTGCGGCATCGACAACGACCCCGTGGCGCAGCTCGACTTCGTGTTCAACCTGGCCAGCGAGTTTGAGCGTGGTGTCGATATCCACCTGCACGACAAGGGCGAGCTGGGCCTGTGGCAGATCGCGCTGATCGCCGACTACACCGAGCGCTTCGGGCTGCAAGGCCGGGTGATGATCAGCCATGCCTATTGCCTGGGCATGTTGCCCTGGAGCCAGGTCAAGCCTGTGGCCGAACGCCTGGCGGCGCTGGGTATTTCGCTGATGAGTTCGGCGCCGGCCGACTGCGCAGTGCCGCCGTTCCTGGCGTTGCGCGAGGCCGGTGTCAACGTCTGCCTGGGTTCCGACGGGGTTCGCGACGCCTGGTCGCCCATGGGCAACGGCGACATGCTGGAGCGGGCGATGCTGCTGGCGTTTCGTTTCGACTTGAACAAGGACGAAGAACTGGCGGCGGCGTTTGCGGCGGCGACGGACAATGGTGCTCGGGCGCTAGGCTGTGAAAACTATGGCCTGGAAATTGGTCGGCCAGCGGATTTCCTGTTGATGCCGGTTCAGACCCTGGGCGAAGCCGTGGTTTCGCGGCCGGTTCGCCAAGTGTATCGCGGTGGTCAACTGATCGCGTCTGGCGGTCGTCTGCTGGAAAGCCGCCGGTGAAACGCATCGGCTTGCGGGCCAGCTGCGTAGTCGGCTTCGACGGCGCGCAACATGTGCTGTGGCGCGACGGCGAAGTGGTGTTCGAAGGCGCGCGCATCCTGTTTGTCGGGCGAGATTACGCCGGGCCGGTGGATCAGTGGATCGACCATGGCAACGCGCTGATCGGCCCGGGTTTCATCGATCTGGATGCGCTGGGCGATCTCGATTCCACGGTGCTGACCCTGGACAACGGCGACGAGCGCGCCATGGGCCGGATGTGGTCGGCGCAGTATCTGGCGCGCGGCCCACGGGAAAGCTACAGCGCCGAAGAAGAAGTCTTCAAATACCGCTACGCCTTCACCCAATTGATCCGCAACGGCATCACCACGGCCATGCCGATCACCTCGATGTACTACCGCGAGTGGGCCGAAACCTACGACGAGTTTGCCGCGGTGGCCGGGGTGGCGGCCGAGCTGGGGCTGCGCACTTACCTTGGCCCCTGCTACATGAGCGGCATGAGCTACTGGCAGGCAGACGGCACGCTGGCCCATCACTGGCAGGAAGCCCGGGGCATGGCCGGGCTCGAGACGGCCGAGCGGTTTTTCCGGAATTTCGATGGCGCTCATGGCGGCCTGATTCGCGGCGCGCTGCTGCCGGATCGCATCCAGACCTGCACGCCGGCGCTGTTGCAACGCACCGCGGCACTGAGCCGCGAACTCAACGCGCCGATGCGTTTGCACTGCTGCCAGGGGCTCGGCGAGGTGGCGATGGTTGAACAGCTGCGCGGTTTTTCGCCGCTGGCTTGGCTGGAGGATCTGCACCTGCTGACCCCGCGCAGCCTGTTGCCCCATGGCATCTACACCCGGGGCGATGATGATCTGCAACGGCTGGTCGATGGCGGCGCCAGCCTGGTGCATTGCCCGGTGGTGTTCGCCCGGGATGGTGAGGCGCTGAATTCCTTTGGTCGCTATCGCGCCAAGGGCATCAACTTCGCCCTGGGTACCGACACCTGGCCGGCGGACCTGCTGGACAACATGCGCCAGGGCTTGAACATCGCGCGCTTGATGGAAGGCGGCAATGCACTGACCAGCACCCTGGATCTGTACAACGCCGCCACACTCGGCGGCGCCAAGGCCCTGGGACGCGACGATCTCGGGCGCCTGGCACCGGGGGCCAAGGCCGACATCACCGTGTTCAACCTGCGTGGCCTGCACCTGGGGCCACTGTTCGACCCACTGAAAAACCTGGTTTTGGCCGGGCGCGGTGACGATTGCATCGCCAGCTACATCGACGGTCGCTGCGTGATGCAGGACCGTCAGGTGCAGGGCGTCGACTACCCCGCCCTGCAGCGCCAGGCCCAACGGCAATTCGAAAAACTGATGCGCAGCCACAGCGACCGAGCCTTCGGCCAACCGGACTGGAATACCCTGTTCCAGCCGGCTATCCCGTTCGCCGACGACTACAGCGCACAGGCGCCGCTCTGCGCCATCGATCCACTCCTTTAGAGAATCCTGCCTATGCAAAGCTTCGATTTCAGCACGCTGAGTGCGCGAGACAAATACAAGATCCTGATCGGCAGCGTGGTGCCACGGCCGATTGCCCTGGTCACCACCGTCGACGCTGAAGGCCGCGTCAATGCTGCGCCGTTCAGCTTCTTCAACGCGCTGTCTGCCGATCCGCCGATCCTGGCGCTGGGCGTGGAAAACTACGGCGACCAGAGTCCCAAGGACACCACGCGCAACATCCAGCTCAACCAGGAGTTCACCGTGAACATCGTCAGCGATGCCCTGGTGGAAGCCATGAACGTCTGCGCCGTGCCCTTCGCTCCGGGTTTCGACGAGCTGACCGCCGCCGGCCTCACCGCCATCCCCGGCACCACGGTCAGATGCCCACGCATCGGCGAAGCGCCGGTGGCCCTGGAATGCCGGCGGATGATGGCGCTGTCCATCGGCCAGTCGCGGGAGATCATCCTTGGTGAAGTGTTGATGGCCCATGTGCGCGATGAGCTGATCGACCCGAAGACCCTGTACATCGATCAACTGGGGCTTGATGCGATCGGGCGGATGGGTGGGCATGGGTATGCGCGCACGCGCGACTACTTCGACCTGCCAACCCGTTCTTTGCAGGCGTGGACGGACGCACCAGGTGGTGGCGAACGCTTCTGGCCCTCCACCAAATAACCAGACACACCCCAAAACCTGTAGGAGCGAGCTTGCTCGCGATGGTCGTCAACGATAACGCTGATAACCTGACAGCCCGCGGCGCTCTCAGGTCCATCGCGAGCAAGCTCGCTCCTACAGGGGGTTGCGTGTGTCAGTGGAAGTCGCGGCTGCGCACGGTGATGCCGTCCAGTAACGGGCTCAGATCGCTCAAGCGCCCGGCTATCAAATGCCGCACATCCCCCTCCTTCTCCCAGCGCCCATCGACCTTGAGCAGCTGCGACCCCACCAACACCTGGCGCTGGCGCTCGGCCAGGTCGCGCCAGACCACCACGTTGACGTTGCCGAACTCGTCTTCCAGGGTGACGAAGGTCACACCGCTGGCGGTGCTCGGCCGTTGGCGACCGGTCACCAGCCCGGCGACGCTGACCGGTCGCCCGTGCTCAACCTCCAGCAACTCCCTGGAACTGCGGCAGCGACGGGCTTTCAATTCGCCGCGCAACAAGGCCAACGGATGCGGCCCGAGGGTGGTGCCCAGGCTGTTGTAATCGGCCAGCAGGTCCTCACCCACCGTGGGTCTGGGCAACGCCACCGCGTCCTCCTCCTGACGGGGCAGGCCGGCAAACAGACCGAGCTGTTTTTCCACCCCCGCCACTTCCCAGCGCGCCCGATGCCGGTCGCCGGCCAGCCCGCGCAATGCACCGGCATCGGCCAGTTGTTCCTGGGCGCGGGCATCCAGGCGGGCCCGTTCGCCCAGGTCGGCGATGTCGGCAAACGCGCCCTTGGACCGCGCCGCCTCGATGCCCCGGGCATCGTCCTCGCGAAAGCCCTTGATCATGCGTAACCCCATGCGAATCGCCGGCTGCGCGCCGGCAATCGGCTCCAGGCTGCAATCCCAGTCGCTGGCCCGCACGTCCACCGGGCGGATCTGCAAATGGTGGCGACGCGCGTCCTGCAGAATCTGGTCCGGGCTGTAGAAGCCCATGGGCCAACTGTTGATCAGGGCACAGGCGAAAGCCGCCGGTTCGTGGCATTTCAACCAGCAACTGGCGTAGGTCAGCAAGGCAAAACTGGCGGCGTGGGATTCGGGAAAACCGTAGCTGCCAAAGCCCTTGATCTGCTCGAAGATCTGCGCGGCGAAGTCGGCGCTGTAGCCTTTTTTCTTCATCCCGGCGGCCAGGCGTTCCTTGTGTGGTTCCAGTCCGCCATGGCGTTTCCAGGCGGCCATGGAGCGGCGCAACTGATCGGCTTCGCCGGGGCTGTAGTCGGCGGCGACGATGGCGATCTGCATCACCTGTTCCTGGAACAGCGGCACGCCCAAGGTGCGTTTCAACACCTCGCGCAATTCTTCGGAGGGATAGCTTTCCAGCTCTTCCTTGTTTCGTCGGCGCAGGTACGGGTGCACCATGCCGCCCTGGATCGGCCCGGGCCGCACGATGGCCACCTCGATCACCAGGTCATAGAACTCGCGCGGCTTGAGCCGGGGCAGCATCGACATCTGCGCCCGGGACTCGATCTGGAACACGCCGATGGTGTCGGCGCGGCCAATCATGTCGTAGGTCAGCGAGTCCTCGGAGGGGATGGTCGCCAGGCTCAAGTCGAGGTTGCGATGACGCCGCAGCAAATCGAGACAACGCCGAATAGCACTGAGCATGCCCAGCGCGAGGATATCCACCTTGAGCAGGCCGACCGCATCGAGATCGTCCTTGTCCCACTGGATGATGGTGCGCTCGGCCATGGCGGCGTTTTCCACCGGCACCAGGTGGTCCAGCGGCTGCTCGGAAATCACGAAGCCGCCAGGGTGCTGGGACAGGTGCCGGGGGAAACCGATCAACTGCTGGGTCAAACTCAACACCCGGCGCAGCACCGGGCTCTCGGGATCGAAACCGCCTTCACGCAGGCGCTCCACGGGCGGTGTTTCATCACTCCAGTGTCCACAGCAATCGGCCAGGGCATTGATCTGGTCCGGCGGCAGCCCCAAGGCCTTGGCCACATCGCGTACGGCGCCGGCCGCGTGGTAAGTGCTGACCACGGCGGTCAAGGCCGCGCGGGTGCGGCCATAACGCTGGAATACGTACTGCAGGACTTCTTCGCGGCGCTCGTGCTCGAAGTCCACATCGATATCCGGGGGCTCGTCGCGTTCCTTGGAAAGAAAGCGTTCAAACAGCATGTTCATGCGGTCGGGGTCGATCTCCGTGATGCCCAAGGCGAAACACACCGCCGAGTTGGCCGCCGAGCCCCGGCCCTGACAGAGGATTTTTTCGCGCCGGGCGAAGGCGACGATGTCCTGGACGGTGAGGAAATAACTCTCGTAACCGAGCTCGGCGATCAGCCCCAGTTCCTTGTCGATCAGCCCGCGCACCTTATCGCTCGCCCCCTGGGGCCAGCGCTCGCGAATGCCGCGCTCGGTCAATTCCCTCAGCCAGGACGCGGCGTTGTGTCCATCCGGCACCAGCTCCCGCGGATACTGATAACGCAGCTGGCCAAGATCAAAGGTACAGCGCCGGGCAATGTTCAGGGTTTCGTCGAGCAAGGCAGGCGGATAGAGCTCGCGCAGCACATCGAGGCCGCGCAGGTGCCGCTCGCCGTTGGGGTGCAGGCGCAGCCCGGCATCGGCCACCGGCAGGTGATGGCGGATCGCGGTCATGGTGTCCTGCAGGGCCCGGCGTCCGCGCGCGTGCATGTGCACATCGCCGCTGGCCACCGCAGGTATCCGCAGTTCCCTGGCCAACGCCAGTAGATCGCGCAGGCGCCGGCTATCGTCCTGGCCGCGATGCAGCTGGACCGCCAGCCACAGGCGCTCGGCGAAGACCTGCTGCAACCACTGGCCTTGTTCAACGTCATCGACCGCGTCCGGCACCCACAGCGCCAACAGCCCTGGCAAGGGTTCGTCGAAGTCTTCGCGCAGCACTTGATACTGGCCTTTCTGTGTACGGCGTCGGGCGCGGGTGATCAGCCGGCACAGGGTCTGGTAACCCTCGAGATTCTCCACCAGCAACACCAGTTTCGGGCCATTTTCGATGCGCACTTCACTGCCGATGATCAGTGGCAACTCCACCGACTTCGCCGCCTGCCAGGCACGGACGATACCGGCCAGGGTACATTCGTCGGTGATCGCCAGGGCCTGGTAGCCCTGTTTTTTCGCCCGCTGGAACAGCTCGAGGGCACTGGAGGCACCGCGCTGGAAACTGAAGTTCGACAGGCAGTGCAGCTCGGCATATCCGGCGTTCATGCGAACCAGCCCTGCAGCCACAACGGACCACCCTCGCCCACCGCGCGATAAGCCCAACCCTGCTGGCCGGCGCGGGTTTCGATCAGGTAGTAATCGCGGCGCACATCATCGCCGTCCCACCAACCGGACTCGATGCGCTCCGGCCCCATGAGGATGCGCGCCGAGCCTTCGTGCACCGCCAGCGGCTCGGTCAGCAGCCAGCCCGGCCGCTGCACGGTCGGCAAGCCCGTACAGGGCTGGTTGTCTGCACTGGCCTGCCACGCGCACTCGGGGCGGTGATCGGCCTGGAAGCCCAGGCCGTGCACGGCATCATCCCCCAGCCGCGCGCGCAGGCGCTCGCGCAGTTGCGCCCAGGGCAAGGTCTGCTGCGGGCGATCGTCGAACAGCTCCTGAAACTGCGGAACGAAGCTCGGCAAGTCTTCGGCGCGCAGGCGAAAACCACGTACCGGGGCCTCGACCTGGACTTGCTCCAGTCGCCCCCGGGCCAGTTCGAACAGCATGGCCGGATCGCGCTCGGCGCTGAGCAGGCCGACCTTGATCAGCGTGTCTGGCAGCCCGGCGTGTTCCAGATGCAGGTCGAAACGCTGCACGCCGCTGTCCCGACCGCAGAGGAACGCCGACAGGTCACCGGTCAATCGGCGCAATGGAAACAGCAAGGCCTGATGGGACTGCACATCGAAATTGAGCTCGATGCGCACATCAAAACGGTCCGGCGGCAGGTAGAACGTCAGCGCCAACCGCCGTGTGCCCAGCAAGGCATCCAGGTGCTTGAGCACCTCGGCCTCGAAACGCCGGGCCAGGCTGTGCCGGGGCAACGCCTGCACTTGGCTCAAGGTGCGCAGGCCCATGCGCGACAACGCCGTGGCCACGCTGGCTTGCAACCCGATACGGTCGACGGGCAATTGCCCGAGGTGATGCTGCAAGGCTTGCTCGTCCGGCACCACCAGGCCGTCATGGGCGTTGGCCAGCATCCGCGCCGCCACCGGGTTGGGCGCGGCGACGATGCGGTGACGAAACCCCAGCTCGCCGAGTTCTGCCCGCAAACGCGCCTCGAATGGCGCCCAGCCGCCAAACAAACCCAGGCTGGACTCGATTTCGAACACCAGCGCCCGTGGGTAATGCACGCTGACCTGGGAGCTGAAGCGATAGGCCCAGGCGGCGAGAAATTGCTGCCAGTGTTCGATGGCGGCGACGTCGTACTCGGCGGTGGCAAAACCCTTGCTCAAGGCCTGGGCGGCGCTCATGGACTGGCCGGGACGCAAGCCCAGGGCCCGTGCCGGACCATTGACCGCCTGCAACACCCGACGCTGGGCCGGGCCGGTCAACAGCGCCAGCGGTTCGTCGGGGTCGGCGCGCTGACGCAGTACCGCGTCCAGCGCCAATTGCGGGAACAGAATACACACCCAGCGCATGGCAACCTCAATGCCCCACGGCGAAGGCAATCGGCGCCGAACGGGCCAAGCCGCCCCGGCACTTGAGCACCCGCAACTGTGCCGGCCTGGCATCGATGGCGATGCGCAGGGCCGCTGGCGACGGGTTGATCGCTTCACTGAGCGAGCGATAGGCGAAGGCCAGGGTCGAGCCGGTTTCCGCGGCCACCTGCAAGCGGCGCAAGGCGCGGTCATCGGCCTTGTGCGGCCAGCACAGCACCGCGCCGCAACTGCCCGAACGCAGGCACTGTTCCGCCGCCCACAACGCATCGCGCTCGCTGGCCTGGATGATCGACAATTGGCGCAGATCGACCCCGGCGCTCTGCCAGGCCTGGGGATACGGCACATACGGCGGCGCCACCAGGACGATGCGTTCGCCCGCCGCCGACAGCCGCGCCAGCGCCGGCCACACCAGTTGCAATTCGCCCACACCCTGCCCGGCCAGGAGGATTTCCGTCAGGGCCGCCTCCGGCCAGCCGCCCGTGGGCAACGCCGCATCCAGCGCGGCATGCCCGGTGGGTTGCGGGCTGACGGCCGGCGGCGCAGGCCGGCCTCGCCAGACCTGGCCGCCATTGAACAGCGTATCCAGCGCAACGACGGCACCCATCAGCCTTGCCTCACCAGGCCGCAGAACACCCCTTCGATGGCCAGGTCTCGATCACTTTCGACGATGATCGGCTGATAGGCCGGGTTGCGCGGCAACAGGCGAACCCGGTCGCCGACCCGTTCGAAGCGCTTGATGGTGACTTCGCCGTCGAGGCGCGCCACGACGATCTGGCCGTTCAGCGCCTCGGGGCTGCGGTGCACGCCCACCAGGTCGCCGTCGAGAATGCCATCCTCGATCATCGAGTCGCCGCGCACCCGCAGCAGGTAGTCCGGCACCCGGGAGAACATCGACGGATCGAACAGCAAGCGACTATGGACCTCGGCATCGGCACCGATCGGCGCACCGGCCGCCACCCGGCCGAGTACCGGGATGTCCAGCAGCTCAGGGCGCGGCGGCTGCCCGAGCAGGCGAATGCCCCGGGCCTGATGCGGGTTGACCTCGATAAACCCGGCTTCGGTCAGCGCCAGCACATGTTTGCGCGCCACGCTGCGGGAGGCGAAACCGAACGCCTCGCTGATTTCAGCGAGGCTCGGGGACTGACCGTGCTCGGCGATACGTTCGCGGATAAAGGTCAGGATGGCGGTACGGCGGGGAGTCAGGGTCGTCATGGAGTACATTTGTACTCCTGTGGGAATTATCTGACAAGCACCTGTGTGTAGGAGCTGACGAGTGAAACGAGGCAGCTCCTACAGGGGGAATCACGGGTACGCCCAAACCACGGGATGCCAGGAAACCTGCGATGTAATCGATGAACGCCAGCACCTTGGCCGTGGCCCGTCGATGGCTGGGGTACACCGCCAGGATGTGCGGGCCGAAGCTGTCCGGGTCTATGTCGTAGTCGGCCATCAACCGCACCAGCCGGCCATCGGCGATGTACGGCGCCGCGCTCCACAAGGGCGTATGCAGCAGGCCGCGTCCGGCCAGGGCATTGGCTAGCAGCAGGTCGTAGTTGTCGCTGCGCAGGCGCGGTGCCTGAGGCTGCGGCAGGCTCAGGCGCTGGCCGTCGCGCTCGACCCACCAGAATTCGCGACTGAGCAACGGATGCCAATACAGCAACCAGTCATGCTCGTCGAGGGTTTGCGGGGTGACCGCCTGCCCCTTGCGTTCGAGGTATTGCGGGCTCGCGCACAGCGCCAGGCAATTGCTGCCGACCACGCGCGCGATCAACCCCGGCAAGTCGTCGTGCCCTTCGCGCAAGGCCAGGTCATGGCCGCTCTCCAGCAGATTGACGAAGTCGTCGCACAGGTCCACCTGCAGGTTGATCTGCGGATACTGGTCAAGAAAACCGCCACATACCTGATCGAGAAAGGCCTGCCCATAGGCCAGCGGCGCGGTGATTTTCAGGCTGCCGCGCAAACCATGCTGCAGCTGCTCGATTTCCTCGCCGGCCTCGTCCAGTCGCTGCAACACCTGGCGCGCAGTTTCAAGGTAGAGCCGCCCGGATTCCGTAAGCAGGATCCGCCGGGTGCTGCGTTCGAACAAACGCGCGCCGAGTTCCGCCTCCAGGTGGTTGACCGCTTTGGTCAGCGCCGACGGGGTTTTGCCCAATTGCTCGGCGGCGCGGCTGAAGCTGCCCAGTTGCGCCGTGACCACGAACATTTTCAGTGCACCCAGCTTGTCCATACTTTTTCCATTCAGGCAAAAACGTTTTTCGTGAGTGAGGCGTTCTGCCAAGCGCGGCAAGCCACTAATCTGGCCATCAGACGCAATAACAAGGAAACATTCAATGAAAAGATTCATCCCGAATCTGTTGATGGTGGCAGTCAGTTTTGCCTCGTTGGAAGCCATGGCGGCGACCGACCTGGTGCTGTTCAACGGCAAGATCTTCACCGCCGACCGTAACCAGCCCAAGGTCCAGGCGCTGGCGGTACAGGATGGCAAGGTGTTGCAAGTGGGCAGCGATGCCCAGATCAAGGCCCTGATCGAGTCGGGCACCCAAGTCATCGACCTGGGCGGCAAGACCCTGATGCCCGGCCTGATCGACAGCCACTCCCACGCGATTTTCGGGGGCCTGGAAATGGTCTCGGCCAACATGGCAGACGAGGTCGTCGAACTCGACGAACTGGAAAAACGCCTGCGCGCCTGGCGTGACGACGGCAAGGCCAAGCATGGCGATGTCCTGAGCGTGGCCGGCATGAGTTCGGCTTACTGGGCCCAGGCCGAAGCGCTGGGCAAAAAATTCAACAGCGGCGAATGGGCCGACGTCGGCGTGGTATTCACCGGCAGCGACCACCACACGGCCTGGGCCAACAACGTGATGCTCAAGCGCGGCGGCATCGATGCCGCGCTGCTCAAAACCCTGCCAGACGCCGAGAAAGACACCATCGGCAAACTCGCCGACGGCAGCCCCAACGGCTTCCTGGTGGACGCCGGGTGGGACCGGGTGGCCTCGAAAATGCCATCGCCGAGTGCCGCCGACATGTTGAAAGCGGCGCAAACCGCCGTGAGTTACAACAACAGCCTCGGCATCACCGCCTGGATGGACCCCGCCGCCAACGCTGCGCCCGGCGAGCCGGTTTTCGCCCTCAAGCCCACGGAGAAAACCGTCGGCGTGCTGCCGGTGTACAAGGCCCTGTCAGAAAGTGGCGGCATGACCGCCCACGTCGCCGCGCTGCTGGTGGCCAACGGCAAGAGCGTTCCGGCCGATCTCGACACCCTCGACAAGGTCCGTCAGCAATTCCAGGGCATTCCCAACCTTACGCTGCCCGGCATCAAGATCTTCGCCGATGGCGTGATCGAGTACCCGGCACAGAGCGCAGCGATGATCGACCCCTATACCAACTCGCACAAACCGGGCGAACTGCTGATCGATCCGAAGCACTTCGGTGAGCTGGTCAGCGCCATCGATCA
Source organism: Pseudomonas sp. IT-P218 (assembly GCF_949767605.1). Taxonomy (NCBI): domain Bacteria; kingdom Pseudomonadati; phylum Pseudomonadota; class Gammaproteobacteria; order Pseudomonadales; family Pseudomonadaceae; genus Pseudomonas; species Pseudomonas sp. IT-P218. The sequence goes on from NZ_CATKQQ010000033.1 coordinate 352,829, forward strand.
GCGCGGCTGGCTGGTGCACATCCACGCCATCGGCGACCGTGCGGTGCGCGAATCGCTGAACGGCATTGCCCAGGCGCGCAAGGACCGGCAGAGCGGCGTGCCCCACTCCATCACGCACTTGCAGATCGTCAACCCGAAAGAGTTCGCCCGCTTCAAACCCCTCGACGTCATCGCCTCGATGCAACTGCTCTGGGCCAGCGCCGACGACTACACCACGGACATGATCAAGCCGTACGTCAGTGCCCAGGCGTTCCGTTACCAGTACCCGGCGCACTCGCTGCTCACACAGGGCGCGACCCTTTCCGGGGCCAGCGACTGGCCGGTGTCCACGCCGAACCCGTTCAACGCCATGGCCCAGGCCATGACCCGGGTCGGTCCATTGGGCGTGCTCAACGCCGAGGAGCGCATCGACCGCGAAACCATGCTCTATGCCTACACCCTCAACGCCGCCCGCACCATTGGCCTGGACAAACAGATCGGCTCGCTGAGCGCCGGCAAACAGGCCGACTTCATCGTGGTCGACCGCGATGTATTCAGCGTCGACGAAAAAGCCCTGCACGACACCCAGGTGCTGCAGACCTGGTTCGCCGGCCGGCAAGTCTACGCGGCAACCCTCTAACAAAAACCGCCCCCCCCTGCCCGACCTCGTGTTTTACGACACGAGGCCCGGCGCAGCCTTGCTTGAAATCTGCCCATAACAATCACAATAGCGGGACGTACCCCCCATGAAAGCTTTCACCCTGTTCGCCCTCGGTTCCTTGAGTTTGCTGCCCTTGTGCAGCCAGGCCGTGCCCTTGAACGATGATTTCTCCTTGCTGCTGGACGTGACCCTGGCCAGCGACTACCGCACCCGCGGCATCTCGCAAACCCAGAACGACCCCGCCTTGCAGGCCGGTGCCACCCTGCAACACAGCAGCGGCCTGTACCTGGGCGCATGGACGTCCAACGTCGATTTTGGCTACGGCCTGAAGACCCGGCAGGAAGTCGATTACTACGCCGGTTGGTTCTGGGAGGCCACAGACGCCATCAACCTCGACCTGGGTTATCTCAAGTATTCATATCCGAAAGAGAGCCAGTTCAATCAGAGCGAGGTCTACGGGATTCTCAGCGTCTATGGGGTGAAACTCGGCGCCTATTATTCCGACGATGCACCGGGCATCGACAGCGAGCAGAACTCGCTCTACAGCTATGTCGGCTACGAGACCGAATTGCCCTACGACACCGGCCTGAAACTGCGCTACGGCTTGATGGACTTCAAGGACCCGCACCTGTATTCGAGCTCGGGTGAAGCCGAGGATTCCTACCGTGAATGGGAGGTCAAGCTGACCCACGAACTGGCGGGTGTGATGCTGGGCCTGAGCTATATCGACACCGATTTGTCCAAGAGCCAGTGCACCAGCAACTGGGGCTTCGACGACGTGTGCAGCGCGACGGTGGTGGCAAGCATCAGCAAATCCTTCTGAATGCCCACTCTGTATTTGGCCTTTGAATCTTGTGCTGAATTTGAGATTGCCTTCGCTGGCAAGCCAGCTCCTACAGGGACCCAGGTGACCACATTATTGGTGGCAACACCGATAAATTGTAGGAGCTGGCTTGCCAGCGAAAGCGGCATTCCATTCACCGACCAAGCCCGGCGAGGTAAGCCCACGGGTAGATCCCGCGTTCGTGGCCATCACTGAATACCAACTGCAACCCATACCCCTGGGCATTCACCTCGACCAGCCGAACACGGTCGTCCACTAGCGGCGTCATCCCCCGCAATCGAAACGCCCGGCACTGCGAACACGGGCACTGCCGGCGCAACTCTGCGTGATTGAGCAACTGCTCGCGGCCATCCGGCCAGTTCAAGCGCAGTTGTTGTTTGCTTTGGGAATTACCCACCGCCACCGGGTTCATTGCAGCTGACTCAGGGCAATGCGTACCGCCTTGCGCACTTCCGGATCGCCATCGTCCTGCGCCGCCTGCAACGGCGCGATGGCGCCTTTATCGTTCAACTCACCAAGGGCCAGGGCGGCTTCCTTGCGCAGGTTGCTGATGCGGTGGCCAAGGGTGTCGATCAGCGCGTCTAAAGCCTGGGCGTAACGCAAACGACCCAGGCTGCGGGTCGCGCGCAGGCGCACTTGCCAGTAATCGTCGCTCAAGGCTTGGACCAATGCCGGGCCGGCGTCAGCGTGCCCAACCTTGCCCAGGGTGGTGGCGGCTTCCTCGCGCACTTGCCAGGCCTGGTCCTGCAAGGCCTGGCGCAGGGCCGGCAGCACCTGCGCGTCGGACGCCAGGCCGAGGGCGCCGGTGGCGGCGCGGCGCACTTCGGTGTCCGGGTCGGCGCTGGCCAGGCGCGCCAGGGCCGGCAAGGCGTCGAGCTGTTTGAGCCAGCCCAGCACACCCACCGCTTCACGGCGGACATTGGCGTCCTGATCGCCCAACGCCAACAGCGCCGCCGAAGCCGCCTGTGGATAGCGCAATTCGCGCAAGGCCCTGAACGCGGCGATGCGCACGCCGATGTCGGCATGCCCGGTCCACGGCAGGATCACCCGGCCCGCCGCTTCGCTCTTGAGCAGGCTGAGGCTTTGCGCGGCAGCAGTTTGCACCGCGACGGATGAGTCGGTCAGCGCCTGGCACAGCGCCTCGACCACCGGTTCATCTTCCCAGGCCTCCAGCAAGCGTGCGGCTTCGGCACGGACCTCTTCGGCCGGGTCCTCAGCCAGTCGATTGACCAGCCACAGCAAGCCGTCCGGCTCTTCCAGGTCGGCCAGTTCGATCAATGCAATGCGGCGCACGCCGGCATCGTCATCGGTCAGTCGCGGTTGCAGGGCGAGAATGTCGTCGTTGTCGGTTACATCGAATAGTGAGGTCATAGGGCAAATCGCGGCAGTTTGTTTTCAGGGGGCAGTCCGAGAGGGTTCAGGCGCGGTAATTGCCGACCATCTTCGTGACGCAATAATTCGAGGCAGTGTCGCTTCAAGCGGGAAAACTCATGGCTGGTCACCAGTTCGCTCGTGCGTGGCCGGGGGAAATCCAGGCGCAAGTCTTCGATGATCCGCCCGGGACGCGAACTCATGACGAGCAGGCGGTCAGCGAGGAACAGCGCTTCGTCGATGTCATGGGTGACAAAGACCACGGTGGTGCGGATGCGCGTCCAGATGTCCAGCAACAGCTCCTGCATGTTCAGGCGGGTCAGGGCATCGAGGGCGCCAAAGGGCTCGTCCATGAGCAACAGCCGTGGCCGATTGACCAGCACCCGGGCGATTTCCACCCGCTGCTGCATGCCACCGGAGAGCTGATCCGGCCAGCACTCGGCGAAGTCTTGCAGGCCCACCAGGGCGAGGATTTCGTCGGCGGCCCGGTGCCGTTCTGATTTGCCGACACCGCGCATTTTCAGGCCGAAAGCCACGTTGTCGCGCACGGTTCGCCAGGGGAACAGCGTGTGATGCTGGAACACCATGCCGCGTTGCGGCGACGGTCCCGAGACTTTTGCACCGTCGACATTCAGGGTCCCGGTGTACGTTGTCAGATGCCCGGCCAGTGCGCCGAGCAAGGTGGACTTGCCGCAACCGGACGGCCCGAGGATGCACACGAACTGCCCCGGTTCGATCAGACAGTCCAGGCCCTGCACGGCTTCGAATGCTGCACTGCCCTCGCCCAGGCTGATCGACAAAGCGCGGATATCGATACGCCCTTCAGGCTGTTGAAAAACGCTCATCAGGCTTTTCCTCGTGGTCGGTGCCAGGGCGTGAACACGCCGCCCAGGCGTTTGATCAGCAGGCTGCTGCCCATCCCGAGTACGCCGATCAGCAGCATGCCGACCACGATGTCGGGGTAGTTCTGGATGGTGTAGGACTCCCAGGTGTAATAACCGATGCCGTATTGGCCGGAGATCATCTCGGCCGTCACCAGGCAGAACCACGAGGTGCCCATGCCGATGGCCAGGCCGGTGATGATGCTCGGTGCGGCACCCGGCAGGATCACTTCCAGCAACATCGCCCGGCGCCCTGCCCCGAGGCTTTTCGCCGAGGCGATCAGCCGTGGGTCGACACCTTCGACGCCGTGCACGGTATTGAGCAGGATCGGGAACAATGCGCCGGTAAAGGTGATGAAGACCATCGACAGCTCGGACGAGGGAAACATCAGGATCGCCAGGGGAATCCAGGCCACGGCGGGGATTGGGCGCAGTACTTCCAGGGGTGGCAGCAACAAGTCTTCGGCCCACTTCGAGCGGCCGATGGCCAGGCCCAGGGCGACGCCGATGACCAGGGCAGCGAGGTAGCCAGCGAACACGCGGCTGAGGCTGCTGCCCAGGTGCCGGGCGAGCTTGCCGGAGTCACCGAGGCCCAGCGCCGCTTCAATAACGGCCAAGGGGGTCGGGACGTTGGTGAAGGTCACCAGGCCAAGGTTCCAGTGTTGGCTGGCGGCGACGTGCCAGAACAGCAGGCAGAGCAGCAAGGATGCTGCCCTCGGAATCCAGCGTAAAAATGATCCGTACACAATATTCCCTCTCACCGGGAAACCTGTAGGAGCTGGCTTGCCAGCGATTGCGGTGTGTCAGTCAACATTGATGTTGGCTGGTCGGGCGCCTTCGCTGGCAAGCCAGCTCCTAAAGGGTTTTCGGTGTTCTGGTGGTTAGCGGACCGCCACGGCCTGGGTAGTGGCGTCGGTGAAATCGAACACCTTGCCGCCCTGTGCCGTGGCGAATTGTTGGGCCTGGCCTTTGAGCAGGAATGCACTCAAACGCCCCTTGGCATCACTGGCAAACCACGCCTGGTCCGCCAGCAACTTGATCCCGCTGTCAGCGGCCTGGGCATACACCGCGCGGATGTTCTTGCCTTCCTGCTTCAGCGCAGCCAACGCGGTGAACGCCGCTTGCGCCGAAGCGTACTGACGGACTTTCGGCTCGCCGCGCACCCAGATCTCGGCCACATGGCTGAAATCGGTGATGGCTTCACCGCTGGAGGCATCGACAGCTTTAAGCGGCGTCTGCTGGTAGTTCGCAAGCTGCGCGTTGTAGTCCAGGTTTGAGGCCTTGAACGCGGCGCGGATGTACTGGTCGTCGATAAAGGTATTCAGGTCGAGCCCGCGATCGGCTTTCTTCAACAACTTAAGGGTGTCGATAGCGGTACCGACGGCCTGGCGGTATTCAGGTTTCCAGGTGAGGTCGCGGGTCTGTACGCCGAGGGGGCCGTGGAACAGGTAGTTGACCTCGGCGTCGACCCCGGTGACCTTGGCGATCAGTTCGCTGTACTTCTCAGGCTCGGCGGCGAGTAGCTGATTGGCTTCGAGGCTGGCGCGCAGGTAGGCGACGACGACTTCCGGGTATTTCTTCGCATACGCCTGGTCGACCAGCGCCCCGTGGAAGGTCGGCGCGCCGGCCTGGGAACCGTCGTAGATCTTGCGCGCGAACCCGCGGCTCGGGAACAGTTCGGCGAACGGCACGAAGTCGGCATGGGCGTCGATCTTGCCGGCCTGCAACGCGGAACCGGCGACTTCCGGCGGCTGGGCGATGATGTTCACGTCCTTGAGCGGGTCCCAGCCCTGGGCCGCCACCGCGCGCAGCAACATGCCGTGGGCGGTCGAGGCGAACGGCACGGAGATGGTCTTGCCCTTGAGCTCGGCCAGCGACTGCACACCCGAGGCGCTCGGCACCACGATGCCGTTGCCACTGCCCTGGGTGCTTCCCGACAGCACGCTGATGAACAGGCTGTGCTTGCCGGCGGTTTCAAACGCCACGCCGTTGAATGAACCAGGGAAGTCGGCCATGGCGCCAAAGTCGAGCTTGCCGGCGACCATCTCGTTGGTTAGCGGCGCGCCACTGGTGAAGTTCTTCCACTCGATGTCGTACTGGGCGTCTTTGTACTGGCCGTCGTGGGGCAGGTATTTGTCCAGCAGGCCCAGCTCGCGAATCAACAGGCCGCCGGCGGCGCAGTTGATGGTGGTGTCCTGGGTGCCGATGGCAATGCGGATGGTTTCGGCCTGGGCCGACAAGGTGAATGAAGCCAGTACCAGACCGGCAATCGCTGCACGTAAGAGCATGAGTGTTTCCCCTCGAATCATTTATAGGATGTTCGTCTCCGCCACGATCAGGGCGTGGTGGGAAACGAGGGGTGTCTTGAAGCAAGCGTCCGGGGGTGGCCGGATGGCGTTTTGATTTGTCTGTACGCGATCCCCTGTGGGAGCGGGCTTGCTCGCGAAAGCGTCCTTTTCAGTCAATGGAGATGCCAGCCATGCCGGCGTCTTCGCGAGCAAGCCCGCTCCCACATTGATTGTGTTTCAACGCAGCAAATAAGGGATATCGACTTTCACCGCCCCCGTCGGGCAGTCCTTTTCACAGGGCATGCAGTACCAGCATTCATCAAAGGCCATGTAGGCCTTTTGCGTGGCCGGGTTGATCGCCAGCAGGTCCATCGGGCAGACGTCGACGCACACGGTGCAGCCTTTGTGGGCGATGCACAGGTCCTCATCGACAGTGACCGGCGCGTTGGAGCGAAAGAATATTTCCTGGGGTTGGTAGGCCATTTCACGGTCTCTCTCTAGTGTCATGCTCAAGCCGCATCGGCACCGACCCGCAACCGGTCGTAGGCCTGCATTTCATCGGCGTCCAGCGGGATGATGTAAGGCTCGACGGCTTTCTTGAAACTCCTCATCAGGCCGTCTTCCCCCTTCTTCAGGTGGCAGTGGCAGAACCATTCGCTGTCGTTGCGCTGCGGATGATCGACCCGGTAGTGGTAAAGCCCCCAGCGACTTTCGGCGCGGAACAGCGAAGCGCGGGCGGCCATTTCGGCGCAGTCGCGGATCATGCTGACTTCCATGGCACGCATCAGCTCATGGGCGTTATGGGCCTTGATCTGATCGAGGTCGCGCTGGATGTCGCTGAAGCGTTGCAGGCCGATCTGCATCTTTTTCGTCACTTTCGGCGGCTGCAGGTAGTCGTTGACGAAGCGGCGCAGCTTGTACTCGACCTGGGCCGGTGGCAGGCCGTGTTCGCGATCAAGGGGCGCATAGACCCGCTGTTTCTCGATTTCGATCTGCTCGGCATCCAGCGCTGAAAACTCGCGGCCGGCGACGAAGTCCGCCGCATTGTTGCCGGCAAACCAGCCATAGGTGAACGCACCGAGCATGTAGTTGTGCGGCACCGCGGCCATGTCACCCGCCGAATACAGGCCCTTGACCGACGTCTCGGCCTTCTCGTTGACCCACACCCCCGACGCCGAATGCCCGCTGCAAAAGCCGATTTCGGAGATGTGCATCTCGACCATCTGCGTGCGGTAATCGGTGCCGCGATTGGCGTGGAACTGACCGCGGCTCGGCCGTTCGTTGCTGTGCAGGATCTCTTCGATGTTCTGGATGGTTTCCTCGGCCAGGTGATCGAGCTTGAGGAACACCGGGCCGTTGCCGCTTTCCAGTTCCTGGTGGAACTCCCACATCATCTGCCCGCTCCAGTAGTCGCACTCGATGAAGCGCTCGCCCTTGTTGTTGGCGGTGTAGCCGCCCAGAGGACCCGTAACATAGGCGCAGGCCGGGCCGTTGTAGTCCTTGATCAGCGGGTTGATCTGGTAGCATTCCAGGTTCGCCAGTTCCGCCCCGGCGTGATAGGCCATGGCGTAACCGTCGCCGGCATTGGTCGGGTTTTCGTAGGTGCCCATCAGGTACCCCGAGGCCGGCAGGCCCAGGCGCCCGGCGGCACCGCAGGCGAGGATCACCGCCTTGGCCTTGATCACATGGAAGTCGGCGGTGCGGCAATCGAACCCCATCACGCCGTTGACCGCCCCCTCGCTGTCAGTCAGCAAGCGGGTGCAGACCAGGCGGTTGGTGATGCTCACCCGTGCCCGCTTCAACTGCCGGTAGAGCACTTTCTTGATGTCATGCCCTTCCGGCATCGGCAGCACGTAGGCGCCCATGTGGTGGACCTTCTTCACCGCGTAGTCGCCGGTCTCGTCCTTCTCGAACTTCACGCCCCAGCGGTCCAGTTGCTCGATGGTCTCGAAACTGTGGGTGGCGTAGGCATACACCGCGGCCTGATTGACGATGCCGTCGTTGGCGATGGTGATTTCCTTGGTGTACTGCTCCGGTGTCGAGTGGCCGGGAATGATCGCGTTGTTCAGGCCGTCCATGCCCATGCTGATCGCGCCGCTGCGCTTGACGTTGGCCTTGTCGATCAACAACACCCGCAGATCGCGGTTGCGCTCCTTGGCCTTGATCGCCGCCATGGGCCCCGCGGTGCCGCCGCCGATCACGACGATGTCGTATTCCTGTTCCAGTGTCGTTCGGGTCATGCCTGATCCCCTTTTTGCCGGTCGATCCGCAGGCGGTACTGGAAGGCATCGCCACGGTAGTAAAGGTGTTCGAAGTCCACTGGGCGGCCTTGGGCGTCGTGGGTCAGGCGCTCGATGCGCATGATCGGCGAGCCGGCCTCGACGTTCAGCGCCTGGGTCAGGTCGCTGTCGGCCAGCACCGCGTCGATGGCGAGGTCAGCGTGACCCAGGGCCAGGCCGCAGTCGTTTTCCAGGATCAGGAAGATGTCGCGGGTGACCAGGTCAGCCTTCTCCAGGCGTTCGCCAAGGGCTTTGGGCAGGTAGGTGATTTCCAGCGAAATCGGCTCGCGGTTGATCAGCCGTACCCGCTTGATCTGCGCCACGGTCTCGCCTTCGGCGACCTGCAAGCGTTCGGCGACCAGCTTGTCGGCGGCGATGAATTTGAAGCTGCGCAGGCGGTTGATCACCTCATAACCGCGACCGGTCATGGACTCGGCCAGGCCTTGCAAGGTGCTGACGTTCTGGAAGGTTTTCGGCTTGGCGACGAAGGTGCCCTTGCCGTGGATCTTGAAGATCAGCCCTTCCTTCTGCAGATCGCCGAGGGCCTGGCGCACCGTGATGCGGCTGACCTTGAACAGCGTGCCGAGCTCGCTTTCGGAAGGCATCTGGCTGTCCTGCGGGTATTCACCGTCGAGGATGCGCGCACGGAGGATGTCGCGCAGCTGGGTGTGCAGCGGGACACTGCTGTGTGAAAGAGGGCTGAGGGATAGAACGTTATCGGTCATGAGGATCACTTGTCATAACGAGTTATGACGTGATCTTATGGTTCTAAGTACGGGGATGAGAAATACCGTTTGAGCATAAGGTTAGATTCACTGTAGGAGCTGGCTTGCCAGCGAAAGCGGTATGCCTGACTCACCGCATCGCCCTATTCGCCGGCAAGCCGGCTCCTACAGATAATGTCTCAGCCGATGCGCAGCGCGCGCAGGTCGAGATGACCATCCTTCAACGGCGGGCACCAGTAATAGCCGCCGGTGATCGGACGGCTGATGCGGTACAAGCCATCGGTAATACCGTCCTCCAGCCCACTCATGCGTCGCAGCTGAACCTCGAAGGCATCAAGGGAAAAACCGAAGGCCAGGAACATCAGCCCGGCGCGGTCGCCTTCGATCCACGGCATCGAGCGGCGAACCACGAACGCTTCAGGGGCAAAACTCTCCTGGGCGGTGCGTTTGACGTGGGCAGAGATCGGTGCGTCGTCGAGTTCTTCGTTATCGCTCAGGCGACGGCCCATGATGTCATCCGTCTCATGGGACGGCATCGCGCGAAAACCCTTGAGGTCATGCTGCCACTGCTGGAGCGCGGCAAAACTGCCGCCCACCGTGCCCTCGACGCCCGCCCCCACCAGCGCGGCGGCCGCGGCGGCTTCGTCACGGGGGTTTTCGGTGCCGTCTTCGTAGCCGGTCAGGTCATGGCCGTCACGGTGGCGGAAACCCTCGGTGACTTGCACCAGACGCAGGGCCGGCGCCAAGGCCGCCTCGAAGGCGTGGCTGCGGTTGAGCAGTTCGCCACGGTCGGTACCGTGCAACCAGCACCACAGCGCCTGTTGCGTCGACGGGTTATCGACACCGACACCGGCCAGCGCCGGAAACGGCCGCAAGCCTTCGATATGCCCGTCGAGGGCCTTGACCAGGGACTCACCGAAACCGACCACCGCCGATTTGCCGTCCACCAGTTGCATCAGCTTGTCCAGCGCAGCCGGCAGTGCAGCCACCGATTCCAGGGCGAAAAACATATGACGAGCGAGAGGCGGAACAGGGGTGGCGAGGATGCCCGGCTGGTAGTGACTCATGTGAACTCCTTATGAAAGAGCGCGAAGTTTAACCTCGACACCCGCCATTGTGTGCTCCCAGGTCAAAAGATCGCGTTTCACCCAACGCCGTTTGCGGTCTACGCTTGAAGCACAACAACCACAGCTTCACCCCTCTATTCTGCCCATCAGCGCTCGATTGCAGCTAAAAAACCGCATCAACAAGGCGTATAACCCTTGAACCGGATTCTTCAACGGCTAGCCATAAGCGCACGGCTGACACTACACACGGGGTAGCGACATGACCACAGCACAGATCCTTGGCAACCTGTTTCCCGATGCCGCCAGCATCCCGGAAAAATACCGTCTCGACGGCCCGACCGAACAACGTGAGTACCTGGTCGACGGCGTCCTCAAGACCTGGCCAGGTCCCCTCGCCCAGGTTCGCAGCCCGGTGTACCTCGCCGGACCCGACGGCGATGAACAAGTCATCCTCGGCAGCACGCCGCTGCTGGATGCCGCCACCGCCCTGACCGCCCTCGATGCCGCGGTGCGCGCCTATGATCGCGGCCAGGGTTTGTGGCCGACCATGCGCGTGGCCGAGCGCATCCAGCACGTCGAAACCTTCCTCGGCCACATGCGCGAACAGCGCGACGCGGTGGTCAAGTTGCTGATGTGGGAAATCGGCAAGAACCTCAAGGACTCGGAGAAGGAATTCGACCGCACCTGCGACTACATCGTCGACACCATCAACGCCCTCAAGGAACTCGACCGTCGCTCCAGCCGCTTCGAGCTGGAACAGGACACCCTCGGCCAGATCCGCCGCGTACCGCTGGGCGTGGCGCTGTGCATGGGGCCCTACAACTATCCGCTGAACGAAACCTTCACCACGCTGATCCCGGCGCTGATCATGGGCAACACCGTGGTGTTCAAGCCGGCCAAGCTTGGCGTGCTGCTGATTCGCCCATTGCTCGAGGCCTTCCGCGACAGCTTCCCGGCCGGGGTGATCAACGTGATCTACGGCAGCGGGCGCGAGACGGTCAGTGCGCTGATGGCCAGCGGCAACATCGACATCTTTGCCTTCATCGGCACCAACAAGGCCGCCAGCGACCTGAAGAAACTGCATCCAAGGCCCCATCGCCTGCGTGCGGCGCTGGGGCTCGATGCGAAGAACCCCGGTATCGTCCTGCCGGAGGTGGACCTGGACAACGCGGTCAACGAAGCCGTCACCGGCGCCCTGTCCTTCAACGGCCAGCGTTGCACCGCGTTGAAGATTCTGTTTGTCCATGAAGACGTAGTCGATGCCTTCATCGAGAAATTCAACGCCAAGCTCGCCACGCTCAAGCCCGGCATGCCCTGGGACAGCGGCGTGGCCCTGACGCCGCTGCCGGAGTCATCCAAGGTCGATTACCTGCACTCACTGGTGGCCGACGCCGAAAGCAAGGGCGCCAAAGTGGTGAACCCCCATGGCGGCGAGACCCGCGCGTCGTTCTTCTACCCTGCCGTGCTGTACCCGGTGACGCCGCAGATGCGGGTCTACCAGGAAGAGCAATTCGGCCCGGTGGTGCCGATCGTGCCCTATCGCCATCTGGACACGGTGATCGATTACGTCCTCGAATCGGACTTCGGCCAGCAACTGAGCATCTTCGGCACCAACCCGGTGGCGGTCGGCCGACTGGTCGATACCTTCGCCAACCAGGTCGGGCGCATCAACCTCAACGCCCAATGTCAGCGCGGCCCGGACACCTACCCGTTCAACGGCCGGAAAAATTCCGCCGAGGGCACCTTGTCGGTCCATGACGCCCTAAGGGTGTTTTCGATCCGCACGCTGGTGGCGACCAAGTTCCAGGAGACCAACAAGGATCTCATCAGCGAGATCATCAGCGGCCGCAGTTCCAGCTTCCTGACCACTGATTACATCTTCTGAGGAGAGCCAACCTGAGCGCATCCACGGCCCTTCGCCTGCCACCGCTGCTGCGTCGGTTACTGCGTCCGTTGCTGGACCCGTACCGGCGTTATCGCCATGCGCGGATGATCCATGCGGTACGGGTGTCGCTCGGGTTACTGGCGTCGATCCTGCTGACCACCGGCATCAACCTGCCCCACGGCGAGTGGGCCTCGGTGACGATGCTGGTGGTGATCGGCGGCTTGCAGCACCATGGCAACATCGGCAAAAAAGCCGCCGAGCGCGCCATCGGCACCCTGGTCGGGGCTGCTGTCGGCCTGGTGCTGGTGGTGCAACAGTCCTGGCTCGGCCTGCCGTGGCTGACCTATTTCGCCATGGCGGTGGTGTGCGGATTTTTCTCGTACCACGCCATCGGCAAAGGCGGCTACACCGCGCTGCTGGCCGGCATTACCGTCTTCATCGTCGCCGGCCATGGTGACAATCCAGTCTCCGACGGGCTGTGGCGCGGGGTCGACATCCTGATCGGCATCGCCCTGGCCCTGGCGTTTTCCTTCGCCCTGCCGCTCTATGCGGTCTATTCCTGGCGTTACAACCTGGCTGACGCCTTGCGAGATTGCGCGACGCTCTACGGGCGCATCATCAGCGGCCAATCGGTGACGGCCGACGAACACCTCAAGCTGATGGGCCGCCTCAACACCGTGATGGTGCAGCTGCGCTCACTGATGCCATCGGTGTCCAAGGAGGTGAAGATTTCCATGACCGAACTCGATGCCATCCAGCGCCAACTGCGTCTGTGTGTCAGCACCCTGGAGATACTGGGCAACACCCGGCCGGACGCCAGTGACCTGCAAACGGCATTGAAAGCGGAGCATCGGCTGATTCGCGTGCAATTGATCGGCATGGCTCGGGCGCTGAAGTCCGGCGTCACCGAGCGGCTGAACCGCCCCATGGCGTTACCGGTCGTCAGTCTCGAAGCACCGGTGTACAACGCCCTGGACGGTTACCGTTTATTGACTGAGCAACTGGCCGCCAACATCGGCGATATGCGCCAGCGCCTGGCCAGGACCGCGCCGAACTGGAACATCTGACGGGTTCATGGGGTCACTGTGCGCCGGAATTTCAAACTCCAGCCCTGCTGCATGCCGGCAGCGGCCAGCAGAATCGCGGCAACCCCAATCCATTGCAGCGGTTCCAGGCGATGGCCGAAGGCAAACCAGTCGACGAAGATCGCCGCAATCGGGTAGATGAACGACAGCGCGCCGGTCAGCGCCGTCGGCAGTTTCTGGATCGCGCCATACAACAACACATACATCACGCCGGTGTGCACGATGCCCAGCGTCACCAGGCTGCCCCACTCGCCCGGCGCTTGCGGCAGCGCCGAAAAATGCGCGAATGGCGCGAGCAGCAGCACGCCGGTGCTGACCTGGATCAGCGCAATCAGATGCGGTGGCGTCCCGGTCAGGCGCTTGATGATCAACGCCGCGATCGCGTAAAGGAACGCTGCCCCCAGCGCCAGGACAATGCCGATCAGGTACTGGCTGCCGCTTTCGCCCTGACCGCCATGGGCACTGACGATCGCCAGCATCCCGAGAAAGGAAACCGCCAGCCAGGCCAGTTTCTGCAGGGTGATTTTTTCGTTGAGAAACAGCGCCGCCAGCCCCACCAGCATGAACGGCTGGACGTTGTAGACCGCCGTCCCGATGGCTATCGAGGCCCGGGAATAGGAGGCGAACAGCAGCACCCAGTTGCCGACAATCGCCACGCCGCTGAGCACCGCCAGCAGGAAGGTGGTGCGGGTCAGGATGTCCGCACGCAAAAAACCGAAGGCCGCGCAAATCAACAGCAAGGTGCCGGCGCCGAACAGGCAGCGCCAGAACACCACATCCAGCACCGGTTGCCCGGACACCAGCACGAACCAGCCGATGGTTCCGGAGATCAGCATGGCGGCGGTCATTTCGAACGAGCCGCGACGTATCGAGTTGTCCATCATCAGACTCCTGTGATTGATGGGCAAAGTATGCCAATCGACCGGGGCGCTGCTCCAGTGCAAAAAGCAGGCTAAACTTCGAATCTGCCTTTTATGCGAAGGCGATTTTACAAAACTGCCTAATTGAGGTTTCGCCATGACCGATGACATCGACCAGGTGCTGATCACCGCCTTGATGGAAGACTCGCGACGTTCGCTCAAGGCCCTGGCGCAGATCAGCGGCCTGTCCTCGCCCAGCGTCGCCGAGCGCCTGCGCCGTCTCGAGGAACGTGGGGTGCTCAAGGGCTACACCGTGGAAATCGACCCGAAGTGTTTCGGTTATCAGCTGCAGGCCATCGTGCGCATCCGCCCGCTGCCCGGCCAGTTGCAGGAAGTGGAACGGCAGATCATGGCCATCCCCGAGTTCACCGAGTGCGACAAGGTCACCGGTGACGACTGCTTCATCGCCCGCCTGCATGTGCGCTCGATGGAACAACTGGACACCCTGCTCGACCGCCTCAACACCCACGCCGAAACCAACACCGCCATCGTCAAGAAAACCCCGGTCAAGCGCCGCCTGCCACCCATGGCATAGCCGCCGGTACAGAAGCCGGGCATAAAAAAACCCGCCGAAGCGGGTTTTTTCAATCATGGCTGGCGATCAATCATCGCGGCTCATGATGCCAAACAGCTGCAACAAGCTGATGAACAGGTTGTAGATCGATACATACAGGCTGATGGTAGCCATGATGTAGTTACGCTCGCCGCCATGGATGATGGCGCTGGTCTGGAACAGGATGCAAACCGAGGAGAACAGCACGAAGCCCGCGCTGATCGCCAGTTGCAGGCCGCTGATCTGGAAGAAGAAGCTCGCCAGCGTCGCACCCAGCAGCACAAAGAAGCCCGCCGTGATGAAACCGCCGAGGAAGCTCATGTCCTTGCGGGTGATCAGCACATAGGCCGACAGACCGCCGAACACCAGGGCCGTCATCGCAAACGCCGAACTCACGACCTCGGCACCGCCCTGCATGCCCAGGTAACGGTTGAGGATCGGGCCGAGCAGGAAGCCCATGAAACCGGTCAGGGCAAAGGCGGACACCAGGCCCCAGGCGGAATCACGAAGCTTGTTGGTGAGGAAGAAAAGGCCGTAGAAACCGATCAGCACCACGAAGATGTTCGGGTAGCCGACACGCATCTGCTGGGCGACAAACGCCATCACGCCGCTGAATGCGAGGGTGAGAGCGAGCAAGCCGTATGTGTTGCGCAGGACGCGGCTAACCTCTAGCTGCTCAGCCTGCACGCTGTTATTAACTGCGTAATCCTGTTCGCGCATGGCGACACTCCTGTTGGTTTGAAACGTTCAGTCGCAAAGATCATAACAGACGCCCTGTAACAAGCTATGCAGAGAGTTTGACAGTGTGTTTCATTCAGGTATTATGGCGCCCGCAACACAAACGGAGGTGTGGCCGAGTGGTTTAAGGCAACGGTCTTGAAAACCGTCGACTGTAACAGGTCCATGAGTTCGAATCCCATCGCCTCCGCCATCTTTATACGACAAAGCCCTGATTTTTCAGGGCTTTTTCGTTTCTGGGATTTGGCGAAAATCCGACCACACCTGAAGCGTTACAAAACTTTTCGGGTGTCGTTACAAAACTATCCTTTTTTTACCCGCCTTCCGGCATCCTGCCAACAACCTCGACCACCACCGAGAAAATCCTGCTGCTGCGCTGAAATCCACGGAGGATTCACGATGTCGAACTCAGACCTGCTCCCTTCCCTGCTATTCAAGATCAACGAAAACCAGCTCGCCCTTGAGGCTGCCATCCTCGAGCTTTCGAACTGGGTGGAGCAACGCGGATCAGCCGAGGTTGCGGACAACGTCCGCGGGGCTCTGGACACAATCGACCGCAATGAGGAGTTCATCAAGATGACACTCGCGGTGCTCATGACACCTGAGTGATTTCCCTGTCTCACTGTCACAAGTAGCAGTTGACGCGGCGCTAGATTGTTCTCACCGATCATGCGCAAACAAAATCTGGGACGTGTAGGGCCGTCCGCCCTTTGCACCAGCACCGAAAGTGACCGCCTGATAGAATGACGCATGGACCGCATTTCCATAGAGGAGCGGAGCAGACAAATGTCGCTCGTACGCTCCAAGGACACCAAGCCAGAGCTACGCGTACGGAAGCTGTTGTTTTCCATGAAGTTTCGTTATCGTCTTCATGCTAAGGACCTTCCCGGGAAACCTGACTTGGTGTTCCGTTCGCAGAAGAAAGCGATTTTCGTGCATGGCTGCTTTTGGCATCGACACGCCGGCTGCAGCAAAGCGACGACGCCATTGAGCAGAACAGAATACTGGTTGCCAAAGTTTGCTAAGACGCTGGAGCGCGACCAGGAGAGCTTGGAGAAGCTTCATGCGATGGGTTGGCAAGCCCTCGTCGTGTGGGAGTGCGAGCTAAAAAATATGGACGTCCTCGCCACCAGGCTAAGGGCGTTTCTAAATGATTGAAAAGGCTCGAAGCCTTCTTGGGATGAGACTGCATTAAATGAAATACACGCTTGCCGAGTTCTTTAGTGGTTGCGGGGGCACCTCTCGCGGCTTTACCCGCTCGGGTCGATTTAATGTTGTACTTGGCAACGATGTGAAGGCCGAGGCGCTCAGAACCTTCGCCTACAATCACCGAAATGACGACGTTCCCCCCATCACAATTCGCGAAGACATTCGCACACTGGAAATTTCGCAGATCCATAACGCCATGAAGGAGCGCGGGGTTCAGCCCGGCGATTTAGACTGCATGATTGGCGGCCCGCCTTGTCAAGGCTTCTCCCAGATGCGTCGAGTTGAACATCGAGAAAAGGGGAAAATCGTTAAATTCAGCGGGTACAGTAAACTGGCCCATGACCCGCGCAACGACCTCGTCTTGCGCTACCTAGAAGTCGCAGAGGCGCTGCGCCCAAAGTTTTTGGTCATTGAAAACGTTCCGCAAATGCTAAACCACGGTTTTGAAGGCAGACTTGGCAAACTCTCCGAAATCGTCATTGAAATGCTGGAAAAAGACCTTGGCTACAAGGTGGAAGTCGCAGTACTGAATGCTGCTGACTATGGTGTTCCTCAGTTACGCGAGCGCGCCATCTTCATCGCCAGTTCAATTGGAGCCGCATCGCTCCCCCCCGCGACACACGCCGACCCTTCCAAACCGCATTTACTGGCACAAGGCCGTTTGCCGTGGGTGACTGTGGGCGATGCAATCCGCGATTTACCAACACCTTCTGATAAAGCGGATGAGATGGGTGGCATGGGACTGGATCTTTATGCCGGCCATCCGAGCGCATATGCAGCGGCCATGCGTACTTCGTCATCATTTCCCTACAACCACGTTACGCGCACCTACAAGCAAGCGATACTGAACATCATCAGGGAAATGCGCCCTGGTCAAACATGGGACGCCGAGAGCAAACGCATGCGCGCTGACTATGAAATCGCCATTGCCAAATTTGCGAGTGAGCAAGGGATTCCCAGCACAGTTGCTCGTGAACTGCTTGAACAGTCTGGCCAGATTAACCCCGTTTTCTATAAAGATTATTACTGGAGCGCATACACTCGATTAGCGTGGGATGCACCAGCTCTGACCATTACGGCCAATGCAAACTTCCTTGGTTCCGGTCGATTCTCTCATCCCGAAGCGCTTCGTGGCATCACCATGCGCGAGGCTGCCAGACTTCAATCTTTTGATGACGACTTCCGTTTCATCACTTCCGATAACGAACACTTGGACAGCGCGCGGATGGGGGTAGGCATGGACATGATCGGGGAAGCGGTTCCGCCTGGATTGGCACAAGCCATCGCAAAGCATCTGGCAACTCAGCTCGATGCGCACCGCACGGGGCTTCGACAGAAAGCACAAGAAAAAGTCGTCACCGCCTAAAAACAAAAGGGTCCTAAATGTCTCTTACCAACGACCAAGTTACAGAGCTGGCGCGCAACGCCGTAAAAAAGATGTACGCCGAAAACGGTGCTGACTTCAAATTTCCCGCTGATGTGATTTGGCAAAATACTCCCCCAGGCGTTCAAATCCCAAGTACTGCTCGCCCACATCAGCCAAAGCGACTGATGAAGGAGGGGCTATTGGAAAAAACTGGCGCTATGGCCAAAGCTCAATCTGAAGCGCGTAACGGTAGCTCGACAGCGGAGTATCGCTTCGGTCCAAGTCTTGTAAGTCGTAGCACTCCAGCAACGCTGCTCCCCCTCGCAAATTCAACTCGAGCCAGCGACCTATTGATTCGTCTCCAATCGAAGATCGAATCTGAAGGCTATGTATTTTCGGTGGCAGAACTCGCCAACTTTTATCTGGCGATGATGGTTAGCCCATTAGTGATCCTCTCTGGTATCTCCGGCACAGGCAAGAGCCTACTGCCACGAAAATTTGCAAAGCACTCTGGGTCTGAATTTAAGCTTGTTCCCGTTCAGCCGCAATGGTCCGACAACAGCGACCTATTCGGTTATGTACCGACACTTTCTCCCTCCGAGTTTATTGAGGGGTCACTAATCGCCAGCATAGTAAAAGCTAAAGAAAATCCATCAACCCTTACAATCACCCTGCTTGACGAAATGAACCTCGCACCTGTAGAGCACTACTTCAGCGATTTTCTCAGTATTGCAGAGACTCGGCGCCGGGACAGTGGAGTAATTGTGACGGACCCGCTCCCAATCGAACTACCAAAAGTTTCGACAGAACCGCCAGACAAATATTCCCATCTTGAAAATATCGGCCTACCCCATAATTTACGCGTTATCGGGACCGCCAACATGGACGAGACGACCCATTCATTCAGTCCAAAAGTGCTTGACCGAGCGTTCACAATTGAATTTGACGATCCTGACTTAACTTCCTTTGCGAACTTCACTGTGACCGCAGAGGAGGACTTTTCGAAACTTGCGGATCTGATTGTAGACGCTAAAAACCCTATCTCCATTCAGGAAGCCTACCAGGACAGCCAAGCGCTCTTTGATGAGGTAGCCGGTTTACTTCAGGAGATACAGGACATTCTCTCTCCGGCGGGCATTAAATTTGGCTATCGCACTCGTGACGCAGTGCTGCTTTACTTGCATTTTTGGAAGCAACTCGGCTTGGAGGACATTGTTAGCTCCAATGCCGCGCTGGACTTCTGTCTGATTCAGAAAGTTTTGCCAAAGATTTCTGGCAGCGGCGACAAGTTAGGGGACGCGCTAACGGCGCTTACAGAGTGGCTCAAGAGCGAGCGGATGGGTGATGATAATGTTGAGCCGCTCACTTTTACTGGGCCATTCACTCGGAGCCAGCAAAAAGTGGAACGCATGGCCACCCTGCTTGATGTTGACGGTGCGACTCATTACTGGGGTACTTGATGCCTTTACTTCTAGAAGCAGAGGGCTTGGGTTGGAAGCTAGAAATTGTTGGCAAGCTTCCAGATCTGCCGCCCTTCATCGCTGTGATGCCGCAATTTTCAGTTTCAGTAACTGGCGCGCTCTCCTGGTTGCAAACCCTGGATCGTACGTCCCAACAATTGGTGCCCACCGCTTCAGGTCAATTAATCGAACCGCTGTTCTTTGAGCAAATTGCCTACGACATCCATCTTGAAAAGTCGTCGGATGTAAGCGTGGTGTTGCCGCCAGGAGCAGAGGCTCGTCGCATCCGTCCGAACTCTGAGCATCATGTAATCAATTTTCGAAACAATGTCGGTTTTGTCGACATTCGCATAGATGCGCCAGACGGTTCTGTAACCCTTCGCCTAGAAGTGTTCTCGCGGAAAATTGACTACCGAACCGACTACGTTTTGATGCGCGACGATGTGTCCAAGACCCTTCGCAATTTGGCGATGACGGCTAATTCCAAGAGTTACAGCCTTGCAGCCCCGGATCGAACCCACAGACCTACGCTTGTAGAATGGTTCGCCTTGCTTAAGGGTAATTTTGAAGAGTTCATTAAGTTGACTAATGCGGTGGCTAGAAAACCGCATAGCGGCTTGACTCGCAAATCGGTTAAGAAAAAAACTGAGCAAGCACGTAAGCTTTCTCGCCAAACAATCTCACGGGCACTGCGCCGGGAGAATGGGGGGGCCGAGATTCCACGACTGAATGTCGCACTACCGCGGAAGATTAATGAAGAGGTGACCGCAACTACCTTCGACACGCAGGAAAATCGCTACTATAAGGGGTTGTTGAAAGCGACTTATCGAAATGTGCGCGCCCTGTCTCGCGTTCGTCAAACTGGCGACGAGGATGCCGAACAAGATTCGGAGATGCGCTTCTTTGATTCTATTCGCTCCGAACTGAAAGCGATGGAGCAGCGTTTGGAGGCGGCATTGAAAGCACCATTCCTTGCTGCTGTCGGTGAGGCGACTCTGTTACAACCAAGTTCAATGGTCTTTCACAAGCATCCGGTTTATTCGCGCATCGACAAGATAGCTAGACTACTAAATGGCGGGCTTTCATTTACGGGCAACATAGTTCCAATCGGAGTAAAAGACACGGCGCTGCTTTATGAATACTGGTGCTTTTTGAAAATTGTCGAATTGCTCTGCGAGCGATTTGAATTAGAGGAGCAAACAGTCGTCAAAGTGAATCGCTTCAGAACTACAATCACGTTGGCGAAGGGCGTCACTGCTGCAATGCGCTTCTTACACCGCCCAACAAACCAGAAAATTTACGTCATATATAATAGGCTGTTCGGCAGACTGCCAACGATCGCACAAAAACCTGACAATGTAATTCAAATTACAAGTGATAAACGATTTTATATATTTGATGCGAAATACCGCATACAGTTCGACAGAGAATACACTAATCACTACGGTGGACCAGGCCCGACCGTCGAAGATATTAATACTATGCATCGATATCGGGATGCCATTGCTATACCACACCCGATGCGCCCTAATGAATATATAACCGGCGTCGTACAAGGAGCGGTAGTTTTATTTCCTCTCTCAGATGAGACAACCTACCAATCACACAAATTTTACAGAAGTATTTCCCAAGTAGAAATTGGCGGTATTCCATTTTTGCCACAATCGACTTTTCTGATGAAATCCAAGCTTTTGGCAATTATTGATTCTGAGCTTCTATTAAGAGAACAATGATTTGACGACAACCCTGCAATAGAAATCTGATTACAGGGTTGCGGACGCACTAAGAGTGCTTCCCCACGCGTACGCGGGTAATTATTAAGCTAGCTACTACTAGAGCCTTCACGTGAAGAATTCGCAACACGACTGCGAGTCGCCAACTCAACTCGCTCATTGATCGCAATATAAATATTTGATGAAAACATCCCGACAATGACGGCGACCAATGTCAAGGAGTAAAATTCATTCCCCGCCAAAGCAACCTTATCGCTGACTCCGCCCACTAGCTGCTCATGAGCAATATATGGAGCAACCAAAGACAAGAAAACCTTGCTCTTAATGCTCAACCATGAAAACGCTCCCATCATTCCTGATGACAACATCGATCTCCAGTTCTCTAGTACTTCCATACCAGAAAGCAACAACCGGGCACTTCCACCTAGCGCTCCCCAAAAAAAAGGAATTAGAAGCAGAACTAAAGCGTTATAAAACTGAGTAACAACACTTAAAGTATCACTAGACAGCACAAATATTTCCTGATTCGCCCGAGCTGTAAAGTAAAAGACCCCCACGAGCAATACAAAAACATACAAACTTGCAATCTTAAGATAACTTGATTTCTTGTTATTAACAGATTCAACTAGCTTATCAGCAACATCATTTAAACTTGAAGTCATATTACTATTTCCGTTGTCCCAACAATAAAAAACACGCAAAGCTACTATTTTGCCAGCATCATGTCC
Organism: Pseudomonas sp. IT-P218; assembly: GCF_949767605.1. NCBI lineage: Bacteria > Pseudomonadati > Pseudomonadota > Gammaproteobacteria > Pseudomonadales > Pseudomonadaceae > Pseudomonas > Pseudomonas sp. IT-P218. The sequence goes on from NZ_CATKQQ010000033.1 coordinate 374,601, forward strand.
AGTTTTGATGCGACAGCATCCCTACTGACGCGAAACGCCTTGCTACTTTTTAGAACAATCCGCCTAGCACAGCGGGTGCCCAGTTCATAATCACTAGTTCACCGCTCACCTCGGCCTTTCCTTGCCGCTGATTGGTATTGCAATACCGGATGTCCAGCGTCTCGAAATGAAAGCCATCAAACACACGGCGGATATCTGGATGATCGTTGATGCTGACCATCACCTTGCCTTTGCAGCGACGCATGAAGTCAGCCATCCGCTCATAGTTCTCGAACGGAAAATCCACCCCATAGCCGGCAGTCTGCCAGTAAGGCGGGTCCATGTAATGAAAGGTATGGGCACGGTCGTAGCGCTCGGCGCATTCCAGCCACGGCAGATTTTCAACGTAGGTACCCGACAGACGCTGCCAGGCGGCCGAGAGGTTTTCCTCGATGCGTAGCAGGTTGATGGCCGGGCCAGTGGTGGCGGTACCGAACGTCTGCCCGGTGACTTTGCCGGCGAAGGCATGATGCTGCAGGTAAAAGAATCGGGCGGCACGCTGGATGTCGGTGAGGGTTTCGGGACGGGTCATTTTCTGCCACTCGAATACCTGCCGGGAGCTGAGCGCCCATTTGAATTGGCGCACAAATTCTTCCAAGTGGTTTTGCACGACGCGGTACAACGTTACCAGGTCGCCGTTGATGTCGTTGAGGACTTCGACGGGCGCGGCCTGAGGGCGCATAAAGTACAGCGCGGCACCGCCGGCAAAGACTTCGACGTAGCATTCGTGCGGCGGAAAAAGTGGAATGAGGCGATCGGCCAGACGGCGTTTACCGCCCATCCACGGAATGATTGGAGTAGACATGTTAAGCAAGACCTTTACTGTATGGATAAACAGGTGCTAGGCTCGCCGCGCTTTGTGCACGGAGCAAGAGCCTTGGCTGGACTTGCAGGGACGATCTGCAGGGACGGCGGCCGGGGTCAGATGTTGACGCATCCAGCCCGGTCGCTCTTTTTCACTTCGGTGTTGAGACTTCTTTGGCGTAGGCCTGACAGGCCGCCAGCGCAATCAATCCGGTGTCGCCGTCGTCGGTGATGCCGATAATTCGTTGCGCATGCGCTGGCTCAAGGTCGGCTCTTGCGGCGCCATGAACCACGCCGCCGGGGCGGGTGGCGGCTGACACTGGCCCACCACCACTGGCGGCGTAGCCGCTGGCGAGTAGGACTGACAACCGCAACTCGCCAGTAGCAAGACGATTACGCAACTGTTTCTGATGAACTTCTGCACGCTGTAATTCCTGGTAATGGCTTTCATCGTTGGTCTGTAGCCGCGCCTCGAGCGCGCGGCGATCGGTCTTTTGCTGCTCCAGCTGGCCCACCACCGCTGCCAATCGCTGGCCGTGCTCTTCGGCGGCCTTCTCGCGCTGCTTGGCCAGCGCCTGACCATAACGCCAGTCCTGCACTTTCCAGGCGCTGCCGGCACTCAGGCCGGCCAGCAGCACCAGGACGAGCACCAGCGCCAGGGCGCGATAGCCGGCAGGTATCCAGTCGATCAGGCGCATAACACCGCCTTGGCCTTGGCCCAAAGCTCGCGACGCTCGGCCCGGCCATTGCCGCCGCCATTGATCACGCTGCTGATCCCGTCGAATAACCCGAGGTCGGCCTTCTCGCTCAAGTTGCGATCCCACCAGAACCAGGCCGCCGACATCGCCGCGTATTCCGCCTGCTCCAGCAGCTCGGGTTGCTCGATCAGGGGGACGCCCAGGGCCTGGCCGCACAGCCGGTAGTTGTCGCGAAAGGTGATGCCGATCAGGCCGCGCGCACGGTACTTGTAGCCGTCGCCGGACGCCTCGGGACCGTTACCGTAACGGCCGCCATACACCCGGTTGGCCAGCTTTTCCGAGTTGCGCAAATAGCCCTTGGCAAACTCGACCTCGGCCGGATCGACGCGGCCGTTATGGTTAAGGTCAAAGCCATACTTGAACAACTGCGCGACCCGCTCGGCGTCCTTGTAATACAGGCTTTCCGTCAGCTTGGTCAGCTGCGCCGACTCATGGCCGATCTGCGCCAGAAACGCCGCCTGGCGCGCCCGGGTGTTGATATCAAAGCGGGCCATGGCGCGATTGAGCGCCGGCAGGAACGCACCGACCACCGGCCGGCAGTTGGGCAGGATGGCCAGCAGGTGCTGTTGGGTAAGCGGGGGGTAAGCCATTGCATGAACTCCAGGCATAAAAAAACCGCCCGTAGGCGGCCAGAGAAAAAGGGGGATCACTGCGGGGAAACGACTTTCAGCGGCGTGGAGGGCTTCTTGCCCTTGCCCTTGCCCTTGGCCTTGGCCTTGCCCTGCTTGCCGCCGTTGCATTCAACCGTGGTCGACCAGCCGGATTGGGTGAATACCTGTTCCAGGGAATCGACCAGGTACTCACCATCGAGCCCGACCTTGAAGCCCGATGCGTTAATCACCCGCTCGGCAAAGAGGTCGGTACGCCCGGGCATTTCCAGGCGCACAGCGGCGGTCGAACGGTTGAACGCGGCCAGGCGCGCCTTGACGGCCTGCTCGGCGGCGGTCTTGGTCGGGTGAATATGCCGATCGGTATGCACCGGCGGCAGGCCGTCCGGCGCGTCGGGGTTGCTCAGACTGACCACCGCCAGCTTGCCGGTGGTCTTGTCCTGGTACTGCGCATTGACCGCCTTGTGGGTCGAGCGATCGCCGAGGCGGAATGAAAAGCGGCTGACGTCGGCCCGGGTGATGGTCACGACGCCAAAGGCCTTGCCGCTGGCCGTGACGCCACCCTGACGCGGCATCACCAACAGCTTGCCGTCCGCCACCTTGGCGGTGCAATCGTGCTGCTTGGCCAGCCGGGTGATGAAATTAAAATCCGATTCGCCGAGCTGGTCAGCCCGGGGCACGATCGTGCCCACGGTACAGGCCGGCTCCCAGCCGTTGCGCCGGGCGACGGTGGCCACGATCGCGGCCAGGCTGACGCCTTCCCAACTGCCGCTGCGCGTGGTCTTGCCACTGCCGCGCATGTCGCTGGCCTTGCCCCGGATCACCAGGGTATCCGGCGGGCCGGACAGCTCGATCTCGTCGACCGTGTAACGCCCCAGGCGCACCAGGCTGGTTTCGGCATAGCCCAAATAGATTTCGATGCTGGCCCCGCGCCCGGGCAGCGACACGGCGCTGTCCCGGTCATCAATGCGCAATTCGAATTCGTCCGACTCCATGCCAGGTTTATCCAGGGTGCGCAGCAACAGCAGGCGGTCGTTGATCAGGCGGGTGATGTCGCTGCCGTTGGCAACGATACGAAACAGGGGGGTCATGGCGACTCCAACAAAAAGCCCCGCATTAAGGCGGGGCTCGGGGGAATTTCAACAGGTCGTTACGCGTAACGCTTAAGACCACAACTGGATCACCTGGTCATCGCTGGCCCGGGCCAGGTCGGGCAGCGCGATCAGCAGCCCGCCGCGATACGGCTGGACCTCGACCGACAACCCGGGATTGACCGCAAGGACCGCCTCGACGCTGCCGTCCAGGTGGCCGTAATAGTTGTGACAGAGGGTGTACAACACGTCTCCGTCAGAGGTTCTGCAAGTCCTCGCCATAGCGGACAAACTCCAGAGTAAAGGCTTGTTTGCGCGGGATACCGCCCTGCAACAGGGCGCTTTGTTCTTCCTCGATGTTGGTCAGGCACCAATCGCCCAGGACCAGGCCATAACCGGTGGTCAACCCCAGCGGCAGCAACTGGTTGCCGATGCTGCGCAGGGTGTCCAGCTGCTTGAGCCCGCCCTTGTGCCCGGGAAAGATCGCGCCCTTGAGGGTCATTTTCTCATCGCCGATGCCGACCGCCTGTTGCGCCTGGCGCCGCGTTAGCCGCTCCTGGCTGGCCCAGCGAAACGCGCTTTGCCGGCGCAACTCGTCAAAGGCGGCCGTGTCCAGATTGAAGTAATACGGCTGCGCGGTGGTCTTGTGCGGTTGGAGAATCAGCAGGTGCGGAAAGGCCTTGATCGCCTCCACCGCCGGCGTTTCGTTAGGAGCAAACACGCTGGTGGGCAAGATGTCGGCCAACGCCGGATTGAGCTTGCCGGCGATCTGGTTGATCGCGCTTTTGGCCCGGGCCGCCTGCGCACCCAGCACGCCTAAGCGCTCATCGATCTGCGACACGGCGCGCGTGGCCTGGTTGTAGACCGCCACCACCTTGCCGACATTGGCCTGGGCGGTGTTGATGCCGCGCATCACCCGTTGCAGTTTCTCACCGACGATCGGCCCGACGATCGGCAGGCTTTCCAGCTCCGAAGCGGCGCCAGTGATTTCACTGATCGCACCGTTGACCGGGCCCAGCATGCCGTCCAGGTTGCGCCGCCCCGCCTCACCGGCCGACGCCAGATAACCGAGGGTGTTTTGCATCTGCTCCATGTAGGCCATGGCACCTCCTTACCCGACGTGCGGGCTGTCGTACAGTTGGCGAGCATTGGCTCGGCGGGCCGAGTCTTCCAGCTCCCGCGAAAAGTCGCGGAATCGGTCCTGCAACATCGTGTCCAGCTGGCGGGTCAACTCCGCCGGGTCCTTTACGTCGCCCTCGATCGTGATCGGCATATGCGGGGCAAAGGTGATTTTCTGATCGATCGCGGCCGGCTGGATCTCCGGCTTGAGCAACAGCGGCGACGGCGGTAGCGGCGGACCCGCCGGGGCCGTCATCGAGCGCACGACATCCCCCGGCGCCGACTCACTGCCAAACAGCGACTTGGCCAGCGTCGACTTGCCCAGCATCGCCCCCAGCGATTCGCCCCCCATCGCGCCCAGTATGGCGCCGACCATGCCGCCCACCGCCGTGCCGAGGATGGGCACCACCGAACCGATCGCCGCGCCGGCGGCCGCACCGGCCATGGTTCCCGCCAGGCCGCCGGCGGCGGCGCCGTAGCCTTCGCCCTTCTCGTCGTCGGTCTTGGCCGTGTTGTACGTCTCAAAGACCTTGATACCCGCCTCAACCACCGTTTCGCCCGGGAGCGCCTTGCCCAGCTTGCCAAGCTTGCTCACCGTCCCGACCACATCCTTGAGGCCGAACCCGGCGGGCGACGACGGGGCCACCGGTGGCGATACCGGTCGCGGTGGCGGTGCCGGTCGAGGGGCCGGTCGCGGCCCGGGCCGGCGCGACCGACGCGGTGCACGACGACTGCCGGCCCCCGCGCCCGGGCCGCCGAAGTCGCCGGCGTTGACCACAAAGACCTTTTGAATGTGCGCGGCGCCGGCCGTTTCGCCAGGCTTGCCGCCGCCCAGGGCATCGAGCACCGTCCGGCCGGTCTCCACCGGATCACGCCGTGCGCCGGCTGGCGGCGCCGGCGCATCGTCATCCGGGGCCCCGCCGTCACGCGCGCCCAACCGCCCCCGAGTTAAATTGAGCAGGCCCTGGCCGATCTTGATGGTTTTCAGCACCGTCATGGCCGCCAGCGCACTGGCGCCCAGGCCGGTCAGGCCCATGACCAGCGTCGGCGACGCATCGCTGATACTTGTAATGCCCTTGGCCGCCGAGGCCAACCCGCTGGCCAGCGCATCGGTGGCCGGGCGAATCGCGTCACCCACACTGCGCAACGCCTCGTTGCCCGCTTGCAGCGCCTCGCTCCACTTTTGCGACGAGGTATCGCGACGCTCTGCCAGGTTCTTGTCGAGGATGCCCGAGGCGTTGCCCGCATCCTTTTTCAGCTGGTCATACAAGGCCTTGTTCTGCACGTAGGCGGCCAGCGCCGACTTGACCTGCATGTCCGCAAAAATGTCGCCGGTGCGCAGCATCTGCTCCAGGTTGGCGAGCATTTCCTTGGCCTTGGCCGGGTCGGTCTCCTGGTTGATCTTGGCCGTCGCCTCGGCCATGGCCTGAGCCTTTTTCGGGTCGGTGGCTTCGACATACCGCTTGGCCAAGCCAAAACTCGCCTCCAGCGTCGACATGCCATTTTGAATGCCGTCATTGAGCGACTTCTGGTAATCAATCCCCGCGTCTGCATATGACTTGACCACATCCCCGGAACCGATTTTTTCGATCCAGTTCTTGAGGTTGTTGGCTGCCTCGTCGGCGGTGCCGGCGGTCTTCATCTGCACCTGGAGCATCGAGCCCAGTTGCGTCACCGCATCCATGCCGGTGATGCCTTGTTTCTGCATACCGGCCAGCAGTTCCGGGAACCAACGCGCCATGTCGCTGGCTTCGAAGCTACCCGCCTGGCCTTGATAGGCGACTGCCTCCAGGGCCTTTTCCAGCTGCTTGGGGTCGGTGATCTTGGCGTTGCTTTGCAGCGCGTAGATCATCTTAGCGGTGTCGACCCCGGTCGAGCCCTGACCGATCACAAACTTGGCCGCCACCGGGGCGAACTCCAGCGCTTGGCGCAGCTCCATTCCGGCGCCGACCAACTGGTTCACCACATCAGCCACGTCATTGCGACCCATGCCGACGTCTTGCGAGGTCTGAATCACCCGGCGCGACACCTGCGCTTCCTGGTCGGTCCTGGCCACCCCGGCCTTGATCGCAATGTCCCGAATGATCGCCTGATAGTCCGCGCTGACCTTGGTCGGGATCGCCACCAGGCCGGCACCGACCGTAGCCTGCGCAATGCCATTGCGTAGCGCCTGCTTGCCCTGGTCAATCTGGTGGTGCCCCTTGGCCTGCAACTCCGCGCTGCGCCCAGCCCGGCCCAGGCGGTCATATTCGCGCGCCAGGCGGCCGACCTCGATGCCCTCCTTGCGCAACACTGTTAGGTTGTTTTCCAGGCGTCGCTGTAGCGCGGCGGCGCCTTTTTCGCCCGCGTCGTGGGCCTTTTTCCACTCATCGCGCAGGCGCATAGTTTCGCCGATGCTGCTTTGCAGCACCCGCGCTTTTTTGCCCTTGTCACTCAGCGTCTTGACGCGGTTTTCCACGTCCCGGAATGCGGCGCCCACGGTCGAGCTGACCGCGCCGCCGATCACCAGGCCGAGCGCCATCTTGTTTGCCATAGGAATGCCCTGTTACGCGAAACGAAGGGAAAGGCTCAATCCGTGAGCCACCAAAGCATGCGGTCGAACCGCATGGCTTCGATTTCGCTGGCCGAGAAATGCGTCTCCCGGGCCAGCCGCTTGGCCACCGCCTTAATTGTCGTAGGGGTAAGGCTCATCATCTTCGACCAGGCGAAAATAGCCGGCCTGAATGCGGTTGTAGTCCACGATCGTCAGCGCCTCCATGTCCTTGGTGCCGGCGTCCGCCAACGAGGCGAACAGGATCACCTCGCGCTTTTCCGCATCGCCAGCGGCTTGCAGGGTGGCGGCGCGCAAATCGGCCACCGTGGGCGCGCGCAGGCTAACGCGCTGGACTTTCACCTGGTTGATCTCCGAAGCCTTGCGCAAGGTGATGTTTGCGCCCTCGTCGGTCAGCTCCAGCCAGCTTGGCAGTTTCTTGGTAGTCGTCATCGTCTTAGTCCTTAAATGCCCAGGGCGGCGCGCTCAGCGGCCAGTTGATCCACGCCATCAATGACGCGCACGCAGTTGACCGGGTCGATTTCGAAAATCACCCGGCCGTCGATTTCCAGCTTGTAATAGGTCACAGACACCGAGTATTTGAACTCGGCTTTTTCGCCCGCCTTCCACTCCCCCGGATCGACCTCACGCAAGCCGCCACGCAGGGTGGCCACCACCGCCTTGGTCGCGCCCTTCTGGCCCTTGAACGCGCCCCGGAACGACGCGTTAAAGCTGGTTTGGTCGAAGGCGCCGAAGTGCTTCAGCACCTCGCGGCGCACGCCGTTGGTGGTGAAACTGGCGTCCAGTTTCTCCAGGCCCATGTCCATGTCGATCGGCGCATCCATGCCGCCGGCGCGGTAGTCCTCGACCTTGACCGTGAGCTTGGGCAAGCTCAGGCTCGGCACATCGCCTTGCAGGCTGATACCACCGACAAACATGTTGGTGTTGTGCAGTACTTCAGGAATCATTTGCGCGCCTCCTTAGGCTACGTCGAGAACTTCGGTCATCCACTGGTTGGTTACCTCGACCTCAAAGATCGGGTTTTCCGCCGGCGGCACATCAGAGAAACGAATCGACCAGACCACCTTGCCCTGCTCGATCTGGCTCGCGGTGTTGCGCTCGGGGTCGGCAAACACTTCGAAGTTGATCACCGCGCCCTGGGCCTTGAGGTCGCGCATAAAGGCGTTGAGGCCTTCGGTCACTTCCTTGATGTAGGTCTTGGTGATGCCCAGGTCGACCGCCCAACGGTGGCCCGCCTGAATCGCCGCCATGACCATGTCGACGGTGCGCACACGGGTGACAAACGACCATTTTTCATCGCTGGACAGGGTGCGGTTGCCCCACGCCCGATAGCCGCCGTCGCGAATGATGGTGGTGATCTTGGCGTTGTTGAGGATGTTGGCCCGGCACGACGGGTCGTTGTCCAAGTACTCCACGGCGCGGCCGGTGCCGGTGATGCCGGCGATTTCCTTGTTCGACGGCGACGACCAGAAGCCATAACGCGCGTCGGTCTGCGCGAACAGCCCGGCCATCATGGCCGAGGCCGGCAGGATCTCTTCGGCGTCGGTGGTGGTGTTCCAGCGCTTGATGCCCGGGTCGACCAGGAACAGGCGTTTGTTGCTCAGCTCGGTGGCGTAGGCAATCGCCGCCTCGTCGGTCGTGCCCGGGCCGTCGACGATGCCGATTGCGCCCAGCTTGCCCACCAGCACGCCCATGGCCATGGCCACCGCTTCGGTCGCGCTGTGCTTGGGCGCCACGACTAGCCGCGGTTGCAGGTTGAACAGGCTCTTACCGTCCAGCAGGGCTTGCAGGCCGGTGCGCTTACCGTTCGCCTGGACACCGCCGATCACCGCGCTGGTCAGCGCCGCCGCCTCGCCCGAGGACGTCACACCGACCGCGACAATGACCGCCGCCGCCTGGTCAAAAATGGTAAGCGCCGCCTTGGTGATCGGCGAATTAGCGCCAAACGCGGCCACCGCCTCGCGCGGGCTGGTCAGCAGGGTGGGCACGTTGTCCTCGACCAGCCCCAGCCCCGGGGTGAAGGTGTCGACCAGGCCGATGATCGACGACGACGGCAAGCTGATAATGCGGGCGCCGGACTCGACAAGGCTGGTCGTGACACCGTGAAAGAAGCCACTCATAAAACGCTCTCCTAAGAAACGAAAAAACCGCCCAATTGGCGGTTGCGTGAAACGGGGTATTGCCTGAATTACATCGGGCTCAAGCGGTAGCCCACGGCGAGCCAGCGCACGCCGAAGTTCTGCACGTTGTTGTCATGCTCAGTGAAACTCATGGTGAAGCCGGTGGTGGTCGTTGCACCTTCGTTCACTGCACAGGTGACCGTCGCGGCCGCCGTCCGGCCGCCAGGCAGTTGGGTGATCACCGGCAGGACAATGAAAGGTGCCGTATCAAAGGCCCAGTTGAAGCCAAACGCCACGTTCCACATCCCGCCGGGCATGTCCCCGAGTTCGCGCACGCCCCATTGCACAAACAGCCCGGTGTTTTTATCCCACCAGAAACCATTGGCGCTGTGCCACAGCGACGCCGGCGACGCGGCGCCAATGTTCGCCCGGGCCGATGCCGCGTCCCAGCCGCCGGTGCCGCCGCGCCACAGCGGCAGTTGACCCGAGACCATGGCGCTGGCATCAAAGCCGGCCAACGTCAGCGGCACGTTGACGTCCGAAAGGCCACTGAGCCAGGCCCCGCCAACGGCGGCGCCGGAAAAGCTCAGGTAACGCCCGCTCTGCCACTGCGACGCGCTGGCCGCATTGCCCGTGGTGTTGCGGGTCAGGGTGCCGCTGGTGATCTTGCTGGCATCGAGCGCCGGAATGTCCGCCGCCGTCAGGCCCATGCCTTCCACCACCAGGCCCTTGGCATTGACCCGGACCTTGCCGTAACTGCCGGCCGACACGCCGCTGTTGCCCAGCGTCAAGTTGATATCGACGTTGCCCGAGCCATCAAACAGGCCATTGCCCGCCAGGTCGCCGCTGTAACTGATCTTGCGCGAGGTCTGCAACTTGGTCGCCGTGCCCGCGTTGCCGGTGGTGTTGCGGTCCAGCGTGCCGCTGGTGATCTTGCTGGCATCGAGCGCCGGAATGTCCGCCGCCGCCAGATTGCCCGCCGATTTCACCCGGCCTTTGTCGTCGACCGTGACTTTGGTGTAAGTGCCCCCGGCGACGCCGGTCTTGGACAGCGCCAGGGCGATGCTCAACGGCGCCGAGCCGTCGAACTGGCCCTGCCCCGTGGCGTCGCCCGTGAGCGCGATGGCGCGCAGCGTCTTCAGCTTGCGAGCGCTGGCCGCCTCGCCCTGGTCGATCGCCTCCTGGACCACGCCGAGGGTCGCCGTGACCGTGTTCGGGTCGTTGATGATTTGCACGGTGGCCGTGCTGCTGACCTGAATCACCAGGCGGATCACTTGGGTGCGGCCGCTGCCCTGCTCGCGTACCGGCTTGTAGGTGGCCGGGTAGCTGGCCACGGCGATCAGTAGCCCGGCGTCGTCGTACAGGCCGACCTCGCGCACCCACCAGCCGCCCATCTCGGGCAACAGAATGCCCTCGGCGACGATCGCCGATTTTTCGCTTTGCGCCGTGAGCCGGTTCAAATTGAAACGGTATTTTTCGCCGATGAGCTTCTTTTGCAATTTCGACGGTAGCGGCGTGACCCCGTTGCCATCCCCGACCGCCATCTTGGGAATTTTCCACGGTGTCCCGTTGGCAATGGACTTGGCCAACTGTGCCGCGCCCACCTCCGTCAGCATCGCGATATAAATAATATCCTGCTCTGCCATACCTGCGCCTTGTGTTGAAGTCTGCGCCCCGCCTCACCGGCCGGGCCTTGAATGGCTACGCCGGAAGCGGCGCGCCGTAGATGTTCGCCCCGGCCCCGTGGGTGCGGTACTGAATGTAAAGGCTCAGGCCGCGCAGGATTTCCCCGGCCCAAAAGCCGAAGAACATGCCGTTGTCGGTGCCCAGGCGCACCGCCGGCGACCAGCTGCCGTTCATGGCCTGGCCCGGCACGGGCGTGATCACGTAGTACTGCTGCAGCTCGCTGACACAGGCCTCGATCAGCACATCCAGCTCAGCCACCTGAGAGCCCGCCAAACCCGCCATGCAGGCCCCAGCCAGCCACAGGCCGGTCATGTGCCCGGTGAAGTCGTCCGGCACCGGCTGCGGCAAGCTGGCCATGGGAAAATCCGTGGGCAATACCCCGTCGTGCGCCTTCACAAACTGAATCAACCAGGTGATCCAGTTTTCCGCGTAGGCGATCAGCTTGGGCGGCACCGGCTTGCCCTGCTGCACCAGCTCATACCAGGCGCGACAGGCGCCGAAAAAGGCCCGGGACTGGTAGCCGCTCCAGGCAGTACCGTCGCCCCAGTGGTGCATGGTCCAGGTGTCCGGGTCGCCGTACTTGAAGTTATCCCAGCGGTTCCACACGTAGGCCGAGGCGCCCGGGCCGAGCTGGCCGAACCGCTGCTGATACCACTGCTGCGAGTCGTACAGAAACTCGACCATGTGCTTCAGTTCGTTGACGTACTGGTCCAGCGGATCGATGCAGTAGATAAACGGGTACTGATAGCCCGGGTAGGGCATGCCGTGCCACGCGCCGATCTGGTCGGCGCCCTCCGAGTAGATGTTGGAAAACGGGATCACCCCGGGGCAATAGGCCAAGGAATCGTTGCGGTAATCGCGGATCGTGCAATCACCCACCAGCGCCCGAAACTTCGCCTGGCCGCTGACCGTCAACCGATACTGCAGCGTGTAACCGTCTTCCTCGGCGAAGGCCGGCGGCAGGTCGTTGACGCAGTAATATTCAAACGTCAGGTTCGTATCTGAATCGTCCATCAGAATGCTAAACCCGGCGATTTGCGAGAACGCCGGTGCCGAAGGGTTGGGTCGGCCGTTCTTGTCCGGCTGATAACTCGACAACTTGCCAGCCCCTGGCAGGATCGGCAGGGTGACAAACTTGCCCCCGGTCGGCGGCAACATCCACCACCAGCGCCATTTGTTGTCATCGGCAAAGCGCAGATTGAAATAGCCGTCCGCCCGATAGGTGATGCTCTGCATCGGCGCCTTTGCGCTGGCCAGCAGGTAATGCCCGATTTCATACCATCCCGAATCATCCGGGAAAAACGACTTCACCACCGTGCCGGCGCGCCCTTCAAAAATCTCCGGTTCGTAACTCTCCACCGAGACGATATCGTCCGAACTCGACACGGCACGCAGGTCGGCCATGATGTACTCGCTGCCGTCGTCCTTGGTCAGGCGGTTGAACTGCGACAGCGGTATGTCGTGCGTCACCAGCTCGACGCTGGACACCGACTTGGGCAGCGCACAGCCGTACTTGATGCCACTGCCTTCGGCCTTGTCCTGGGAAATGGTCAATTCCACCTTGGCCGTCAGCGGACCGTTGTTGATGTCAACGCCGCCGTAACAGGTGCGCACCAGTGAATTCGGGGTAATGCGAAACCACACCGATTGCTGCTCGATCGACACCTGGGCGGCCGCCTCGGTCTGCATCGTGATGTACCCCAGCGAGTCGCGACCCAGCACCGGCGTGACCGTTTCCGGGTAGGTGAACTCATAGGAAATACCATCGGTAAACGGCGTGCCCGCCGTCGTGCTCTGCCGAAAGAAGCGGTCGGTCGAGTCGATTTGCGTGTACTCGTGCGCGGTAAAGCGGCACGCGTCCATGGCTTTCTTGTAGCGACTTTCGCTGGTGATCCGCCACAGCAGGTAACAGGCGTCCATGTACCACTCTTCACCGTCCGCCGCGTTGCCCATCTGATTGACGCTGCCCAGCAGCGGCACATGCAGCGGCCGATTGTGTTGCACCGCGTTACGCGGGATCAGGTAGCCGCCGTGCTCGACCGGCTGCCGGGTCGCATAGTTGAACTTGTGCACGCCGTTGAGGCCGGTGTTTTTCAGCTGGACCTGGCCGCGCTCGGCGAGCGGATGGCCCTCCGACAACACGTCGCCATCCCAGTTAATCTTTTGCCCGGTCCAGGCAATGATCCAGTCGACGTCATATTGCACGCCGCCCTGATCCCAATCGGTCGAGCCGTCCGCCTTCACGCCCTTGACGGTTGCGTTGATCGCATCCCATGCCAGCGCCCCGTCAAAGGCAAACGTGGCCTTGTCCAGGTACTCGCCCCAGTGCGGCGCGCCGTGCGGAATCGCCAGCGCGCCGTTGCTGAAAGTGAATTCCACGCCCTTGAAGCCGCTGTGCGTGGGCTCGGCGGCGTTGATCGGCCAGTTGGCCAGCACCGGCTCCTTGGAATTGACAATCCAGTTGGCAATCCGCCGCTGCGGCGTCTCCGGGATCGGCTGGCCCACGTAAAAATACGCCTCGTAGGCTTCCCAATACCACACGGCCGCCTCCAGGTAACGCGGGTCCCGCGTCGCCAGGTAGGCATGCGCATAGCCGAGGATCTGCAATGCCTGACCCTCGGTTGTGCCGTCGCCGTTGGGCTGGTACTCCATTTGCGAATGCGCGATGAAATGCCGGTTGTTCGCCAGCACGCCCTGAGTGTTCTGCACGTAGTGCTGCACCGTGGCGTCGAGGGTGTCGCCGGTGTTGCGTTGCAGAAAGCGGTGGTGTCCCTCGATCATGCTCAAGGCATTGGCCAGCGTGGCTTTCTGACTGGTCGCACGTCGACTGTTAAGCGGGACTTGAAACATTGAACCAGCCCCCCTCATAAAGCCCGAGCCAATGCGCACCATCCCAGGTGAACGTCACCAGGTCGGCCGCGCCGGTTTCATACGACAGCAACGGTGGCCGGTTGCCCGACCATTGAATGCCGGCCGGGAACGTCACCTGGTTGGCCCCGGTGCCTTGCACCAGGCGCACGGTAAACGACCAGGTATAACCGGCCGGCACCGCCGTGTTGAGAAACGTCAGCGCGCAGTGCGGCTGATCCAGGGTCACGTCAAAGAACGACACCCCAGCGATATAATTCACATCCAAGGCCCGCGCCGTGCCCGCCGACGCGATCGCCACGCGGCGCGGCAGCAACAGCCCGCCCACCAGGTTGGTGATCATCCCCGACAGCGCCTGAAAGGTCGGAGCCGGTCCCGACTCGGTGTCGACGACCTCGCTGGCCGGCTTGTGCACGATGTCGTGTGCCACTTGCGCCGCCGCCTCCAGCAATTCGATGGCGGCGCGCTGGCGGTCTGAAAGTTCGCTCATGTAACCCTCATCAGTCCGGGTAATAGGTGGTTGCTGAAATAGTTCAGGTCGTTGGCCAGCATGATCAATTCAAGGTCGAGGAAGTCCCCTGCCATCAGCTCCGGCGACAGGATTTCGGCCTCATCGCCCGAGAACACGGCCGCGCCCAGGTGAAACAACCCGTTCGGGCTATAGGTAATACTCAGGCCCACCAGGTGCCGGCTGACCGGCTTGGTGTCGGTGATCATCCGTTCCAGCTCGGCAATGCCGCGATCGCTCAGGCCGGTATCGAGCAACGCCAGGCCGAGGCTAAAGGTGCCCGGCGGCCCCATCGGCTCCAGCTGCCACCACTCGGCAATTTCGATGATGTCGGCGAACGGCTCGACCACCTGGCGCAACGCCGCGATCGTGCCCTTGCGCTTGTGAATCTCGAACGACGCACGCACCGCCTTGCGCTTGATGTCCTCCGACCATTCCGGGTCCCAGCGGTCCACGCTGCGCTCAATGGCCAGCCAGGGCAGCATGTTGGCCGAGCAATTTTCCGGCGACTTGGTGTCGCGCAGCACGTCCGCCAGCCCCGGGTTTTCCAGGCCCACTTGCGCCAGGGCCTGCTCCAGCGGCGTGCGGTTGGACGGCAACAGGCTGGCATCATTCATCGGTGCCCCCGATCGTCACCAGCGAGCGGATGCAGTTGGCCGCCTGGTGATCGGCGATCACCACATCCGCCGCCGGCTTGATCAACTCGACCCGCTGCACCCGCGACACATGCAGCGCGGCATGGATCGCCGAGCGCCGAATGTCGCGGCCCAAACGGCGCTGGGTGTTGACGTAGCGTTTCATTGAGGCGTTGGCCTCGATCAGACTCAGTTCGTTTTCCGGGCCCGGGTACAGGTACAGCACCGCCTCAATTTCGTAATTGATCAGCTCGGCCGACTGCACAATCACCCGATCGCCGACCGGGCGGATGGTCTCGTCGCTCAGCGCGAGGCGGATATTGTTCAACAGGTCTTCGGTGGCGACGCCCCCATTGAGCCGGTTAAGGATGCTCACCAGCACCGTGGCCGGGCTCGGGCTGCTGGCCTTGGCGTCGGCCACCCGGCCATCGGCCGACAGCGCGTGAAACTCATAGGCGCCGCTCGGCCCCGCCACGGCCATGCCTTCGAAGGCCAGCAACACCCGCTCCATCAGCGAATCGTCTTCCTCGTACTGCGCCTCGATCGGCGGCACGGCCGTGGGGTCGGCCTCGATCACGGTCAGGCGCTTGACGTTGTAGTTGGCCGCCAGGTGGTCGAGGTCGGATTTGCGCGCATAGGCCACCAATTGCGCCTTGGCTGCGTCATTGATCCGGGCCCGGGTCATCAGCTTTTCATAAGCCGCCCGCTCCAACAGCTTGACCACCGGGTCCGACTCCAGGGCGGCGTTCCAGTTGGCACCCATCAGCGCGCGAAACTCGTTCAGCGCCTGCTGGTAATACTCTTCAAAGCTCAGCACCTCAATCACGGTCGGCGCCGGCAGGCTGGCCAGGTCCAGAGTGCTCATGCGTCCACCTCAGTCTCAATCTGCAAATCGTTGAAGGTGCCGCGCAAGCGAAAGCGCACTTTTCCATCCAGCACCGCGATCACCTGGATGCTTTCCAGTGTCAGGCGTGTTTCCCAGCGCCCCAGAGCGCGGGCGGCCTCGGCCTGCACGGCGCTTTTCCAACCGGCGTTAACCGGCAGGTCGACGAAGCGGCGCACCTTGCTGCCGTACTCGGGCCGCATCACCCGCGAGCCCAGCGGCGTGCCGAGGATGTCGGCAATGGACTGGCGCAAGTGCTCGATGCCCGATATCGGCTGCCCCGTTTGGCGGTCCATTCCGATCATGGGTTTACTCCGGCAAGCGCTGGAAAACCGGGTCGCTGTCGAGGAACGCCAGCGCCTCGGCGTCGGCACTGCTGACCGTGACCTGGCCGACGGCTACCGCATGCTGTCGGCCACTGTTCATGATCAGGGTCCGCGACGTGAAAGCGCTGTCCTGGTAGGTGATCGGTCGCGGGCTTTCCGCCTCGGCCTTGGGGGGAGTGGGATTGGCCACAGCTTTCTCCAGGTAACAAAAAGCCCGCACGCGGCGGGCTGGTTAAAGGGTTGCGTTTAGTGCTGGTGATTCGGCGTGTTGCCGGTGGTGTCGATGATCGATCCGCCGCCGTGAATGTCGGCCGTTACGCGTAACGCGCCATTGATCAGGACGTCACCCTCGATCTGCACATCCCCTTTAAGAAACGAAGGACCGTCCAAGGTGATATGCCCCGACTTCACCACCACGGCGTTATCCGTCACGGTCAGGTCCGAGCCGGCGACCTGGATCGCGACGGTGCCCGACGGCAGGACAATGCTGTAACGCTTGGCCTGCCAGTCGTACGTCAGCGAGCCACCATCGTCGAACAGCCAACGCTCGACATGGTCGCGGGTGTCCGGCGCCGGTCCCGCGTTGCCGTACAGCCCCGGCACAAAGGTGCCTTGTGACACGTCACCGCTTGTACTGATCAGCGCGCCCTGCTCGTTCATGCTGGGCACGCGCCAGTGCCGCGCCTTGCCGGCGGCGAGGCTGTGCCAGCGCACCCAGGCGCTGGTCCATTCGCCGTCCGAGACCCGGCATACCGGCGGCACCGCTGCCAGGTCCAGGGCGACCACGTAGCACGGCTTGACCAGCCCGGCCAGCATGCGGTCATGCTCGGCGCCGGCGTAACTCATGGGGCCTCCGGCGCCACCAGCGGCGCGTCAGGCTCAACTGCGCCCGGGTGAATGCCGAACAGCAGCGAGCCGGGCGGCTCATCCTCCCAGGGCCATTCGATCTCGCCGAGGTAGATCTGCTGCGTCCATTCCACGACCCAGACGGTGTAACCATCCAGTTCGGGTTTGGTCCAGTCTTGCGAGGCTTGAATGAACTCGGCAGGCTCTACCGCCAAGCCCCAATTTTGCATACGCAGCAGCACCGCAATTTGCGCAGCCAAGTGCGCGGCCTTCTGCTGATGATGGGCCTGCTCGGGCGCCACGATCACTCGCGCCTCGAACTTGGCTACCAGCGTCGTCTCGCCGGTACCGATGTCTCGACCCGGTTCCAACTCGGCCAGCTCAAGGAACACGGCCGGCAGAGCCACCCGATCCCGGATATCCGGACAAGTCGCAACGTACTGCACAGCAGGCAATGCCTCGCGCAGATGTTGCTCGATCGAACTGTAGAGTTGATCCAGGCTGAATGGCTGATCAGACACGCGAGCTCCCCTTCAAAGATTTCTGCAGTTCAAAATTCAGCTCTTGCTTGAGTACCACCAGCAGTCGCTCATTCGCACGCCGGGTCCAGGACTCGAAATGCGGACGAACGTCTTCGAGCGAAACCTTGGCTTTCGCCAATGGGAATCGGTTGTCGTTTTCCGAGATCCATCCCGAGCGGTGGCCACCGCCAGTGGACGCGTGAGTGTCTGGGTAATCATCGGCAGAAAATTGCTTGCTGCCGGTGCGTATCCAGATATCAGCGTGACTGCCGTAAACCCGTTTGAAGAACGCACCCCGGTACCGGCGACCGGCCACCGACACGCCCGCCTTGCTCTGCCGAGGTCGACCGATGCGGCTGGCTTCGATCGGGTTGATACCGAACCAGAGCTTGCCCTGTCCGGTATCTCCCTTGACCGGGTAGCTGCGCAGCCGTTGCCGTACCGCCGCGACCGCGATGCGTTCCTGTTTCCCGACCGTACGCGCGATCTGAGTGCGCAACCAACCCAGGGTCTTGTTGATCGCGCGCCGCTGGGCATTTGCTGCTGCCTTCGGCACCCGAGCGGCAAACTCCTGGAAGGCCTGAAGATCGGAGGCGGAAGGCTGCAGCGTGATCATCGAGCTGTTGGCGGATGTCTTGTAGTAACTCCCAACACTCATGCCTGCATCCTCAATATCAATGCCACCAAGCCATCCCCGCCGGGCTCGACATTGACCAGGGTATAAACGCCGCCGCCGTCCAGCGCCGGCAAATCGATACGCACCGTCTGCGCCTTGTCCACACCGTCGGCATCGGCCACACGAATGACGAAGCGCGGCTCCCGCAGGCCGGTGTTCAGCCGCCCCATCTGCGGCTGAAGCCAAGGGGCAGAAAACATGCCCAGGACCTGGCGACCTTCGATGTAACCAGTGTCAGCCAGGGTGTCGAACACGGTGCTGTCGATGTCATCGACCAGGTCCCGAAAGCTCATGGTCAGAGCTTCAGGCGAATCAGCGCGCGCGGACGCGTGCACAGGTGCAAGGGGTTGGATTGGGCTTCGCCCGCCACGCCCTTGCCAAACGGCAGCGTCTCAATTCGGCTGTAGTACGGAATACCCAGGGTATTCACCGTCTCCATGTAGTCGGCGGGAGCGAACGCGGAGATAAACAGATCCGGTACCCCTTCCGGCGCCAGGCGCGCTTCATCATCCGGGACATAAGCCACGCCACCGACCTTGCCGCGGTAACGCTCCCAAACGATCCCGCCAAATTCGAAGCTATCGCGTGCATCACCGCGTAGCGCGGCTGCCTGGACGCTGTTCAGGTAGGTTTCTTTGACCGATTTATGCGCCACCAGCTTGTTCCAAAACGTCTTGCCACAGAACGCACGGGAGCCCGAGCTGGTGGTGCTGCCCAGCGCATCCTCCTGCATATCCAGCGCGTCACCGCACTTGACCCGCACCTCGGTGTCGGCGGCGTTCAGACCCATCGACAGCTCTTGGCGCTGGACGCCAAAGCGATCATAGATATTGAGCAGCACACGCTGACCATCGGCATCCAGAATCAGACCGTTGAGGGCGCCGGCTCGTTGGAATTCATGGGTGGCATCCAGCTGACGGCGAGCCTTGGCCAGCCGCGCATTGACTACGTCCTGCACTGCCTGCAGCTCCGTTTGCTCACCGAACGCACGGATGCCTTGAACCTCATCAGCGCGAATGGTGAAGCGCTCCGGCAGGTGCACGGTGTTAAACGGGATCAAGTCGCGCTTGCTGGCACCGACCACCAAACCCGATGTGCCGCGTTCACCGGCCGGTACCAGCGCCAAGGTGTCGCCGTCCTTTTCGATCTGGACGGTCAGCGTAGTGATGCCCTCCTCTTGGAACAGGCCGAGACTGCTGATGCGTCCGGGCAGATAGGCCTGCTCATTGATGGCATGGGTCAGGGAAGAAACAGAGAACGCCTGCTCTTCAAAAATGGCGATATCAGCCATGAAGGTACTCCAGAAAAAGTAAACCCCGCTCGGAGCGGGGTTGGGGAAGTTTCAGATCGTCTATCGAACGATGATCAATCGCTCGGCCAAGGCTTGCTCAGCGGCGGGATCAAGCCCGGTCAGATGGGCTTCACTCACCTCAGCCAAACGCACGACGGCCCGCGCACGGCGAGTGACATCAGACTCACCCAAAGGCCCGAACAGAATGCAGGCGGCGTGTTCGCTGCCGTTTTCGGCCTCCGGGTCGTACGGAGCAAAAAAACCCGTCGCCGTGACCAGACCGAGCACCTGTCCAGGCATCAGCGCAGGACCGGCGGCGACGTTGATCACCTCGCGGGAAATTTGCCCGGCACCTTCGGACAGTAGGAACTCACCGGCGTGAACCGGTTCGCGTTGGATGTGACTCATGAATGCGCTCCTCGAGCAGTGTTGGGTTTACCACCGTGAGCAGCTTTGCGCGCCGCCCAGATCGAACCAGAATTGGGTTGTTTGGCTTGGGGCTGCAGCGGCTCGTCGTCGTCCAGCGGCAGGCTGTTATCAATCTCGAAGCCTTTGCCGCTGCTGACGATTTTGTCGAACAAGCGCGCCCGAACCGCCGCCGCATCCAAGCCGGCCGCGACGTACTCGGCGCTGAATTCAGGCAATCGCGCCGCAACGCAGAGGTCATTCACGGCCTCGGCGCGGGTTAAACCCGCCTTTACGATTTCCTCGCTTTCAAGCTTGGTCGAACTGAGTAGCGGCGCAACCAGGTTGCTGATCCCCGCCTCAGCGCAACGCTGGGTGATCATCAGCGCGAGCTTGGTCGAGTCGACCACGGGCGGCGTCGGCGGCGTGTCTTCAGGCTCAATGTCCAGATCCGGTTCCTCGGGAGTATCGAGTTGGGCCAATAACTCGGCCGGCGCGTGCTGGTAACGCTGCAGCACCGCGCCCTGGCCGAGGCAGGCCTTGACCTTGACGCCGTCTCCGACTTCGTCGGCCAACCCCAGGGCCACCGCTTCATTGGCGGTGAGCCAGGTTTCAGCGGCGACCAACCGCCGCAGCTCGACCTCATCAATGTCCGGCGCTTTTGCCTTGTACGCTGCGATGATCGCTTCCATGGTCTGGTCGAGCACGTCAGCCACCTTGCGGAAGTCTTCGGCATCACCTGCGGCATAGGTCCATGGGTTGTGAATCATCAACATGGCATTGGAAGCGATCACCACCCGATGCGCGCCACACACCGCCACGCTGGCCGCACTGGCCGCCAACGCATCGATCCGCCCCGTGCAACGCTCGCCCAATCGCGACAGCGCGTTGTGCATGGCCAAGCCGTCGAACAGGTCACCGCCGATACTGTTGAAGGCTGCGATCACCGGCGAGGTACCGTCGTCCATAGCGCGCAGATCCTGCACGAACTGATTGGCGGTAATGCCCCAGGTGCCGATCTCGCCATAAACGAAGACCTCGATCACGCGCTCGGAGGCTTCACCGCTGGCTTGCAGCGCATACCAGGTTTTGTCCTGCACCTGCACGCGCTTACCTGCCCGGTTGTAAATGCGCGGTCGCGCTTTTTTGCTCATGGTTGCTCCTTGTCGTCGTTGGTAACGACGGCGTCGAGAGTGTTGTAATTGAGGCCCAGCTTAGTGGCCCGGGCCAGATCGGCCGCGTTCTCCGCGTCAACCGTTTCGGCGTCGTAGCCGGTGCGCAAACACATTTCACTGCGCGAACCGAACCCGGCCTGGACTTCCATCCTCCGGGCCTGGACGTCCTGCACTGGCTGAATGTAGGCCCAGCCTTGTGGCACCCAACGGGTACGCAGGTATTCGCGGCGCCGTTGTGCGTAGTCAGCCAGCACCAAGGCCCCCGACAGCACCGCCATGTCCATCCAGGCCGCGCGCACTGGGCGGCACAGCTGGTGTACGTAAACACCAAATTGCAGCTGCTCCAGCCGCCGCCGAAATTCGTTGAGCACCACGCGTAATGCACGGTCGTTAATCTCGCGCATGTCGCCAGTCAAGATCTCGTAAGGCGTCCCGGTACCCGCTGCGGCTGCCATCAGTTGCTGTCGCATGAAGTCCGGATAGTTGTTGCCGGCATCCGGCGGCTTGGAAAACTCGACTTCTTCACCGGGTCCCAGCTCCTGCATGGTGCCGGGCTCCAGCGCTACCATCGGCGTGAAGCCGTCGTGATCGAGGCTCAAGGGTTGGCCGGTGACCGGATCCCTTGGGGTGGGTCCTGAATCCGGTGCCGGCCGGCTGATGAAACCGGCAAACAGGTTGGCCACTTCCTGGCGAAACAACACCGCGTCGTCGTAATTGTCGAGACTGCGCAGGCGCTTGAGCACCGGTGACAATCGAGGCACGCCCCGCAGCTGGCCCGGCTCGACCGGTTCAAAGATGTGCAACACCTGCGAGGCCGGCACCCGCACCAGCTGGTTGTAACCGGCGTTCAGCGACGACGCATCACGCGGATGCGCCAGATACATCCAATACGCCACCCGCTTGCCACCTGGAGTGAACTCGATCCCGGCGCGGATAACGTTGCCGCTTTTGGTGGTTTCGAACTTGTCATGCGGCACGAACTCCGGCGCCAGAATCTGGAGCTGCAACGGCACCGCGAGACCCTCATCCAGCCCCCGAGGTCGCAGTCGAACAAAACATTCGCCCGAGGTCTCAACCGTTCGAGCCGCCAACGCCTGCTGGCCGTAGAAATCGGTGCGTTCATCAGCGTCCGACTCATCAACCCAGTCGTCCCATAGCTCCTGCAGCAATTTACGCAGGACTTCGTCGTCGGTTTTCGGTCTCGGCGTGATGCCGGTACCGATCAAGTTACTGACGCGCTTGTCGATCACGTTGAAGGCATACGGGTCATTGCGAACCGCGGCCCGGGAACGCGACCGTAGATTACGCAGTGCCGGGGTGTTGATGCTGTTGATCCCGTTGTCGGGTGCATCCCAGCCAGCAGATCGACGGCCCTCCCCGGCGCCTTCGTAACTGGCCTTGATGTTCGACGGCAACACGAATCCGTTACGAGTAAGCGTCGGATAGTGGCGGGCCATTAGAGTCCTTTGCCTCCATGGCTCAGTCGGATCACGCGCGAACGCGGCCCGGCGGCATTGACCAACGACGTGCGGATCTCTTCTCGAGCCTTGAGCAATTCATCAACCGTGCGGTACTCCACGGTACGGTCCGCATAGCGCACGGTTTTTTCACCGCGAGCGATCGCCGCCTCAACTGCGTCGAGGTGCTTCTGGGTAAATGACATATCAGCGTCTCTTCAGGTAACCGCTGCTGGAGCTGCGGCGTTGAGGGGGTGTTGCGGGTCGCGAGGGCACAACCGGAGCGGCGAGTTGTCGTGTCGATTGCGGTGCAGCAGCCGAAGCTGTTTGACCGGTAGTGCTGACGCGTTCGCCTTGAATCGGTTTGATGCCCAAGGCTTCGTCGAACAGACCCGACTGCGCCAGGGACTGACGCACCCGCTCCCAGTCGTGTTCTTTGTAACGGTTGAGGCCCAAGTAATGTGCCATGGCCAGGCAGTACACCATCAGGTCGAGTGCTTCGTTGCGCTCGGCCTTGCCCTTGACCCACTCGATGCGCTTGTGGCCGCGCACGTAGCGCGCGACCTTGCGCTCCGCAACGCACTGGTCGAAGAAGTCATCCGGCAGGTCATTGGCAAAGTGCAATGCACCCGGCCCCGATTCGAACGGGTAGCGGTTGTAGATCCAGTCCTTCGCCGTGTCGGTACCGACAAACCACAGTTCGGCACCGTTGCGTTCGGTCTGGCCTTTCCAGGTCACGTCGACCATCGAAGGCCGCTGAGCGATCACCGGTCTACCCGGCTTGCTCGCGCCCTTGATGGCGAACACGTTTCGCCAGCGACGAACACGGCAGAACTGGTAGACCTCATCGGTGTGGTGACCACCGGAGTCGACGCCTGTGGCGAGAATGCCCAGACCCACACCGCACGGATGGCGATACTTGGCCTTAAGCAATTCATCCAACGCAGCCCAGGTGCGTTCGTCTGCGGGATCACCCGGCACCACCTGGAAGTCGACAATCCAACGCTCCATCCCTATGCCCCAGCCCATCACCATGAACTCCAGGCGATTGGCCTGAACGTCTACGGCGCCGGTGAGCATCAACACGCCAGCCGGCATCGAACCCAGACCGTAGCTTTCCAATCGAGCGCGTTGTCTCAGCACATCGGCTTTGGTTTGCTCTTGTGCGCTGTCCCAGACCCTCGCCAGGCGGGTGTTGTAGAACACTTGCATGGGCTCAAGGTCGCCCTTTCCCTGGGCTTTCTTGGCTTTTTCAAACTGCTTGGCCAGTGACTTCCAGTCCATCCAGCCCAGCGGCGAATACAGCGCATTGAGGTGGAAGCCCACCGTCTCACCATCGCCTTCGGCATGTGCCCGCCATTCGCCCTGGGCGAGCATTTCGCCCTTGTGGTACTCATCGATCAGCACGTCGCAGTCAGTCCCGGCGCACTGGTAATGCACCACGCTGTAATCCTGTGAGTAATGCAGGCGTTCCCATTCCAGGGTCTGCATGTGGCCACAGGTCGGGCATGGCACGTAGTAGTGACGCTGGTCGCTGCCCTCGAATAGATCGGCGATCCGCGAGGCGCCTTTGATCGTTGGTGAGCTGGAGAAGTAAAACTTGGCGTTGCGGCCGAAGGTACTTCCGCGCGTTTCCGCGAGCTCAATGGGATCGCCCTCTTCGCCGATGTCCACTTCCCAACGGTCTATCTCATCGCCGTAAACGTAGCGCGCTGAGAGCTCCGCCAGGTTGGCCGCAGAGCCGGCGGTGGTCACGTACAACGAACCACCCTCAAACTCCTTAGTGTCCATGGTGTTGCGCGAGTCCCGCGAGCGACTGGAGGCCACACGTTCGCGCAACACCGGTGTGGCTTTGATAGTCTTACCGATCCGCGAAGACACCCGCTTTGCCAAGCCCAGACTCGGCAACAGCGTCAGGATATTGGATGGCGCCATGTGGATCAGGCCGCCGATCCAGTTCAACGCAATCTGCGTTTTCATCAGCTGCGAGGCCACCATGGTGACCACGCGTTTGCAGGGGTGAGCCGGCGATAAGCAGCGCATCGGCTCGCGAGCATAGGGTGTACGAGAGGTGCGGTACTGGCCGGGCTCGGCCGCGCCAGTGTCACGCGGGATACGCATGTACTCGTCGGCCCACTCATCGATCCAGACGTCCGGGTCTGGATGCAGACCACGGAAATATGCCTCCCGGTACACCTCTGCACCGTCGGGGATTTCCGTGGGCATTGGTTTAACTCGTGGTCAGGGCGTGTTCAAGATCCGCCGAGGACAAACGCTCTGCGTCCTCAAGCGAGCGACGGATAGCCGCGGTCAAATGCTTTTCGATCTGCCAGGGGTCGGTCATGACGGCGAGTTCCGGTGCGAGTTGCGGAGGCATGCCCAGCAGTTGGTCGCGCAGCAGGCGGCCCGCGTTATAGGCACCGGTTTCCACCGCGACGCGCTCCACCAGCGTTCCTTGCTGTTTGTGAAAGTTGGCTTGCTCTTGCAGGGCCAGATAGTGCTCGCGCAGCGCGCGGGACTTCTGAAAGTCCACAGTCTGCCCGACTTGCGGCACCGCAGGTTCTTCGGCGGCGATTTGCACTTCCCGCTGCAGACGAAGCCGTTCGTGGCGGTCGGCAACGGCAGCTTTGCTTGGATCGGCAAACTCGGCCAGCAATGCTTCGGTGGCTTCCAGCTCTACCTTGCCATCCTCAGTCAGCACTAACCGATCTTGACTGGCCAACTTGGAAACATACGATTTGGCCCAGCCACGCCGTGCGGCAAACTCCGTTTTGCTGATCACCGTCATGATGGAATGTCCTGTTCACCTAATGAATTCGGGGGGTTCACCTGTTCACCTCAGTTCACTAAGCTGGTGAACTGTCCGCTAACACTTTCCCGCGGGTTTCCGACCCCGTACCCCACGAATATCCCCAGGGTCCCCGGCGATTTCATGCCTGCCCGCCACCGGTCGGCGGCGCCTCGCAGATCCCTGCCCGCTTTGCCAACCACCGAGCGTACAACCCGCTGGCCACATCGGCGCCGAGACAAGCCACAACGCTGCCTATCGCAGCGGCAGTCATCAAGCTGCATCCCAGCGCCGTCGCGAGCATTACCGTCGCCAGACCAAACACAGCCGAAGCACCGAAGCGCAACAGCACTCGCTTGACCAGCACCGGTACCGCCATCCCTGCCGCATCAGCGCGCCACATCTCACCTGTTAAACCCGCGAGCGCCACAAGAATCAGTAGCCAGGTAGGAAGATCGGCCAGCGACTGCTGCACCTCCTGTTCAGTCGACATGCGTTGCCTCCTCGGCAAAGGAATAAAAAACCCCGCCGAAGCGGGGTTGGTTGACCGGCGCTGGGAGGGCCGGGTGAAGCTGCACAGCACGTGCGAGGTCAGCGCCAAGGCGCAAATTTCATATCGTGGTGACTTTTTACCCCCTGAGTACGGAACCGAAAAGGGGTCATTTTCGGTTATCCGACTCGACGCAACTTTGACGCAACTTTGAGGAGACTTTGAGGCAAAACGCCCCGACCAGCGGTAAGCCACTTACGGGCGTCAGCACGCTCGGCCAGCACTTCCAGCAGCCGCTCATGCAGACGGTGTACCTGGTCGTAGTAAGTCTGTTTCGCTCTCGACTCCATCCCCAGCAGATGCAACTGCATCAGCCAAGTCGGCGCCGGATCATCGCCGTAACGCAGGCTCGCCAAGTGCATCAACCGATTACCCTGCTCACCCTGACGCCCGATCTCAGACAGGGCAGCGGCGATCTCCTGTGCAACTGCATCAGGCCCCGCTCCAGCGCCGAGGATAACTCGGGATCCGGGCGTGCCGCGTGGTGCGCAGCCACCCCACTCCATGATCGTTGCCATCGGACTGCCCATGCCGCCGCTTTCGCCGTTGAGCCGAAGTTGCTCGCCCCAGTGCTTCAGCAGTACTTCCATTGCCTGGATCATCGCCCTACTCCCCCGAAAAACGAACCCGACACAAAAAACACCGAACCCGACACGAACCCAACACAAACAAAACTCTTTAAAATCAATAGCTTTAATCGAGTTGTGTTTAGTGTGTTGGGTTTGTTGGGTATTTCCGTCCTCGCATGAAGAAAATAATCTGCCATCGGAAAACAAACATCTAACGTCACGCATGCGCGCACGCGTAGCGAAACCCAACACACTCGACACAAAGCCCGCAAACCTTTGAAACATAAGGCTTCAATCTGTGTGGGGTATCTGAAATCAACCCAACACACACCCGACACACCCAACACACTTTTAGATGTAGTCATGCGGCAGCCGCCTTAATGTGGTCCCAGCTGTCCACATGCCAGCCCGCAAGCTTCGCCTTGGCACGCCAGTTTTCGACCTGCTTGCCCAGCTCGGCCGCCTTCAGTGATGGGGGCGGGGAAGCGGCCTGATCGACGGGAAAGAAGAACGCGCCAAAACGCCGGTTGCTGCCATCGGTCCAGGGAATCGCCCGCGTCTTATCGACCTCAGAACTGATGAACAGTGAAAACTTCGTCTGACTCATCACGTGCTCTTTATTGCGCTGACACCATTCGAGGAACAGCGAATAGAGGTCGGTCGACAGACACGGCCCCCAAAGCCCCTGGCCCAACTCGCTGTACTTCCACAGATGCAAAAACGTCTGCCATCCGGCGCGACTCAATGCCACCAGACGCTCACGGGCATCCGTCGACGGTGGTCGTGTCCGCTGGTTGAAGTCGCCCAGGTCGACCGACAACAACCAGCCGTACAGCGCCGCGACTCCACCCTGCTCCAGCTCTCGTCCGATCGCCTTTTGCCGTTCGACCGGCAAGGTTTCCATAGGCCACATCACCAGCATCCGCCGGTCACTGTCACTGATCGGCCACGGCAAAATTTCGTTGCTCAGGAATACCGCGTTCATATGGTTGGCTTCCTCCCAACCGTTGATGAACTTCGATTCCATTCGCACCGTTTTGCCAGTGATCAGGTGCTTGATCTTGCCCACTTGGTTGTACCGCTGGTCACGGCTCACAACCTCTTCAAACACCGACCACAACTTGCGGCTTTGCCAGGCGTTGAAGTTGCTCTCCAACTGCGTCTGGCCGACCGTGGCCGCGTACTGTCCATACAGCATGCCCAGTGCATCGGCGAACAGCAGGCTTTTGCCTGAGCCTTCCATGATCGAGTGCATCAGTACCGCGGTGTCCATCTTGGCGCCCAGGTGCTGCAACGGGTACGCCAACCAGCGGACAAGCCATTGGGCCGCTGCTTCATCGTGGTTGCACAAAAACGAAATCAGCCAACGCAGATTGGCGCAGGCTTCATCATCCCTGACAGGTTCCAGCGGCAGGCCATCAAAGGTATTGATGTACACCGCAGGGTCCTTGCTCATGGTCGGATCAAACACAATGTGTTCGACATCCACGGTGCGCCGCTCACTGCTGTTGAGCCACAGCGGATAAGTGTCACCCAGCGCCATCTTCACGGCGCCCTCGGCAATACGCCGCTTCTTTTCCCGATCCCAAACATCCTTGGTGCCATCGATGTACACATACCGATCAGTCGGCGGCATACCGAGCGCGCCGCCCTTCTTACCCGCCATACGTCGCGCTTGTTCGATGTCGCGGACGTGTTCATCAGCAATCAACCGTTTGCCCATGTCGTCCAGCCACGCCTTGGCGAGCGGCTTTCCCACACGCGCTTCGAATGCGGCCTTCTTCATCACCCGCGACTGGTCGCAGTCCCACACTTGCGTGGTGCCCTCGACCAGCGCAAAACGACGAAGTAAATGGTCTAGCGTCAGTGCCTCCCCCGCCCCCCCGTTAGGAGCCGGAGCAGCCTCGCCGATGGCGTCGTTCGCACAGCTCGGCTCGCTCACATCACCGGATGGGGTCGGGGGAAGATCCTGCGGATCAGGCCGCGATGAACGATGCATACCCAACATACGCGCAGCGTCCTTCACCGCTTTCGACTGATCGCCGCTGTGCTCGAGCAAACAGAACACCTCGAAGGCGTCGTTCTGATGCCCATTCGCGAGCGGATCGGCACCGTGGTGTGAATAGACCTTGCCGTCAGCGATTGTCACACCTGGTAGGCCGGTGCTGCTCTGCGGGTAAAGCCACTTGCTACCCCTCTTGATATAGCCGTGAGTACGCAGCAGTTCCTCTATGTCGTGGCAGCGGTTGAACTCGTCGATTACCGATGGCTGCTTACCCACCGCAGGCGATGAACGCTTAATGACTTTCGCCGGCGCCGTGGTTGGCTTGATGGCCCACGGGCAGGCTGCCTCGGCATCACGTTTGAAAAACTCCCAGCCTTGCCAGATGTTCAGCAGATCGACAGACAGCGTCGGCAGGCCGTCGTTAGCGTTCGGTGGGGTTCTCCAGGTGTAAGGCTTACCGGTACCTGGATGAATCGAAGGCGGGAATACGTCCTGTACCAGGCCGGCGCGAAGCTCGAACACCGTGAAGCGCTTGTACTCTTCAGCCTCCGCGCGCGCTGCAGCCTCCCCGACCCCATCGCCCTGCTCTTTCGCAGCCTTGGCTTTATCCATCAGGCCTTTGTGAATCGAACCGTCAGGGTCTTTTTCATTCGGCCAGGAAAGAGAGTGCCGGGTTAGCTCAATGCCTTCCGGCACTTTGAACACAATCCGGAAGCGAGCTGGGTTACCAACAATAGTCGGATACACCAACGCCATGGCATCCAGATCGACACCCAGCAGCTCATACAACACGTGCCGCGTCCACTGAACGTCGTCGACGTCCAGCGAACAGACACGGCTCGGCCCGAGTACGACGCCGAGGTTGTGATTAGGGTTTCGTTGCCAGAATGCTTCAGCGGTGACGGCATCAGTGATGTAACCGCCCGGTTTGTTCCACCCCATGCCTTTCGGGGTTTTTTCACCTGGTTCAATGGATACCAAGGCCAAGTTGAAAGTATCGATGTAGCGTTTTGCCCATGTGGCGATGGCTATTCCTTTTGCCGGCTCACTCATCGCCGAACCTCCCGCAACCCCTGGCAGTCGACACAGGTTTGGCAACCTGCAATCGTCTGCTGTCGAAGTAACGGGATGGCTTCGTCGCAATCCACACAGAACTGCGCACTGACGCGGTTTGATGGTGCAAGGCGACGGCGCTGAAGCGCAACGTCGAGCAAGTACTGCGCCTGATCGTTGGCGCGATCGATTTCGTCAGCCATGGACACGATCCTCCATTGCCTGACGAGCGCCCGCCATGATGCCGAGAACTTCGCGAATCACATCCATGCCCTGCTTTTCAAGATCGAGAACTTCGTGAAGCTCCCATACATTGTCGGCAGCACCATCGTGCATGGCAGCCACGAACTCACCGGTTTCGCCGAGCAACTTACCGACGGCCTTCAGGGCATCCCGCGTTGCTGGTACTGGCACCGGGCGATACCAGACGGCGCCGGCCGGGCGCATCAGCGCATCAAGTAAGCGCGAATCGCCAGTAAGCCTGATCAACTCTTCAAGCTCATCAGGGTTCAGCCAACGGCGCTCTTCATCGAGCTTGAGTTTCTTTTGAAGGGTGTCGTTGTCCAACACCATGTCAAAGGCAAGGGCGGTGATTCCGCCTTTGTAATCACGACCAGCGCGATAGATCGCCTGACGCAATGGAAGGACCGGACCAGCGTCCGGCAAAAGATCTGTGCGACTCATAACCGTAAATCCCCTATTTACGGTGTAGCCATAGACCAGGGCAGACCCTATCCTAAGACCACGACCGATGTGCATGTGCTGTGTGTCGTCGTAGCTGAGCTGGGGGATCTTTGGTGAGAGGCCCCAGCTCGGCACCTTTTAAGCTCCTTTGGAGCCGCGCAAATAAGCCCAGTCGATATCTGCACGAAGCTGTTCGCAGGTGACTGAACCCGCAGACTCTCGCTCGATGCCTACCGCCAAAGCGGCGCTGGCCCTGCGATTGCCGTAAGCGACCTGCTTCAATTGGCCTACTGACGTACCGCATCGGCCCGCAAATGCATCCAGCGACGCCTTATCAAGACTTTTCAAATACTCGTGCAAGGTCATACACACCTCCTTCTGAGCGCCGAGATTAGCAATTGCTAATGCATTCAGCAATAGCAAACCGTAATTTACTGTTTGCTAACGGAAGGCGATGATTGGCAAATGGATATAAAGAAAATGCGAATTCAAGTTTTGCGCGACTTGATGGGGGAAAGAACCCAGAAAGAGTTCGCCGAGCATTACAACCTGGACGCCTCGTACCTTTCCCAGCTACTCAATGGGCATAGATCGTTGGGCGAAAAGGCGGCGGCGAACCTTGAAGCGAAAATCGGTCTTGCTGAGGGAACCCTCACCACGCCATCTGTCTCGATGCGCGCCTCCGCAACCGGAACGCCGCCACCATCTGAGCAGTCAGTCGACAGCAATGCCTATTACCTCGGCCCAATCGACGTCTGGGACGACGATACCCCCTTGGATGATGACGAGGTTTACGTGCCGTTCCTTAAGGAAGTTGAATTGTCCGCGGGAAGCGGCCGGACTGCGGTTCACCAGTCCCACAAGCAAAAACTTCGATTCGGAAAGATGACGCTTCGGCGGCAAAACGTTCAGGCAAACGAAGCCGTATGCGTAACAGTTAACGGCAACAGCATGGAGCCTGTACTGCCACACGGCAGCACCGTCGGTGTTGATCAGGGCTGTACAACCATCACAGATGGAAAAATGTACGCGCTAAATCACGGTGGTCAGCTAAGGGTTAAGACGCTATACCGCTTACCTGGCGGGGGCTTGAGAATGCGCAGCTACAATCGTGAAGAACATCCAGATGAAGAGTACAGCGCGATTGACCTCATCAAAAACGAGATCATCGTGATCGGTAAGGTCTTCTGGTATTCCGTGCTGCTGTAGGACCTCACGCATCGAAGAACCCGCCAAGTGCGGGTTTTTTTTTGCTAATTGAAAACTAATTAGCATCTGCTATTGCATGTTTATTTAGCTGTTGCTAATTTTGCACTCGTATCTACCTCTCACCAAGAGAACGAGCCATGAAATCCAAACAGCACAGCAGCACCTGTTGCCCGGTGTACCTGCACCCATCCGCATGCAGTAGCCCCGCCGCCGTTGAAGCGATCGAGCGAAAGACCGGGCTGCTGGTAATCACCAGCCCTAAAGGCCGCATCGAAGCCGTCAAGTCATTGGGCAATGTCGCAGTCGATATCAGCTCCAGGCCATTCGGGGGTGACGCGGCATGAACAGCTATCTCATCCCACTGGCAAAACAAGAGCTCCTACACCACCTTCTGCAGGTCGGTGGTGCCGCCGTATGCCCTCTTCAACGACCAGAGCAAACCATCCATGCAACCTTTGAAGTGGAGCTCACCGACGAAAGCGCAGTCATCAGCGTGGACTTCGGCGGCCACACCGGAGAACTGACCCTCAAGCGTTCAGATCGCGCCAATCATCTGCACCTCCGAGATTTCATCCAGGACATCGCGAACGGTCGCATTGAGTCGGGAGAGCCTACGCCGCCACAAGAGCAACCCGGTAGCGCAGCGCAAATGCAGCAGATGCTGGCCGAATCGGAAACACTGCTGAATACCATTCGAAAACTGCTCTCAGCCTGAGGACAACGCCGTGAACCGCACTCTGGATCAAACGGCCGCCGTGCTCGGCCTCAAGCCCCGCGTCTTCCGCACCAGGTTACGACAACTAAGCATCCTGACCAATGACGGCAACCTGGCCGGCCATCACCGAGACAGGGGCTACCTATTCTCAGATTCGCGCAGCGTCCAGATCGGAAACACCAACCGATATCGGCACTACGCAGTAGTGATGGTGAAGGAAGAAGGCGCCGAGTGGATCGCCAAAAAATTGAATATCACTATCACGCACAAGGACGCCGCAGCATGAGCCAGAACGCCATCACCCAAGCCATCGGCGCACTGAAGCTGGTCCCGATGTTCCTCAACCACCCTACCGTCATCAGCCGTGCCACGCTGATTGGCGCATCAGCCGAAGCCGTACAGCTACTTGAGGCGCTGCCTCCAGTCAGCGCCGAGCTGGCTGAGGTATTCCGCTGCGTCGATGCGGTCATTGGTGAGGGGCAAATCGCCTTCGTTACCCCAACCAAATCGCCTGAATACCCCTACGGTGCTGTCGTCGCTGACCAATACGGCAACGTCTGCGCGGCCGCTATGGGCAAAAGCAAAGAAGGCCTCGCCGAATTGATCCGCCTCAAACTGCTGCCCCCATCGGAGGGGTTCGGGGAGGACGCGGCATGAACAACACCCTCGACCAGCTTCGCCGCCAGTTCGCAACACCGTGCCCGACGCTGGCAGCAGTTCGCGAGCACTACTTCTCGCATATCCGCACCGATCGCCACCTGCTGACCGAGATAAAGAAAGGCCGAATCAAGCTCACGGTTAAGCGCCTGCACGGTTCCACCCGGGCCAAGCCTGTGGTCTACCTGCACGACCTTGCCGACTACCTCGACACCCAGGCCTTGACGGCAGCCGCCTGATTTACCGCACGCCCCTACCGTCCAGGGGCAAACAACTCGCACTCAATTAGGCACAGCACATGAAACCTACAGACACGGCCGAATTTATCGACGAACTCAACGCAAGCGTTTGCGCGAATCAGATCGATCACGCCTTTCCGAAGTGGCATCAGGATTAGTCAACTACGGAAAAACCGGTTCAGTTAAGCACTCCTGCAACACGCCGCCGCAGCCCCTCACCAGAAACTCCAGCGGCGGCTCCATTGAGGAACTAACACGTGACAGCACTTCGCCGAACGGCCCGAATACGCACCGGGCAAATGCCGCCTCTCGACTTGAACGTCATCTGCGACAAGTGTGACAAATCGCGGACACACGGCAACCACCAAAGATGTAGCAAGCAACGCCAGGCCGAAGGCATCGAGCGGCGCGCTAGGGAGAACCATTATGGAAGCTGAAATCCTTTCGGACGAAGAGCTGGCGCAAATCACCGGCTACAAAGCCAGGGCGTACCAACGTCGCTGGCTCGATGATCGCCAGTGGCTCTACGTCGAAAGTCGTGGCAAGCGTCCATTAGTAGGAAGGATGTACGCCCGGATGAAGCTCGGCGTGATCACACCAACCAATATTACCCCCACCCCATTGCCAGCCGCGCCCGAATGGACGCCTGACTTCTCGCGAGTGAACTGATATGCGCCCCCGCAAAGCCGCAACCCGCCATTTGCCGCCTCGGATGTATCAATGGACGCGGCCACGAAAGAGCGGGAAAAACTGGGTAGCTTATTACTACCTCGACTCCACAGGAAAGGCGATTCCACTCGGCAAGGATCTCGACCAGGCCAGGCTCAAGTGGGCCGAACTTGAAGCCAAAGAGAAGCCGCTGGATTTGCGCACAATGAAGGGGATTTTCGACCGTTACATGCGCGACATTGTCCCGAAGAAAGCACCCCGTACGCAGCGCGACAATGTTGCCGAGATCAAGCAACTGCGCCAGCTCTTCGACAGCGCACCCATCGACTCCATCACACCATCCACGATCGCTGGCTACCGGGACGCCCGAACAGCAAAGGTCCGGGCCAACCGTGAGATAGCGACTCTTTCACACGTATTCAATATGGCGCGTGAGTGGGGCCTAACAACCAAAGAAAATCCCTGTCAGGGCGTCCGCAAAAACAAGGAGACGCCGCGGGACTTCTACGCGAATGATGTGGTTTGGGATGCTGTTTACAAGAAAGCCGCGCAGGAATTGAAAGACGCGATGGATCTTGCATACCTGACCGGGCAGAGACCGGCAGATGTCCTGATCATGCGCAAGGACGATATTGAAGGGGGGTATTTGATGGTGCAGCAGAACAAGACTCACAAAAAGCTGCGTATCCAAATGACCGCAAACGGTTCGGCCAACAGTCTAGGCACGCTGATCGCGAAAATCGGAGAGCGAAACGCTCAGCACCTTTCGAGTTACCTAATTGTGAGTGCGCGCGGAAAGCGCATGACTGCAAAAATGCTCCGCGATCGCTGGGATAAAGCGCGGGAAAAGGCTAAAAGCGAAGCGATCGAAATGGGCGACACTCTGATAGCTGCACGAATCAGCAGCTTTCAGTTTCGGGACATAAGGCCAAAAGCCGCATCGGAAATCACAGACGTCGGCGAAGCAAGTCTGCTTTTGGGTCATACCAAAGGAGACATCACAGAGCGCGTATACCGTCGTGTCGGCGCCATTGCGAAGCCGTCAAAATAGCGGGAGCACGTTACGAAACGCTGAGTGCATCAAAATGACGCTGGCGATGCTCATGGCATCGGAGTCAGGCCGGGTTCAGTACGTCGACGCAATGATTGCTTTCGGCCAGCAGCAGTCAATCGTGATAGCGCGCTGGAGGAGCGATTTGTGACTGGCTCTCACTGAGGCTAGACTTGCTCATGCCTTATCACCATCAGCTTAGAGAAAAGCAGAAATAGCATATTAATCCACGACTTACCTCACTCTCTATTCCATAGCAGTCCGTGGATCGCAGTACGCTATATAACTTACCCAAATGACATTCTCAAATGCACCAAGATACTTTACTTACAATTAAACCTTAGGTTGAATGCATGCATAAAATTGAAGCATCAATAATTTTGGACAAGGAAAGCCCATTATCAACAGCGAAGGCAAATAATGGAATCATTGAGCTGGATGCAGGTAATGAGCTTGCTGTATATATTATTGCGTGTAGCAAGTCGCTTAGCTCCATACGATCCTCGATGGATAAGGCCAGGCTATCCGTGGCATTGTTAGATGCCAGCTATTTGGACTCTATCACTGGTGAAGATCATTCAAAAAGCGCCTATATAGAAATGCTAGTAGAAAACAGCATCATTAGAGTTCAATCAATTTATGATCGAGTTTTAATATTTACCAATAGAATCCTTGACCTTGGAATTAGCAATGAATCAATAAATCACAACCTACTAACAACAAATGAGAACGCCATTAAATTTGGTTTAGAAAGAAAACTTAAGGCTATTAACAAGGCCTGCAGCGACTATAGGTTTATCAGAAATACGGTAATACACCATGATCGCTACACGGAAGAACAACTTAATTATCTAACACTGATTATCGACGCAGATCAGTTATCCAAACAAGCAGGAGGCAAACAATTTATAGACTCAAATATCCTAAGCGAGATCACTCACGCTTACCTGAATACTAAAAAAGAAGAGCTGGGCAAGTATCTAGACGGCATAGAAAATAGTTTGTTTGAGCTGTACGACGTCATTCTTCCTGTTTATTATCACTACAAAGACAAGCTTCGCGCTAAATAATTGCGCGCCAGTGAAATCAACTGAATGACTCGCAAGCTCCCAATTATTAAAAAGACACTATTTATCACTTCAACTCCAGGCCTTATGACTCCTACAGCACTTGATTGGTATAAAAACAACGTAGAATCGCGCATCTACGTAAATTTTGGATATACTGAGCAGCCAAACACCTTCAGAGTTCACGATGCAGCGCGATCGTCAATCTTAAGTTTTCATACAGCCTGCGGTGAAACCGGTCCATCGTGACGAACAGTCATCGGCGGATATTGATGAAATACCAGCGTCCGTTTTCGGGTCAGAGAAGAATGCGCCTGATATTGAAATCCACACTAGGCGCAGAAGGGTCAGTGCTAGACTTTACGTAGCAGCGTACAAAAATAACGTTTACACAACTCAGTGCATTGCCTATTTGGCTGAGTCGACTTTTTCAACAGACCGGGCAGTAGTAGTCCTTCAACCTCTGCAGTTCGGACGGAGCTGATAAGCAATGAATCTCACTAGCTCAAGCCGTATGATTAACTGTTTTGAGCCGCGGATAATCCTACGATGTAATCAAGCCGGTGCGGAGATGAATTCATCCCTAGCAGCGGAGTTGAGCCCAGACGACCGTGCCATAATCTCCAAAGGCCCTCAGTCTTACTCAAGCGAGGTCGCTTTCGAAGAAACCTAGCTGCTAAGCATTTCCCTCTTGTAGCGAAAGGTGGAAATCTGCTACATAATGAATTTTTCTCAAAATTATCTGCATGCATCCACATTACGGGCGAAAATATGTCTAGCACCCCCCAGACCTACACAGTCTCTGACTTCATTGAGTGGAACACCAAAAAGCAGTTAAATTTATCACCCGACTTTCAGCGAGGATCTGTCTGGACCCCTAGCGCGAAAGTCTTTTTGATTGACACGATCTTGAACGATCTGCCAATGCCACAAGTATTTTTTAGAACAAAAATCGATGCATCAACCCAAACAATGAGTCGTGAGGTGGTTGATGGTCAACAACGACTCAGAGCTATACTTGAATTCGCAGCTGGAAAGCTAAAGCTGACCTCTAAATCACCAAAATTCAAAGGAAAAACATATTCCGATTTAGATATTGAAGACCAAGAAGTCTTTCTATCCTACAAAATACCATGCGTCCAGCTTATAAACGCCGACAACTCGATGGTGCTGGAGATCTTTGCGAGGCTTAACTCCTATAGCGTAAAGGTAACACCTGCAGAGCTTAGACATGCAGAATACATTGAGCCTATCAAGTGGGCGATTTATGACGCATCACGGGACTGGAAATACTTGTGGAATGAGCTGGGAGTTGTATCCGTTAGAGATAGTGTGAGAATGAAAAACGTTTCACTAATGGCCGAATTTTTTATGATTTTTGATATCGGATTTGGTGATGGTGGCGAGCCTACAATCACTAAATACTATAAAAGTAGAAAGACCGAGCCAGAAGAATTCTTCTTGCCTATCAGAGAGAAGATCGATGCTGTCCTGGAGGAAATCATTGACAACTTAGTGGATGATTTCTGGGAAACCACCTTCTTTGACGCCCCAAACTTCCTCGTCTTATTTGCAGCGGTTGCATACCTTATGTACGGCTTCTCAGACAGTCGGATAACGGAAGGAGTCGAGGACTTTAAAGCCGAGGGCGTAAACTGGGAAGACGCCATAGAAACGTTAGCCGAGATATCACAAGAGTTCGAATCAGAACACAATGATGAAGGTGAGGATGGCCGCTATTCTGATTTTGTTAGCGCAAGCAAAAGCACTACACATCGCATATCTTCAAGAAAGCCGAGATTCCAAATCCTAGTAAAAGCCATCAGCAACCATGATGCTTAATCGTCATTATCTTCGATTGGAGCAAAGGCTCTCTCTCATTGAACGAGAGATTGACGAACTATCCGCCAAGGGAGTTTTGACAAAATACGAAACCTTAGCACTCGACAAATACCTCATGCAGCTTCAGATAGAATGGGAGCATTTCATCAGAAGACTAATTTTAGATAGCGCTACAGGGCAACACCAAGGTAGCAGTGGGCGGGTATTCTCTACCTTGCCAAACCCACCTAAAACAAGAGAGCAAGCTCTTTACACGCTACTTTCTACTTTTAAAGGTAATAATGGTGGCCGCGAGCCTGAATGGAGCCACTCTAATAAAGCTATCGATGCAGCAACACGCTTACAGTTATCAAACCTACCCACTATTTCAGGGTATCTTGGTGTGACACCGTGGCCGCTGGATGAGATGCGCTTTTTGCGAAATTACATTGCTCATCAGTCAAAAAGCTCGGCTATTACGCTACGCAGTAAATCTATGACGAGCCTCTCAGGTAAAATATCAGTGGCTAAAATCGCTTTTGACTATGTTTCTTCTGGCACACAGAGATACAAATCTTGGCCGGCTTTCATGAAGATTGTTGGCCGACAGATTGTCTAAACCCAACCTCCCTCGACACACCCATCAAAGGTGCGCCGAGGGAAGGAGTCTTCTTTTTCGCTTAATTTACGACAGCGACAAGAAGTCAATTCTTCAATAAAAAACTGAAGGTAACAACCGCTTTGGGTCGTTTGCAGCCCTTGGCGACTGAGAGCAATCGGCCAAAAGCTGTCCATCTCATAAGGCGGAAAACGGCCAGAAGCAGCCGCTCATCGGAACCAAACGCAGAGGTACTGATTTTGAGCACCATGGTGTGTTAGTTGCAGATCACATAAAATTCACGGCTGCTTATAGTTCAAGTCGAGTGTTCTCGAGTGTAATATATAATGTTTGTAACTAATCGAAAAAGAAAAATCGTCATACTCTCCAGGATGAATTTCTGGCAGACACGTCTTTTGGATTTTTGATCATGGGCTGACTGATTACTTATAACTCGCGAAAATGGCATGCTTCGAATGCAGCACTCAGCCTCGACAAATCAAAAGCACTTAGATAGAAACTTTTCAGTGCAGCGTAAATATTCATATCCGGCTCACATACTGTCCAATCAAGCTCGATATGGTGATCAGAAATTATAGTGACACCGTCATCTTCAAATCTAGAATTGCTGCACTGTAAGCGTCCGTGTGAATTTTTCTCTAAAATTTCAATAATATCTGGAAGCTCACTTTTTTCTTTTTCATTCAAGCGGTAAAAAAACTCAGTCAGATCGACTCTTAATGGCTCGCGTATATTTTTAGGCGCGGACGAGAATTCAATAATTTTTTTTACTATTGCCCTAACAGGTGCAGGAAGAAAGCAGTAACTTTCAAGAAAAGAGTTAAGTTGACTTATGACGGCTGCTTGCACATCATCTCTTGAATCTAATCTTAACCAAAGCTCATGAAAATCAATGAACGCTGTAGGAGAGGTAGATAGAAGCCTGGGTTGTTTAGGGGACAAGAAGTCTACTGCGCTGCCGTTTAGATAACGAGAAAGCTTCGTCTTCACCAGTTTAACTGCCTTGCCAAATTCTTCATCCGGCAAAGCAGATATTTGGCGTACAATATCATTCATGGTGATAGTGCTGGTAGAGTACTTTCCATGTTTTCCGGAACTTCCATGCCTGCTTGTGGTTATAATTAAAAACCATATCGCGTTAGATGTTTTTACGTCATGGCGCGTAACCTTAGTGATGCTGTCATTTATTTT
Organism: Pseudomonas sp. IT-P218; assembly: GCF_949767605.1. Classification (NCBI taxonomy): domain Bacteria; kingdom Pseudomonadati; phylum Pseudomonadota; class Gammaproteobacteria; order Pseudomonadales; family Pseudomonadaceae; genus Pseudomonas; species Pseudomonas sp. IT-P218. The sequence goes on from NZ_CATKQQ010000033.1 coordinate 413,855, forward strand.
TGATGATTCATCAGTGACGGTTACTTGAAGCCCTGTCCCATAGCGCGCTTCAAGCCAATCAATACCTGGATGATTTATTTTGCTAGCGTTAAGATTAATAAAGTTGCAATTGTATGCAAGATTCACAATCTCAATTAGTGTTTCCTCAGCAGCTTTTGCAGGATCCGTGTAACCCTCTTTAGCCGCCAACTGAACCTGGTTTGCATAGCTCCCAAGCGCATGAGTTAACTCATACATGTAATGCAGGCGGTCTGAAAGCATTTATTCACCTAAATGTACTAATTTCGCAATGATATCATTTTTCTGGAGAGCTACGTTCAACGTAAGCACAGCAATCGGTGACACAGAGACTAAGATACCCTACCGATTTAGCCTTGATTGCCAAGCAGCGACGGATATTCAGTATTGAACCATTTGCGATGGTAGGCACTGGCAGCTATGGGTCGAGGGGCAGCGCGTCGCGACCGATGACACCCAAACCATTGTAGTCCTAGTGCAGCGAATGGCCAAAAAATAGCACTTCGAAGAGTAGCTGACGGCTGCGACCACCTAACACCCTTCCTTCAATCCACCAGGGTGAATAGGCGGAGTCTTTCGTACGCCGGCGCTTCTTGGACCGCATACGAAGAATCGCAAACTAAGCAGACGAACCTCCGGCGATCATCTTTTCTTAAATTGCGTTCTAGCGTAACAGTGCAAAAAACTCGTCTTCCTTATTTTCGGAGCATAAGCTCTCAATAAAAGCTCTCTCCTGAAAAGTTCCTGAAATTTTCTCGGCAACAATGTTAGCTAGAACCCTCAATCTTCTAAGCTTCGCGGGCGCCTGAATTCGTCGCTTCAATAAGTCACTTTGCTTTATAGCTTCAACAAAGTAACTAGCGGCGTGATCATCGAATAATTTGAACATATCAGTAATATATATAGCAGCTGAGTCTGCGAAAAAATCGGTCCTGCTCCAACGGGCGCTAGATCCCATTCGACCCACATATGTTTTTGTTAGTCCGGCGACATACTCTGCAAGCAAATCTTCTGGCACTAAACTAGCATAAGGGACTAGGTTCTTAACCGCTTCGTTTTCACGTGGAAAATCGTCAAATGCCTCTGTGAGGGCATTTACTAAAGGAGCAATTTGGTATCTTCGGGCAACAACCGAGAGATACCCTTGGCTTTTTACATGTCCAATAAACGCAAATGCTGCTTGGGTAACATCTGCCTGCGCTTTTTGTAGTTCTTGGTCAACCCTTCTCGCAACTTGAATACGAATATTCTTTGGCAGAACTCGCCATAGGATGGGAGCGACAAATTCAATATTAGACCTCAGGATGCTTGTGGATTGCGGATGAATATAAGATGTGTAGAGCCTATTTGCCAATTCGTTCTTGTAAACTTCTGGCAGATCACCCAGCGCGCTTTCAATAGCGACAACATTGCGATCAAAATTAGCCTCCGACAAATTCGAAACATAATCATTCACATCAATTATTTGTGCAGGATACTCTGCATTTAAAACATATTTTATGCAGTCATCCATCATGGATAGAACTTTAATTATTGATGGATCACTGCTTTTTGGGTGCCCAGAAAATATATGTCTAGTTTCTTTTGCGTGGCGCAGAACCTTACTAGCCTCCCATCCCACAACGCCAATTTTGTACGCACCATCAATCAGTTGATCATCATTAACGTAGTTCTGGAAGTCTTCATAGGTCTCAATTTTTCTGCCAACATCGACTGACTGATTAAACAACTTAACGCTTCGGAACATAATTTTATTACGTAAATCGTCTACAACAGCATTCCAAAAGGATCCAATCGAACTCCTGTAACCTCCGACCTGTAAAACCTTTATCGCTTCAATTATATAGGGATCATCTCTCAGTTCTTCCCTGACGGACATCAGGCAGCGTTGGATGATAGGGATCATTTCCCCGTGTGCCTCAGGGATGATCACTACGATTTCGCTTCCAGCCATAGATGCCTCTCCGTGGTATTTTTTTAGCAACGCGCTGTTGTCTGATGCCGAATCTACCTCAAGAGTCATCGATATCCCAGCTCCGTTAGCTTGTTTTCTTGCGTTTAAGGCGCGTCAGCTTGAACGGAGCCTTTGATCGTCTGCATCTTGGCCGATTTCTGTCCTCGCTGACCGGCAGCTTTGGGTCGAACTCGGCCCTTCACGATAGACAGCTTTCGGTCAGAAGCGAGTCTGCACTTTGAGCTACCTTGGGCGGCATAACTGAATGTGTTTACTGTCGCGTCTACGCCCTTGCCAGGCCGTCAAAATTAGTCAAAAAAACTGTTATAAAACTCAAACAGCAGCCCTTGTAGAATGCGGTCTACAGAGGTGCTGCAAAAAAAAAGTATTGGAACGAAAAAAAGCTGTAAGCTATGGACTCAGGGGACTTCTGTAGCGGACTTGAAAACCGTCGACTGTAACAGGTCCATGAGTTCGAATCCCATCGCCTCCGCCATATTTGATACGACAAAGCCCTGATTATTCAGGGCTTTGTCGTTTCTGAGCTTACGACACAAGAACTGAAGCTCTCATCACCGCCCAAGGTGCGCACTGCCTACGCTGGTACGCTCACCACAGGAATCGGCTTCGCTTTGAGTGTGTTTTGTGCAGTCTGGCGTCGCGCTGCAGAAGTTGAAAAGGTCGTCGATCTCGAGCAGATCCTACTGAACAAACATAAAAAATCCGATGCCAGAGATCCGGTATCGGATTTTCGGGGAAACCTGCTGCGATTCGAACGCATAAGAGCATTACGACACTTTGCTGAGCTGAGCTTTTTCGTCAGTCTCACGATCCGAGTAAGCTGAAGTCTTCTCAGTTTTGTGTGCGTTCTTGATGGCCTCTGCTTTCTCGACAACATCGCGTTGAGAAGCAATGGCCTTGCGGATCACATTTTTGAACACGCCCCGTTTCGTCTCTGGGGACGCATTGCAGAAAAATTCAGCCATAGGACTGGTTTTTCCGGTCTTAGCTGCAGTCATTTCTGTCGACCTCGGTTAGGAGCTTGATGAGCTCAACCTGATCATAGGTTTCAGGAAGCATAGCGTCAATCTGCTCCGCCGAAACGCCTTCCTCGTATGACTCGTCTGAGCCATCAGTATTTTTAATGAGTAGATCAACATAAACATTTACGTCGTAGCAGCGTCTTAGTTCGGCGATGTTCCTACGCACAGCCAAGTATTGGCGAACGAACTCATCCATTGGAATGTTTCGCCCCTCGGTTATCTCCCGAGCTTTTACAAAATCCCAAGCCAACTCCGGCCGCTGATAGACATACATGATTTGTGCAACGCCACCATACCTCAATACCCTATCAATATTTCGTTTTGCCACCTCGATATTCGCCATCGTCCCATCGAGAATGAACGATAAACGCTTTTCAAATGCACGATCCAAAACCTTTTCGAGAATCTTTGTTACTGCCCGCTGGAACAAATATGAGTTACATCCAGTGTACCCAGGAAGCAAGCTTCGAAATTCATCAGGATCGATACGGAGCACACGCTGCCTTGCAAAGCCCAAGTCCCCGCTTTCAAAAGCCTCCACCATAGCTTTGGAGACCTCGGTCTTGCCCGCACCTGGTGACCCGGCCATGAAAACAGTTATCGGCGATTTTTCAGGAATAAAGATGTCGGTGTTGGCAATTTTTCGGGCGATTGAGGCACGCTGAGCCTTCGCGAACGCAATAGCAGCTTCTTCAATTGCAAGTTCTTCTAGAGTCATTTTGACGCTCTTGCCAATTTTCCTTACGCTAGCACCCTGATTGCTAGCCAAGCCACCTCTCGAGTGTAACTGCACATTCGACCCCTGCTGCCTCTACAGCGCCCCCGTGCTTTACGAAAAATCCTTGAAGTAAAGGTACTGGCCGTTTAATGGCCACCCCCACCGCAACCCCCTAGCCCCTTCTAAGGAAAACAAGCCGCCATATAGGGCATTGCCCTACAGACAGCAGTTTGCCCACGTGGCTTAAATTCGCTCCCCAGCAAGGACGCATCCCAACCATACACTCGCACCAAAAAGGCAGCCGAGTACGATGCGTTATCTGATCTTCATCCTGATAGCTATGATCGTTGTCATCCTTGTTGCTTCGCTGTATGGGTGGTACTGCCACCTGCGAGATAACGAAGACGACTTACATTACTAGCCTGAAAATCCCGACAAGGCTGCGACAGCGCGAAAACGCAGCGCAAAAACGGGACGGATTTATTTTCCAGAAAAAATAAATCCGGAAAAAAACATCTGTCCCTTTTCTCATCTCCCTCTCTTGAGGCTCTTTACGGCTTTCTCGAATGTTCGACAAGTCGCTCGACGAAGAACTCCATATGCCCTCCAGGGGAATCCGGTAAAGGCCAAGCGTCAACCTTCAAAGCGATTTCCTGAAATGCCTGGGCGCACTTCGAGTGCGGAAATTGTTCGTAGACCGCTCGCTGCTTGCGCACCGCCCTACGCGCATATTCATCGTACGGCACCATTCCCACATACCGCAGGGAAACGTCGAGGAAGTGATCGGTGACCTTGGCCAGTTTGGCGAACAGGGCGCGACCCTCCTGAGGGCTACGCGCCATATTGACCATCACGCGGAAGCGGACTAAGCCGTAATCACGATTGAGCAGTTTGATCAGTGCGTAGGCATCGGTGATCGAAGCCGGTTCGTCGCAGACCACCAACAGGACTTCGTGGGCCGCCCGGACGAGACTGATCACCGACGCGCCGATGCCTGCAGCCGTGTCAATGACCAGCACATCGAGACTGTCCCCGATTTCACTGAAGGCCTGGATCAGGCCTGCGTGCTGGGCCGCAGACAAATGAGCCATGCTCTGGATGCCTGAAGCCGCGGGGGCGATTCGTACCCCGCCCGGACCGTGCACAAGCACATCGGACAGCTCACAGCGACCTTCAATCAAATCGGCAAGCGTGTACTGACGGGAAAGCCCCAACAGCGTATCGATATTGGCCAAGCCAAGATCGCCATCAAGCAATACCACTCGCCTTCCAAGTTTCGCAAGCGCCAACGAAAGATTCACCGCGACAGTCGTCTTGCCGACGCCGCCCTTTGCGCCGGTCACGGCAATAACCTGCACAGAATGCACACCATCCATGTTTATTGATTCCCTTCCATGTGGAACGCTTGCGAGTAGTCGCTAACTATTCCCTTATACCAATGGTAACTGATTAGTGCAGAGGCATGGCCCCTAGCCATATTACTCAACCTGCAAACCCGCAAAGCAACCATTAAATGGCAGAATCCCCTCACGCTGACCAATTCGGAGACCACAATGCTTCGCGTGTTTGAACAAAGGCTCGACCCATTTCCCCCCGACGAAGCTCCACCACCGCCTGTCGGCCTGATGCGGTTCCTGTGGGCCTGCATGCGAGGCGCCCGCGGTTATGTCCTTTTGCTTGCGCTGCTCAGTGCCAGTGTGTCGATCTACGAAGCCTGGCTGTTTTCCTTTCTTGGGCAGGTCGTGGACCTGCTCTCGACATGGCAGGCCGGTGGCGATGCGAACGGGCAGGAAAGTCGAGTGCTGTGGGGGATCGCGATTGTATTGCTCACCAGCATCGGGCTGGTGGCCCTTCGCACCATGGTGCAGCACCAGATATTGGCGATCAATCTGCCGCTACGCCTGCGCTGGGACTTCCATCGGCTGATGCTGCGTCAAAGCCTCTCATTCTTTTCCGATGAATTCTCAGGCCGGGTCACGACCAAGGTGATGCAGACGGCATTGGCCGTGCGCGAAGTCCTGTTCACCCTCATCGAAATCGCACCCGGAATCGGCGTTTACTTCATTGCGATCATCGCACTGGCCGGCGGCTTCGCCCTGAAACTCATGCTGCCTTTTATTGCCTGGGTCGCGTTGTTCGGGCTGGCCATGCTGTACTTCGTGCCTCGCCTGGGGCAAGTCGGGCAGGAACAGGCCCATGCGCGATCGTCAATGACGGGGCGTATTTCCGACGCCTACACCAATATCACCACAGTGAAACTGTTCTCCCACTCCAATCGTGAAGCGCATTTTGCGCGCGCGGCGATGGAGGATTTCAAGCAAACCGGCTTTCGCCAGATGCGCCTGGTCAGCCAGTTCGAGATCGTGAACCAGGCGTTGGTGGTGGCGTTGATCATGGCAGCAGGTGGCTATGCCCTGTGGCTATGGCACCAGGGTGAGGTCGGTGCAGGTGCCGTGGCGGCCATCACAGCCATGGCGTTGCGTATCAATGGCATGTCGCATTGGATCATGTGGCAAATGACTTCGCTGTTCGAAAACATCGGCACCGTGCAGGATGGCATGGCCACCCTGACCCGGGGCCCCAAGGTCCAGGACGCGCCGAACGCCAGCGTGCTGGTGCCCTCTGGCGGCGCGGTAACCTTTGACAAGGTGAGCTTCAACTACAACGGTGAACGCCAGGTGCTCGACGGCTTGAGCCTGAACATCCGCCCAGGCGAAAAGATCGGCCTGGTGGGTCGTTCCGGTGCAGGCAAATCGACGCTGATCAACCTGCTGCTGCGCTTCTATGACGTAGACAGCGGCGAGATTCGCATCGACGGGCAAAACATCGCCCAGGTGACCCAGGACAGTCTGCGCAGCGCCATCGGCATGGTCACTCAGGACACATCCCTGTTGCACCGCTCCATTCGCGACAACATCGCCTACGGTCGCCCGGACGCCACCGACGCGCAGATCCGCAGCGCCGCGGCCAATGCCCAGGCCGACGGTTTCATCAGTCAATTGAGCGATCGGCAAGGCCATAGCGGCTATGACACCTTGGTGGGTGAGCGTGGCATCAAGCTCTCGGGCGGCCAGCGCCAACGCATCGCCATCGCCCGGGTGATGCTCAAGAACGCTCCGATCCTGTTACTCGACGAGGCCACCAGCGCCCTGGACTCCGAAGTCGAAGTCGCCATCCAGGAAAGCCTCGATGAAATGATGCAGGGCAAGACCGTCATCGCCATCGCCCATCGACTGTCGACAATTGCGGCCATGGATCGGCTGATTGTCATGGATGAGGGACGCATCATCGAACAAGGCACCCACGCTCAACTGCTGGAAAGAAACGGCACCTACGCGCGGCTCTGGCAGCATCAGAGTGGTGGCTTTCTGGGTGAGGATCAGGGGATGGCCGAGGCGATGGATCAGGCGTGAGCGTGAACGCCTCCTGAGCAATCGCTATCCCAAACGCAGGGGAAATCCCCCCAAACATGGGTTGTGAAACCCGCTTGGTGCCTGGTGTTTTTTCTGGCGAAATGATTGCAAGGCGCACCACCAAGCGCGGCGTTGCACAGGTGTTGGGCATGTCATCCGGACAAATCATTGGCATGGATAGTGCTGCTCCTGCAGGGCTTGGATGAGTGGTTGAAGTTGCTGGAACTTCCACAGCATACCCAGGAGTACGCCCTATGCCGGCAATCGACGTATTGCATAAACGCTTTCACCGTAGAACGGCTGACGCGATTGCACCCACTCGACAATTCAATCTCCTGCGCTGGTTTTCGATCGCCAGTTTCCTGCTCATCAGCGTCATAGCGTTTGGGTTGGGTTCTTTTTCGACAAACTTCCTGGTCGCGGAAAGTCTTGAACGCGATGCCCTGATGTCGGCGCAGTTCATCCAGACCATTGCAAAAGGCGAGATACGTCATCGCGGGCTGGCGGCCATGCAGATCGAGGAAGGCCGGCCATTCGTTCAACATGAGAGGACGTCAGAAGAAACCAGGCAGAGCAGCCAGGCTGTCAGCTCCGAGCTCGTGGATTATCTATCGCGTCTGCCAAACTCGCTCCTGATCTCCATTTACTCTCCCCTTGGAACCGTCATCTGGTCCACCAACCCGAAGTTGGTTGGGCAAGTATTCTTGAATGACGAGCTGAAAGAGGCATTCAACTCCAAAGAACGTATATCCACTCGATACAGTAAGGTTGATGCAGGCCGCAGCGAGCAGAAATTCCTGCACCCGCCGAAAAAGTTCTTCATCGAGAGTTACATCCCTCTCGCCGATGGCCAGGGCAACATTCTGGCGGTGGTTGAAATTTACCGGGAGCCCTTCGACCTGATTGAACGCCTCAATCGCGGGCACTGGATAATCTGGCTGACCACGATGGGCGGCCTGCTGCTTTATTTCGCGATTTACCGGATTGCTCGACGAACCTCGGTTCAATTGGCCTCGCAAGAGGAGCAAGTCGTTGCCAACAAGACCTACGTTGGCTTGGGTGAAATGTCCACCGCCGTCGCCCACAGCCTTCGGAATCCACTGGCCTGCATCCGTTCCAGCGCAGAGTTGGCGAAAGACATGGAAGGCCAGCCTGCAAAGAAGCAGATCGAAGACATTGTCGGCCAGGTGGATCGGATGTCGCGCTGGGTGCAGGAATTACTGCTGTGCCTGGGCCCGATCCGCGGCGAGGCAGAACGGGTGGATCCGATGCCGATGCTACAGGCGACACTCGACAGTTTCAGCGCGCAACTGCGTCATGCAAAAATCCAGGTCGAGTTCAAGAATGAGCCCTCGCCCTGGATAATCAGTCATCCGCTTTTGCTTTCGCAGATTTTCAATAGCGTCATTGCCAATGCCATAGAAGCGATGCCGACAGCAGGAAAACTGACTATCCAGACGAGCGTGGATGAAGCCCAACAGTGGCTGAACCTCACCATTGGCGACACCGGGGGTGGCTCTGCACGACAACAGCAAATGATGGCCTACAAGTCTTTCTACACCACCCGACACGGCAGGCTCGGTATAGGGTTCATCATGGTCAAGCAGATCATGGAAAGCTTCGGCGGCGAAGCGAGTCTGACCATCCAGGAAAAACAGGGCACATCCGTGCACTTGAGGTTCAGGGTTCTGGACAGGAGAACGCTCTGCTGAAGCGTTGTCCCTAGCTCCCGTCAACGCTTGCAATGCTCGGGGACCATGACGTCTTGAGCTGCGCGCGTGGTCATCGAGGACAACTCGTTGACGTTATTGGCCGTGAAGACCTTGCCGCCAGTCAGCTGCGCCAGGCAGTTACCCGCGCCGGTGCCGAGAATGTCGATCACATTGATCTTCAAGTGGGGTTTGCTGCGGGCCAGGGCGCGTGCCACGGTACAAGGGTCGCGGCCGCAGCTTTCGACGCCATCGGAGACGACCAGCATCACCGACTCACGATTGACGCCATCGAGCATCTGCCCGGCCTTGGCGATGCCATCCGCCAGAGGCGTGCTCTTGACGGGTTGAATGGCCGCAATGCGCGACAGCAGATTGCCGCGCTGCCCCGGGGAGAAGTAACCCACGCTCGTGGCCTGTGGGCAGTCCTCGACCAGCACCAGGCCGACATTGATGTCACTGGACAGTTGCCGCACGACCGCGCTGGTGGCCTGCTTGGCTGCCGTGATGCGCTTGGGCTCACGCACCACATACTCCCGGGCCCTGGTGTCTGACGTCCCGGTCATCATCCGGGCGAACCTGTCCATCTTCTCCTCCATACCGGCTCTTTCGAGATCTTCATCGGTGGCCAGCAGGCTGATGTCCATCGACCCGGACGCATCGAAGACAATCAACAATTCCGGGGCCAGTTCCTTGGGGCGTTGATCCGGACAGAGATTCTTCGCATTGGTGATCATCTGTTCTTTGCAGTGACGCTGGAGCTGCTCGGTAACCCGGGTCTTCAGGGCCGGGTTGCTCTTGAGCAGCGGCTCCTGGGTCAACATGCCCTGCAAGGTGGTGCAGTTGCTGCCGGCCGCATCAACACGCTTGGCCAGTGCCTCGACTGGATCAGGTTTAGGCGGTGGTACTGGCTTGGGTGGAGGTGGCGGCGGTGCTGGCGGCGGCGCAGGCTTGGGCTCCGGTTGAGGCTCAGGCACCGGTTGAGGCGCAGGCTCAGGCTCAGATTCAGGTTTAGCCACTGGTTCAGGTTCTGGTTCAGGCGCCGGCGGCACTTGCCTGGGCTCCTCGACTTGAGGAGGCACCACGGGCGGCGGCACCTCCACCGGCTTCTCGCGGCAGAACAGCCACCACCAGAGCGCTGCCAGGAGCGCGAGCAAAAGCAGCAGCAATAATGCCCAGAGCCACCAACGACGGGGCGGCCGCCCCTCAACCGCGGCGCTCTCCTGCGCGCCCGCACCCTCTACAGCCGCGACGGACCGCCCTGGGATGATCGCTGGCGGGGGCTGTCCACCGCCCCAGAAGGTCAGCACCGGTTGCCCGTTCAGGCTGAAGAGGTTGCTGTCGGCGGGGTAGCGAGCGGCCTGGCGCAACAGGCTTGCCTGCCGCTGGCCATCTGCGCCCTGCCCTTGGAGCTGCGTTGCCAGACGCTCCACCGCTGCAAGACGTTCACCGAGCAGGTGGCGAACCTCGGCCGCCTCCCTGGCCGGCAACTGGGTGAAAGGCAAAGGCTGCCCACCCAGGTCGCTGTACCACTCGATGACGTCCCCTTCAACCGCTTTGGGTTTGGCAAACAGGGTCGCCGTACTCGGCGGCAAGTGGCGTTTCAGAATGCCGATCAGTTCCTCGTGGCCGGCCAGTACATCGGCGGCACTCTGGTTTTGTGTGGACTGACGAGCGATTCGTTTCATGTTCGAGTGATTCCTGCCTTGGCTTCAGGGTACTCAACGCAATCCCAGGCCGCTTTCCAGATCGGCCACGTTGTCGCGCAAACGCTGCAACTCATACTGCTTCTGCATCACGGCTTTTTCGTCAGAGTCGTTGACCTTGGCCATGTCCTTTTCCAGTTGGCTGATCTGCGCCTGGACGCGCTGGTTGCCCTTGGACTTCTCGTTGAGCCTGGCGAGCAAAGCTTTCAGCGAGCGGTTCAGCTCGTCATTGGCACGTTGTTGCTGGCCAAGCTCGCTGCTGACGCTGGCGCGCTCTTTTTCGATGGCCGCGTAAACGTTGCGGAACAACCGATTGGCCTCCTGTTCATCGAGCAGAACCTTCTCTTTCTCGGTGACTCGCTGGGCATAGACGCCTTGCACGTTGCAACCGAACTTGGTGTTGAAGCTGGCGTCTGCATTGTTCGGGTCACAATCGGCAGCAGTGACCGCGCACCCGCCCAGGCCGATCAGGCCAGAAGCCAGCGTGCAACGAATGAGTGCGTGCATGGCTCGATCCTCAGCCCAATCGAATGGAGGAACGCTGCTGGGACAGCTGGTCGATTTCGTTCTGCAAGGCAGTAATCTGCTGCTGCATGTTGTTGATTTCCGCGTTCAGGGCATCCATTCGTGCACCCGAGCCATGCTGGGAAACCGCCACCTTCTGCCACTCCTGGTGCTTGGCCTGGGCATTGGCCAGTTTGTCCTTGAGGAAGGCGGTGTTGGAATCGATTTCGGCCAGCTGTTGCTGGGCTCTGCTGCGCTGCTGTTGATTGGCTGTGTTGGCCTTTTTTATCTGGGCAATCTTTTGCTTGTCGTCGTTGATCACGCTGCGGGCAGACTGCGTGAGGGCGCGCAACTCCTGGTTGTCCTTGCGTACGTCGGCGGTCATGGCATCCAGACGCTGTTCGTCATTGGCGTATCGGGTGCGAAGGTAATCCAGATAGTAATTGGCGCCCATGCCGACGCCGCACATGACAGCGGCCGAGATCAGCATGCATTGGGTCTGGTTACTCGGGTTGCCCAACATGCAACCGAGGATTCCGACCCCTGCACCACCCGCGCAAGCCTGCCACCCCGAGGTGCTGAAAAATTCCGCGGAGCGGCTATTGGCTATGCGCGGATCCACCGGTGCCTGGCTATCGGAATACATCGACCCCGAACCCTGGCAGCCCGCCAGGTTCAGGAAGCAAACCAGCAGGAGGCCTGTCAGAACGCGTTGACGAGTGGGTGCCGGGTTCATGTCTTTGCTCCTTCGGTCGGGATGGATTTGCACTTCTCGAGCCAGTGACTGCGGGCGACCTTGCCACTCTGCATGTAGCCTTGCAGGTGGTTCCAGTAGGTGTCGAGGTAAGTGCGCAGGTTGTTCTTGCCGCGCGCGGCCATTTGCTGGGCCACCACACCCACCTGCGGCTCTACCGTCGCCTGACTGTAGTTGAGGGCACCGTTGACGACCGTATCGGCGTAGTAGTTTTGCAGGAAGTCGAGCACTTTACCCTGCTCGTCGAGCCGCTTGCGACGGGCAGGACAGGTCGATTTGTCCAGGGTGCTCTGCGCTGCGCAGGTCATCTTGAAGAGCTTCTCGTTCAAGTCGAGAAGCTCTGCATCATCCTTCATCTTGGTGCAAAGAAATGTCCCCAGTTGCAGCTCCGAACGGATCGCGTGGTCGCGCTGCTCGTCACGTGCCAGGGTGTTGGCGCGCAGATCGCTGCGTAGCTGTTCCAGCTGCAACTTGAGCGCATTGTCTTCGACGCCGGCGGCGATGCTGGTGATCTCCTTGACCGGATCCTTGCTGGCCGCCTGCTGCCCCTCGGAACTGGCGGTTTCAGGCCGGACACCCAGGGTTTTCCAATCGCTTTCTATCTGTTTGACCCGTTCAAGTGAAGTCAGCGTGGGCGCCACCAGGGCGAGGCGGAAACCACTGCTCTTGAAGCGACTCTGCTCACTGCCGGTATTGTTGTAATACGGCTGCTCATGGCGCATCGACGTGCGCAGATCCGCCTGGGGTGTCAGGTAGCTGCCGCCGCGCAGAATGAAGCCGCCGGCCTGGCCGTGCTGGCGGTTCAGCTTGTTCAGGTGAAAAGGTTCGAAAGTCATTTCCTCGACGTTGCCGAGCATGTCGTGCAACCCGACCGGGTTGGGCTTGAGCAGGCCACCGAGCTGGAGCTTGCCATTGGCCGATTGTGATCCGGCGAACCAGGCATAAGCGTTCAACCCCTCTGGCGTGGGAAAGCGCATGTCACGGAACTCGGCTGCCGACACGGCAATGCCGCCGCGCGCGGCAAACTCCCATTCGACTTCCGTTGGCAGACGCAGGAAGCCGGCGACGTCATCTTCCTTGGGCAGGGCCTTCGCAGCGTTCTTGCGTAACCACAGCGTGTACTTGTCGGCGAAATGGGTGGCATCGAACCAGCTCACCCCCGTCTGCGGCAGGCGCAACATGAGCGCAGGTACCGGGCAGGAATCGGCCATCACGGCCTGGTACTGCAGTTGGCTCAGCTCATACTTGGCCAGCAGGTAATAACGAGTCGACTTCGCGGTATTGTCGGCGAAACTGCCGGCAATCTGGGTGGGTCGGGCCTGCTCCAGGTAGCCCCACTCGTCACTGTCCTGCCCCAGCGTGATGGAATAGTCGTCCAGCGGCCCTTTTGCCGCCGGCACGTCGATTTTGCGAAAGACCATGGACCCGTCGCACGGCATGGGCAGGATAACGTCCTGTTCCTGCGGCATGGGGTTGAAGTACTCGGCGTCCCAGGCCGCCTGCGCGTCCAGGCTGCCCAAGGCCAGCAGGCAACCCAGCGCAGCGAGCCAATAACGCTCAAATGTCGCGCAGACTTTCGGACGGTTGGATCTGTATCGCACGAAGCACTCCTATGCCCGCGACAAGCACCGCGAGCAGCAAGGCACTGACAAAAGCCAGCAGCACATGAATATTTTCCAATCGGCAGGCGAACTCATCCTTTGCCATATCGACTCCCAGCGCGTGGTTGAATACCGCGCTTCCCGCCAGGTAGGCGCCATAGCCCAGAATGAAGGCCAGGCATGTCAGCAGCGCAGCCTGGATCATCACAAAAGCGGCCACCCCTGCCCGGCGAAAGCCCAGCAGTCGCAACAACGCCAGGCCCTTGCGCTTGCGGTCGATGTTGGCCAGGAAGGCGCCGGCCAGCGACGCCGTGCACCCCATGACCGCTGTCCATGCGATGACGGAGAAGATCAGGCCCAGCACCCGGGTAATGGCCTTGACCGATTCGATTTCATGAACGCTGTTTTTGCTCTCGATATTGCCCTGCTGCAACCATTGGGCGATACCGGCGACCTCGTCCAGCCCCTTGGCATAGATCCGTGCACTGGAGTAGAACTCACGGGGCAGCGCCGGCCCGTTGCCCGTCTCCAGGCCAAACAACGGCGACAGGTCGCCATCACGAAGGCTCTCGATAGCTTCGAGCAGCTCCAGGGTGACCAGTACCCCAGGCCGCGGGAAAGCCCCTTCGGCGAGGATGCCGCTGACGTTCACTTCCAGTTGCCCGGTTTCCTCTTGGTCATGGAGCTTTCGCTGCACGAGCAGGTGAATGCGCTCGCCGGTGCCGACCCCGAGTTTGCGCGCCGCGCTGGCACTCAGCACGACCTGGTCGAAGGCCTGGGGCGCTGCCAGTTCGCCCAACAGGGGATCGCCGTTGGCGCTGGGAATCACCTCGGCGCCCGAAACGAAATGCACAGGGTCAAGGAAGAGGTCGGCCACGGTATTCAAGGAGCGGGTCAGCGGCAGGTTGAAGCCGACCCCCGGTAGCCCATTCAGTTGTTGGAACCACTGCCGATCGAGCTTGTAGTTGCCGAGCACTTGAACTTGCAGGTTGCTCGGGTCGCGGAGCAACTTGTCACGCAGTTGCGTCACTACCCCGTATTTGAGCCCGAACAGCAGCAGCAACGGCGCGATCACGGCCACGAGGGAGGCGACGATGCACAGGGAAACATTGCGGTCGTGCCAAAGATCACGCGCCGCCAGCTCCAGCAGCAGCCGCCGTCGGCCGCCTGTTTCAGGCGCTCTCATGGAACACCGTGCCAGCACAGTCGGCGTCGGTAGTCGGATGGCCGACGATGTTTCGTACGCCACAGTCGCGCACCAGGTCCCAATCGTGGGTCACCAATAACGCGGCTATCTGGAAGCGCTGGACAAGCTCGAGAATCAACTCGAACAGCTTGCGCGCCTGGATCGGGTCGAGTGCTGCCGTGGGCTCATCGGCCAGCAGCAACGCCGGTTGGTGGGCGATGGCGCGCACGAACGACACGCGCTGCCGCTCGCCTATGGACAGCTGGGCCGGCCACTTGCGCAACAAATGGCTCAATCCAAGGCGTTCAATGGCGGTCTCGACCAATTCGCTTTCGCGTGGCAGCCCAAGCATGCGCCGCGGCAGGTCGATGTTCTGCCGCACACGCAGAAACGGTAACAGCCCTCCGGTCTGGAGCACAAAGCCCAGGCGTTGGGCGCGAATGTCGGCCAGGAGACCATGGCGATCCTCGCGCAACAACCGGGCGATATCCAGTGGCTGTTCGGTGGCCAGACGATAGGTGCCGAGCCGCTCAGGGCGCAGGACCAGGCCAATCATCTCCAGCAAGGTGCTCTTGCCACTGCCGCTGGCACCCGTGATCGCTGCGATCTCGCCCCTGTGCAAGGCCAGCCGCGGCAAGCTGATCATCAGGCTGTCGGCGCCCACGCCACGCTTGATACCCAGGTCCTCGATCAGCAGCATGGTCTTGCTCCATTCAGGGCAGCGCGTCCAGCGGCACCGGGTAGACGTGCTCGCTGGGGTCGCTGCCTTCTGCCAGTGACACCCAGCGATCAACATCCGCGTTATAGCGCTGGTAGAGTTTGAGTTTGGTGTTCAGGCGCCGGATGAGTTCCTGTTGCTGCGTACCGGTCATGCGCTTCCACTCATCTTCATCCAGGCTCAGCACCTCGCTCGGATAGGGCACCCCGTCCAGGTATTCCCCCATCAGGCCCAGCTGGCCGAGCGTTGGCGAATCGCCCTTGGCCAATTGGTTGGGGTCACGCCCCATGGTCGCGGCCACTGAACGCAAGCGGTCGAACATATCGGCCGGCGAGATCAGCCCCTCGTTGGCCGCATCGGCAATACGGCGGACCACGTCACTCAAATCGCTGAGCTGGGCCTTGGTCAGCAGGACGCGAACCTCCGTGGTCGGCACCTGCTGCTCAAGGAGATCGCGATCACTGATCCAGGCCTGGAATACCGGAGGCACGCTTGCCCCCGTTTTCTCGCCCAGGTAGGCCAGGCGCATGGCATGTCCCAGCAATGCGGCGTCGGCCAGCATGCTGTCATCGGCTGGCTGGGCCGCGACCGCCTTGGTGGGCGCCGGCGTTGCCTTGCCATAATCGGCATCCGCGCCCAGGGCACTGCCGGCGGCCATGTCGCCACGGTAGGCGGCCTTGACCTGATCGGTGATAGCACTCGCCAGGTCGTCGATCCTGGCACCGAAATGGCTGACATCGCCGGCGTCGACGGGGTAGTAGAGGGGTTTATTGAGGTAGGGGTTGAGTGCCAGATCAATGTATTGGGCCTGGGCGGAGTCGTGATTCTTGACCCCACTCGGGGTTTTCAGGTGCAGCGTGTAAATGGCCACCCCTCTATGTTTGGCTTCCAGGCGCACCTGGTCGGCGTCGAGCCCGGTGCCCGATAACTCGTCGCCCCCGGAAAGCGCCCCCGCGTCGCTGATAAGGACGATATAGCGGGCGCCGAACTCGTTCCAGGCGACCTGGTCCAGGGCCTGCATCACACCTGCATAGGCATCTTCGTCGAACCGGCTGCTGGAAACCCTGGCCGGTTTCAACGCCGCGACCCTGCCGAGAAAATCGCTGCCGCCCTTCACGGTTGAAGGGTCGACATACATTTTGCTGACATACTCAAGGCCCGGCACCGCCTTGATACTGGAGCGGTAGGCAACCAGGCCGAACTTGACTCGATCGAGCAGTTGCTCCTGTTCAACGCGTTGGTAGATCTTCGTCACCGCTTCCCGGGTGCGATCGATGTAAGGGCCCATCGATTTGGTCGAGTCGATGACAAAGACCACCGCGGCAGAAAAGCCTTTGAGCATATTGGCTTCGTTCTTCGCGTCGGGCTTCTCGGCATCTTGTGCTTTTGCCGGAGCACTGACCGAGGCGATGTTCAGCACCCGTAGCCTGTAGCCCTTCTTCGTCATGACTTCCTGCGCCTCGATCACCGGCAACAGATAGAAGTTTTTCGCTGGATCGACGTAGTAGTCAGGCTCGCGGGCGATCACCTTGGGATCGCGTCCCGAGCTTTTCATGTTGGCGCGAATGGGCTTAAGCAATGCGCTCGCGTCCGCCGCGGTAACCATCTGATCGAGGGTTTTGCGCTCGCGAAAAAACAGCAGGGGTTCTCGATCGGCCGGGTTGGTCAGGACCAGGGTCATCTGCATCTTCCATTCGACCGAACAGGCCTTGTCGATCCAGCCGATACTCTTGCCGAGGCTGTCGGGGCCGACCCGCAGCCATTGCTTGTCACGCTGATAAACGTAGAACCGGGTAAAGGTGGGGACAGCCTTCCCCGTGCTCGCGCCGGTGCTCTCGCGCAGCTGACAACCGGGCGTGGTCAGCACGCGCTGGTAGAGCGTTTTCTTGCCTTCCTGCAGCAGGGGTTTTTCCTCGGCGGCCAACGGGGTGGCGAAAGCGCCCATCAGCAGCAACCCAAGCCAGGCCAACCCATGCAGGCACGTACTCGTTCTGGTGTGTTCCATCATTTTTTTCGCAACTCTTCCAGACGCTGTTTGACTTCGAGGTTCTTACCATCCCTGGACTCCACGATCTCGTACCAGTAGGCCGCGGTTTCCGCATCGGCTTCCTTGATGCAACCGCCGGGGGTGAATGTTTTCGGATCGAGCTCGCGCGCATAAGCCAACGCGACGTCGGCATCGCCGGCCTGGCCCTGATAGGCATACAACCGCGTGGCCAATTCACAGCGGCCGGCTTCTTTGGCGCGGGCAATGACCTCCAGCACTTGTTCACTGCTCGGTTTGGTTTTCAGGCAGGCCTGGATGAACGCCATGTCATCGCTGCTTTGCTTGAGGACCTCGCTACTGCACTGGGCCAGATGTTCTGGAGCCTGCGTCGCAGTGAAAGGCCAATAGAAGTACCCGACCAATACGGCCGCAAACACTCCGCAAGCAGCAAGCACTGCCCATGGCCACCAACGCCTGGGTGGCGTGCGCTCTTCGCGCGGTTCGTCCCGTAGCGCAATAATCTCTTCCGGCTCTTGAACCTCCTCGAGCGGAACCTTCTCGGGCGCGTGAATGACAGGCTTGTCCCGACCCTCCCCACCTTGAGGGTTTCCAGCGGCGAGCGAAGAAAGGATGGTTCCGGAGATACGCAGTACGCCCTTGTCGCTGACGACACCATCACGCAACTGCACCTCGTAGGTCATCCGGTGATCAAGCAACAAGGGATCGACCAGCCAGGGCCCTACTTCACCGGTCAGCGTATCCTTGGCAAACGCCAGCCCCTGGAGGGCATGCCAGACAGGGGTACTGCTCCACGTCCCATCGGAGTCAAGGTAACGACCATCCTGGCTGCGCCGGACAGTGACCTCCAAAGCGGTCTCGCCGCCCTTCCAGCCAGGCACGCTCAACTCGCCCCGGCCGGGTTGTCCGCTGGCTGCGGCCTTGAGCGTGATGATCATGGCTAGACCGCCCTGGCCGCTGCGAAGGTCGCGATGATCCGCCCCAGTGACTCGTTCTGCTGCGGCGTGATCTCCCTCCCTGCGCTATGACCGGCGTTGTCCGTAGCGATGGTGGCCAGTGCCACCAGCCAATCACCCACATAGCCGCGGGTATGCTCCAACGGTTGGGGCAGCAACTTCGGCAACTGGCCCGCAGCGATTCTCTCGGGCGGCTGGAACAGTTTCGCCCCCGGGTTCGCGCGGCTCTGCGGTCGTTGATCCAGTTCCATATCGATAAAGCCCAGCCAACCGATGAAGTCCGCCAGGATCATTTTTGCCGTCAGCACCTGACGACTGACCAGCTGTTCGCGCTTGCTGCCCACCTGTTCGGTGCGCACGATGGCTTGCAGCAGACGCTGCTGCAGGTTGAGGCGAGTCGCACCCGTAATGATTTCATCCACCAGGGCTTCGATCGCAGGCTTGGCCAATCCCAGGTAGGTCATCAGGCGCACGTCCTCGGGAATGTGGCGCAGATGACCGATCCACTCACGCAAGACCGCCTGGGCGAAACGCGAGTCGCTGCCACTGGAGCGCACAACCGTGTCAGCCGGTGCCACCGGCACTTGCGGTTCATCGAAGAGGTCGAAGCCATCGTCGCCGCCCACGTCGGCGCCCAGTTTTACCGCGCTGCCAACACCCTCGGCGGCGGGTACGCCGGAATCCTCCTCACCCGCCCGCAGGTACAGGCCACGCAGTTTGTCATCCGCCAGTTGCATGCGCTGGAGCAGCTCGCCCAGAAGTGCCCGACGCGGCCATATAGCCTCGGAAATCTGTTTGGCGATGCCACGTTTTTTCTCCAGCTCACCCGCGCCTTCAGCCTGGTACCAGCGCCCCAGGCGCGTCTCCAGCTGGTGCAGTACGTCGTCCATTTGCTCGCGGATGCGCACCAGCTTCGTTTCGCGCAGCGCTACCAGTCGCAGGTAGGCGCTGATGCGCCCAATGCCTCCATCGTTCAAGGCCAGCATGGCATCCCAGGCGACGCCGGCATCACGCACATGCTGACGCACCGTCTGATCTTCACTGAAGGTTTGCCGCATCAATTTCAAGTGATCATCCAACGCACCGTTGATGCCGACTTCCTGCCCGTCCTTCAGGTCAAGAAAGGCCACTTTCATCCGCGGCTTGCGCACCAGAAAGGTATTGTCGAACGCATTCCCGGCCGCCCACTCCTGAAGCCAGGCGTACTGGCCAAAGCGCTCCAGCATGGTCATTTTCATCATGCCGCCACTGCCCCAGCCAATGCGCAGCAGGTCCTCGCCTGTGTCCAGGTCATTGGCGATGCGTATATCAAACATGGTGATGGCCCAGAGCAGACCGTTCTTGCGCCGGGCACGCTCTTGCGGTGTTGCACCCTGGGTCTTGTCGATCCATCTGCTGAGCACCGGACCGACGCTGGTGACATCCGACTGTTTGTTTGAGGGCGTGCATACGACCAGCACGTTCATTTCCTGGCTGTCCGTATAACGCTCGAACAGATAGGCCACCTTGCCACGCAAAATCAATTGGGCTACCGGGCTGGCTTTATCACGGCCCAATGCGCGTCGCACATCGTCGAGGGATTCAATGTTGAGGCGACCCCGATAGCCGGGGAAATCGAGCAGGTCGACCTCCTCGAACAACGGCTCGCTGGTGGGCTCGGCCAGCGGGAAAACCAACTCTGCAGTCAGTGTCGCCAGTTGCGCCAATGACAGTTCGACTTCTGCGTGCAACACGCCATCGCGCCATGGGCGGACTTTGATTCGCAAGTCGGTGGGTGTACCGAGGCGCTCCAGCATGTCCACGTTCATGATGCTGTCGGCCTGGGACAACCCGCCTTGCGCTGTAGGGCGCACCAAGGCTTCAGCGGGCGCATAGACCCGATCCGGGTTGCCCAGACTGGCTAACGCCCGGGCGAACTCCAGGTAAGCCGCACTCAACTCGGCCAGCTCACCCCAGAAAATCGCGAACAACCTGACGCGATCCTCGACTCGCAGATAGGGTGCAAGCTCCACCGCCACGGGCCAGTAGTAGCCATTGAGTACGGCGAGGGAGCCAGGAAAACTGCTATGCAGATAGTCCCACAACGAGACGACGTCGTCCTCGCTCATACCAGGCACCACCCGCTCCTGGCGTCGCTTGCCCAACTCCTTGAGCAACTGCAATACGGCCGTTTCGTTGATGCGGTACTGCACCTTTTCCGTGTCGAAATCATTGAAGTAAGCGTTGGCCAGGACCTTGGCCAGCTCGACCTCGGCGAACAGCTTGAGCTCCAGCGGGAAGTCGTCCGGGCCCGGTTTGGCCGTGCGACTGAAGCGGGTCACCAGCCCCGTCGCTTCCTTGCCGGAGCCGGGTGGGTTGACATGGGTGAGGAAGTCCAGCCGTTGGCCGCCCAGGTCGGTCTCCAGCATGCCATTGGTACCCGCAGCCAGGGTCGAGATCAGGTAGGACTTGCCCGCTTGCGACAGGCCAAAAAAACCCACCGTCATGGGGCGCTCAGAGGCCGCGCCCAGGCTCGTTGCGCTGTTGCGTATCCGGCGCAGGCTCAGGATCAGATCGTCGGCCTCGTTGTCCAGCCTCGGGGCACTACGGCGTACTTCGCTGATCCAGTTGATCGCGTCACCGGCGCCGGCGTGGATTGCAGCCCAATCCCGGGCCAGGTGTTGAGGTGAGATACGAGTGGTCATTTGCGGTACACACTCCCACTGTCGAGCCAATATTGGGATTCGCCCAACCCCGCATCCGACAGGGTATTGAGCTTCAAGCGCAGGTGACTGCGACTGATCGCGCCCTGGGTCGACTCGGCGCCGACGAACTCGAAACTCTCGCTGCCTTCGGCCGGGTTACGTGACCGGGTGATGCCCAGGCGCACTTTGAGCACCAGCCCCTTGGCAGCCACGTCCTCGCGCAAACGTGCGTTATCGATGCTGAGTATGTACAGCGGCGCAGCCGACCAGCGTTCGCTGTCGAGCTGGCGAAAGCCCAGGCGCATGGTGCCGCGCATGTCAAAAGCGGTATCGGGGAGACTGTAGTCCGGGTCGTCCAGGTTGATCCCGGACAAATAGATGTTGCTGTCCTTGATGACGTTGTTGTTGTCGATCAACCCCAGGTACTTGAGCGTCGAATACGGTTTGAAGGCCGCCGCCCGGAAAAAGAAATTAGGCAGCCGCATGCCGCGACTCAACAGGCAGAGCATGGCGCCCACCGCCGCGGTGGTCTTGGGATCGTCGATACAGTCCTGTTTGTTGAACGGATACCAGCCACCGGTACGGTACTGGTTCAACGGCAGGATGCGGCCCGGCGGCAGCGGCAGCAGCTTGCGAAACAGCGCCTGGATGCCTGGCAATCGCGACGGACGTCCCGTCAGCAGGAGAACATCGCAAGGGTAGCTATAGACGATTTCGCAGAGTGCCTGGATGCTCTTGCCGATGTTCATCCGGTCGCCGATGAAAGCTTCATGGATACGCCTCAAGCTGACATTGAGCGGGATTTGCAGCAGGTCGAAGCCCCCCGCCCCGTTACCCAGCTGCCGGCGCACCGCCGCACTGAAATAATCCAGCACATCCGCGGTGGGCTGCTCGTTGCCAAGCAGCTCGCCGAACGTAGCGCTGACCAGACTGCTCGGCTCCAGCGGGTCGTACGTTTCATAGGCCTTGAGCAGACAAAGGCCGATGGGGCTGAACACTTGCAGGGTCAACTGCTGGCGCAAGACGGCTTCCTGTACGGTCAGCGGTTCACTGCCGATCAGCTTGGAAAGGAGCGGTTCGGGCTTCTCGACCCCGGCCTTGAGCAAGGCGTCGTTCACCGCAGGCAGCACGAACAGGCGGATCACATCCAGCAGGATGTCGTCGCCCGCGATCTTGAAGCCATCGCGAAAACACTGTTCGGGCTTGATGTAGACGTTGTCGCCTTTACCGTCGTCGAGGCTGTAGTCGGTGATCACCAGGTCCGTGGTACCGCCGCCAATGTCGATCGAGGCGATGGTCAAACGGCTCTTGTCGGCCTTGTCGGGCCGCGACATCGTGGCGAAGAACTCCTCGGGGCGACCGGCGAAATTGTTTTGCGTCTCATTGAACAGGTAGACCACCTGGCCGCAGGTGGCCTCATCCCACTGGACGTGCACCTCGGGCAGCCAGGGCCATGCCGTTTCACGGCTCTTCGGGTCCTTGATGTTGATCGACTCGTCCTCGGGATGCCAGCCGAGGCTTTTCCAGACCAGGCCGATGGCCTGCTCCATGCATTTCGAGAATATCTCCCGCTCGGGCTTGGGCATCGACGGCGGGATGGTGAGGATGATCGAGCGCAGGTGACGCGGCACCCTGGAGTGGCTCATGCGCGAACGCTGCGAAGGGCTGTTGATCTGCATCAGCGCCTGCCCCAGCACCTCCGACAGCATGAAGGTCATCAACGAGCTGCGTGAATAGTGTGGATGGAAGACCGGCATGCGATCTTCGACGGGCAGGTTATAGAGCGCCTGGCCGATCTCGTTGATGAGTCCGGCCACGGGCGCGGCAGTCGCATGGGGCTCGGTCTCGGTCTTGACGAAGGCGCAGTTGAAGCGCCAGCCCGGCTCGTAGAGGTCTTGATCCCACAGGTAACGCTTGGGACTGGACAAGCCTGTCGAACCCTCGGTGCCCCGTCGGCGGCTGGCCAAACGACCCGCCTCGCGGCCGACACGCACAATGGAGGGCCAGCGAAAGGCTTCGCTGCGACCGCTCTGGACCGAGAAATGATCCTTGCCGAAAACCGCTTGAGAGAATTCTACGCGGCTCTCGAACGGCTCTGGATAGACCTGTTCCGGCTGGGTCAGGTCGCGCAATTCAAGCTCGTAGCGTTTGCTCAGGCCGTCGCTCTCCTGGGGGTGATCCTCGATCAGGATGCCGCATGTCCGTGAATTGCCCACGTCCAGCACCATGTCCACGGGAATGGCCTTTTGCATGTCGCTGTCACGGTTGGACACCACCTTGATCTCGGGTACTCGCAGCAGGGTCCCCAGCAGATGCAGGAGGTTGAGGTAGTGCGCCTGGTGGTAGAACTCGCGGCACTGCTCTTCGATGTCATCCAGTTGCATGCGAATCGGCGGGTTCTGCGCCTGTTCGGTAAACACCTCGCGCAACCAGCCGTCGACCCAGCGAAGGTCGAGGAACCATCCCATCTCGTCAGCCCGATGGGCCAAGGCGAACGTGGCCCCCACCTTGACGTCACTCTGAGTCGGCGCCAGGTAGGTGGTATCGCTGCGACCGACCAGGACGCTGGTATCGAAAGCAAAGCAGATACGGTGGGTGTTGCCATCCTGATCAGGGTCCTTGAGTTCGACGATACGCACCCGTGCCCAGTTCGAAGGGCCGTCGTCAAACCGCCGCGGTGGACTGAAGCGCAAGAACGGCAGCGGCAGCCAGTTGCCCTTGAGCAATCGCAACGATTGATCGATGGCGACACTGTAATCAGGACTGACCGCGCGCCCGGGAAGCGCCGGGTGAAAGTAGCTGTCGCTGCGCTCGTCCAGCAGCAGGCGAGCCATCGGGCCATTCTCGCTCTGACGGGCGAACTCGCCAGGCATTTCATGACGCAGGTCGAGCCTGAGCGCGAAATCCAGGAACTGGATGCCGCTTCCCATGATCAGGGTGATTCTTTCTTCATAATCGGTCGTGTCTGGAAACATAGTGCTGTTCTTCCGCGCTATTGGCTGCCCTGTTTCATCGACATCGGGAACTGCTGGCTCCCGTAGTTACCTGTGCATTGCGCCACCGTTTTCGCCCCCGGCGCACACTTGACGTCGGGCATCGTGTAACTGCTGCCATCCTTGCAAGTGGCCACGCCCTGGTTATTGATCGCCAGGTTGCCACCCTTCATCGAGGCCTGGGCCTTGCCAACGCATTCGACGCCATTACTGGTGCGCACCCGTACTTCGCCGGCGCCATTCTTGAAGTCGTACTCCAACTGTAGCGGGCGCCCGGTACTGGCATCCTGGATACCGGCACCGGCCTTCCAGGTGCCATTGAGAAAATCGGTCGAACCGTTGGCTTGTGCCCCGGCAGGGATGGCCAAGGGTGCGGCATCGGCCCCGTTCTTCTGGCCCGCTTGCTGCGGTGCCGACGGTACGGATTCTGGCTGGGCCGGAGTTGGGGTTTGCTCGGGTGGCGAGGCAGTCGAATCGGCAGGGAGTACCGGTGAACCGGGAACCTGCGGCGCCAACGGATCACTCGCCGGTAACCCGGCATCGGCAGGAAGCGTTTTGTCGACGTCGGCGGCGGTGTTTTCCGCCGCGCTCCCCGCTCCTCCTTGCACGCCATTGACGCCGACGGTACCCACAGTCCCGGTCGCCGCGCCCTGCACGACATGAGTTTCAATCGGCACGGGTTGAACCTGTGGCGGCGGCAATCCAGGCAAGTCGACTTGAGAAAGGTTCAAGGGCAACTGTACTGACGGAAAACAGGAGCGCATCAGGAACAGCAGTGCCAACAGCAGAAGCACAGGCAGCAACAGCCAGAGCCAGCGCCACCAAGGTTTTGTTACACCCTTGCTGTCGATCGGCACTTCATGCTTGGGCGTTTCCATACCAGGATCGAGAACCAAGTTCGGAGCGGGCCGCAAGCCGGACAAAGGATCCCGCTCACGGTTGCCCTCTGGATCAGTGAAGCCCCAGAACGTCACCACGGGCCGGCCATCGACCAGGTAGACATGATCGTTGGCGGGGAAATGCACGGTTTTTTCCAACAACCGTCCAAAGACCTGATTCTCCCGGCTCTGCGACGCTGCACGCATCAACTCGCTGGCTGAACGCAGTTGAGCGTGCAAACGCTCCAACCGGGAATAGGCCGAGTCCCGCTCTTCACTGACCGCAGCAGACCAGGGCACCACATCTCCCTCGAAAGGCGCATACCAGTCGATGCGATCGCCGCTTTCATTTTTCTGCGGAATGGCCAGGCAGTCGGCGGCCTCACGCCCGATTTTCAACCGGATGGCTTCACGCAACTGCAAGGCAGCGCTATGCACCGGCTGACCTTCGACCCCCAACACGTTGAATTCTTGCAGACTACCGGAACGAAGCAGTGCGCCGTGCATGTGCGGTATACCTTTTCAAGCGGGCTGTAAAATCGCCGACACTCTCAGGCGTTGTATACGTATACAGGTCTGCGCAAAATCGAGGCTGATCGACGTGCAAAGCCAACATGACAGGACAGAGAATCAATCCAGCCTTGTGTGAC
Source organism: Pseudomonas sp. IT-P218 (assembly GCF_949767605.1). NCBI lineage: Bacteria > Pseudomonadati > Pseudomonadota > Gammaproteobacteria > Pseudomonadales > Pseudomonadaceae > Pseudomonas > Pseudomonas sp. IT-P218. The sequence continues at coordinate 439,345 of NZ_CATKQQ010000033.1, forward strand.
TCAACCCCCCAGGAAATCATTTCGCGCTGGTTGATAGCATTCGTCCGCCCCTGAAAAGTAACCCCGTTCTCAGACTGGCGCCGACATCCACGTTCACTATCAGACATGAGCGTAGACCAAAGTGCTCGCCCTTGCGCATGTCCCTGTCAGGACGCCAGGCGGCTGTTTCCGACCACCATCCCCCCTGAAAGCCCCCGTCTTGCGGCGCCTCCCGCCGGTATGGCCACCCTGCAGCCATCGTCTACGCTTGCCAGATCATGGGTGTTCAGGAGCGATCATGAGCAACTTCCCTATCGTTGCCACGGTACTCTCGATGATATTGGGGCTGTCCGTGACGCGCCTGCTTCTGGGGGCGTTGACGGTGTTCCGCATCCGTCGTGTGGCCAAGCCTGATTGGGTCGCGCTGGTCTGGGCGGCAATGCTTTTCGCCACACAGCTGGATTTCTGGTGGGCCGTCAACGCGCTGCCCGAGATAAAAGGGACATTCTCGTTTCTTGAGTTTCTATTGCTCGTTTTGTTGGCGTTATCGCTTTTTGTATCTGCCGCATTATTGCTGCCAAGCCGAAGCGAGGACGAGCAACAGGGTCTTCGTGTCTACTTTGAACAGGATGGCCGCTACGCCCTCCTGTCACTGTCGACTTATCTTTTCCTCGGGCTCGTCGTGAACGTCGTTTTATTCCGGGCATCGCCGCTAGCACTTTGGGGCGCCCTGGACGTCATCATGATTGTGCTTCCTGTCTGCGCGTTTTATGCAAAATCGCGCAAAGCGTATTCGATAATCACCCTGATTTATGTGCCCATTACCGCGGTTGACTTTGCGATATCACTTTCAGCCTGAACTGTGCGAGCCTGCTGGCGATGGCGGTGTGTTGGCTGTGCCGGCCTCATCGCTGGCAAGCCAGCTCCTACAGGTTTATAGGGTGTTGCCGGGATTTGTGTCTGGTGGTGATCACCTTGTAGGAGCTGGCTTGCCAGCGAAAACGGTGTGTCAGGCGAGGGAGATGTTGGATGTGCCGGCGTCATCGCTGGCAAGCCAGCTCCTACAGGGTTATTGGTGTTGCCGGGATTTGTGTCTGGTGGTGATCACCTTGTAGGAGCTGGCTTGCCAGCGAAAACGGTGTGTCAGGCGAGGGAGATGTTGGCTGTGCCGGCGTCATCGCTGGCAAGCCAGCTCCTACAGGTTTATTGGGTGTTGCCGGGATTTGTGTCTGGTGGGGATCACCTTGTAGGAGCTGGCTTGCCAGCGAAGGCGGTTTGTCAGGCGAGGGAGATGTTGGATGTGCCGGCGTCATCGCTGGCAAGCCAGCTCCTACAGGTTTATTGGGTGTTGCCGGGATTTGTGTCTGGTGGTGATCACCTTGTTGGAGCTGGCTTGCCAGCGAAGGCGGTTTGTCAGGCGAGGGAGATGTTGGGTGTGCTGGCGTCATCGCTGGCAATCCAGCTCCTACAGGTTTATTGGGTGTTCCCGGGATTTGTGTCTGGAGGTGATCACCTTGTAGGAGCTGGCTTGCCAGCGAAGGCGGTTTGTCAGGCGAGGGAGATGCTGGCTGTGCTGACGTCATCGCTGGCAAGCCAGCTCCTACAGGTTTATTGGTGTTGCCGGGATTTGTGTCTGGGGGTGATCCCCTTCTCGCTCCCGCACAAAACCGCCATTGACTAATCCTTGGCCCGAGCACGCTGCAACACCGACTCGCCCGCCTGTGGCGGCAGTCGCAGATTGTCCAGCAAGGCGATGGCCGCAATCACCGCCACACACAGGAACGCCAACTGAAAGTCGCCCGTCTCGGCGTGCCCTGGCGTGCCATGGATGTTCATGGCAAGGCGCAGCAGCAGCGCGCCGATGGCCACACCCATCGCCATGCTCAACTGGAAGAACATGCTGAACAAGGTCGAAGCGTCGCTCATCTGCTCCTTGGGGATTTCGGCAAAGGCCAGGGTGTTGAACACGGTGAACTGCATGGAACGTGACAGGCCGCCGACGAACAGGATGAACAGGATCAGCGCCGGGCTCATGCGCTCATCCAGCAAGGCGCAGGCCGCTATCGCCAGTACGCCCAGGATGCCGTTGACCATCAGCACCGGACGAAATCCCCAACGCTGCATCACCCAGGTGGTGAAGGGTTTCATCGCCAGGTTGCCGGCAAACACCGCCAGTACCAGCAGCCCGGCATCGAACCCGGAAAGACCGAATGCCAGTTGAAACATCAGCGGCAGGAGAAACGGCAAGGTGCTGATGGCGATCCGGAAAATCGAGCCGCCGCACAGGCAGACGTTGAAGGTACGAATACCGGTTACCCCCAGCGCCAAAAGTGGGTGCGCATGCCGACGCATATGGCGCCAGGCAACAACACCGAGCACCGCACCGGCACCACTCAGCGCCAGCCCTTGCAGCAGATCGTCCTGGCTTTGCCCGAGCATCTCAACGCCATACAACAAGGCAGCACTGGCGATGCCCACCAGCAGGAATCCACTGAAATCGAACGCCCTGGCACTGGCGTCGTCCCGTTTGGGCAGCAGGACCAGCGCGACAATCAGGGCCAGCACACCCAAGGGTAGATTGAGGTAAAAAATCCACGGCCAGGAAGCATGGGTGACGATGAAGCCGCCCACCGGAGGCCCGAGTACCGGAGCCACCAGGCCGGGCCAGGTAATGAACGAGATCGCGCGCACCAGGTCTTTTTTCTCGGTGGTACGCAGCACCGCCAGGCGCCCCACCGGTACCATCATCGCGCCGCTCATACCCTGCAGTACACGCGCGGCGACAAAGGTTTCCAGGCTATTGCTCAACCCGCACATCAACGAGGACAGGGTGAACAACACGATCGCCGAACAGAATACCCAGCGCGTACCAAAGCGATCGGCCAACCAGCCGCTGATGGGAATAAACACCGCCACCGCGAGCATGTAGGCGCTCATGCCAATGTTAAGGTCCACCGGCGCGACGCCAAACGTCCTGGCCATATCGGGCAACGCCGTAGCGATCACCGTGGCGTCGAGGTTCTCCATGAAGAACGTGACGGCTACCAGCAGAGCAATCCATGTTGAGCGGCGTTGAGACATTGGTCATTCCAGTTCGGCCAGGTCATTGCTCGACACTGTACAACAGACAGGGCGCTGAACCTCCTGCTTCAGCACCCGAGGCTGGGCTCACATACCTACTTTCCAGGGATGCTGGCGCCACTTGTCCTGGAAGAACTCGATGAACACCCGGATGCGTGGGCTGAGGTGTTTTCTATCTGAATACAGCAGATAAATCGGTTCAATGATGCCCGACTTGAATTCCTCCAGCAGTGGCACCAGTGTGCCGGCCTTGACGTCGAGCCCAACGTGGTAATCGGCAAGCTTGACCACACCGGCCCCCGACAGGGCCATGTCCCGCAGAAGATCGCCTTGGGTGAAAGACGCGCTCGGCGTCACGGGCACCGAAACCCCCTCTCCATCCTGAACAAACGACCACTTGTTCCACGGGCTGACAAAGCTGAAGTTAAAGCATCTGTGGTTCAAAAGATCCGCTGGAACAGCGGGTACACCCTTCTCGGCCAAATAGTCGGGCGAGGCGCAAATCAGCCATTCACACTCCCCGATCCGCTTGGCGACACGTGAAGAACTGGGCAGCACTCCGCTGTGGATAGCGATATCGAGCCCCTGTTCAAAATGGTCGACAAACTGCGCGCCCAACTGAATTTCAACATCGAGCGATGGATACAGATCCAGGAACTCGGGAAGCCAGGGCACTATCTGATGCTTGGCAAAAGAGGTCATGGTATGGATTCGCAGCGTCCCACTCACCCTTGAGGGTAAACCTTCAGCCAGGGAGTCCGCCTCGTTCATGGCTTCGACAACTGCCTTGGCACTGCGCAGGTAAGCAGCCCCCTCCTCCGTCAGCGTCAGGACCCGTGAGCCTCTCTGGAAAAGCCGGACCTGCAACCGGTCTTCCAGCCGAGAGATCAACTTGCTCACTGCTGACGGGGTAATTTTGTGAACCCGGGCAGCCGCCGAGAAGCTGCCACATTCGGTAGACCAGATAAACGCGAGTAGCTGAGAGTAATTGTCCATCCCTTATCCTAACGTAAATCAAGCCGATTCATGCGCCTTGGACGGCCAAGAAAAAACGCGCCGAAGCGCGCTTTTAATGCCATCCGGATTAGCGGATGAACTGCTCGATATAGTCGTCCGGCAAACCCAAGGACTTGTAATGATCGCGCGCGGCTTCAAGCTTGGTGAAAACGTCCTCGTAGCCTACCGCGACACCCTGAGGATCAACGTAGGTATAACCGCCCTGGACGTGGAACCAGGTGATCATTTCTTCAACGTCCTCGGGCACGAAAAGCGTGTGGGTTTCACCCGGCGGCTCGTAGGCGAAGGAACCTTCTTCCGCCACCCAGTCATGCTCCAGATAGTACCAGCGGCCCTTGAGCACGATTGCATGCACGCCGCCGCTATGGCGGTGACGAGACAGCACGCCGGCCTGCCGCACCCGCAGAAGGTTGATGTAGTAGCCACCGCTGGTATTGAGTAGCAGAGGCTTGAACGAAACGGTCTTGGTGACCGGCACCCACAGCTCGTCATCTTCCAGCCATTGGGTCATGACGCCCGGGTGAACCATGTCTGGCGTCATGAACGGAACCTGGGGCAACTGGTACGGAATCGCTAGCTCATCGGGCTTGGCGGGAGTATTCATTTTTTTGGGGCCTCACAGTTTTGGTGTCACGAATTTCAGTGCGGTGATTGCGCCCTGATTTCGGCTGATTCAAAGGTTATGGCAGTGGTCCCACAGTGAAAATAGCTACATTTTCAAACCAGCTGTGACGCACGGTCATAGGGATTTGCAGGGGGCACGCTCGTAAAAAAGGGGATCCGAAGATCCCCTGAAGATTGCGATTACTTGATAACTCACAGGGCGCAGGACGTTGCGTTGGTCAAGCGTGAACCGATGTTGTCAGCCTTCGCCAAACCACCTACGAGGCGCTCGTGGTCCAAGGGTGGGTGCATGTTTTTCGCGTAGGCAGCCGACAAGGTGGCTTCAACGATGGTGTTGATCTGCACCGTAGTCAGCGGCACGTCCTGACCCAATTGCGCGAACGTGACGGGCAGATTCACGGCATGCAGCAGTCGGGCGACCTTGTCGATCTCGTCGACAGGACGCCCCTCCACGGCCATCTGCACCAACGTGCCGAAGGCAACCAGTTCTCCGTGAAGCATCGAGGCCATGGCGGGGATGGCGGTCAAGCCGCGAACCAGCGCATGGGACAACGACAACCCGCCGCTTTCAAAACCCACGCCACTGAGCAACACGGTGCCCTCGACGACCCGCTCAACATCGTCATTGACCTCGTTACGGCACACCGCCTGGTAAGCCGATACGCCGTATTGCATGAGCGTGTCGAACACCAGGTTTGTCAGCATCAACGCGGTATGCAGCGCAGGTGTTCCGAAAGAGTTGTTGCCCCCCGCGAAATGGCATTGGTGGGCTTCGAATTTCTTGCTGATGGCGTCACCAATACCGGCGGCAAAAAAACGCGCCGGCGCCTGGGCGATGACATGGGTATCGACGATGACCGCCGAGGGGTTCATCTTCAGGTACTCCACCCCCACCACCTTGTGGTCTTCATCGTAGAGCACGATCAGCCGACTGGTGGGCGCGTCACTCGATGCAATGGTTGGGCAGACAATGATCGGGACGTCGAGATTGACAGCCAGTCCCTTGACCGTGTCAATCGTCTTCCCCCCACCCAGCGCAATGATGGTGTCAGGCGAATGGATCGAGGCTAGCCCGGACAGCTGGGCAATGGCTGCGTGTGTACATTCGCCCGGAAACTCGATGTGCAACGGTTTGAAGCCATGCCTGTGCAAGGCATCGCTCACCTGCGGCCATAAATGCCTGGCGACAAAGTCATCGCACACCACCAGAGGACGAGTGCGCCCCATGTCGGTCAGTATTCTGCCCAACTGTTTCAACGCCCCCGGGCCTTGCTCGTAGCGCCCTGGGAACCCCATTGTCTTGACCATAATCGACGTTCTCTAAACCAGTGATTACCGCTTGAAACCGAGTGATCAAACCCGTTGTTCTTGACCTTGCACGGTCAGCGCATCAGCCATCCACCCGCCACATCGACGACCTGCCCCGTAATGAAATCGCTTTCCTTCGAGGTGAGGAAACACGCCGCCCTGGCGACCTCAAGCGGTGTTCCCAGACGACGCAACGGCGTCTCGTCGACAACCGCCTGGTTGGCCTGCGCCGAAACGGTTTTCAGCAACGGGGTTTCGATACGCCCGGGCGCCAACGCATTCGCGGTGATGCCGTACGGGCCCAGTTCACCAGCCAGATGACGGGTAAAACCGATGATGGCCGCCTTGGTAGCGCTGTAGTGAGCCGCCACAATCGGCAAGAATGCGCTGCCCGCCACCGAAGACATGTTGACGATGCGACCGAAGCGGCGCTCCACCATGCCAGGCGTTAAAACCCGGACCAGGTTGAAGGAGCCATTGAGGTTGATATTGACCACCCGCTGCCATTCCTCGGGAGCCATTGTCCAGATCGGCGCGGGAGCGCCGTCGTGCTTGGGCGAGATACCGGCGTTATTGATCAAGGTATCGATGGCGCCCAGCTCACTGCTCAAACGGGCACAGGCATCAGCGCACGCTTGATAATCCGCCACATCGGCTGTTGCCCAAGCGACCGTATAACCCGCTTCTCGCAGCAGGCCGGCCTGCTGCTCGACCTTCGCTGCATCGGCATCGACCAGGGCGACCGCTGCGCCTTCCTGGCAATACAACTCGGCGATGGCAGCGCCAATACCGCCGCCTGCCCCGGTGACTAAAACGACGCGCCCGAAGTGTCTGGTATTTGTCATAGCCTGTTCTCGTCTTTTGTTGTGGGTTTAACAAGTGTCCCGATGCGGGTCCGCCTCATCAGAGGCCCAGGTAGGCGCGCTTGACGTGGGGGTTATCGAGAAGCTCCTGCCCGGTGCCGCTGAGCACCACTTCGCCGTTTTCCAGCACATAACCGCGATGGGCGATACGCAGGGTATGGACGATGTTCTGCTCGACGATCAGCACGGTCGTGCCCAATTCCAGGATCTTGTTGATGATCTCGAAAACCTGTGAGACCAGCAGGGGTGACAAGCCCAGGGAGGGTTCGTCGAACATCAACAGCTTGGGCTCGGCCATCAGGCCCCGGGCGATGGCGACCATTTGCTGCTCGCCTCCCGAGAGTGTCCCGGCGTTCTGATCCAAACGCTCGCGAACCCTGGGGAAGAGATCCAGGACATCGTCGAGACGTTTTTTGTATCCCGCACGCGCACTGCGTTTGTAGGCGCCCATCAACAGGTTGTCGCGCACGCTGATGAACGGAAACAACTGGCGCCCTTCCGGTATCAGCGTGAGGCCGGCATCGACAATCTGATCCGGTCGATTGCCGTCTATGCGTTGCCCTTCGAATTCGATCGTGCCCCTGGTGGGAGTGACGATGCCGCACAGGCTGCGCAAGGTCGTGGTTTTACCCGCGCCATTCGCACCGACGATGGTGACCACCTCACCGGCGTTAACCTCGAAAGAAACGCCACGGAGAATTTCAGTACCGCCGTATCCGCAATGGATATTGTCGAGTTTAAGCATGGCTGTACTCCTTGCCGAGGTAGGCTTCGATCACCTGCGGATCGCTGATGACATCCTTCGGTGCACCCTCCATGAGCAGAGTCCCGGAGCTGATGACGATGATGCGGTCCGACAGGCTCATGGTCGCCTGCATCAGGTGTTCGATCATCAAGACGCTGACACCGGAATCGCGGACCCGGCGAATAACGGCGATCGCCCTGGCCACATCCGTTGGGTTGAGCCCGGCCATCACTTCGTCCAGCAACAGGATCCGCGGACGGGTTGCCAGGGCGCGTGCCATTTCAAGTCGCTTCATCCCGCCGACGGTCAGGTTGCGCGCCCGGGTGTCCAGTAGGCTCGTGAGTTCGGTCAATTCAGCGACTTGCACTGCGATCGCCCTCGCCTCCCTGGCATCCGCCGTGTGCATGAATGCACCGAGCATGATGTTTTCGCAGACACTCAGATCAGCGAAGGGCTGGACAATCTGAAAGGTGCGCCCGATGCCGGCCTTGGCAAACTCAGCAGGGCTACCCGGGGTAATCCATTGGCCATTGCGCAGGCGAACCTTGACCTGCCCTTTGGAGGGCAGCAGGAAACCCGAGAGCTGATTGAACACCGTGGTTTTGCCCGCGCCGTTGGGCCCGATCACCCCGACAATTTCGCCTTCGGCCAGGCTCAGCGACACATCGTTGGTCGCGTGCAGCCCACCAAAGAACTTGTGCAGGTTTTCCGCCACCAGAATGGGCTCGCCGCGCTTTACCGTTTGCGGTTCTGGCACCTGGGATTCAACGACTCTGGTAGTTGGCACAACCGGCCGACGTCCACCGGGCAAGGCGTCGATCCAGCCGAACACACGCGCCCCGAATCGCCCCACCAGACCCTGGGGAATCGTCAGCACCACAACGACCAGCACAATCCCGTAGACCAGGCCGTGAACACCACTGCCGATATCGCCAAGCCAGCCGCGCGCGAGTTCTGCCAATGGCAATACCAGCAAGGTACCGATCAACGGACCCGAGACAGTGCCCAGGCCGCCGATCAGCGCAAACATGGCGATCTGAATCGACATGTCCAGCGAGAACATTGAGCCGGGCTCGATAAAGGTCAGGTACATCGCATGGAAACTGCCCACCAGGCTGGTGAGGAATGCCGACAGGACGACCGCTATCAGCTTGACCTTGACCGAGTTCACGCCGACCGCATGCGCGGCGTCTTCACGCTCGCGAACCGCAATCAGGTAATAACCCAATCGCGAGTTCTTGATCTTCCAGGACACCGCCAGGGTAATGATCAGGAAGCCAAAGGCGATCAGCAAATAGGGCCAGCGCGGCCGAAACAGCATCCACTCGACACCCAGTTTGAGCGGTACGCCCAAGCCTGCGGCGCCACCCGTCACGTCATGTTGATTGATGGCCATCAACCGCACGACTTCCAGTACCGCAATCGTCGCCAGGGCAAAAAACGGCCCGCGCAACCTGAAGCATGGCCAGCTGATCAACACCGCCACGATTGACGACAGGCACGCCCCCACCAGCATCCCGATCCAGGGACTCACGCCCAACTTGATCATCAGCAGCGTGCTGGTGTAAGCCCCGACTCCGTAAAACACCGCATGCCCCAGCGAGAGTTGACCGGCAAAACCTCCGACAATGTTCCAGGCACTCGCGAGCGCCGCATAACTGCAAATCAGGATGAACAAGTGATAAACGAAGGGGGAGCCAACCGTGAGTGGAATGACCAATAACAAGGCCAAGACCAATACGCTGACATAGACCCGCGGATGCAGAATATTCATGAACATTTTCCTTATTCAGACCCGCGACCGGCGCCGAAAAGACCCGTCGGACGGAACACCAGGATGCCGAGGAAGATCGAGAAATAGACGACTTCCTTGAGGTCCGGCGCAATGTAGTAACCCGCCAGGCTGTCGACGATTCCGATCAACATCGAGCCCACCAGCGCTCCGGACAGACTCCCGAGGCCGCCGAGTACAACGATCACGAATGCGGTCAAAACGAAGAAGGTCCCTACCGTAGGGAAGACCGGGTACTGGGGCGCGATAAGACCCGATGCGACACCCAGGCAGGCACAGCCCAGACCGAATGCGAAGATGTAGATCTTCTTCACATTGACGCCCATCAACTGCGCAGCATTACGATGTTGCGCGGTGGCCCGGACAGCTCGGCCCAGGAAGGTGTTTTGCAGGAACCAGTGCAACCCGGCGACCAGCACCAGGGACATCGCGAAGGTGATCAACTGACCGCTGCTGGCGCGAAAGGCGCCCAGGCTGACAGTGCCGGTGCCGAAGCTGACGTTCTGCACCGTCATGACGTCCGCGCCGAAGACCAACAGCGCGCCATTCATCAAGGCGATCGAGACACCCACTGTCGCGAATATCTGGATATGCCCTTCGGCGCTGAGCAAAGGCTGAATAATGAACCGCTGCATCGCGGCGCCAGCGGCAAACAAAAGGATCGTTGTGGGAATGATCGCTACATAGGGGTGAATCCCGAAGTGAGCGTTCAGCAGATACACCGCATACAGGCCTATCATCAAGAACTCGCCATGGGCGAAATTGACCACCCTGACAATTCCGAAAATAAGCGTCAGGCCTATGCTGATGATGGCCAGCGTGCCACCGAGCAACAGGCCGTTCAAAAGAAGCTGGATGAAAATTTCCACGGTTTGCGCCCTCCCGCGAGCGAACGAATCCGTGAAGCTCAACTAACGAGCTTCAACTGGATTACAGGCTTCAGGGTTGATCGGAAAAACGGGCTTTGGCCACGGCCGCAGCTTCAGGGTAAACGGTTTTCAGCACCCCGCCCTGCCACTGCATGATTGCCGTATCGGCTCGCAGGTTTTGCCCGTTATCACCGAACCTGGCGCCGATGCCTGCGGCTGTTCCACCGACGGGAATGTCCACACTCGCAACAGAGGCACGAATCGCATCGGCGTCCAGCGACTGGCTTTGTTCCATGGCGTCGAGGAAAACTTTCGCACCGACATAGTTGATCAGACTGTGCCCTGAACGCGGCTCACTGCCAAAACGTTCCTTGTAGGCCTTGGCGAACGCGCCGATACCTGGAGCGCCCTTTTCATTGGTTTGAAACTGTGGAAAATCCACGTCCAGGATGCCTTCCATATTTTCGGCACCCACTACCGCAACGGTGTCCTGCATGGAATACCCACCGCCCGCACCAACCACTGCCTTGGGCTTGAAACCGGCCTCACGGATCTGGCGGAAAAACAGGGTCGTGTCGTTCTGGTAGCTGGTCTGCAATACAACGTCCGCCTGCGCACCTTTCAGGCGAAGAATGAGCGACGAGAGGTCCACGGCCTTGGCCGAATACGGAAGCACCTCGACCACGTTCAGCCCTTGCTCTTGTGCGAGTTTTTTCTGGAACCCGGCGATGGTCGTGCCATACAGCGCGTCCTCATGGATGATGGCAATCTTGAGTTGCTTGGGGTCGATCTTGAGGGACGGCGCTACGATTTGAGTAACCGCGGTGATGGTCCCTTCAGCGAAATTCCTCGCGGTTGGATTGCTGCGCATTACGTATTTGAGGTCACGCTCGGTGATGGTGTCGGAGACCGCACCGAGTTCGAAAAACGGCACGCCGGCGATTTCGGTGACCTGCGTAGCGGCGAACGATAGGGCCGAGGAATAACTGCCGAACACCGCGGTGACATTTTCAACAGAAGTCAGCTTTCGGGCGGCACCCACAGCTTGCCCTGCGTCAACCGCATCGGCCTTGAGCAATTTGATCTGCTCGCCTTTCAAGCCTCCCGCCGCGTTACGTTCTGCAACCGCTATTTCCAGGCCGCGGTAGCTTTCATCGCCGAGCAGAGCCAGGGAACCACTGAGGGGATAGAGCGCACCGATCTTGATGTCCGCATGAGCGGCGATTGAAGTACTCAGGGAAAGCACGACACAGGCGGTTTTAACCCAGTTTTTTGTACTCATTGTTATCTCCTGGTTTGGCGTCAGCGCACTGGGCCACCCATAGCTGGATTATCTTTTTATTGTCCCGACGGGTGATCAGTGCCAAGCACTGACCACCTCAGGTTTACCGGCGGCTCCAGAACGCTCGGAGCGTTCGAAACCACCGTTGTGAAGATTAAGGCTCGGCGAGATTTGATGGATATAGCTAGAAAATCACACCAGCTTTGAATTTTTGGCACAGGTCGATGGGGGAACCTACAACCAGGAACGACGCTCCCGTCCATAAATACAAAACGCCCGATTCGGAGAATCGGGCGTTAGGGTGAAACAGGTGTAAACCTATTCGGGACTAGGCACAGATGGCACTCATACCGGCTGGCGCCGACCGTGCAGCCGCTGTTTATCCACCTTCTGCTCATGACCCTGGCGCAGTCGCAGCGCTGCAATCGCCGCAAGCACCAGGATGATCGCCACGACCTTCATCCCGTTCATGGCATTGCCGGTGCTTTGCTCGATCAAGCCCATCACCGAGGGGCCGACGAAACCGCCCAGCAGGCCGCACGAGTTGACGAACCCCAGGCCTCCCGCGAGCGCGGCGCCCTTGAGACGCGAAGCCGGGTAGAGAAAGATGATCGACTGCACGACGAAGAACATCACCGCCGAGATGCAGAAGCCCAGCAGGCTGATCACCGGTCCCGCCAGCGAGGCGATTCCCAGTCCCGCGGCCATCGTCAGCAGACCCGCTACCAGTATCTGCCGGGACCGCGCCGGCGTGGTGGCGAACCGGGGCAGTGCAATGGCGCCCGCCGCTGCCGCCAGCCAAGGCAGGGAGGTCAGCAAACCGATCTGCAAAGTGCTCAGGTCGCCGTATTTGCCGATGATGCCGGGCAGGAAAAAGATCACCGTGTAGATCGTGATCTGGTGGCAGAAGTAGACCAGGATCGCCAACAGGATCTGCGGGGTCAGGCATTGCTTGAGCGAGTGACCACCGGCACCGGCGCCCTCCTCCTCTTCCGCGGCCAATTGCTGCTCGATCTGCCGGGCTTCGGTGGCGCTCAGCCACGGCGCCTTGCTGGGACGGTCCGGCAGTTTTTTCCACACCACCATGGCGAAGAACACCGCTGGCAAGCCCTCGAGCATGAACATCCACTGCCAGCCACGCCAGCCCCAGACTCCGTCCAGCTGCATGAGCACGGCACCCAGTGGCCCGCCAATGATGTTGGCGAAACACACGCCCAGCAGAAAGTAGCCGGTCGCCCGGGCCCGTTGTTCCCGGCCGAACCAGTACGTCAGGTAGAGCATGACGCCAGGGAACAGGCCCGCCTCGGCGATGCCCAGCAGCAAGCGCAACACGTAGAACGAGGTTTCGCCCTGGACAAACGCCATCGCCGCGGAGATCAAGCCCCAGGTGACCATGATTCGCGCAATCCAGAACCGCGCGCCGACCTTGTGCATGATCAGGTTGCTGGGCACTTCCGACAGTGCGTAGGTGAGGAAGAACAACCCGGCACCCAGCCCGTAGGCGGCGGCTGAAATGCCCAGGTCGACATCCAGGTGATGCTTGGCCAACGCGATGTTGGTGCGGTCGAGAAAGCTCAGCACGTAGGCCGCAATCAGCAAGGGCATGAGTTTTACAAACATCAGCTTGTTCAACGTCGCCGAATCGCGGGGTTCGGAAAGCGCGTCAGTTCTATTTATTATTGTCATCGGACTAACCTTTTCGAGTGTTCGAGAAGTGCGAAGTTAGAAATCGACCTGGTCCTTGCCCTTGAGGTCGAGCATTTCCCGCGCTTCATCCGGGGTTGCCACACGCCCGCCCAGGGCTTCGATCACCGTGCGGATGCGCTTGACCTGATCAGCGTTGGACGCCGCCAGCTTGCCCGGGCCGTCCCACAGCGAATCCTCAAGGCCGACGCGCACATGGCTGCCCATCGACAGGCCCATGGTGCCCAGCGGAATCTGATTGCGCCCGGCGCCGAGAATCGACCATTGGTACGCGTCGCCGAACAGGCGGTCGGCGGTACGGCGCATGTGCGCCAGGTCTTCTGGATGGCCACCGATGCCGCCGCGCAGACCGAACACCGACTGGATGAAAATCGGCGCCTTGAGCAACCCGCGCTGCAGGAAGTGCGCGGCGGTGTAGAGGTGGCCGATGTCGTAGCACTCGATTTCAAACCGAGTGCGGTTCTCGGCACAGGCGTTGAGTATATGGGCGATGTCGCGGAAGGTATTGCGGAAGATCCGGTCGTCACTCTCGGCCAGGTATGGGCGCTCCCAGTCGTGCTTGAACTCGGTGAAGCGATCGAGCATTTCGTACAGCCCGAAGTTCATCGAGCCCATGTTCAGCGAGGCCAGCTCGGGCTTGAGCTGCGCCACGGGCTGCAGGCGTTCTTCCACGCCCATGGTCGGCGCGCCGCCGGTGGTGATGTTGATCACCACATCGCTCTTGGCCTTGATCTGCGGCAGGAACTGACGGAACAGGTCGACATCCTGGCTCGGCCGTCCATCGATGGGATCGCGGGCATGCAGGTGGACAATCGAGGCGCCGGCCTCGGCGGCACCGATGGCGGCATCGGCGATTTCCTGCGGCGTGATCGGCAGGTGCGGCGACATCGATGGCGTATGGATGGCGCCCGTGACGGCACAGGTGATGATGATCGGTCGTTTTTTGGACATGAGTGTTCTCCGTTCTTGTTCTTGACGAGAAAGTTCTTGGGGGGCACTCGACGCGGAATGTGTCCGGTCGTTGTTGCGATCAGGGGTCGAGGGACCTACAGGTACTCGACGTTGCCATCCACACTGATGGCCTGGCCGGTCACGTTGCGTGCGGCGGGTGAACAGAGGAACAGCGCCATGGCGGCAACGTCCTCGGCGGTGACCATGCGTTTGAGCGAGATCTTCTTCAGGTACTCCTCGCGCATCTCGGCTTCAGGCACGTTCATCTGCTCGGCGCGGGCGCGGATCACACCGTCCATGCGCGGGCCTTCGACGATGCCGGGCAGCAAGGCGTTGACGCGGATGTCGCTTTCGCCAAGCTCCGACGCCAGGGATTTCATCAGGCCGATGATGGCCCACTTGGTCGCCGCGTACGGGGTGCGCCAGGCGTAACCCAAACGGCCGGCAACTGACGCGATGTGGATCAGGTGCGCGTTGGGTGATTCTTTAAGCATTGGCACCGCGTGATGCGCAAATCGGTATTGCCCAGTGAGGTTGATGTCGACGGTGCGCTGCCACTCCTCGTCAGTGATCGCGTCGATCCCGGCGGTGGGCCCGGCGATGCCGGCGTTGTTGACCAGCACATCGAGACCGCCGAACTGTTCGCGCTGCACCTTGAACACCGCTTCGATCTGCGCCGGGTCACCCACATCTGCGCGGGTGGCCACACTGTCCGGGTAACGGTCGCGGAACGCCGCCAGGGCCGCTTCGCTGACGTCACACACATGCACCTTGGCACCGGCTTCCATGTAGGCCGCCGCCAGCACTTCGCCGATCCCGGCGGCTCCGCCGGAGATCAGGACGCGCAGGCCGGTGTAGGGAACCAGTCGGTTGAGAACGCTCATGCTTTTTTTACTCCAGAGACAGGCGACCGTTTGCTGTCGCTCTTGACGATCAGGCGCGCCAGGGAGTCGGCGGCCTGCATGATGTCGTCGGTGACCGCCGCCCGGGCCGCTGCGCCGTCACGCGCGGCCAGGGCCTCGACGATGCGGTGGTGCGCTTCCATCGAGCGCTGCAGGTGCGCCTTGTCGGGGGCGACCAGCGCAAAGCAGGGGCCCATGTGCAGCCAGAAATTCTCCACGGCAGCGACGGTCAGCTCGGCCTTGGCCACCGCATAGATGCGCCGGTGGAAAGCGAAGTTGGTCCACAGGTAACGGGCCACGTCGACGCTGTCGGCGGCCTGTTGCATCTGGTCGCACAGATGGCTGATGTCCTTGAGGTCGGTGTCGTCGAGCAGGATGACCGCTTTTTCGGCCAGCAGGCCTTCAAGCGCTACCCGGGCGTCGCGGATCTCGCGCAGGCGTTCGGGAGTCATCATGCGCACACGCAGGCGGGAGGTTTCGGTGACTTCGAAGGCGTTCTCGGCACTCAGGCGGTTGAGCGCTTCGCGCACCGGCATCGGGCTGGAGCCGAGGGCTTCGGCCAGACCGCGGATGGTCAGCTTCTGGCCCGGCTGGAAGCGGCCGCTCATCAGCGCTTCGCGGATCTGCCGGTAGACCTGGTCCTGCAGGGTATCGCGGGAAACCTGGCGCATGGTGGGCAGGAGGATCGGTTGATCTGTCATGAGTCAGCTCACATTGGACGTTCTTATGGGTCCAATATGTGATCACAAATAACATATGTCAAATTTTTTCTGGCGTGCGCCCGACTAATCCGTCACTTCACAGCGCTCCTCGAGCAACCGCACGAACATGGTCAGGCTCTGGGACACCGTGCCCCGGCGCCACACCAGCCAGGTGCGCAAATAGCGGAAGGACTCCGACAACGGCCAGACGCTGACCGTGCTGCACCCGGGCATGCTTTGCAGCATGCTGCGCGGCATCAGGGCCAGGCCGGCGCCGGCGCTGACGCAGGCGAGCATGCCGTGATAGGACTCCATTTCGAAGATCTTGCCCGGCACTGCCGCGTCCTTGGCGAACCAGCTTTCGAAGTGGTGGCGGTAGGAGCAGTTGGAGCGGAAGGCGTAGATGTTTTCGCCGTTCACATCCTGCGCGCGATGCACCGGGCTGTGGTTGAGCGGTGCAATCAAGACCATTTCTTCTTCGAACGCCGGTACGCCCTCCAGCGCCGGGTGCAGCACCGGGCCATCGACAAAAGCGGCGGTCAGGCGGCCCGCCAGCACCCCGTCGATCATCGTCCCGGAGGGCCCGGTGGACAGGTCCAGCTCGACCTTGGCGTACTGCTGGTTGTAGGCCGCCAGCAGCGCGGGAATCCGCACCGCCGCGGTGCTCTCCAGCGAGCCCAGGGGAAAGGTGCCCTGGGGTTCTTCGCCCGCCACGGTGGCGCGGGCTTCCTGGACCAGGTCGAGAATCCGCCGCGCGTAATCGAGGAAACTCCATCCGGCCGGCGACAGGCGCAGGCGGCTCTTTTCGCGGATGAACAGGTCCACGCCCAGATCCTGTTCCAGTTGCTTGATCCGCGTGGTCAGGTTCGAAGGCACACGGTGGATGTGCTGCGCGGCCACGCTGATGCTGCCGTGCTCGGCGACAGCCTTGAAAATCTCGAGCTGAACCAGGTCCAATGCATTCTCCAAACGTGAACATATCGCTCATTATTATTCAGTTTCAAGAAAACATACAGCACCTTAACCTGAGCACATTCCCACCCCGCAGGACGGTGCCATGACCCACGTATCCAGCCTTACCCACGCCATTTCGATCAACCCGACTACCGGTGAACAGATCGGCCACTACCCTTTCGAATCCGCCGAGGCATTGCAGGCCGCCCTGGCGCGCTCTGCAGCCGGGTTCCGTGTCTGGAGCCGCCAACCGGTGGCACAACGCGTGCAACGCCTGCTTGCCCTGGGCCAGGCATTGCGCGACAACGCCGAGGCCATGGCCCGCATGATCACCCTGGAAATGGGCAAGCCGATCGCCCAGGCCCGCGGTGAAATCGAAAAATGTGCGCAGCTCTGCGGGTGGTACGGCGAGCACGGCCCGGCCATGCTTAGCGCCGAACCGACCCTGGTCGAAGGCGGCAAGGCACGCATCGAATATCGCTCGCTGGGCCCGATTCTCGCGGTCATGCCGTGGAACTTCCCGATCTGGCAAGTGCTGCGCGGTGCCGTTCCAACCCTGCTGGCCGGCAACACCTACGTACTCAAGCACGCGCCGAATGTGATGGGCAGCGCCTACCTGCTGCTTGATGCGTTCAAGCAGGCAGGCTTCGCCGAAGGTGTTTTCGAGGTGATCAACGTTACGCCGGACGGTGTTTCCACGGCGATTGCCGACCCCCGCATCGCCGCCGTTACCCTGACCGGCAGCGTGCGCGCCGGCATGGCCATCGGTGCCCAGGCCGGTGCAGTGCTGAAGAAGTCCGTCCTGGAACTGGGCGGCTCCGATCCGTTCATCGTGCTCAACGATGCCAACCTCGACGACGCCGTCAAGGCGGCCGTGATCGGGCGTTACCAGAACACCGGGCAAGTCTGTGCGGCGGCCAAGCGCCTGATCGTCGAGCAAGGCATTGTCGAGGAGTTCACCCGCCGCTTTGTCGAAGCCACGCGCCAATTGGCCGTCGGCGATCCGCTGTCCGCCGAAACCTATATCGGCCCGATGGCCCGCTTCGATCTGCGTGACGAACTGGATCAACAGGTGCGCGACACCCTCGAGGAAGGCGCGACCTTGCTGCTGGGTGGCCAGAAAGCCGAGGGCCCGGGTAACTTCTATGAGCCCACGGTTCTGGCTGGCGTGACTGACCTGATGACCTCGTTCAAGCAGGAGCTGTTTGGTCCGGTGGCCTCGATCATCACCGCCCGCGACGCAGCGCATGCGCTGGAGCTGGCGAACGACAGTGAGTTCGGTCTGGCTGCCACCATCTACAGCGGCAATGTCGCGCAGGCCGAGCAGATGGCCAGCGAGCTGGAAACCGGCGGGGTGTTCATCAATGGTTACTGCGCCAGCGACCCGCGCGTGACCTTCGGTGGGGTGAAGAAAAGCGGGTTCGGTCGCGAACTGTCGCACTTCGGCGTGCGCGAATTCTGCAATGCGCAGACGGTATGGCTGGATCGCCACTGATCCGCCAAAAGATCGCAGCCTGCGGCAGCTCCTACATTGACTCGGTATCGGCAAAATCCCTGTAGGAGCTGCCGCAGGCTGCGATCTTTTGATCTTGTCTTTGATACAAAAACGCCGCTCAATGAGCGGCGTTTTTTTCGTTTGAAATGCCTCAGGCGTTGCAGTCCCACGCACGGTCGCCGTGCTCGTCCTTGATGCGGGTCGGCAGGCCCATCACGTCCAGCGCCTTGAGGAACGCCTCGGCTGGCAGCTCCTCGACGTTGACCATGCGCTGCACGTCCCACTCGCCGCGAGCTACCAGTAGCGCTGCAGCCACCGGTGGTACGCCGGCGGTGTAGGAAATGCCCTGGCTGTCGGTTTCGGCAAAGGCTTCCTCGTGATCCGCGACGTTGTAGATGAACACTTCGCGTGGCTTGCCATCCTTGGTGCCCTTGACCAGGTCACCGATGCAGGTCTTGCCGGTGTAGCCAGGGGCCAGCGAGCTCGGATCAGGCAGTACGGCCTTGACCACTTTGAGCGGCACGACTTCCAGGCCTTCGGCGGTCTTGACCGGTTGCTCGGAGAGCAGGCCAAGATTCCTGAGCACGGTGAACACATTGATGTAGTGCTCGCCGAAGCTCATCCAGAAGCGCACGTTGGGCACGCCGAGGTTCTTCGACAGCGAGTGCACTTCGTCGTGACCGGTCAGGTACAGGTTCTGCGAACCTACTACCGGCAGGTCGTCGGTGCGCTTGACTTCGAACATGGTGTTGCTGGTCCACTGGCTGTCCTGCCAGCTCCACACCTGCCCGGTGAACTCGCGGAAATTGATTTCCGGGTCGAAGTTGGTGGCAAAGTACTTGCCATGGGATCCAGCATTGACGTCGAGGATGTCGATCGAATCAATGCTGTCGAAATACTGTTGCTTGGCCAGGGCCGCATAGGCGTTGACCACGCCCGGATCGAAGCCCACGCCAAGAATGGCGGTAACGTTCTTTTGTTGGCATTCCTCGAGGTGTTTCCACTCGTAGTTGCCATACCAGGGCGGCGTTTCGCAAATCTTGCCCGGTTCTTCGTGAATGGCGGTGTCCAGGTAGGCCACGCCGGTATCGATGCAGGCGCGCAGCACCGACATGTTGAGGAAAGCGGAACCGACGTTGATGACGATCTGCGATTCGGTTTCGCGAATCAGCTTCTTGGTCGCCTCGACGTCCAGGGCATTGAGGGTGAATGCCTTGATTTCAGCGGGCTGTTTGAGGCTGCCCTTGGCCTTGACGCTGTCGATGATGGCCTGGCATTTGGAGATGTTGCGCGACGCGATAGCAATACGACCGAGTTCGTCGTTGTGCTGCGCGCACTTGTGGGCCACCACCTTGGCGACACCTCCTGCACCAATGATAAGTACGTTCTTCTTCAATTTTTCTCTCTCTCCTTCTCAGCCAGCTTACGAGAGGCTGGACATATAGTCGTTGTAACCGAACTCACGAACCACTTCGACAGTACCGTCGAGTTGTTTCACTACGATGGACGGCATTTTCAGGCCGTTGAACCAGTTCTTCTTGACCATGGTGTAGCCCGCGGCGTCAACGAACGACAGGCGGTCGCCAATGGCCAGCGGACGATCGAACTGGTACTCACCGAAAATGTCCCCGGCCAGGCAGGATTTGCCGCACACCATGTAGGTGTGCTCACCCGCGCTCGGGGCCAGCTTGGCGTTCAGGCGGTAGATCAGCAGGTCGAGCATGTGCGCTTCGATGGAGCTGTCCACGACCGCCAGGTGCTTGCCGTTGTAGAGGGTGTCGAGCACGGTGACTTCCAGCGACGCACTCTGGGTAATGGCCGCTTCGCCCGGCTCCAGGTACACCTGCACGCCGTACTTCTGCGAGAACGCCTTCAGGCGCGCGCAGAACTCATCCAGTGCATAGCCTTCACCGGTGAAGTGAATGCCGCCACCGAGGCTGACCCATTCGACCTTGTGCAGCAGATGGCCGAAACGCTCTTCGATGGTGCACAGCATCTGGTCGAACAGGCCGAAGTCGCCGTTCTCGCAGTTGTTGTGGAACATGAAGCCGGAGATCTGCTCGATGACCTGCTCGATCTTCACCGGGTCCCACTCGCCCAGGCGGCTGAACGGGCGTGCCGGGTCGGCCAGCAGGTAATCGGAGCTGCTCACCTGGGGGTTGACCCGCAGACCACGGACCTTGCCTGCAGAGCTTTCAGTGTAGCGCTGCAATTGGCCGATGGAGTTGAAGATGATCTTGTCGCAGTTGTCGAGCATCTCCTCGATTTCGTCATCGGCCCAGGCGACGCTGTAGGCGTGGGTCTCGCCGGCGAATTTCTGGCGGCCGAGCTTGAGCTCGTAGAGCGACGACGAGGTGGTGCCATCCATGTACTGCTGCATCAGGTCGAACACCGACCAGGTGGCAAAGCACTTGAGCGCCAGCAGGGCCTTGGCCCCGGACTGTTCACGCACGTAGGCAATCTTTTCCATGTTGCCCAGCAGCTTTTGCTTGTCGATGAGGTAGTACGGCGTTTTGATCATTTCGAGGCCTCCGGCAAGGCCAGCCAAAAAAAGGATGCGCATTGTGCCCGCACTGGGCACAGATCGAAAGAGCAGAAGCGCAGTTCGTCGGACAGGATTCCTCTGACGACCCCGCAACATCGCACCTGCACGCGACAAAAAGATGACGTCAAGGCGAAATGCCATCTTTTTTTCGTTCGCTCCGACGACCGGTCTAACGTCGCACCAAAACCGACTATTGTTGTTAGTGACAGGTCCACCACGGACCGGTACTGCGCTGATGGAGTTCTCATGAATAGAACCAGTCTTGCTGCTGTTGTCACTTCCCTGCTTGCGGGTCTCGCCCCGCCAATCACTTGCGCAACACCTTCCCAAGCGCCTGTTTTTGCCGTCGGGCTGCTGGGAAGCTATAGCGAACTGGAGTTCTCCGGCCGTGGAACCACCAGTACAGAGCATATCCCCGAGGCGGGCCTGTTCCTCAACTTCGGCAACAAGATGACCGGCGGGCCCGGCCTTGTGTATCAGGCGGACATCACCGGTCAGTACTCTGAAGAAAAGCATCAGCGCGTCAGCGATGGCCAGGCCGACCTGGACCTTGGCTGGAGGCTGGCTTTGGATACCGAGAATTTTTTAGACGTTTTGATCGGAGCGGGCTATAAGTGGAACCGTTATGACCCGGACTTCAACAGGTACGACATCAATCTCACCAATCGCACCCCCTTCGCTAAATTGGCGCTGGGCTACAACCACGCCTTCAGCAATTCGACTTTGCGCCTGGAAGCAGGGGTTCGGCAGGTTATTGACGGCGACTCGCGGTTGGAAATCAATGATGTGGGCAACCAGGAACTGGACCTTGAAGACACCACCAATCCTTTTGTAGAGCTGAGTTGGCTGTTCAACCAGCAAGGATCGGTTCCCGTGATTGCAAGCCTTTACTTCAACCGGTACGAATATGAAACGGACGGTCAGTTTCAGTTCACAGACTTCGACAAACAGACCCGAGACGAGTATGGCGCGAAGATAGGCATCGTGTTTTGACCCGATACCAAACCGTGTAACCTTTCGTCGCAAATGAAATCGCACAGGGTGAAACCCGGCCTTCTCTGGCGTGGGGATTGCACCGGCCCGCGTTAGCCGTCGCGAACGACATAAAACTGACGCGACGGCCATCCAATCAACGCTAAAGGACTCCAGCAATACGCTTGGTCAGTCACCGGAGATGTAACGTGTCAACTCTCAACGAAATCGCAGCGAACCACGCGAGAATGGCTAAGGCAAAGGAACAAGAGTCGACCGGACTGAGCGAGCGACAGCTGCATATTGTAGGAAGCTTTGAAATTGTCACCCCCGTCGAGCAACCGCATGTGCCCCTGCACCTCGTCGCGGCGGCCCAGGACAACAGCCTCGCACAGGTAACGGCCTTCGTAGCCTGAGGCCCAATCGCTTACGGATGTACCGAATCTACTGTAGGAGCTGGCTTGCCAGCGAAGAGGCCCGAAAGGTCAATGCACCCTTCGAGGCCGCCTTCGCTGGCAAGCCAGCTCCTGCAGGGGCGCGTTGTCTTACACAATCTTCAACCACGGCCAGCGAGCCTGATAACTTTTCGCCTTCTGTTCAAACAGCTCAGGCCTGGGGTTTGCCGGGTTGATGCGCAGCACGCCCTGGTCGACATCCGCCAGGCCATAGGGGGCATAGACCTCGCCGGTGGCGACATCCAGGCCGATACAGGTGCCCGCCACCAGGTAGCGATCAACCCCGTCCCTGGCCGAATCAAGCCTCGGATAATTCCCACCAAAGCGCTGCTCGTACCAAAGGTGCACGCGCGCCTGATTCTTGAATTCAACATTGACCCCCAGGTCCTCGAACAGCGGTCGAGCCCGGTGTATCACCTCGTTCTCGGCCTCCCAGGACAGGTCCGTGTCAAAGTAAAAAACGTCGTAATCCTTCACGCCCCAGCCAGGATCCCGTTGCGCCTTTGCATTCCATACCGCCTGGAACAGGCAGCCTGCCGTGAGCAGGCATTGATCCAGGCCAAGCCCAGGCAAGCGTGAAATCAATTGCGCGTTGATCGGGTTGGTCATTGCGATGCCGACCAACCTTTCGGCCGTCAATGTCATGGTTCATCCCTTGGAAACCGATTCAGTCCTGTCGCCTAAGTTACAACAAAACCATGACCGGATTGCATCTCGGCCACCAGCAACTCCACCAACGCCACAGCCGGTAGTTCCCGCGCCAGCGGTGCGCCCTGCCCGGCCCATTGCACGGCAAAATCGCTATTGCCCCGGGTCGCTGCTGCGACATTGAGCGCCTTGTTGGCGTCATAGGTGAGCGGGTAGTCCGGCAAGACGATGCCTGGCACCTCGAGGCTGGTGAAGTTTCTATTGACCATGCCCCGGGCCGGGCGGCCGGAGATGACGCTGGTGACGCGCGTCTGCTGCGCCCGCGGCCCTTTGAGCGCTTCACGGTAGGCGCCGTTCGCGGACGACTCCGGGCAGAGAATGAACGCCGTGCCCAGTTGCGCGGCACTGGCACCCAACTGCATGACGGCGTTGATGCCGGCACCGTCCATGATGCCGCCCGCTGCGATCACTGGCAGCCGGCAGGCATCGACCAGGACCCGTACCAGGGCCAGGATGCCCATCTGCACATCCTGCTGCGGATCGAACACCCCACGATGCCCGCCGGCCTCGTACCCCTGAGCCACCAGTGCATGCACACCCGCGTCCTGCGCCGCCTGCGCTTCGGCCAGGCTGGTCACGGAGCACAGCAGCAGGATGCCAGCCGCCTTGAGTGCATCGATGGCCGCTTGTCCGGGCAGGCCAAAATGGAAGCTGACCACCGCCGGCTTTTCCTCCAGCAGCATCTGCAGCATCCCGGCATCTTCGACGAACGAGGTGTAGATTTCCCGCAGCGCCCCGGGTGCCGTGGCGCCAAACTCGGCGAAAAAACCTGCCAGAAACTGCAGCCACTGCGCTTCCCGCACGGCGTCCCGGACTGCGGGCTGGTGGCAGAAAACATTCACGTTGAAGGGCTTGCCGGTCTGTGCCGCCGTCTCGCGCAGCATGACCCGCGCCTGCTCGACAGTGCTCGCGCCAATGCCGATGGAACCCAACCCGCCCGCATTGGACACCGCCGCCGCGAGCCCGGGGGTGGAGACGCCCACCATCGGCGCTTGAATGATCGGCAGTTCGATCTGCAAAAGGGACAACAGAGGATTGGACATGGCAGCACCTGAACCTGATAAATGAAAGTGGACGCTGGAGCCAGGGGCAGCGTGCAAGCCTCGCCTGCACGCCCTCCAACTCGAAAAATGCCTACTTTGAAGTCGGCATGGCAAACTCGGCGCCCTTGGCAATGCTGTTCGGCCAGCGCTGCATGACCGACTTTTGCTTGGTGTAGAACCGCACACCCTCTTCGCCATAGGCGTGCACATCACCGAACAGCGAGCGCTTCCAGCCACCGAATCCGTGCCACGCCATCGGCACCGGAATCGGCACGTTGATGCCAACCATGCCCACCTGGATGCGGGTCGCGAATTCACGGGCGATGTGACCGTCGCGGGTGTAGCACGCGGTGCCGTTGCCGAACTCATGGGCATTGACCAGATCGACCGCCTCGGCAAAATCCTTGACCCGCATGCAGGCCAGCACCGGACCGAAGATTTCCTCCTTGTAGATCTTCATCTCGGGGGTGACATGGTCGAACACCGTGCCACCCAGCCAGAAGCCCCCGGCGCAATCGGCACCGGCCTGCGAGCCGTCAAAGCCGCGGCCGTCGACCAGCAGCTCGGCGCCTTCAGCGATGCCTTGCTCGATGTAGCCGGTGATGCGCTGAAGCGCCGCTTGCGAGACGATCGGGCCCATTTCGGCGGCCAGGTTCATGCCCTCGAGGATCTTCAGGGTGCGGGTGCGCTCCAGCAGTTTCGGCATGACCTTGTCGGCCACGTCGCCAACAAACACCGCCACCGAGATCGCCATGCAGCGCTCGCCGGCAGAACCGAAGGCGGCACCGATCAGCGCGTCGACCACCTGGTCGACGTCGGCATCGGGCATCACCACCATGTGGTTCTTCGCCCCGCCCAACGCCTGGACGCGCTTGCCGTGGCGAGCCCCGGTCTCGTAGATGTAGTTGGCGATCGGCGTCGAGCCGACGAAGCTCACGGCCTTGACTTCAGGGTGGTCGAGCAGCGCATCCACGGCTTCCTTGTCGCCCTGCACCACATTGAACACGCCGTCCGGCAGCCCGGCTTCCTTGAACAGCTCGGCGATCAGCAACGCCGGTGATGGATCGATCGGGCTCGGCTTGAGCACGAAGGTGTTCCCGCAGGCGATGGCCACCGGGAACATCCACATCGGCACCATCACCGGGAAGTTGAACGGCGTGATGCCGGCCACCACGCCCAGGGACTGGCGCAGGGTCCAGTTGTCGATGTTGGTCGAGACCTGCTCGGTGTAGTCGCCCTTGAGCAGTTGCGGGATGCCGCAGGCAAACTCGACGACCTCGATGCCGCGCGTCACTTCGCCCTGGGCATCGGTGAAGACCTTGCCATGTTCGGTGGTGATCATCCGCGCCAGGGTGTCGCGGTGCTCGTTCAGCAGCGCGAGGAACTTGAACAGGATACGCGCGCGGCGCAGCGGCGGCGTCGCCGACCAGGCCGGGAAGGCGCGGGCGGCGGACTGCACCGCGGCGTCGACGTCAGCAGCGCTGGCAAGGGCCACCTTGCCGATCACCGAACCGGTGGCAGGGTTGGTGACGGACTGCGAGCGACTGGAAGTGCCGGGCGTCAGGCGACCGTGAATGTAGTGTGCGATGTCTGCAGGCTGGGTGCTCATGGCGGGTGTCCCCTGGTGGTGGATAAGAGCCATCTCTTGTTGTTGTCAGGCCGGGGCCGTAGCGCTCCCGACATGGCCAAGGTAGGCCCGCCGATAAATCATGTAAAATGATGATTAATGATCTTATGGATCATATTTTATGAAGCAGCCACTTCGCCCTTTCACCCAGGCGGCGCTTCCAGTCCGCGGCGAGGCCGTGGCTCGCCGCCAGCGCCAGCAGATCGTCGATCACCGGCCGGTGCGACAGTTGCACCTGCCAGAACTGGTCGATGGAAAAGCGTTCGTCATGCCGTTCCAGCAGTTCGATACGGTCCCCCGCTTCCAGGAATCCCGGCTCAAGCACCCGGTAATACCACCCCGTGATCCGCTCCCGGGCGACGAACATGGACATGTGTTCGGCGGCAAAGCGATGGTTGATTTTCCAGCACGGGCTGCGTGGCTGGGACACCTGCAACACGCTGCTGCCGACGCGAAACACGTCGCCGATGTGCACGTTGAGTTCAGAGAGCCCGAACGCGGAAATGTTCTCCCCCAGGCTCCCCGCGACCAATTGCCCGGCACTGGGCACAAACGCCTGCGCCAGACGCGGGTAGTTTTGCGCCGCATACTGATGCACCGCCTTCTCCGGGCCACCGTGCACCCGGGTGTCGCCGTGCTGGTCGCCGACGATCCCGTGCAACTCCACGCGTACGGAGCCAGCGCGGCGTTGCTTGAAGATGCCGGTACGCTGCCCTTCGGGTTCCAACACCCCCAGGCCGCCGGCGAAGACATGGTCAATTTTCGAAGTCAGTGTCATGGGTCGACCTTCAATAAATACCGGGTTTGGGCCACTTTACTAATCAGCGGAAAAGCCCGTAAAGTGATCAATAAGTATGTCAACAATCACTTTTAAAGATGGGTGGTGACAATCATGGAAATGCGCCAACTGAAGATATTCTGCGCCGTGGCCGAGCTGGGCAGCTTCACCGCCGCCGCGTTGCAGGTGAACACGGTGCAGTCCAACGTCACCATGCGCGTCAAGGAACTGGAAGCCGAACTCAATCGCGAGCTGTTCATCCGCAAGAAGTCCGGGGTGGTGCTCACGTCGGCGGGCGAGACGTTCCTCGGCTACGCGCGGCGCATCCTGCAACTGACCGACGAGAGCCGCAGCGCCCTGATGGACACCGGCAGCCCGACCGGCCTGCTGAGGCTGGGCTCGATGGAAACCACTGCGGCCATTCGCTTGCCGCAAGTGCTGACCAAATACCGCGAGCAGTTTCCCCAAGTGCAGTTGTCGTTGCTGACCGGCACCACGGTCGAGCTGATCAAGGCGATCGAAGCCCATCGCCTCGACGGTGCCTTTGTCGGTGGCTTCCACCAGAACTCGGCGCTGGCCCAGGAAGAAGTGTTTTGCGAAGAGTTGGTGCTGGTCAGCAGCAACCAGTTCGAAACGCTGCCGGCGCTGATCGAGAAAATGCCCCAGCAGACCGTGCTGGTGTTCCGCACCGGCTGCTTCTATCGCTCGACCCTGGAAAACTGGTTCTACCAGGTGGGCCTGGTGCCGAACCAGATCATGGAACTGGGCACCCTCGATGGCATCCTCTCGTGCGTGGCCGCGGGCATGGGTGTGACCCTGCTGCCCAAGGCCATCGCGGAAAATTGCAGCGTGCGCCATGCCATCCGCTGCCACACCCTGCCGCCGGAGTTCGCCAATGTCTCCACGGTGTTCATCCGCCGCAACGACACGATGATCACCTCGGCCATGAGCGCCTTCATCGGCCTGGCGCAACAGCAGATCGCGCGACCACAAAGCAATGCCTTGCGCAAACCCCTGTAGGAGCTGACTTGCCAGCGAAGAGGCCCGCAAACTCGATGCAATATTCAAGGACGCCTTCGCCGGCAAGCCGGCTCCTACACACCCGCGTCGACCACAAAGCAACGCCTTGCGCAAACCCATGTAGGAGCTGGCTTGCCAGCGAAGAGGCCCGAAAGCTCGATGCAATATTCAAGGACGCCTTCGCCGGCAAGCCGGCTCCTACAGGTCCGTGTCGACCACAAAGCAACGCCTTGCGCAAAACCCTGTAGGAGCTGGCTTGCCAGCGAAGAGGCCCGCAAACTCGACGCAATATTCAAGGACGCCTTCGCCGGCAAGCCGGCTCCTACAGGTCCGTGTCGACCACAAAACAACGCCTTGGGCAAACCCGTGTAGGAGCTGGCTTGCCAGCGAAGAGGCCCGCAAGCTCGACGCAATATTCGAAGACGCCTTCGCCGGCAAGCCGGCTCCTACAGGTCCGCGTAGACTACAAAGCAACGCCTTGCGCAAACCCGTGTAGGAGCTGGCTTGCCAGCGAAGAGGCCCGCAAGCCCGATGCAATATTCGAAGGCGCCTTCGCCGGCAAGCCGGCTCCTACACGCCTAGCGCCCTTCTCTGCTTAGTCGGCAGCTGATCCGGCGCAGTCATCAGGCCGAGGGCAAGCTCCGCCACCCGCTCGGCCGCCGGTACGACACTGTGAATCTTGCCCACCCCCTGCCCCGCATACAGCGACAGTTTCTGCGCCATTCGCGGCTTGTCGATCGCCCGGGCGCCGCCACCGATCAGGCGCAGCAGGTTCCATTTGTCCCGATTGGGAATCACCCGGTGCGGCGTGCCGTAGGTCCAGCCGAACGAATAACCGGTGCGGTACTCGGTGTCATCGGTGGTTGCCTCGACAATCTTCTGTTTGTAGAGCGGATGGGCGTTCGACTCATCGGTGGCAATGAACGCCGTACCCACTACCACCCCCGATGCACCGAGCGACATCAGTGCGCGCACATCGTCGCCCTGGGCGATACCGCCTGCCGCCAATACCGGCCGCCCCTCGGCGACCGCCAGGATCGAGGTCAACAACGGCATGATGCCGATCGTGCCGCGATTGAGGTGCCCGCCACTTTCACTGCCCTGGGCAATGATGATGTCCGCCCCCTGGGCGATGGCGTTGCGAGCCAGCTCCACCGAGCCCGCCTGCACCATGACCAGCAGCCCGGCATCTTTCGCCCGGGCAATCATGTCGGCGGCGTACTTCTCGGCATAAAACAGCGACAGCAGTTTGGGCTTTTCCTTGAGGATCACCTGGAATTGCGCTTCAAAGACCTCGGGGCCGCCAAACTGCGGCACCAGGTTCACGCCGAAGGGCCGGTCGGTCAGCGCCCGTGTTTCCTCGATCCAGCGGCGCAAGGCCAGGGGCGGCAGGCGCAAGCCGCCGATGACGCCCATGCCCCCGGCATTGGCCACTGCCGCGACCAGTTGCGGGCCGGAAATGGCGGCCATGCCGCCGAGGAAAATCGGGTATTTCACTCCGCAGAGCCGGGTGATGAGGTTACCCGCGAAATCGATTCTGTCCTGGTTCATGGCTCACAGCTCCACATGTTTTCCAAGCATCCGCTTGAGCGTGTTGTTCTTCAGGAGAAAGTGATTCTTCAGCGCGCCGAAGACATGCAGCGCGAGACCGGCGAGGAACGCCGAGGCGCCGATGTCGAACAGCACATCGACGACATGCTTCAAGGTCGGGTTGGCCGGCAGCAGCGCCGGAATCCACATTCCGCCGGGCAGTTGCAGCACCTCGCCGGCGGCGGCGCGGGAAGCCCAGACCGCAATCGGCAGCAGCACCATCGCCAGGGCCAGCGCGACCGCCACCGAGCGGCTGACGATCACTTCGATGGGGTTCGGCGTGCCCACCGGCAGCGGATGGTAGGACGTGATCCGTGCCCAGAATCGATAGATCGAGACGAGGAACAGGATCAGGCCCAGCAGGTTTTGCACCCGGCCGAGTGGCTGTTGCAGTGCCGCGCTGGAGACCTGGTCGATCAGCAGTTGCAGCGCGAAAATCGCCAGCAGTGAACACGCCACGATCCAGTGCGTTACGACGGTGACAGGTGAAAATCTCAGGCCATTGTCTTTGAGTTGCATGACAGGCTCCTCTTGCAAAAGACGCACATCAAAAAGGTGGAGGATCAGTGACTGACCGCCTGTGCGGCCCCGAGCCCGGTCTGGGCGCGGATCAATTGATCGTCGAAACGCTCGCGCTCGAGCACCGCGCCCTGGCTGCGATCCGTCACCGAGCCCAGCCAGGTAAAGAGGAACGCCACGTTCATCGAGATGATCGCCGGGTAGTCATAGGGGAAGATCGCCTCGGCATTGCCCAGCACCTTGACCCACACCGCCGGCGAGAGCACCACCAGGCCGACGGCACTCACCAGCCCGGCAATGCCGCCGATCAATGCGCCCCGGGTAGTCAGCCCTTTCCAGTACATCGAAAGCACCAGGATCGGAAAGTTGACCGAAGCCGCCACGCCGAAGGTCAGCGCCACCAGGAAGGCGATGTTCTGGTCCTTGAACAGGATGCCCAGCACCACCGCGACGATGCCGATGCCGACCGAGGCGATCCGCGATACGCGGCGCTCGTCCCGGGCCTCGGCTTTGCCCTTCTTGACGACCATCACATAGAGGTCATGGGAGATCGCCGAGGTGCCGGCCATGGTCAGGCCGGACACCACCGCCAGGATCGTCGCAAACGCCACCGCCGAGATGAAGCCGAGCAGCAGGTCGCCACCCACGGCCTTGGCCAGGTGCATCACCGGCATGTTGCCGCCACCGATGAGCTTGCCGCCGACGATGCCGGACTCGTAGAAGGCCGGGTCCTGGCCGACGATCACGATGGCGGCCAGGCCCAGCACCGCCACGATCAGGTAGAAAAAACCGATGAAGCCCGTGGCGACGAACACCGATTTACGCGCTTGCCTGGCGTCCGGCACGGTAAAGAAGCGCATGAGGATGTGTGGCAATCCCGCCGTGCCAAACACCAGTCCCAGTGACAGCGAGATCAGCGACAGCGGGTCGGCCACCAGTTTGCTCGGCAGCAGGATCCGCTCGCCATCGTGGTGCGCGGCCACGGCTTGCTCGAACAACAGGTCGAAGGAAAAACCGAACTTGCTCAGCGCCAGGATCGCGAGCAAGGTGCCGCCCACCAGTAGCAACCCGGCCTTGATGATCTGCACCCAAGTGGTGGCGACCATGCCGCCGAAGGTGACGTAGACCGCCATCAACAGGCCCACGGCAATCACCGCGTAATTGTAGGGCAAGCCGAACAACAGCTGGATCAACTGCCCCGCCCCCACCATCTGCACCACCAGGTAAAAGCACACCACCGTCAGCGAACCGAAGGCCGTCAGGGTGCGGATGCGATTCTGATCGAGGCGGTAGGAAGCGATGTCGGAGATGGTGATGCGCCCCAGGTTGCGGATGCGCTCGGCAAACAGGAACAGCAACAGCGGCCAGGCGACAAAGAAGCTGATCGAGTACAGCACACCATCGAAGCCGTTGAAGAAGATCATGCTGGTGACCCCCAGCAACGCCGCCGCCGACATGTAGTCCCCGGCCAGTGCCAGGCCGTTCTGGAAACCGCTGATGCCGCCACCGGCCGTGTAGAAATCATCCATCGACCGGGTCTTGTTGGCGGCCCAGTACGTGATGCCCAGGGTCGTGACGACGAAGACCAGGAACATGCCGATCGCGGTGATGTTGATCGGTTGTTTCTCGACGTTCTGCAAAACATCCCCGGCCAAAACGCTGGTGGCGACTGCACCGAGCAGCGTGCCGAGGATCAAGTGGATGCGTTTCATACGATGCCCCCCGCGCGAATCTGCGCGGTCAGTTCATCGAACTCACCGTTGGCACGCAGGATGTAGAGACCGGTGAACAGCCAGGCGCCGAGGATGAACACCACACCCAATGGCCAACCGATATTGATGATGCTGGTCGCCGACAGCTTCGTTGCCAGCAGCTGGGGCGCGAAGGCGGCGACGAGGATGAACGTGAAATACGGGACAAGGGTTGCAGCGGTAAGACTCGCGACGAACGTGCGCTGGCGCGAGACCAGATCCTTGTACCGGGGATGGTTGCGGATCCTGGCTGATTCGGTTGCATGGTTCACGTTGACTCCGTGTAGCAGTGGTAGCGTTATTGTTGTTCCACAGCCTCAGATTCAGACTCGATCCGCCACTGGCTGCGGTATCTGTGCCCGTTCAACCTATGCCCGGTACAGGATCATGTAAAATGATCATTAATGATCCAGTTGATCGTTTTTGGTGAATCAACTTCCCGTGGATTTCCGCTTGCGTGTTAATCTCTAATGAGCCTTGAATTGCGCATTGGTTATTGTTTTTTCAGATAGGTGAGTTCGATGGATGTCACGGATCTCAAGGTAGTGGCCGCGGTAGCCCGCCACGGCAGCATGAACAAGGCCGCCAGCGAACTGAACACCGTGCAGTCGAACGTGTCGGCGCGGATTCGCTCGCTGGAGGACGAGCTCGGCGTGGCCCTGTTCCAGCGCAGCGCCAAGGGTGTACAGGTGACGCCCGCGGGACGGCGCATCCTGCCCTTTGCCGACCGCCTGGCGAAATTGCTCCTCGATGCCTCCAGAGCCGCCCGCGATGACGGCCAGCCCAGGGGCGAGCTCGAGATCGGCACGCTGGAGACCACCCTCGCCCTGCGCCTGCCACATCTGATCGCCCGGTTCGCCAGGGATTACCCCGAGGTTCGCCCGGTGGTGCGCACCGGCACCACCTGCAGCCTGATCCAGGACGTCGTCGACTGTAAGCTGGAGGGCGCGTTCGTGGTCGGGCCGGTCAATCACCCGCAGCTGCACAGCGAAGTGGTCTTTCGCGAAGAACTGGTGCTGGTCACCTCACCGGCCCTGCACCGCCTGGCGGATGTCGCCGCGGCCTTGAATCTCAAGACCGTAGTTTTCCGTCTTGGCTGCTCCTATCGCCAACGCCTGGACACACTGCTGACCAGCCTTGGCGCCCCCACCCCCGAGCCGCTGGAGTTCGGTTCAATCGAAGCGATCATTGCCTGCGTGTCGGCCGGGGTCGGGGTCACGCTGTTGCCCAGGGGCGTTGTTGCCAACGCGGCGCGCGAGGGCTTGGTGGCCGTGCACGAACTGTCCCCGCAGCTGGCTGAAGTGGAAACGGTGTTCGTGCGGCGCCTCGACGGCTATTTCTCCAGTGCGCTTTCCACCTTTCTGCACCGCGTGCGTGAGGATGGCGTACCCGCTACCTTTGCGTTGTAGCGCTTTGCAGCGTACCCACCCGTGACCTGATCCAACCGTTGACCCCGGCACACGACACCAGCAGCGCGCCCGTGACGAGGAAAACCTGGTGCAGGCCGAAATGCGCACCGATCTGGCCACCGATCAAGGGCCCGATCACCTGCCCGGAAAACTGCGCCGATTGCAGGTAGCCGAGGATTTTTCCGCTGTTATGCTCCGCCACCGACTGCCGGATCAGCTTGGCGATCGCCGGCAGCAGCCCGGCCAGGGTCATGCCCATCAGGCCGCGCAACACTGCCAGCTGCCACCACTGCGTGACGAATGCCTGGGGCACCATGACGATGCCGGTCAGCACCAGGCAACCGATGATCACCTTCCAGCTGCCGACCCGATCGGCCAACGCCCCCAGCCGGGCGGCGGTGAGAATGCTGCCCAGCGCCGAACAGGCCATCACAATCCCGGCAATCCGCGCCTGATCATCAAGCGCCACGCCCAGGTCACCGATGTAGACGGTGATGATCGGCTCGATCGACATGTTGGCGAGCAAAACCATCATCGCCGTCATCAACAACGCGGCGATGATTGGCCAGCGCGCACTGTCAGCCTCGTGCCTGGATGTAGTGACCCGCCGTGCCCCGTCCAACTGCCGGCTGAAATCCTCGCGAACCAGCACCAGAGTGGCGATCGCGGCCACTGCGATCATGGCGCCACCGACGAAAAAAGTACCGCGGATGCCGACCCACTGCGGCAGGAAACCACCCACCAGCGGCCCGATCAAGTTGCCGGACAACGCCCCCGTCGACAGCACGCCCAGTGCCCACCCGGCCTTTTCCCGTGGCACCTGGGATCCGATCATCACAATCGACGCCGAGGCATAACCACCGATGAGCCCGGCGACCAGGCGCAGCACCACAAGATCAGTCACATCCCGCGCCAGCCCGATCAGCGACATCACCACCGCCATGCCGATGGCCGCGCGCACCAGCATCGGCTTGCGCCCATAACGATCGGCCAGCCGCCCCCACAGCGGCGCGGTAATCGCCGTACCAAAAAACGTCGCACCGAAGGCCACGGCGGACCACTGCACCACATCGGCCTGGGCTGTTACACCAAGCTGTTGCACATAGAGCGGCAGGAACGGCAACAGCATGCTCAGGCTCACCAGGGTGGTGAACGAACCGAACACACAGACAGCCAGGTTGCGCCGCCAATAGGCCAGATTGCGCTCGGCGTAATTCATGGGGCCACCGAGGTACGCGAGCTTCGCAGCGCCGCCAGCAGGTCAATCACAAAGGCCAACAACATGGCCGCCGTGCCGATCAGGAACAGCAGGCTGTAGTTGCCGCCGCTGTAGGAAAACAGGAACGACAGCCCATAAGCGGCGACCGCCTGGAACAGGGCGAAACCCACCGTGGCGGTCTGCCAGGCCGCACTTTGCCGGGCCGGATGGCGGACAAGAATTTCCTGGACCCGTCCCAACACCAGCGGCACGGTCCCGGTGACAAAGGCGCCGACCGTCACGCTGGACACCATCAGCCAGAGGCTGCCCGGTGCGAAGGCCGGTACCGCGACGGCGATGGCCTCGATGATGAACGACACCCTCAACGCGCGAGCGAAGCCGACCCGGTCCGCCAGCCCCCCTGCCAGCAGCGGGCCGACCGTGGCGCCAATGCCAAACAACACCCAGTACTGCGCGCCCGTCTGCAGGCCCTGGCCCAGGCCCCGGGCGACGAAATCCACCAGGAAAATCATGTGCGGCACCCACCCGGCGGCGTTCAGCGCGTACTCCACATACAGCGCCTTGAGGGTGCCGTTGGGCGCCGGGCGATGGTGCTGGACTGTACCGGCCACCGGCGCGTTTTCCGTCGGCCAGCCGCGCCAGGCAATGGCGGTGAGCAACAGCGCGATCACGCCCAGGCCCAGCCAGGTTTGCCCAAGGCCATGTTGCAGCAGCAGCGGCACCAAGGTGCCGGACGCCGCGATCCCGACGCCCACGCCCATGAAGATCACCCCGCC
The DNA here is from genome assembly GCF_949767605.1 of Pseudomonas sp. IT-P218. NCBI lineage: Bacteria > Pseudomonadati > Pseudomonadota > Gammaproteobacteria > Pseudomonadales > Pseudomonadaceae > Pseudomonas > Pseudomonas sp. IT-P218. The sequence continues at coordinate 474,024 of NZ_CATKQQ010000033.1, forward strand.
CGCCAGGCCCCGGCGCGAGGGCGGCACGTGCGCCAGCACAGTCGGCGCGGCGAGTACCATCAACGCCCCGCCAGCGACACCGGAGAGCAATCGCCAGGCGAAGAACCAGGCAAAGGACAGGGGCCAGGCGCAGGCAAAAAAGGCGATGCTGGCCAGCAGCATCATGGCCCTGAGGGTCGATCGGGTTGAAGTTCTGGCCGCCAGTGTGCGGCCGAAAATCGCCCCGGCCAGATACCCCGCCAGGTTTGCCGCACCGAGATAGGCCGCCCTGGAGGCATCAAACCAATGGGCGCCGACCAGCGCTGGCAACAGCGGCGTATAAGCGAATCGCGCCAGGCCAATCCCGACCAGGCTCGCCGAAAAACCGGCAAGAGTGCCGCGCCATGGACTGGCGGGATGTGGCGCACTGTCGGCTGTCGCGGGTTTTACATTGTTCATCGCCTGCCCTTCCCTTCTTCAGTTGGGCAGACCTTATCTCGCGCGATGATATCTCAATAAACGAATAATAAAGATCACGGTTATCTGTATCAGAGATATCACCGTTCATTACACGGTGTATCAACTGTAATTCCTTGCCAGCGGTATATCTTCAATCCACGGCTTTCTAGAGTGGCAGATGGCGTTCAGCCCACCGAGCTTCCTTTCCTCCATGAGCGATCCTTCATGCCCCACGACTTGAATCTTCTTGATGCCGCGCTGGCCGCCTACCCACGGGTGGCCCTGCTCGAAGGCCCGACCCCGATCCAGAAACTGTCCCGATTGAGCGGCTTGCCCGATCTCAATGGCTGCAACCTCTACGTCAAGCGCGATGACCTGACCGGTCTCGGCGGCGGCGGCAACAAGCTGCGCAAACTGGAATTCCTGCTCGGCGAAGCCTTGGCCGAAGGCGCCGACACGCTGGTGACCTGGGGCGGTTTTCAATCCAATCACGCGCGCCTGACCGCTGCCGTGGCGGCCCGTCACGGCCTCGCCTGCGATCTGATCCTGACCCCCTCGGCCGTGCGCAGCGACGATGACTTCTGCCACAACGGCAATGTGCTGCTGGACGCACTGTTTGGCGCGAAGGTTCATCGGCTGGCGCGGGGAATCGTGCCTGATACCTATGCGGCCGAGTTGGTCGACACGCTCAAGGGCCAAGGTAAAAAGCCCTTCGTGATGCCCCTAGGCGGGTCCAGCCCCCGGGGCAGCCTGGGGTATGCCGCCTGCGCTTCGGAAATCCTGCGCCAGGCGGATGCGCTGGGTGTGCATTTCGAGCAGATCATCGTGCCCAATGGCAGTGCTGGCACCCACTCAGGGCTGCTGGCCGGTGTCACCCTGGCGGGCGCTTCGTCGCACATCCTCGGTTACTCGGTCCTGGCGACCGAGGAACAGGCCACGACCACGACCCTGGAAAAAACCCGTCAGGTTCTACAGCTGCTTGCCCCGTCCTCAACACTGGCCGACACCCCTATTCGTGTGGATGGCAGCCAACGCGGCGACGCCTACGGCGCGCCGACCGAAGCGATGCTCGAAGCGCTGCGCCTGCTCGCATCCCAGGAAGGCTTGCTCACCGACCCCGTCTACGGCGGCAAGGCCTTCGCCGGCCTGCTCGCCGCTGTACGCCGGGGCGACTACCCGGCGGGCAGCAATCTGCTGTTTGTGATGACCGGCGGGATGCCTGGGCTGTTTGCCTATCGGAGCGCCTTTGACTGAGAGCCGTACGCATGATCCCAAGCGAACGCGTTCCCCCTGTAGGAGCTGGCTTGCCAGCGATGGACGTCAACGATGACGCGCGCTGTCTGGGTGATTGCGTTGACCGGACGTTTTTCGCGAGCAAGCTCTCTCCTACAGTTTGATCGGGTACAACCGCAAGAGATGGGTCGGCTGTCTGGACGCGTTGGGCCTGGTAATCGAAAAAAATACCTCCCCAGGGAAAAACCCAAGGGAGGTGATTTTTTACCGCTGTATCGCGTTATCAGCTCTTCGCCTTGCTCATCTGGGTGAACAGCTCGGTAGGCACTTTCTTGCCGTTGGAGGTGAACTGGTTGGTGCGGAATTTGTAGACCTCGCCTTCGGAGAGGAAACCGTCGTTGTTGGTGTCCATGGCCTTGAACTCTTCGCCGCCCTGCGGGGCTACGGTCAGCAGTTCCTTGAGCGAAACGCGGCCGTCGTGGTCGGTGTCGGTACGGGCGAACGAAGCATCGCCGCATTTGCCTTCACCGCACTTGCCTTCGCCGGCCTTGGTCACTTTGGCGCCGGCTTCATCTGCGCCGCACTTGCCTTCGCCACACTTGCCTTCACTGGTCTTTTCCGCCGCGGCCAGTTGGTAGCCTTGGGGCAACGCGTCTGCGGCAAAGGCGGTGGATGCGAGGTTGAGGCTGCCGGCCAGTGCAACAGCGATCAGGCCAATACGGGATTTGTTCGACATACGGGACATGGTGATTCTCCGGATACTGTGTGCGGCCAAGCCGCTAAGGTCGTGCGATAAGCCGTTGTGCGAGGCGCGTTTGCTTTCTCGCTGAGGCAGGGCCATTTGACGGCAACCGTGTATCCCGGATGTATCCGGTTGCAGGGGCATTTGTAAGCCAACCTGCGTACGACGGGTCTGGATACACAGCGATACACAGGCGCAGGTCTTCCCGTCACGGGAGCGGCTATGTACTATCGGCACCGGGCCGATGCTGCCCGCCGCTCGCTCCCGATGGGAAAGGTGAAAGCATCGCTTCCTCATACGAACCCTGTCGTATCTCTTGACGGTCGAGGTTTGGCAACGCGGGCACCCAAGGATCTCGGCTAAAGGAGCAACGATGTTTTCAATCGAGCAAGCCAAGCAAATGGCCAAACAGTTGCGCGCCTCGCTGGAGGAACGCAATCAGAGCCTGTCTCACTCCACCGCGCTGGAACTGGTCGCAGAGCAACTGGGCTACAAGGACTGGAACACCGCATCAGCGATGCTTTCCCCGGCCGACACCCAGCCCGCTTCCACCGTGACCTTCGACAAGCCCATTCCCATATTGCGCATGTTCGACGAAGCCAAGGCCCGTGAGTTCTATCTTGATTTCCTGGGTTTCAGCGTCGAATTCGAACACCGCTTCGAAGCCGACCTTCCGCTGTACCTGGGCATCAGCCGCAACGGTCTGCAACTGCACCTGTCCGAACATCATGGCGACGCCAGCCCGGGTTCGACAGTGTTTGTGCCAATGAACAATATCGAACAGCTGCGCGACGAGTTGCTCGCCAAGCGCTACGGCTACGGGCGTCCGGAGATTGTCCAGCAGGGTTGGGGGCAAGTGCTTGAAGTCTACGATCCGTTTGGCAACCGGATCCGCTTCTGCCAGGGCTGATCGGGTAGATCCCTGTTCGCATCCAGACGGCGCATTGCTGCCCGCCTGGATGCGATGGTCCAGCGCCTATCGACGCAGGGAGCTGGCGGCGAGCTCCACACGCTTGCCCGGGGCAACGACCGCCTCGCGATCAGCGACTTCAAGCGCTCCTCCACTCCGTTGTTTGCGCAGCAGGAAGTACGACAGCGCCGGAATCAGGATCAGCGCGCCGAGCATATTCCACAGGAACATGAAGGTCAGCAGGATGCCCATGTCGGCCTGGAACTTGATCGGCGACCAGACCCAGCACACCACGCCGGCCGCCAGGGTGATACCGACCAGCCCGACCACCCGCCCAGTGAAGGCCACGGCCTGGCGATAGGCCTGGGACAGCGATAGGCCCTGGCGTTGATACTGCAGCTGAACGCTGAGCAGGTACAACGCGTAGTCCACACCGATCCCTACACCCAGGGCAATCACCGGCAAGGTCGCCACCTTCACGCCGATACCCATGACCACCATCAGCGCTTCGCAGAGGATCGACGTCAGCACCAGCGGCAACAGCGCCACCAGCGTGGCGCGCCAACTGCGGAAGGTGATCAGGCAGAACAGCGTCACCGCCAGATAAACATAGAGCAGCATGGTGCGATTGGCCTCGCGCACCACGATGTTGGTGGCGGCTTCGATCCCGGCGTTGCCGGCCGCCAACAGGAACTGGCGATCCTCGCTGCTGTTTTCCCTGGCGAACTTGTCGGCAATCGCCACCACCGCATCCAGGGTCTCGGCCTTGTGATCCTTTAGGAAGGCGATCACCGGCATCAGCGAGCAGTCGGTATTGAACAGCTCCGGGGCGTTGACCGAGGCCTGCTGCGCGGCGTAGTTCAGCACGTTCTGGTTGCGCTGGATGCTGTTGAGCTTGGGGTTGCCCTCAAAGGTACCGGCGGTGATCTGCCGTACCGCGTTGACCAGCGAAGCGGTCGCCTGCACGCCCGGAGACTGTTGCAGCTCCCAGGCCAGGCGGTCGGCGAGGATCAGGGTCTGGTAGTTCAGGCAGCCTTCCGCCGGAGTCTTGATCATCACCGCGAACAGGTCGCTCGACAGCGCGTAATGCTGGGTGATGTAGGCGTTGTCGCGGTTGTAGCGCGAGTCGGCCCGCAGTTCCGGTGCCCCGCTGTCGAGGTCGCCGATTTTCAGTTGCAGGCTGACCACGAAACCGCCGATGCCCAGCAACACGGCGACCAGCACCGTGCCGGTGGCCCACTTGCGCGTGGTGAAACGGTCGAGCAGGTCCCACAACTTGCCGAAGCCACGATGTTCGGCGGCACGGGTGTCGATCTTCAGTGCCCGCTCCGCGGCCTTGCGCCCGACGCCGATATAGGACAGCGCCACCGGCATCAGTAGCAAGGAAGTAAAAATCAGCACCGCCACACCGATGCTGGCAGTGATCGCCAGGTCCTGGATCACCGGGATATCGATCAGCATCAACACGGCGAAGCCCACGGCATCGGCCAGCAACGCGGTGACACCAGCCATGAACAGACGGCGAAACGTATAGCGCGCGGCGATCAGCTTATGCGTGCCACGGGCAATGTCCTGCATGATGCCGTTCATTTTCTGCGCTGCGTGGGACACGCCAATGGCGAAGATCAGGAATGGCACCAGCACCGAATACGGGTCGATGGCATAACCCAGCCAGGCGACGATGCCCAGTTGCCAGACCACCGCGATCAGCGAGCAGCCGACCACCAGCAAGGTACTGCGCACGCAACGGGTATAGGCGTAGATAATGATCAACGAAGTGAACACTGCCAGGCCGAAGAACATCATCACCTGGATCAGGCCATCGATCAGGTCGCCCATCAGCTTGGCGAAACCGATGACCCGGACCTTGTACGGGCCCTTGCCCTCAGCACCGGCCTTACGCGTCGCGCTGTCCCCGGCGAACTCGATCTTGTCGCGCAGCCGCTCTTCGAGCATCTGCGAAAAGGCGTGGTAGTTGATGCCCTGGCCGGTGGCCGAGGCCTTGTCCAGCAGCGGCACGACCAACATGCTCGACTTGTAGTCGCTGGCCACCAGACTGCCGACGATGCCGGCACGCCCGATGTTCTGGCGCAGCTGTTCGATCTGCTCGGGTTTGCCCTCATAGGTATCGGGCATCACCGGGCCACCCTGGAAGCCTTCCTCGGTGACTTCGGTCCAGCGCACCGCAGGCGTCCACAGCGATTTCATCCAGGCGCGATCAACACCTTCGGTGAGAAACAGCTCGTCGTTGACCTGCTTGAGGACCGTCAGGTAGTTCGGGTCGAAGATATCGCCCTGGGTGTTTTCCACCACCACCCGCACCGAGTTGCCCAGGCCGCGCAGCGAAGCGCGGTTCTCGAGGAAATTCTGGATGTACGGCTGGCTCTGCGGGATCATTTTTTCGAAGCTGGGGCGCAGTTCCAGGCGGGTCGCGGCCATGTAGCCCAGGACCACGGTGGCCAGCGCCATCAGCAGCATGAACAGCGGGCGATGGTTGAACACCAGCCGTTCGAGCAGATTGCCGGAGCGTCGATCGAAGTCGCGCAGATCGCGGATCACCGGCATGTTGTCTTGCTTGGTAGGGGCCATGTGTGAGTACTCGCTCTATTGTTCTGGCTCTTGTTCTTCGAGAAGCGTGCGGGCACCACGGCTGCCGACCACGACCAGCGCACCCTCGCCAACCGCTGTCGCGCCAGCCACCGGGGACGGGGATTGCTGCGCCACCCACTGCAAGCGGACGCTGTCGTCCTTGGCCAGCAACATGTGACCGGCCTGGGTGAAAAATCGGTAGTGACCTTGGGCATCGACGGCGGCGGCGGTGATGCTCACTTGCAATCCGCTTTCCAACGGGGACCAGCTCAGCCCGCCGTCGGTGCTGCGCAATACGTTGCCGCGCAGGCCGTAGACCACCACTTCGCCAGGCTTGCCGACCACGCCGAAAAAGCTGCCTTGATACGGCGTTTGCAACGCAGCGAAACGCTGCTGCGAGCTATCCCACTTGAGCAGCAACCCCTGCTCTCCCGCGATGTACAAGGCATCGCCGGTCGAGTTGATCGCGTTCAAATGGAAGTTCTGCGGGTTGTCGGTGCGATCCTGAAAAGGCGTCCAGCTTTGGCCGCCATCCTCGGTACGCAGGATCAGGTTGAACACGCCGACCGCGTAACCGAGCTTGTCGTCGGCGAACCAGACGTCGAGCAAGGGTTTGTCGGCGCCCTCTTCCTCCAGGCGCTGACCTTCGGCGACCAGCAGCGGCCACTGTTCGTTGGCCGGCTCGGCATCGGCCAGCTTCGAGTAATGCTTGACCAGCAATGCGCCGATCTCACGACCGTCCAGTTGCTTTTTCCAGGTCACGCCAGCGTCACTGCTGTGCAGGATGACGCCATCGTTGCCCACGGCCCAGCCTTGTTCCCGGGAAGAAAAGTAAACGGCATTCAGGTCGCTGCTGACCGGAACGCTGGCCTGCGACCATTGCTTGCCGGCGTCGTCGGAATAAAGAATTTGGCCGCGCTGGCCAACGGCGACCAGGCGCGGCCCCGCATTCGCAACGTCGAGCATGGGACTGCGGACCGCCAAGGCACTGAGCCTGGCGGGCAGGTCCAGCACATCGACGTAGGCACTCGCCTGGGCACCCGTCTGCCACAGCGCCAACAGCATCACCAGCGCCTGCAACCTGCGCTTGTTCAATGAACCCATAGTGCGTCCTCCTGGCAAAACCGGGCCGTGCTGCACACGGGGTGCAGCCGGCCTGCTGGTGTAACGCGCTTAGCGAATACCGTTACCGGCCAGTGCGTCCGGTGACCATTGCGCCTTGGTCAGCGGTGCGATGTACTTGATGCCGCCGTAGGCGCCGGACAAACCGTTGATGTTGTAGGTCCCGCCCACCAGGTCATAGATCACGTGTGGCGTAGTGTTGGGGGTGGTCACGTCGTAGCTTTGCGAGAGGAAGCTGAAAGAGCCACGGTACAGTTGGCCGCGCGCATCGTATTGATCGGAGGCCAGAGCCACCCAGCTGTCCTCGTCCAGATAGAAGCGACGCTTGGCATAGACGTGACGGGCACCGGCCTTGAGCGTGCCTTCCACCACCCACACACGATGCTTCTCCCAACGCACGAATTGCGGCGCCAGGTGGTTGGGTGTGGTCAAGGCTTTCGGGTCCTTGATGTAGCTCAGCGCGTAGGTGTTGTACGGCACGATCATTTCCTGCTTGCCCACCAGTTTCCAGTCATAGCGATCCAGCGCACCGTTGAAGACATACACGTCGTCATAGGTGCCCGAGCCTGCCGTGCCCGGGTTCGGTGTGTCATAGGCCAGGGTCGGCGCCAGCTTCACCCGGCGTTGCCCCGGCAGGTACTGCCAGGCACGACGTGCCTGGGCGAGCGGGTTGGCGGCGTCCTTGAGCATGATCGCCTCGCCCGCCCGGCGCGCGGGACCTGTGTAGAACAGACGGGTCTGGAAGTAGGTGTCCTTGCCATCGATGACCTTGCCCGGGTCTTCGAAGATCGGAAACGAGTTGACGATCTCGCCGCTGGTGGCAAGGATTTGCGCGCCTGAGGCATCGACGTTCCAGGAGTCATACTTGGTCGAATACGCCACCCCCTGATAGCGCAGCAAGTGGTTCCACATGGCTTCGGCACCTGACTGCGGAATCGGGAAAGGCACACCCGGCAGGACGTTCTCGATGGCGTTGCCACCCTCCAGGGACTTGGCGCCGGTGGCGTTCTTCAAGGTGTTGTCCAGTACGCTCTTTGGCAGGGCCACGCTGCGATGAGTCGGATAGACCTCGACGCGGAAGCTCGGAAAACGCGTGGCCAGTTCGACCGTGACGGCCGTCAGCTGGTTCTTGTACTGCGCGACATTCTTGCCATCGATCACCAGCAGCGGCTTCTCGCTGGCGTAAGGGTCGGGACGCAGGGTATCGCCCGATTTGAAACCTGCTGGCGCGGTCGTCAGGCCGCCGGTATAGGCCGGAATGGAGCCGTCGGCGTTGCCGGCTTTTTCGGCGCCCACGGCGGTGAGGTTGCTGCCCAGCTTGCTCGCGTCGGCGGCGGGCACGGCGGCCTGGACCAGGCCGGCGAAGGCCAGCGCGACGGAGGCGGTTAACAGATTGTGCATGCATTTCATGGTGTCGTTCTCCTGATTGCTTTTAAGCAATCGCGAATCAGAAAGTTGTCTTGAAGGTGGCCGTTACCATGCCGCGATCCTTGAGCTGGGCCGGTGTACCGCCAAAGGCGGTGGTTTGCCCGGGCGTGCAGTTGTACTGCCCGTTGGCACCCGGCGCAGCGCCTTCTCCCTGGCTGCCAGCGCTGCCTGGCGAACTGCAAGTGTCGAATGGACCGAAGTTGTCCACGTATTTCAGGTCGAAGCGATATTGGTTGTGCACGTCGAAGCCGACGCCGACCGAGTAGCTGCCGGAATCTTCGTTGCCCCCCAACTGGACGGCGGAATTGCCGTTGAGGCCGACGTTGTAGGTCATCGGCAGGTACATATCGATGCCCGGGAAGACCTGGTACCAGGTCGGGTTGAAGTTGACCCCAATGATGTAGTTGTCCTTGGTCACCTTGTCGGTGCCGCGGTACCAGTCCTCGCCCTTGAACAGCTGCTTGTTGTCGGTCACCTTCAGCCAGCGGCTGTAGCCGAGCTCGACCAGCAATGAAGAACTGTCCCACAGCGGTGTGTCGCCAAATGTGGTCAGGCCGTTGAGCACCGCATGCACGGTGTTGCCGCGGGCCACGCCGTCTTCGCCATCGAAGCCGCCAATGAAGCCTGGCCGGCCGGCAGCTGCCGCGGCCGGGCTGACGGTACCGGCGACGCTGGCCAGGGGCATGTTTTCCCGGTAGTTGAGATCGAAGCCGACGCTGACGTCGCCGACGCTTTTCGACAGGCTGATGCCATAGATATCGATGTCGTCGACGTAGAACTGGTTGTAGCTGCCGATGTTGCCGGAGATCAGTTGGGCCGGGCCGACAGCGGTCGGCTGCAGCACCAGGTTGGGCAGGATGTCGGACGTGTTGCGGTAGTAGATGCCGAGCGTGCCGTCGAGCCATTCCGGGCTCCACTTGGCCATCAGGCCGAAGTCGCCGCGCTTGTCCGGTTCGAAGGTATGGCCATTGCTCAGGCGCAGGAACTGGTTGGCACCGATCGCGCCTGGGGCTCCAAAGAACGGATTCTGCCCACCGATCAGCGACAGGTTGTGCCCGCCGTTCTGGATGCCGTCGTTGAAGCCCAGGTAGGTACCGGACTCCGGCAGGCGCGAAGCGTCCCAATCGAGGAAGTACTGCGCGCCGAGGGTCAGTTCCGGGTTGACCGTGAAGCTGACTGACAACTGATTGCGCGGGATGAACAGTTCCTTGGCTTCGGTGCCGGGCACCGCCAACGCCTTGGTAATGTCCAGGCCAGACTGGCCGTAGCTGTTGCCATGGGCAAAGGCCAGGACACTTTCGCCCCAGTACTGGGTGTGCTTGCCGAGCTTGGCGCTGAGGATCGAATCTTCGCCGATTTCTGTGCTGCCGAAGACGAAGGCATCGAGGATCTCGGCCGATGGACCGTTGTAGTAACGATCGACATAACCGCTGACGTGGCGCGAATCCGGCCGGCCATCGTTGAGCTGGTTGGTCGCCGCGTTGTCACTGCCGACATTGTCGTAGGCATGGTCGTACCAGCTGTTGGCGCTGATGCGAAAACCGGCTTTCTTCTGGTACGTCACGTCCAGTTCGGACAGCACATCCAGGCGCTGGGACACCGCACTGCCCGAGGAGAAGTTGCGGTTGCCGTCGTTGTTGTTCCATGAATTGGCCAATTTGCTGTTAGCACTTTCGACCCGCTGGGCGTAGTTGAACTTCATGGTGTTATCGAAGCGCACGGTCCAGTCTTCGCTGCCGGTGTTCAATTCAAAAGCCTGTGCCGCCGGCAACATGGCGATGAACAGCGCCGAGGCCAGCAGCGTTGGCTCGAACACGCCAGCACCATGAGTCTTGATTACCCGCATCGGTTGTCTCTGTGGTTTTTGTTGTTGTTTTGCGTTCATGGAAATACACCTGGCTATTCAAAATTCGGGCATGACAGTGCCCACCACTCATAACCCCGTCAGGGGAGCGTTCAATTCATTCAACGAGATCCAGTCAATAGCGCCGGTGTCAGTACATCCGCGTTATTGAACGACCAGACTCAACTTCAGAGTCGTATCATCATCAACACCAACCCCAGCAAGAACACCGTTTCACCGACCATCAACAGGATGGGTTTGAACCCCACCGTGGCCAGTTCCTTCAACTGGATTTTCATCCCCAGCGCACTGATGGCCACGACCAGGCACCAGCTGGACAATTGATTGCCCAGGCCCTGCACCACCGGTGGCAACCAACCCAGGCTGGTCACCGTCGCCAGCACCACGAATGCCACGGCGAACCAGGGCAACAACGGTGGCCGCTCACCCGTGCCCTGCCCGCCCTGGACGCGGGTGATCAACACCGCGCAGACGATCACCGGCAGCAGCATGGCGATACGCATCAACTTGACCACCGTGGCGGTATCGCCGATGTCATGGGACATGCTGTACCCGGCACCGACCACCTGGGCGACGTCATGGATGGTGGCGCCGAGAAACACCCCGGCTTGCAGCGGGTCCAGGTCCAGTGCCCGGGCAATCAGCGGATAGACGATCATCGCCAGGGTCGACAGGCTGGACACGCCAATGACCGTGAACAGTGTCGCCCGTTCCTTGGCCTGGTGGCCCGGCAACGCCGCCGCCAAGGCCAGTGCCGCCGACGCGCCGCAGATCGCGGTGGCGCCGCCGGACAACAGGCCGAACAGTGCATTGAAGCCCAGGGCACGCGCCGCCAGCATCGACACCACGATGGTGACCACCACCGACACGACCACGATCAGCACCGGATGCCAGCCCAGCGCCACGATCTGCTCCAGCGAGATACGCAAGCCCAGCAAGGCCACGCCCACGCGCAGGATTTCCCGGGCGCTGAAGTCGATACCGGCTCTGCTCGGCCCCGCCGCCAGAAAGTTCATGGCCATGCCGAGCAAGAGTGCCAACAGCATCACCGGCGCGTGATACTGGTCAGCCAGGAAACGCGCGGCAATGGCGACCACGATGCTCGCCAGCACACCCGGTAGATACAGGCTGGTAACCGACTGCAATTGAAGGACCGCGGACCTGGCCATAAGCTAAACCTTGATACCCATTGTCGGCATCGCACACGCGCTTCCACGCTTGATACGCGCCGCCACATAAAAGAAAAACCCACCCAGTACCAGGGCGAGAATGTCGCTGACCAGCAGCACATGGGTCAGCGGCGAGTCCGCTCCGGCACCTGTCAAGGCGTCGCTGACCCAGCCGACGACAAAGGTGCCCAGTGCTACCGAAAACAGGTTGAGCAGCAGCATCGAGAAGCCCATGACCGTCGAACGCATGCGCACCGGGACCGCGCCCTGAATGGCAGTGGTCGCAGAACCGTAGAGCGACATCAGCATGAAGATGCCGACCGCCATTCCCACGTAGAACAGCGGTGAATCCACCGGTACCAGGCGATAAGCGATCATGAACGGCGCGCACACCAACATCAGCAACGCCAGCACACTGCCGTGGCCGCCCTTGAAACGAGGGGCTAGGCGGTCGCTCAGAATGCCGCCGGCCAAGGCGCCCAACGAGCCGAATACGATTTGCATCGCGCCCAGGGTCATGGCAATCGAGGCCGGGTCCAGTCCCCTCTCCCGGGTCATCCACAGTTGCGCGAATGAAATGCCCGGATAGGCCAGGTGGGCCAGCACGAACCCGGTCACGGTGTAGCGCACGACGCGGTTGCTGCGCAGTTCACTGAACACGGCGGCCATCTGTGCGGCGAGGGGTTCGCCCCGCTCCTGCACCGTGCAATGGCTGCGTTTGTCGCTCATCAGCATCAACGGCAAGCCAATGATCACCCCGGCGATGCCGAGGAAATGGAACGTGGTGCGCCAACCGTGGGCAGCGCCGAGCGTGCCCGCCAGCAGAAAGCTGCAGCCAATGCCCAACGGAATGCCGAGGTAAAACAGTCCCACCGCGGTGCCCCGGCGCTTTTCCGAGAACAGCTCCATCAACAGGGCCGTGGCGGCGGGCACCAGCGCAGCCTCTCCGGTGGCCACCAGAAAACGTGCCGCGACCATTTGCTCGAAGTTCTGGACGTAACCGGAGGCCACCGTACAGACGCTCCAGACCAGCATGCCCGCGCCAATCACCCGTGGTCGACTGTGACGATCGGCCAGGGCGCCGAGAAACACCGCCATCACGCCATAACTCAGCACCCACACCGCGCCGACCAGAAAACCGTACTGCGCATTGTTGATCGCCAGCTCACCGGTGATCTGCGGGGCGAAACCCAGCAGGATATTGCGGTCCACCTGGGCCAGCAGGTGGATCACCATCAGCGTCGCAAGGACGGCACAGGGACTCTTTTTCCAGAACATTCGTCAGTACCTTTGAGTTGTTTTTATGAAGGTAAGGCGCGATGCCACCCGTCCCAGGGGGACTAGCGCATGGTCCGCCGCTTCGGCCCAAGGGAAAGCGCGGTGATGCGATACGCGTCACCCACCCAGTTGCACAGCAGCGGACGGGTACTGTCCGGCTCGATGATGTCGATCACGCCAAAGCGCTCGGCCGTGCGCAGCGGTGAAGCCAGGGCCTGGTAATGGGCCTCCAGTTCCTTGCGCCGCACCAGCGGATCATCCGCTGCAGCGATTTCCTGCTTGTAGGCAGCGGCGACACCACCCTCGATCGGGATCGAACCCCACTGCGCCGACGGCCAGGCAAACCGGTGCGGCAATGCCGTGCCCGTGGGGCCATGCCAGGGGCTGACCATGGCACCGGCGAGCCCGACACAGCGGCGCAGGACAATGGTGATCACCGGCACGCTCGCCTGTTCGATCGCATGCACGGCCTGCATGGCCGCAATCAACGTGCCCTGCATTTCCGCCTCTTGACCGGTCATGACGCCCGGCTGGTCCACCAGGTAGATCAGCGGCAGGTGAAAGGTGTCGCACAGGTCTATGAAGCGGGTCTGCTTGAGCGCCGCCGCCCGGGTCAGCGCACCGCCGCCGACGCGCGGGTTGTTGCAGATGATCCCCACCGAATAGCCGTTGAGGCGGGCGAACGCGGTGATGGTCGAGGCGCCGAAATCCGGGGACATCTCGAACAGGCTGTCCTTGTCGACCAGCGACTTGAGGATCTTGTGCGGGTTGAAGATCTTGCGCCGGTCATGGGGAATGGCGTCGTTGAGCCAGGCGTCACGGCGACCGGGCGCGTCGGTCGAGGCCACCCGTGGTGGTTGCTCCCAGACATTGCCCGGCAGGTAGGACAGGAAACGCTTGGCCAAGTCCAGCGCCTCGGCATCGCTGTTGGCGGCTAGGTTAATCATGCCGCTGTGACGATGCACCTGGTCGTAACCGCCCAGGTCATTCTTGTCGATATCGATGCCAAACGCCTGCTTCACCACCGGCGGGCCGGCCGCGAACACCTGGCTCTGGCCACGCACCATGATCGACAGGTGCGAGGCGGCAACCCGCAGCGCACCCAGGCCAGCACAGGCGCCATGGGCAATGCCGACCACCGGCACCGCGCCCAGCAGGTTGGTGATCGGCAACAAGGCATAGCCCGGGATCTTGGTGTGACCGAGCTTGTCGAGCAGCTTCACACTGCCGCCGGCGCTGTCGATCATGCGGATGATCGGCAACTTGTATTCCCAGGCGTAGCGATCGGCATAGATCCACTTTTCAGCGACCGCCGCCTCCGACGAACCACCACGAATGGTGAAATCATCGGCCGCTACCACGGTGCGCCGCCGATCGATCTGACCCACACCCACCACTGCCGTGCTCGGCGTGGCCGAGGCCATCTTGCCTTCCGGGGTGTACTTCACCGCACCTGCAAGAATGCCGAACTCCTCGAAGCTTTCGCCATCGAGCAGATGCCCGATGCGCTCACGGGCCGTGAGTTTGCCTTGGGCGTGGTGTTTCTCCACCGCTTCGGGGCCACCCAATGCGTAGGCGATTTCACGGCGAGCGCGGATGTCCGCAAGTTCCAGCGACCATTCAGGGGCAACAGGCGTGCTCATGATGATGTCCTCTGCAGGCGCGCGAGATAGTCATCGCGCAGAATGTTCTTCACCACCTTGCCGGCGTTGTTGCGCGGCAGGGCCTCGACGAATTCGATCAGGCGCGGCTTCTTGTAGCCGGCGATCAGGGCCGCGCAATGGCTGCCCAGGGTCTCGCTGTCGAGCGTGGCGCCTTCGCGCCGCACCACAAAGGCGGCGATACGCTCGCCCCACTCCGGGTCGGGCAGGCCCAGGACCGCCACCTCGAGTACATGCGGATGGCTTTCCAGGGCATCCTCGACTTCCCGCGCATACACGTTGAAGCCACCGGAAATGATCATGTCCTTGTTACGCCCGACGATATAAAGAAAGCCCTGGGCATCGAGGTAACCGAGATCACCGGAGTAGTACCAGCCATCTCGAATGGCTTCGGCTTCAAGATCCGGCCTGCGCCAGAAAGCCACTTCGCCGATGCCGTCGGTAGCGATGGCGATCTCGCCAATCTCGCCCACCGCCAGTTCCGCGCCGTGAATATCGCGCACGCTGATCTGCACATTGGCCGTCGGTTTGCCGCAGGAGCGCAGCACGCCGTCTTCGGCGTGTTCGTGCGGATACAGCACCGCCAGCGGCTGGACCGCCTCGGTCATTCCGTACTGCTGGCGCATCACCGGGCCGAAGCGTGCGATGGCGCGCTGGATCAGGTCGACCGAGGTCGGTGCCGTCCCGTAATGGATGCACTTGAGCGACGAGTGATCCGCTTCGGCGCCGCTGTCGAGGGCGTCGAGCAACCGGGTGAGCATGGTCGGCACGCACATCATCTGCGTGATCCGGTGCCGCTGGATCTGTTGCAGCGTGTCCAGTGGCTCGAACTTCTCGAGAATCACATTGCGCGCCCCGCGCAAGTAACAGGGCAACAGGTGCACGCCGGCGGCATGGGTCAAGGGACCGACATGCAACATCGCATCCTCCACGCCCAGGCTGTATTCCATGGCGTAGAAATGGTTGGTCAGGCGTTCATACCAGCGCTTGACCGTGTAGGTGACGCCCTTGGGCTTGCCGGTGGTGCCCGAGGTATAGGCAATGCGCAGCAAGGCATCGGGAGACACCTGGACATTCGGCGCCTGCGCTGGCATCGAGGCGAGCAACTGGCGGTAATCCAGTACCTGCGGTGCCTGCCAATCGAGCGCTATCACCTGGCGCAAACCGGCGACGCGATCACGCACGCCTTCGCCGATCTCGCGAAATTCAGGCCCCACCACCAGCAGGCTGGCGCCGGCGTCGTCGAGGATCGCGATCTGCTCGGCCAAGGTGTGCCGGGCATTGAGCGCCACGTAAACCAGGCCGGCCTTCTCGACCGCGAAAACACTCTCGATCGCCTCGGGCGAGTTGTTGAGCAGCACGGCGACGCGCTCCCCAACCTGCAGCCCAAGGGCAATCAAGGCATGGGCAAGACGGTTGCTGCCCGTCTCGACCTGGTCATAGGTCAGGCCGTTCTCGCCGAAGATCAGGGCGGTGCGGCCCCGGTGTTGCTTGGCTGCCCAACTGAGCATGAGTCCTGCGGTGCGTTTTTTTGTCATGATTTTTTGTCTTATTGTCGACAACCTGACACAGCACTCGGGAGTGTTGTGCCCCCGTGTGGATTATTCCAGGTGATTCAATGCGGCTTGATGGGAAGCGTTGATCAGCTCGACCATCATGTTCGCGGCAACCGAACTGCTGTTTTGCTTGAGCGCTTCGACCAGTTGGCGCCAATGGTTGGCGGAAGCCTGGCGACGCTCCGCTGAACGCAAGCCCAACCGCGTGTAGCGTGCGGTCTGGATACCCAGCGCCCCCATCAGTTCTGCCAGCTGCTTGTTGCCGCAGGACTGGAACAGCAGGGTGCTCAGGCGATAACTGCCTTGGGCATACTCGTCCAGGGCATCCGCTTGCGAGGCAATCAGTTCGAGCCGGGTAACGATGGCGTCCATTTGATTGACGATCGACCCATCCAGGTCGACCAGGTATTTGGCCAGCAAACCGGCCAGAACCGCGCGGATCTCGAACAGATTGTCGATCTCTTGCCTGCTCAATGAGGTCACATGCGCGCCGCGCTGCGGCACGATGGTCACCACGCCGACCTTCTCGAGAATGCGCAGGGCCTCGCGAATCGGACCGCGGCTGACCTGGAAGTGGTCGGCCAGTTCCTGTTCACGCACCGAATCGCCCGGCCCGTATTCACCTCGCAGAATCGCAAGCGTAATGCTTTCGGCAATCTGCTCCGGCATCGTCAGGACGCGCTGGCGACCCGCACGCATGATACCTATTGCACTACCGCCCTTGGCGGCCGACGCCGAACCTACATTCATTGACATAGACTTCAATCGCACTCCATAAGCAAGACATCCTGGCCGTCTTTCACCACGTCGCCCTCGGCAACTAGAACGCTGACAACGCGCCCCGGCTCGACAGCCATCAATGGAATTTCCATTTTCATGGATTCCATGACGATGAGTATCTGATCTTCTTCAACGACATCGCCCACGCCGACATGGATCTGCCAGACCGTTCCGGCGACATCTGATTTAACCGCGATTGTACTCATTCTCGCCCCCTCCAAAACACTACTGATTTCTTTAATGACCGAGCCCTTGGCCGCCGCGCGCTACGCTTTTTGATGAAGGCCTGCGCAAACGCCCTGGATCACGATCAGCAAATTACATGATTGTCTGATTGTTGACAATCCTACGTATCGATGTTCATATCCGTCAAGGCAATTCGAACAACAAGAGGCCAGAAGGCATGTCGCTCACTCATAAAGAAGCACGAAGAATCCTGGAAATACTGGATCACACGAGGCATCTGGACTTTCTGGAAGTCCGCGTCGGTGACACCACCCTGACTGCCAGCAAGTCGGGAACGATCGAGCGGTCCCAGGCGCCTGCGCAAGGTGTAAAACCCGCAAAATCAGCGCAGCCGGCCACTGTGGCGGCCACCCGCGAACCCGAAATCGCCGCCGGTCAGATCGCCGTACGCGCCACCATGATGGGCACCTTCTATCGCAAACCCAGCCCTGACCAACCGTCCTTCGTCGAAGAGAACACGCTGGTGGAGGCAGGCACGCCGCTGTGCCTGGTCGAAGCCATGAAACTCTTCAACACCCTCGCGTCGCCGCTGAAAGGCCGCGTCGTGCGCATCGTCGCCCAGGACCTGCAGATGGTGCAGCGCGACCAGATTTTGATGATTCTTGAACCGGAGGCACGTTGATGAGCAGCATTCCCGTGGCAACCCGCGACATTCGCCGGGTCTTGATCGCCAACCGTGGCGAAATCGCGGTGCGCATCGTGCGCGCCTGCAAAACCCTGGGCATCGAATCGGTTGCCGCCGTCTCCGAAGCGGACCAGTACAGCCTGGCCGCGCGCCTGGCCGATGAGTACGTGGTCATCGGCCCCGCGCCGGCCGCGCAAAGCTACCTGTGCGCCGACCTGCTGGTGCGCACGGCACTGGAACAGCGCTGCGACGCCATCCACCCGGGTTACGGCTTCCTTTCCGAGCGCTCGCACTTCGCCCAGGCTTGCGAAGATGCCGGCATTGCGTTCATTGGTCCATCGGCCGAAATCATTGATTCGATGGGCGACAAGATCACCGCCGTCGGTCTGGCGGAAAAAGCCGAAGTACCGCGGGTGCCGGGCTCTGACGCCGTGGCCGATGCAGAAACTGCCCGCGCCATCGCCAGCGACATCGGCTACCCGGTGCTGTTCAAGGCCACCGCCGGGGGCGGCGGGCGCGGCATGCGCATCGTGCGCAGCGACGATGAGGCCGAAGCCGCCTTCCGTTCCGCTTCCTCGGAAGCACAAGCGGCCTTTGGCGATCCGACCTTGTATGTCGAGAAGTTCATCGAACTGGCGCGTCACATCGAAATCCAGATCATGGGCGACCGGCAAGGCAATGTTGTGCACCTGGGCGAGCGCGAATGCTCGACCCAACGCCGGCACCAGAAACTGATCGAGGAAGCACCCTCCCCCAGCCTCGCGCCGCACACCCGCGAACAAATGGGCGAGTGCGCCGTACGCCTGGCGCGCAATGTCGGTTATTTCGGTGCGGGCACCATCGAGTTCGTGGTCGATGACCGCGATGGCAAATTCTATTTCCTGGAAATGAACACCCGCATCCAGGTCGAGCATCCGGTGACGGAGATGATCACCGGCCTGGACCTGGTGGCCGAGCAGATTCGCATCGCCGCAGGCCTGCCGCTGTCGTTCAGCCAGGCCGACGTCAAGCTGGTCGGCCATGCCATCGAGTGCCGGATCAACGCCGAAGACCCGGACCGCCATTTCCTCCCAAGCCCGGGCCTGGTGAGCGAATGGCTGCCACCCAAGGGCCCGGGCGTACGGGTCGATACCCACTGCTACAGCGGCGCCACCGTGCCACCGTTCTATGACTCCCTGCTGGCCAAGCTGATCGTGCATGCACCGACCCGCAACGAGGCCATCGTGCTGATGCGCAAGGCGCTGGAGGACATGAAAGTCGTAGGCCTGTCGACCACCGCCCGCTTCCACCATGCCGTGCTCGATCACCCCGACTTCGTCGCGGGCCTGGTCACCACGCGCTGGGTCGAAGACGTCTTCGTACCTGCCCGCAAACAGGCTTTGAAACAAGCCAAGGAGCGCGCATGAGCATGACAACATTGGTCGATGTCAGCCTGAGCGACGGCCAGACCGCCGCCTGGGGCGGCGCCCTCGGCACGGCGATGCTGCTCGGCACCATGAGTTCACTGGGGCACGCCCGGCTGGCGGCGATCGAGGTATTGAGTCCCGCCGTGATCGCGCAATGTCTGGGCCGCGGTGAAAATCCGCTGCAACGCCTCACGGCACTGCGCGAACGCGCCAATGGCACGCCCCTGCGCGCCACGGTGAACCTGCTGCCCGCCCATGGCCGTATTGATGTGCTCGCTGGCGAAACGCTGGACGGCTGGCTGCGGGTGCTCGCCCGGTCCGGCATCAGCGAGGTGGTGTTGATCGATCCGCAGCTGGATTTCGAGCGCCTGGGCAACGCGGTGCAGTTGGCACTGGCGAACGGCCTGAGCGCCATCGCCGCCCTGCCCTATGTCGACGATCATCAACATGGCAACGCCCACTATTCGGCCTGCGCGGCGCGGCTGGCCCAGGCCGGTGCGCAGCGCATCATGCTGCGCGACGAAGCCGGCCTGCTGCATGTCGATCGCCTGCCCGGCTTGCTCGCGGCGCTGCGTAGCGGCGCTGATGGAACCCCTCTGGACCTGCACACCCGCTGCCACACCGGTCTCGGCCCGCAGGTGGCGCTGGAGGCGATTCGACTTGGCATCGACCGCCTCGATGCGGCGCTGCCCTGTGTCGCCAACGGTGCCTCGGTACCGTCACTGGCACGGTTGATCAGTTCGGCGGCGCTGCTGCAATTGCCGCTGCAAACCCCGGATCAGGATCGTCTGAAAGAAGCCCAGGCTCAGTTCGCTGCAGTGGCGGATCAGGAAGGCTTTGCCGAAAGTGTGCCCTGGGCCTTCGACCTGGCTCCATACGAGCACCAGTTGCCGGGCGAAATCGCCACTGAGGCCATGCAAGCGTTGCGTGAGCGCAGACGCCTGGCCGATCTGTTCGAGTTTGCCCGCGAGTGCACGCGCATTCGCCAGGAGCTGGGCCAGCCGCCGATGTTGCAACCTTTCGCCCGGGCCATTGCGCGACAGGCGCTCGAGCATCTGGACGGCGGCCCACGCTACGCCACGTTGCAGCCAACCTTGCGTCGCTGGCTGCAAGGCTGCTACGGCCCGATCGACACGTCGCTGAACAGCCTGCAACAACGCATCGGCGCGGTTGCACATTCTTGCCGTGCGAGCGCTGTGCCCGCCGGCGATGAGGCGCTGGCGGCACTGGTCTGCGGCTGCTCGGCGCTGCCGCCGCTGCACAGTCTTCACTACGAAGTGCGCACACCCGAGCAGGCCCTGACGCAGGGGCTGCTGCAACGCTGGCCCGACTACACCGTATTGAGTGTCACAGGCCCCGGCCTGTCCATCCATCTCGAACACAGCAAGGGGTGACATGTGCTGAACCAACTACGCGAAAAAGTGCACGCGGAATTTGTCCGCACCGGCAAACGGCGGCGCATCCAGCTGGTCGATGCCACCCTGCGCGATGCGCACCAGTGCCTGTGGGCCACGCGCATGCGCACCGAGCACATGCTGCCGATGGCCGAGCGCCTGGATGCCCTGGGTTTCGATGCGATAGAAGGCGTTGCCCTGGTGCAGTTCGACGCCAGCGTGCTGTTCCTCAACCAGAACCCGCTGGAGCGCCTGCGCCTGTTGTCCGAGCGCATCCGCCGTACGCCGTTGCGCGGCATCGTGCGCAGCAACATGCTGCGCAGCTTCTACCCGGAGCCGGACGACCTCAGCGAGCTGTACGTCGAGCGCCTGGTCGCCAACGGTGCCCGCGACATCGGTTTCCTCGACTCACTGCATTGCTGGGATAACCTGGTGCCGGCGATAGCCACCGCCAAGCGCCTCGGCGCCACCACCAACCTCGCCATGATCTACAACCTGGCCCCTGGCTACGACGCGCCGTTCTACGCCGCCAAGGCGCGCGAAGCCATCGAGCGCTTCGACATCGACGCCTTTACCTTCGGCGATGCCGGCGGCAGCATGACCGTGGAACAGGTGCGCAGCATCGTGCCGGCGATCAAGGCGATGATCGGTGATCGACCGCTCGAAGTGCTCACCCACTGCCTGAACGCGACCGGTTCGCTGGTGGCCATCGAAGCCGCGGTGCACGGCGCCGACCGTCTGCTGTGTTCGATCGATCCGCTGGCCCACGGCAATGCCGGGCCCTCGGCCCAGATGCTCGCTCGCAACCTGCGCGAGATCGGTTTCGAGGTCGACTTCGATGACCGCGCCGCTGACGAGATCGGCGAGTACCTCGCCGGTGTGGCCGAAGAGAACGGTTTTCCCCTGGGTATCCCGGCGGAATACGACCCGGCGCACTTCGTCACCCAATATGCCGGCGGCGCCATGTCGAATCTACAGTCGCAACTGCAGCTGGCGGGGATCGCCGACAAGCTGCCGGTGGTCCTCGAAGAGATCGCGCGCGTGCGCGTGGAACTGGGCTCGCCCGTGATGGCCACGCCCTTCCCCGCCATGATTGCCGCGCAAGCGGTGATGAACGTACTGAGCGGCGAGCGCTACAAGGTGGTACCCGACGAAGTGAAGAAGTACGTGTGCGGCTACTTCGGCGCACTGCCATTGCCGGTCGATCACGACGTCAAGGCTCTTGTGCTCGCCAACGGTTCCCGCGAGGTGGCGACCACACCGCCGGTGCTGTTGCCAAGGGTTCCCGAACTGCGTAGCCGCTACCCCGGCCTGTCGGACGATGAACTGCTGCTGCGCGCCATGTACGGCGACGAAAAAATCACCGGGCTGGTCCCTGTTATGGTCGACGATACCTTCAACGTGCGTCGTCCGCTGCATGAACTGATCGCCGGGCTGGCCAAACTCCCGGAGCAACGCCATGTGCATATCGCCATGGCCGGTTTCGAACTGCGTACTCACTGAGGCTGCCATGTCGACTCCCCTCTCTGCTCGGCCCCTGCCGCAACCCACCGCCGAAACGGCCGCCTATTGGGCGGCCGCCCGGGAACAGCGACTGGTGATCCAGCGCTGCGCTGGCTGCGGGACCTGCCAGTTTTACCCTCGGGCCTTCTGCATCAGCTGCCTGTGCGAGCGCCTCGACTGGATCAACGCCAGCGGCCATGGGCGCATCTACACCTGGACGGTCTGCCGGATCGCGCCCTCGCCGGCCTTCGAATCCCGGCTGCCTTATGTGGTTGCGCTGATCGACCTCGATGAAGGTGTGCGCGTAGTCGCCAACATCCTCGATGCCGACCTGACCCGCGTCGCCATCGGCGCCCGCGTCAGCGTCTGCTTCGAGCCCGTCAGCGAAACCTGCACGCTGCCCCAGTTCACTCTTTTGGATTAGCCGTCACCATGCAAATGATCACCGACCACTTCGACGCGGGCGCCAATCGCCACCCGGACAATGTCTGCCTGCAAGGCCCCGGCTTGAGCCTCACCTACGCCGAGGTCCAGGCCGATTCCCATGCCATCGGCCATGCCTTGACGCTGCTGGGCCTGAGCTGCGCGCATGTCGGCGTGCTGGCGCCCAATCACCCGCTGAGCTTTGTCGCCATGCTGGGCGCCTTGCGCGCCGGGAGCACCTTCATTCCCTTGAATGCCAGGGACTCGATCGACAGCCTGATCTGGTTCATGAGTTTCACCAAGCTCTCGGTACTGGTGCTGCACTCCCAGTACGCCGAGCATGCCGAGCGCATTCGCGCCGGCGTGCCCAGCCTGAAAACCCTGATTGGACTGGACGAGCCGATCGACGGGCTGAGCATCGCCTCCTGGTGCCGCGATCATGCCGGCCAAGAGTGCACAGTGCGCCAGGGGCTCGACGACATTGCCCTGATCAAGTCATCGGGCGGCACCACGGGGCGGCCGAAGGCGATCATGCAAAGCCATCGCGCGTTGCTCGCCTGCTACCGCATCGGCAACCAGTTCATGCCACCGGCAAAAAGCCCCGCGCACCTGGTCGTGGCCCCGCTGACCCATGCGGCAGGCGCCACCGCCATGGCCCTGTCGAGTTTCGGCACGCGCAATGTGATTGCAGCGTCCGCCGACCCCGGCGTGGTACTGGAAACCATTGAACGGGAACGCATCACCCACCTGTTCCTGCCGCCGACCCTGATTTACCGGCTGCTCTCGCACCCGGACGCCAGGACCCGCGACTGCTCCTCGCTCGAATACGTGATCTACGGCGCCGCGCCCATGTCCGTGGACAAGCTGCGCGAGGGTATCGCCCTATGGGGGCCGGTGTTCGTGCAGTTCTACGGTCAATCCGAAGTGCCAGGGGTGATCACCGTACTGACCCGCGAAGACCACCTGCGTGACGGCAAGCACCTGGGTTCGGCCGGCCGTCCCACCGGCGCCTGCGAAGTGGCCCTGATGGATGATGACGGGCGGATCGTCGAGACCGGCGAACGCGGCGAGATCGTCGCCCGTGGCGAACTGGTCGCCCCCGGCTACTACGACAACCCGCAAGCCAACGAAGAGGCACGCCGGTTCGGCTGGCACCACACCGGTGACATCGGCGTGTTCGACGAAGGCGGTTACCTGTACATCGTCGACCGCACCAAGGACATGATCATCTCCGGCGGGTTCAACCTCTACCCGAGCGAGATCGAGCAAGTGATCTGGGCGCACCCGGCGGTGATGGATTGCGCGGTGGTCGGCATTCCCGATGCCGACTGGGGCGAGAAAGTCATCGCGGTCATCGAACTCAAGGCGGGTGCCTGTGCAACCGCGCAGGAATTCATCGCCACCTGCCGGGAAAAACTCGGCAGCCTGAAGACCCCCAAGCACGTACTGTTCTGGGACAGCCTGCCGCGCAGCCCGGTTGGCAAGGTGTTGAAGAAAGACGTGCGTGCACAGCTCATCGCGCAGGAGCCTCGACCATGACGCTCGACGCATCCCGCCTGGCCGGCCGCTATGCCATCGTCGGTGTCGGCGAAGCCGGCCTCGGCAAGGCCCAGCCAGGCGACACCGCGCTGTCGCTGCAATGCCGCTCGGCCCGCGCGGCCCTGCTGGAGGCCGGGCTTACCCTGGCCGATGTCGATGGAGTATTCGCCCACTGGGACGACCGCGCCAATGCGCTGCTGGTGAGCGAATACCTGGGCATCACCCCGCGCTATGTCGACAGCACGGTGGTGGGCGGCGGCTCGCCGCTCACCCACTTGATCCACGCCATGGCCGCCATCGACGCCGGCCTGTGCTCGGTGGCACTGGTCACCTACGGCAGCACCCAGCG
The DNA here is from genome assembly GCF_949767605.1 of Pseudomonas sp. IT-P218. NCBI lineage: Bacteria > Pseudomonadati > Pseudomonadota > Gammaproteobacteria > Pseudomonadales > Pseudomonadaceae > Pseudomonas > Pseudomonas sp. IT-P218. The sequence continues at coordinate 498,279 of NZ_CATKQQ010000033.1, forward strand.
CCTGGATCACAGTCGTCAGCGTGGCGGCGTGGTCACCGACCCGCGCTCCCCGTCCGGCCAGTTCGTGGCGCCCTACGGCGTGCTCAGCCCGATCAGTTGGTATGCGATGCTCGCCCAGCAGTATCTGCATCGCTATCAGGCGAGCCCGGAGGACCTCGGCGAGGTGGCGATCAACGCGCGGCGCTGGGCGCACCTCAATCCCCAGGCCACGCTGCGCCAACCACTGACGATGGAGGAGTACCTGGCTTCGCCGCTGATCTCGGACCCGCTACGCAAGGCCGATATCTGCCTGGTCAACGACGGCGCCGGTGCGTTGATCCTGACCAAGGCCGAATACGCCCGCACCCTGGCCAGGCCGCCGGTGTTCATCCGCGGTTTCGCCGATACCTATCGAGGCCATGTCACGCCGATCAATACGTTCGACTGGCTCGACGATGGCGTTACCAGCGCCTGCGTCGAGCGTGCACTGTGCATGTCCGGCATCGCGCGCAGCGAATTGAGCATGGTGCAGATCTATGACGCCTTCACCATCAATGTGCTGGTCGGGCTCGAATCCATGGGTGTGTGCGAACCCGGCCAGGCTGGCGCGCTCCTGCGCAGCGGCATTGCCGCGCCCGGCGGAGCGTTGCCGGTGAATACCTCGGGCGGTGGCCTGGCGTTCAACCACTCCGGCCAGTTCGGCATGCAACTGATGATCGAATCCGTGCGCCAGCTGCGCGGCGAATGCGGCGCACGCCAGGTCGCCAATGCCAGCAGCTGCCTGGTCCAGACCGGCGGACTCGTCATGTCGGCATTCATGTACATGGTGCTGGCGAACGAAGCCGGTGATTGAGGTCCTGCTGCCAATGCGTCGCGGCGAAATCGTCGGACGTGCCGTCATGGTTCCCAATGAGACTTCACGATGACCCGCGAACACACTTCACCCGAACAAGAGCTGCACTTCCGTCGCGCCACCGCCTTGAACATGGGCGGCGAAGCCAGGCTCCAGGCGCGCCGCGATGCCGGCGTGCTCAACGCCCGTGAGCGGCTGGAGGGTCTGCTCGACCCGCAGTCGTTCAGCGAGATCGGCATGCTGGCCCACTCCGCCCGCCCCGAGGATCGCGACAGCACCCCCGCCGACGGCAAGATCACCGGCTTTGGCCGCATCGACTCGCGCCGTGTCGCCGTGGTGTCCAACGACATGACGGTCAAAGGCGCGTCGTCCTCGTGGATCAATGCGCGCAAGATCGCCTACATGAAGGAATGCGCCACCCGCAACGGCATGCCGCTGATCTTCCTCGGCGAATCGTCGGGCCAGCGCATGCAGGATGCGATGGGTGCGGGCAGCATGGCCGGTGGCGGCCAGGATGCCCAGCAGTACTGCCGGCGGCGCGAGACGCCGTGGGTCAGCGCAGTGCTCGGGCCTTGCTTCGGTTCGGCGAGCTGGTATTCGTGCCTGGCGGATTTCACCGTGATGCGCAAAGGCGCAATGCTCGCTGTTTCCAGCCCAAAAGTCACCTCGGTGGCCATCGGCGAGAGTTCGGATACCGAAGAACTCGGTGGCTGGCGCATGCATGCCGAAATCACCGGGCTGGCCGACATGGTTGTGAACAATGACCAGGAAGCGCTGAGCGCCATCCGGCGCTTTCTCGGCTACTTGCCCTCTCATTCGAATGAGCTGCCGCCCGAGCTGCCCTGCACGCCCGAGGACCGCCCGGACTCGTCGGGGCCTGAACGCATCGTCCCGGCAGAACGCAGCAAGACCTACGACATGCGCAAGCTGCTCGCCACCCTGGTCGATCGCGCCAGCCTGTTTCCACTCAAGGATCGTTTCGGTCGCTCGGTCGTCACCGCCCTGGCTCGGCTCGAAGGTGCCAGCATCGGCATTGTCGCTTCCAACCCGTTATTCAAAGGCGGGGCTCTGGACGCCGATGCCTGCCGCAAGGCCACCGGCTTCATCGCCCTGTGCGACTCGTTCAATATCCCGCTGGTATTTCTGGTCGATACCCCCGGTTTCCTGGTGGGTATCGAAGGCGAGAAACGCAGCGCACCGGCGCACATCATGAACATGATTCACGCGGTGCAACTCTGTTCGGTGCCCAAGCTTTCGGTGATCGTGCGCAAGAGTTTCGGTCAGGCGTACCTGAATTTCGGCGGTGGCCGCAACAGCGACCAGTCGGCCGCCTGGTGCATGGCCGACGTCAGCTTCGTCGACCCCGGCGTTGCGGTCAGCGTGGTGCATGGCGTGACACGCGAGAGCGACCCGGAACGCTACGAGCGCCTGCATGCCGAGTTCGCAAAAGACACCTCGGCCTTTGCCCTGGCCGGCGCCATGGGCACCCACGAGGTGATTGCCCCGGGAGAAACCCGGCGCTTTCTGGTCGAGGCACTGGCGGCGCAACGGCGCGGCTTCAATAACGGTATAGGACGCCACGAAATGCGTACCTGGCCGACCTACTTTTGATCTCTCCTTCCAAGGATTCGCCATGAATGTTTTGATCGTGCATGCCCACCCCGAGCCAAAATCCTTTACCGCTGCGCTGCGCGACCAGGCGGTCGAAACCTTGCAAGCCCAAGGGCATGAGGTGCGGGTATCGGACCTGTACGCGATGAGCTGGAACCCGGTGGCCAGTGCCGAGGACTTCTGCATCAGGGAAAATCCCGAATACCTGGTCTACGCCCTCGAACAACGACGCAACAGCAAGGAGCAGACCCTCGCCGCCGATATCCAGCAGGAGCTGGACAAGCTGTTGTGGGCGGACCTGCTGATCCTCAACTTCCCGATCTACTGGTTCTCGACACCGGCCATTCTCAAGGGCTGGATTGACCGGGTGCTGGTATCCGGCATCTGCTACGGCGGCAAGCGCTTCTATGATCAAGGCGGCCTGAGCGGCAAGAAAGCCCTGGTGACCGTGACCCTGGGCGGGCGTGAGCACATGTTCGGCGACAACGCGATCCATGGCCCCCTGGAAGACATGTTGCGTCCGCTGTTGCGTGGGACCTTGGCCTATGTCGGGCTGGAGGTGCTACCACCTTTTGTCGGTTGGCATGTGCCGTACATCAGCGCTGAGGACCGACAGGCGTTTTTGCTCAGCTATCGCCAGCGCCTTGAAAACATCGATGCGGATGAGGCCATCGAGTACCCGCGCCTGAGTCAATTCGATGATCGGCTTTTTCCCCTGGGTCTGGGTGACACCCCGCTGTAGGAGCCAGCGAGTTCATTGCGCAGTCAGGGTGTAGTGGTAGTGCACTGCGCCCGTCTGTGGATCTACCAGCCAGTAGTCGTCCTTGTCCTTTTTCAGCCGATAGCATTCCTTGTTGATCTTGGGTGAGGTGAAACAGATCACCCCATCCTTGACGGTCCAATGTTCCGTTTCGGGTGGATTGCCTGACATCTTGAATATCTCGGTTCCGTCCGCATTGAAGCTCAAGGAATACGGCAAGCCCGACTCCCCTACGTTGTTAAGTTTGTTGCCAATCAGGGTACTGCGAACCTGATCGTCATCCAGCGCAACCGCCGAAGGCGAAACCGGTTTTATCGTATGGCTACCAGACGAAGCGCAACCGGACAAGACAAGGGCCAGGAATATACAACTCCAGTATTCTTTGCTCATGCCGCACCTCGCACATCAACCTTTATTGAACTGTAAACTTGTTGTTGGTTTTATTTTTCACGCTATCGACAAACCAGATCGTGACCCCGTCACTGAGTACTCTATTGCATTCCTTTCCATACTTCTGATAAGTGACGCAAATGACGTCTTCGGTAATCACCCAGGCGCCGGTTTGCATGGGCTCGCTGGAAATCTTGATGGTTGCGGTGCCGTCAGGATTCAATGTTTCAGAGAAAGGATATCCGGTGGACGTTACGCTGGAGTGCTTGCGACCTATTACCGTCGAATTTATCTCGCTTGCGTTTAACTGTTTCGCAGTCGGTGGGGCATCAGCATGCGCATCCATGGCAGCTTGATGACCAGAGGATGAGCAACCCGCCAGCAACAGTACAACTATTGAACAGGCCATTATCTTATTCATCTCTTTCACCTCTGTTATGACGCAGCGGATCCAATCTATAAATAGTAGTCACGCAATACCCCGTGAATATAATCATTCACGATAAACTGGCATCAGTTCATCGCGGCCAGCTTGTTGCCGCCACTGTCCCACCCTCCCCCCAGCGCCTTGTAGATCGCCACGATCCCCCGGTACTGATCCACTTCACCCTGGGCCTGGGCATCCTCCGCATTCAAGCGCTCGCGCTCGGCATCGAGCAGCACCAGGTAATCCACCGACCCTTCCTTGTACTGGATCGCCGCCAGACTGGCCGCCGCGCGGCTCGACTCGCTCTGCTTGATCAACGACAACAACCGCTGCTGGCGTTTGCCATAGTCGCTGAAGGCGTTCTCCGACTCTTCCAGCGCCAGCAGCACTTGCTGTTCATACGTGGCCAGGGCGCCTTCGGCGTCGGCGTTGGCGCCGCGAATGCGGGCGCGCACGCTGCCCAGGTCAAAGGTGGCCCAGGTAATGCTCGGGCCCAGGCTCCAGGCGCGGGCGGCGCTGGAGCCGATCTGCGAACCGCGCCCGGCGGTGAAGCCAAGGAAGCCGCTGAGGCTGACACGGGGAAACAGGTCGGCAGTGGCCACGCCGACATCCGCCGTCGCCGACGCCAGCCTGCGTTCGGCCGCCAGCACATCGGGACGCCGCTGCAACAACTCGCCGGGATCACCGATCGGCAGCGCCTTGGCGATGGCCGGCAGGTCCGCCGGGCTCAAGGACACGCTCAGTTGCTCCGGGCGTTCACCGAGCAAGGTGGCGATGCGGTTTTTCTCCCGGACCTGCTCCGCTTGCAGCTGCGGTACGCTCGCCTCCACCGCGGCCAGGCGCGCGTCGGCGCGCACCACATCGAGTTCGTTGCCGACCCCGGCATCGCGCAGGCTCACGGTGACGCTGCGCGAATCGCTCTGGTTCTTCAAGTTGGCCAGGGCGATTTTCTCCCGCAGTTGAGCGCCGCGCAGTTGACCATAGGCATCCACCAGCTCGGCGATCATCGACACCCGCAACTGGTAGAGATCCGCCGCCGCGGCGTCTTCCCGCGCATCGCTCGATTCGAGCTGACGCTGGATGCGCCCGAACAGATCAATCTCCCAGGCCATGTCCAGCCCCAGGTCGTAGCGCTCCAGGTTGACCCGGTGCTCGGTCTGCCCTGGCACCTGCGCACGCCCTTGCTCACTGCTGACGCGGCTGGTGACCACGGGCAGATTGTCGTTGCTGACGTCGTCACGAATGGCCCGGGCGGCTTTCCAGCGGGCAAACGCCACCCGCAGGTCGCGGTTGCCTTCCAGGGACTTGCTCACCAACTGGTTCAGCGTGGGGTCGTCGAACTGCTGCCACCACAGGCGCTCGAAACGCGCCTGATCGTAGTTGGCCGCCTTGGCATAAACGCTGACCGCTCGCGGGGTGTCGGGGGTCTTGTAGTCTGGCCCGACCGTGCACGCCGCCAGTGCCGTCACCAGGAGACTGGGCAAAAACAACTTCAGGGCTTTCATGGTTGCACCTCCAGGTTCAGTGCATTGGCGCGTTTGCGCGCTTGCTTGCGTTCGATGTAGCGGCGAATCAGGACAAAGAACACCGGCGTCAGCAGCAGGCCGAAGAAGGTCACCCCGAGCATCCCGGAGAACACCGCTACCCCCATGGCCCGGCGCATTTCCGAGCCGGCGCCGGTGGACGTCACCAGCGGCACCACGCCCATGATGAAGGCGAACGAGGTCATGAGGATCGGCCGCAGCCGCATGCGGCAGGCGTCGAGCACGGCGTCCAGCGGCGACAGGCCCTGGGCCTGTCGGTCCTTGGCGAACTCGACGATCAGGATCGCGTTCTTGCACGCCAGGCCCACCAGGACGATCAGGCCGATCTGGGTGAAGATGTTGTTGTCGCCCTTGGAAATGATCACCCCGGCAATCGCCGACAGCAGGGTCATCGGCACGATCAGGATCACCGCCAGCGGCAGGCTCCAGCTTTCATACAGCGCGGCCAGCACCAGGAACGCCAGCAGCACGCAGAGCGGGAACACCAGCAGCGCCGTGTTGCCGGACAGGATCTGTTGGTAGGTCAGGTCGGTCCACTCGTAGGTCATGCCGTTGGGCAGTTCTTCCTTGAGCAGTTTCTCGATGGCTTTCTGGGCCTGGCCGGAGCTGTAGCCGGGGGCTGCACTGCCATTGATCTCCGCAGTGACGAAACCGTTGTAGTGCGAGACCCGGTCCGGCCCCGACGTCGGGCTGACCTTGACGAAGGTCGCCAGCGGAACCATCTCGCCGCGATCGTTGCGCACCTTCAACTGGCCGATCTGCTCCGGCTCCTGGCGGAACTGTTGCTCGGCCTGCACATTGACCTGGTAGGTGCGGCCAAAACGGTTGAAGTCGTTGGCGTACAGCGAGCCCAGGTACACCTGCAAGGTGTCGAAAATGTCGTTGATCTTCACGCCGTGGGTCTTGGCCTTTTCCCGGTCGATGGCCGCTTCCACTTGCGGCACGTTGACCGTGTAGCTGGTGAACAGGTTGGCCAGTTCCGGAACGCTGCGGCTCTTGGCGATGATGTTCATGGTTTCTTTGTACAGCTCTTCGTAGCCGAGGTTGCCGCGGTCCTCGATCTGCAGGCGGAAACCGCCGATGGTGCCCAGGCCTTGGACGGGTGGTGGCGGGAACACGGCGATGTAGGCGTCCTGGATGTCGCCGAACTTGCCGTTGAGCGACGCGGAAATCGCCCCGGCGGACAAGCTCGGGTCTTTGCGCTCATCGAACGGGCGCAAGCCGATGAAGGCGATGCCGGCGTTCGGGCTGTTGGTGAAACCGTTGATCGACAGCCCGGGAAATGCCACGGCACTGTCGAACCCCGGCTCGTTCATCGCGATGGTGCTCATGCGGCGGATCACCGATTCGGTGCGATCCAGGCTCGCCGCGTCCGGCAGCTGGGCGAAGGTCACCAGGTACTTCTTGTCCTGGGTCGGCACGAATCCGGTCGGCGTGGTGCTGAAGCCCATATAGGTCATGCCGATCAGGCCGGCGTACACCAGCAAGGCGACGCTGCTGCCACGAATGATCTTGGCCACGGCAACCACGTAGCCATGGCTGGCCTTGTCGAAAAAGCGGTTGAAGGGTTTGAACAGCCAACCGCCGAGCAAGCGATCCAGCACTTTCGAGAAGCGGTCTTTCGGCGCGCCGTGGGCCTTGAGCAGCACCGCTGCCAGCGCTGGCGACAAGGTCAGGGAGTTGAAGGCCGAGATCACCGTGGAGATGGCGATGGTCAGGGCGAACTGTTTATAGAACTGCCCGGTGAGCCCGGAAATGAACGCCGCCGGCACAAACACCGCGCACAACACCAGCGCCGTGGCGATGATCGGGCCGGTCACCTCGCCCATGGCCTTCTTGGTGGCCTCGACCGGCTCCAGGCCCGATTCGATATTGCGCTCGACGTTCTCCACCACCACGATCGCATCATCCACCACGATGCCGATGGCCAGCACCAGGCCGAACAGCGACAGTGCATTGAGGGAGAAACCGAGCAGGTGCATCACGGCAAAGGTGCCGATCAGTGACACCGGCACCGCCACCAGCGGAATGATCGAGGCGCGCCAGGTCTGCAGGAACAGGATCACTACCAGCACCACCAGGATCAGCGCTTCGAACAGGGTGTGAACCACCGCCTCGATCGAACTGCGCACGAAGATGGTCGGGTCGTAGACGATCTCGTAGGCCATGCCTTGGGGGAAGTTTTTCTTCAGCTCGGCCATCTTCGCCCGCACCTGGTCGGAGATGTCGATGGCGTTGGACCCCGGGCGCTGGAAGATCGGCATGGCCACCGCTTCCTGGTTGTTGAGCAGCGCCCGCAGTGCGTACTGGTTGGATCCCAGCTCGACCCGGGCAATGTCCTTGAGACGGGTGATCTCGCCGTTCGGGCCACTGCGGATGATCACATTTTCGAACTCTTGCTCGGTGACCAGCCGGCCTTGGGAATTGATCGACATCTGGAAGTGGGTGGCATTCGGCGCCGGTGGCGAACCCAGTGCCCCGGCCGCGACCTGGCGGTTCTGCTCGCGCACCGCGTTGACCACGTCGGTGGCGGTCAGGTTGCGCGAGGCGGTCTTGTCCGGATCGAGCCAGATACGCAGGGAGTAGTCACCGATACCGAACATCTTCACATCGCCGATGCCGTCCAGGCGCGACAGCTCATCCTTGACGTTGAGGATCGCGTAGTTGGACAGGTACAGCATGTCGTAGCGCTTGTCCGGCGACACCAGGTGCACCAGCAAGGTCAATTCCGGTGAGGCCTTGTCCACGGTGATACCGATGCGCGTCACTTCTTCCGGCAATTTCGGCTCGGTGCGGGTCACGCGGTTCTGCACCTGGACCTGGGCGTTATCCAGGTCGGTGCCCAGGGCGAAGGTCACGGTCAGCGTCAAACGCCCGTCCGCCGTGGACTGCGAGGACATGTACAGCATGTTCTCGACGCCGGTGATGGCTTGCTCCAACGGCGCCGCCACGGTTTCGCCGATGACCTTGGGGTTGGCCCCCGGGTAATTGGCGTGAACCACCACGGTCGGCGGCACCACTTCGGGGTATTCGCTGATCGGCAGCTGGAACAGCGAGATGGCGCCCGCGATCAGGATCAGCAGCGACAGCACCGCGGCGAAGATCGGCCGCGTGATGAAGAACTGTGAGAATTTCATGTCGGTGCTCCCTTATCCGCGAGGGCTGGCAGGCGCATCCGTTTTCACCAGGGCTGGTGATTTGACGGAGGCGGAGGATGGGCTTGCGGGTTGATTGCCTGCCTCAACGGCCTGGCGTTGGCGGGCCAGTGTCGCCACCGTTTCCGGGTCGGCCATGGGCGCGTCCTGCGGGGCGACCACGGCACCGGGACGGACCCGCTGCAGGCCGTTGATGACGATGCGGTCGTCCTTCTGCAATCCGCTGCGCACGATGCGCAGGCCTTCAAGCTTGGGGCCCAGGTCGACGCTGCGGTACACCGCCTTGTTGTCCTGATCGATGACCAGCACGAACCTCTTGCCAAGGTCGGTGCCCACTGCCTCGTCCTTGATCAGCAGGCCGGCATAGGCGGCGCTGCCCACCAGTTTCAGCCGGGCGTACAACCCGGGGGTGTATTGGCCGTCGGCGTTGTCGAACACCGCACGACCACGGATGGTCCCGGTCTTGGGATTGACCTGGTTGTCGACGAAGTTCATCTGCCCCAGGTGACTGTTGCCCTCTTCGTTCGAAAGGCCCATGTACACCGGCGTGCTCTGGCCGCGCTGGCCCTGGCGGGAGAGCTGGCCGTACTTGAGGAACAGGCGCTCGTCGGCATCGAAGTAGGCGTACACCTTGTCGGTGGAGACCACGCTGGTGAGCGGCGTGGTATCGGCGGTGACGATGTTGCCGGCGGTGATTTCCGCGCGGCTGACACGGCCGCTGATCGGCGCGGTGACGCGGGTGAAGCTCAGGTTCAGCCGGGCAAGGTCGAGCTGCGCCTGGATCGCATCGACACCGGCCTTGGCCTCTTGTGCGGTGGTGGTGCGGGTGTCGGCCAGTTCCGCGGAAATCGCATTGCTGCCGAGCAAGCGCTGCCCGCGCTGCGCTTCATTGGCGGTGCGCAGCAGCGTCGCCCGGGCTTGTTGCAACTGGGCCTGGAAACGCTCGACCTCGTGCTCGAAGGGCCGCGGATCGATCTGGAACAACAGGTCCCCCTTCTTCACCAACGCACCGTCGGTAAAGGCGACCCGTTCAATCTGCCCTGATACCCGTGGACGGACCTCGACGGTTTCCGGGGCTTCCAGTCGTGCGGTCACCTCGTCCCATTCGGTAATAGGCTGCTCGATCACCTTGGCCACCGTGACGTGCGGCGCCCCCGGTGCATTGGCGGCGACAGGCGCACGATCGCAAGCGGCAAGCATCGTGAGTGCCAATGCGGCAAGTGGATAACGCAGAGGTTTGAGGGACTGTTCCATGGAGTATCCGCCTTGAGCATTGTTTTTGATGATAGCCATCATGTATAAGGGCAAAAAAAAGAGATTTGGCCGTCACACATTTGCGCCAACAATATATGACGACTATCATAATTACTAGCCTCTCAGCGACGACTTGCCAAGGGCCATGCCCACCGGCCACAGGAGCACCCCATGAAAGTGACGAAAGACAAGGCTGCGGCCAACAAGGAAGCGATCCTCACGGCCGCCTCCCGGCTGTACCGCGAGAAAGGCATCGACGGGATCGGCATCGGCGAACTGTCCCGTTCGGTCGGGCTGACCCACGGCGGGTTCTACGGGCAGTTTCCAGGCGGCAAGGAGCAGCTGGCTTGCGAGGCCGTCAGCAGGACGTTCGAGACCAACATTCAACAATGGCAGGACGCCAAATCGATTCCCGAGCTGGTCAAGGGTTACCTGACCCAGAAGCACCTGGACAACTGGACCGAGGGCTGCCCGATTCCCGCCCTGGCGACCGATGTCGCGCGTACCGGCGGCGCGGTCAGCCAGTCCTTCACCAAGGGCATCGAGCGCTTGATCGAGATACTGATGCCATTGGTGGAGGGCGAAAACCCGGAGGAAAAACACCAGGAAGCGTTGCGGGTCATTGCCTCGATTGCCGGTGCCATGCTCGTTGCCAGGGCCTTGGATAAGCCGGAGCTGTCCCAGCAATTCCTGACCTCGGTGATCAATGCATGGCCAGGCTCCTTGTAGGAGCGAGCTCGCTCGCGATGGTCGCCAACGATAACGCGTGCTGCCTGAAAGGACGCGTTAACGTTGGCGACCATCGTCGGAACGCCGCCCGGAGCAAGCTCCTACAAGGGGTCAGACCGTTGTTTGCACCACCACCTTCTCTCGTCCCTTGAACGCCAGGGAAAAACAGAAAAAGATCGCCAGGGCAAACCCTGCCGGGAACAGCCAGATGCTTTTCCAGTCATGGCTACCCGCCGTCGCGGCGTAGTGGTCGGTCACCTGCCCCGCCACCCAGAAACCGATCAGCATGCCCAGGCCGTAGGTCGCCAGGGTGATCAAGCCCTGGGCGGAACTCCTGAAGCGTTCCGAAGCCTTGGCGTCGGTGTAGATCTGTCCGGAAACGAAGAAGAAGTCATAGCAGATGCCGTGCAACGCAATGCCGGTGAACAGCATGAAAGCCAGGTCGCCGTTGTTGCCATAGGCGAATAACAGGTAGCGCAAGGCCCAGGCCAGCATCCCCACCAGCAGTGCAAGCTTGATCCCGAAGCGATGAATGAACAGAGGCAGAAGCAGCATGAACAGTACTTCGGAGACTTGCCCGATGGCCATTTTTGCCGTGGGGTTGGTCACGCCGATTTCCGCCAGGAACGGGTTGGCGTTCTGGTAGTAGAACGCCAGCGGAATGCAGATCAGGATGGACGCGATGAAGAACACCAGATAACTGCGATCCTTGAGCAAACCCAGGGCATCCAGCCCGAGCATCTGCTTGAGGCCGCCGTTCGCTTCGCCTTTGAGCGGTGCGGTGCGCGGCAAGGTGAAGCTGTAGAGGCCCAGCAGCAGTGACGCAATCGCCGACATCAGGAAGGTGTTGCGCAACCCGCCTGACGAAATCGCCGCTTGTGAATCCCAGGCAAACACGAAGCTGATCACCACGCCGGCGACGATCCAGCCGATGGTGCCCCACACGCGGATGCGCGAGAACTCCAGCGCCGGGTCGCTCATCTGGCGGAACGCGACGGAATTGACCAGGGCCAGGGTCGGCATGTAGATCATCATGTAGGCCAGCACGAACGGATAGAAGGTGCTGAAGTCCGGTGCGCGATACAGCTGATACAGCAACACCGCGCCCACCAGGTGCAACACGGCGAGAATGCGCTCGGCATTGAAGAAGCGATCGGCAATCAGACCTATCACGAACGGCGCGATGATCGCCCCCCATGACTGGGTCGAGAACGCCATGCCGATCTGCCCGCCAGTGGCGCCCAGATTGCTGGCGAGAAAAGTACCGAGGGTGACGAACCAGCCACCCCAGATAAAGAACTGCAGGAACATCATTGCGCTTAATCGCGCGGTCATCGTGGTCATGACAGTCACCGTCTTATTTTTGTTTTTGTGCGAGAGAAATGTGTTCAGGCGTCAGATAGCCCCAACAATCGTCGATTGAAAGCGGCGTCTGACGACACGCTGGCGAAATCGTCGAAAGCCTTTCGGGTCTTGCTGATCATGTGTCGCTCGATGAACGCCGCCCCTTCTGCGGCGCCCTGCGCAGAGTCCTTCAGGCAGCATTCCCACTCCAGCACGGCCCACCCGGCGAAGTCGTATTGGGTCAGTTTGCTGAAGATCGATTTGAAATCGATCTGGCCATCGCCCAATGAGCGGAAACGCCCCGGCCGTTCGACCCAACCCTGATAACCGCCGTAGACCCCGGAACGGGCATCGGGCCGGAACTCGGCGTCCTTGACGTGGAACATGCGGATGCGTTCGTGGTAGCGGTCGATGAAGCCCAGGTAGTCCATTTGCTGCAGCAGCAGGTGGCTGGGGTCATACAGGATCGCCGCGCGGGGATGGTGATCGACCGCCTCCAGGAAGCGCTCGAAAGAAGCGCCGTCGTGCAGGTCTTCGCCGGGGTGAATCTCGTAGCACAGGTCGACGCCGGCCTCTTCGAAACAATCGAGGATCGGCAACCAGCGCTTGGCCAGTTCCTCGAAACCCTGCTCGACCAGGCCACTCGGGCGCTGCGGCCATGGGTAGATGTAGGGCCAGAGCAACGCCCCGGAAAAGGTCGCGTGGGCCTTCAAGCCCAAGCGCTGACTGGCGCGAGCCGCCAGCTTCAATTGGTCGATGGCCCAGTCGGTGCGTGCCTGGGGTTGGCCGCGCAAATGTGCCGGTGCGAAGTCATCGAACAGCGTGTCGAACGCCGGATGTACCGCCACCAATTGGCCTTGAAGATGGGTCGAGAGTTCACTGATTTCGACGCCTTCCCGGGCGCAGACGGCTTTCAGTTCATCGCAGTAATCCTGGTCTTCGGCGGCGCGCGCAAGGTCGATGAACTGCGTGCCCAGGGTCGGCAATTGAATGGCCTTGTAACCCTGGGAGGCCGCCCAGTGGGCGATGTTGGCCAGGGTATCGAAAGGTGCTTCGGCGGACATGAACTGCGCGAGGAAAATCCCCGGGCCACGCATGCCGGTTTGAGTAAGGTCGGTCATGGGAGTCTCCAGAGTCATGGGGTGCAGACCAGTTCGGTCCACTTGGCGTCGCCACGATGGTTGGCGATCACGGTCTCGATGAACGCCATGCCGCGCAGGCCGACGTCGATCCCGGGCACCCCGGGAGCATCGTGCCCCGCGACATTGCCACGGATGGCGCGGGCAAAATCGCCGTAGAGATTGGCCATGGCTTCGAGATAGCCTTCGGGATGCCCGGCCGGCAAACGCATGCGCTCGCTGGCGGCTGCGCACAGCCACGGCTGGCCGACGCCGGAGCGCAGGATGCGCATGGGTTGATCGAGGGCACGGTGGATCAGGCTGGCAGGTTCTTCCTGCCGCCATTCCAGCCCGCCCTTGTCGCCATAGACGCGGATTTTCAGCGGGTTTTCTTCGCCGGCGCAGACTTGGCTGGCGATCAACACGCCGCTGGCGCCGCCGGCCATCTTGAACAGCATAGAGGCGTCATCGTCCAGCTGACGGCCGGCGATATGAACGCCCAACATTGCGCACAGGTGCTGGATCGGTTGATCCGCGACGAACTCGGCCAGGGAGAAGGCATGGGTGCCAATGTCACCAATGCAGCCGCCCAAACCGGACTGTTCAGGCTTGTCGCGCCATTGCGCCTGCTTGTTCCCTTGCCCGGCCACATCCTGGCTGAGCCAGCCCTGGGGGTACTCGACAATGACCTTGCGCACCGCACCGATTACGCCGCTGCGCACCATGTCGCGCGCCTGCCAGACCATGGGGTAACCCAGGTACGTATGGGCCAGGCCGTATAGTTGGCCGCTGCGTTCGACCACGTCCTTGAGTGCGAGCAATTCGGCCAGGTTCAGCGCCGCGGGTTTTTCACTGAACACATGAAAACCCGCGCTCAGCGCCTGGCTGGCGATCGGCGCGTGCAAGTGGTTGGGGGTGACGATCACCAGCAGCTCCATGCGCTGCTCAGCGGGCAACGCACGCTCGGCCTCGAGCATCTGCTGCCAGTCGCTGTAGCAGCGCGAGGCCGGCAAGCCCAATGCTGCGCCAGTGTTCCGATTGTTCTGTGCATCGCGACTGAACGCGCCGCACACCAGTTCAAAACGGCCATCGAGGCCGGCGGCCTGGCGGTGGGCTTGAGCAATGAATGCGCCCTCGCCGCCCCCGACAAAGCCCAATCTTATTTTTGGTATTGCAGCGTTCATCGCAATGTTCTCTGTTGGAAGCGGCTTTTCAAACTTGAATCCCGACTATGATGTAACCGGTTACATCGTGGCGGAAATTTAGGCTCAGTTTCGTTGCCTGTCAAACCCCGGATTAGGATCCATTAATATTTCAGCCCAAGGCTAACTGCGTTAAGCTCGCCGCCCGCGCGGTTCGATAACGAGGTGATTTTGTCCAATATCCGTGAAGTAGCCCGGCTGGCCGGCGTCTCGGTGGCCACGGTGTCCAGAACCCTGAAATCGCCTGAGCGTGTGCTTCCCGAGACACGGGACAAGGTCAACGCGGCCGTGGAACAGGCCGGCTACAGGCCGAACCTGATGGCAGTGCAGTTTCGCTCGCGCCGCACCGGCAACCTGGTGATCCTGGTGCCCGCCATCGCCAACACTTTTTTTGCCCGGGTCATCAGCGGCGCGCAACAGGCGGCGCAGGCGGCCAACTATCGGCTGCTGCTGTGCGACACCCAGGGCCGCGAAGAGATCGAACGGGAATTCGCCGAGCTGGTGTACAACCATCAGGCTGACGGTGTGATCCAGTTGCGTGCCTTCGATCCGTTCGAGGCGCCCTTCCCCAACGTCGAGTTGCCGCCCATCGTCAACGCCTGCGAGGTGATTCAAGGCGGCCGTCATCCGACCATCAGCCTGGACAATCGCGCGGCCGCCAAGGCCATGACCGAACACCTGATCGAACTGGGCCACCGCCGGATCGGCCTGATCAAGGGCCCGAAAAGCAGCCCGCTGACCCGCGATCGTGTGGCTGGTTATCAGGATGCCTTGCGTCAGGCCGGCATCGATTGCGACCCGGCGCTGATCTGCCATGGTGATTTCAGCTTGAAGGCCGGTGATGACGGCGCAGCCGCCATGCTGGACCTGCCCGAGCGTCCCACTGCACTGTTCTGCGAAAACGATGAAATGGCCATCGGCGCGTTGAAACGCATCAAGCAACAGGGTTTGCGGGTGCCCGAGGACATTTCGCTGGTCGGTTTTGACGACATTCCATTCGCAAAGTACTGCGATCCACCG
Source organism: Pseudomonas sp. IT-P218 (assembly GCF_949767605.1). Lineage (NCBI taxonomy): Bacteria > Pseudomonadati > Pseudomonadota > Gammaproteobacteria > Pseudomonadales > Pseudomonadaceae > Pseudomonas > Pseudomonas sp. IT-P218. The sequence goes on from NZ_CATKQQ010000033.1 coordinate 513,665, forward strand.
CTGACGACCATCGCCCAGCCCGCCGAAGTCTTCGGCCAGAAAGCCGTCGAGATGTTGATTGCGCTGATCGAAAAGAAACCGCTGGTACAGCGGCATGTGGTGTTGCCGTTCGAGCTGACGTTGCGCGGCAGCACGGCGGTGGTGCAACAGACAACTTAGAAGACCACTGGCACCGCTTTCGCCAGCAGGCCGCTCCCACAATGGATCTGTATCGTGCCTGTTTTTTGAATTCACTGAGGATCAAGTGTGGGAGCGAGCTTGCTCGCGATGGCGGTGGCTCAGTCGCCATCCATGCTCAATGTGCCGGCCTCTTCGCGAGCAAGCTCGCTCCCACAGTGGATCTGCTTCGTGCCTGTTTTTTGAATTCACTGAAGATCAAATGTGGGAGCGAGCTTGCTCGCGATGGCGGTGAGTCAGTCGACATCCATACTGAATGTGCCGGCCTCTTCGCGAGCAGGCTCGCACACAGTGGATTTGCTTACACCGATGGGAGGGGTTGCGGGGCTTGGTTAAAGGCACTCCTGAGCAGCACGTTCAAGCCGCGATGGCCCGAACGTCGAGGCCAGCAACGTGCGTTCGTACAGGAACACCTTGCCGCCATTCGAGGCCTTGTAGGCTTCGAGCACATCGTCGGCGGCGACCTTGCTCGAAACGACGATTCGATAGCTGCGCTGAGTCTGCGAAATCGTTGCGCTCAGTGCGTCTTCCTGCAATTTAGGCAACACACACTGGGCGTAGTCCGCCGGTGCCTTTTTCGTCTGCAGGGTCAGTGTCGGGTTATTGGGTGCAGAAGCACACCCGGACAGCAGCAAGGGGGCGATCAGCGCCAGTCGAGTCAGCATCTTCATCACAGGGTTCCGCAAGGCGTTTTCAATGCACGGCATGTTCCCTGTTTGCCGGCAGCAACAGAACTTGTGATGGATGATTGTGACTATCAGTGCAACGAATAGTCGCAGTCTTCACTCGGCGGACTTGACCACCGACCCGCGCTTGAATGCCTCCCGTCGTTCCTGGCGCTCCAGGGCATAGGCCGCGCTCGGCTCGCTGCTCAACTCATCACGGCGCAACAGTTCACCACAATGATCGCACAACGGCCCGAGCCCCGCGGGCTGGCCGCAAGTCTGGTGGGTGTAGCGCACGGCCAGGCCCTCTTGCGGCGACTTACACCAGGTTTCGCCCCAGGCCCGCAACGCCAGCACCACAGAATAAAACGCCTGCCCCTTGGCCGTGAGGTGGTACTCGTAGCGCGGCGGCCGCTCGTTGTAGGCGCGGCGCTCGACCATGCCGTCCGCCTCCAGGCTTTTCAGGCGGGTCGCGACCATCTGCGGGGTGCCGCCGGTCTGCGCCTGGATCTCATCGTAGCGGTGATTGCGCATGAACAACTCGCGCAACACCAGCACGGTCCAGCGATCACCAACCACGTCTTCGGCCCGGGCAATCGGACACAGGGTTTCAGGGCTAGTCTTTTTTAACGCCATACGGGCTTGCCTCTTTCCAAGTAACTATGATTATCATATCTACATGCTGCCACGGCAAGCCCATGGCAGCGATCCGTCCATTTCCTGGAGCATTGGTCATGTCCAACACCCCCTACCCGCTGGATCGAACCGCCTACCTGCTGGTCGATCCCTACAACGACTTCCTGTCCGAAGGCGGCAAGATCTTCCCGCTGCTCGAGCCGATCGCCCGGCAAGTCGGCCTGCTGGACAACCTGCGCACCCTCGACCGTACCGTCCGCGCCCTGGACATACCGGTGTTCATCGTACCGCACCGGCGCTGGGAACAAGGCGACTACGAGAATTGGGATCACCCAAGCCCCACCCAATGCAAGATCCAGCACATGCACCACTTCGCTCGCGGCGAATGGGGCGGCGAATGGCATCCCGATTTCGCGCCCCAGCCTGGCGACGTCGTCATCCAGGAGCATTGGGGTTCGAGCGGCTTTGCCAACACCGACCTGGATTTTCGCCTCAAGCAGAAAGGCATCACCCACGTGATCATCGTCGGCCTGCTGGCCAACACCTGCATCGAGGCCACCGCCCGCTACGCCCAGGAACTGGGCTACCACGTCACCCTGGTGCGCGACGCCACCGCCGCTTTCAAGCCGGAAATGATGCACGCCGCCCATGAACTGAACGGTCCGACCTTCGCCCATTCGATTGTCACCACCGAGCAACTGATCGCCACCCTCAAGCCGTGAGCACACCATGAAACTGACTGGAAACCTGTTGATCGGCGCCAACGAAGTCGCCGCCAGCGCAGGGACGATGAAGGCGCTGAACCCCGCCAACAATCAGCTGATCGAGCCGGAATTCGCCTTCGGTGGCGCCGCCGAAGTGGACCTGGCGGCGAACCTCGCCGACGCCGCGTTCGACCACTACAGCCACACCTCGCTCGCCGAGCGATCGGCCTTGCTCGAACGCATCGCCGACAATCTGGACGCCGTCGCCCAGCCGCTGGCCGCAAGGGCCGCCCTGGAAACCGGCCTGCCCGAAGCCCAACTGCTGGGCGAAGTGGCCAAGGCCGTGACGCAGTTTCGGCAATTCGCCGAGGTGGTGCGCCGGGGACGCTTCCTCCAGGTGGCCATCGATCCGGCCCAGCCCGAGCGCCAGCCACGCCCGCGCATGGATCATCGCCTGCAGAAAATCGCCCTCGGCCCGGTGGCGGTGTTTGGCGCCAGCAACTTCCCCATCAGCTACTCGGTGGCCGGCGGCGACACCGCCGCGGCGCTGGCGGCGGGCGCGACGGTGATCGTCAAGGCCCACAACGCTCACCCGGGAGCCTCGGAAATCCAGGCCCGAGCCATCCGCAAGGCCGTGCAGGACAGCGGCTTGCCTGAAGGTGTGTTCTCGATGGTGCGCGGCGCGGGCAATGCGATCGGCGAAGCCCTGGTCGACCATCCGTTGATCAAGGCCGTGACCTTCACCGGTTCCGAACAGGGCGGCATGGCCCTGTATCGCCGGGCACAGCTACGCCCTGAGCCGATCCCGGTCTTCACCGAGATGGCCAGCGTCAACCCCACGTTCATCCTGCCCCAGGCACTGGCCGAGCGTGGCGCACAGATCGGCGACGGTTTTATCGAGCGCATGCTGGTCAATGTCGGGCAGGCCTGTCTCAAGCCGGCGATCCTGATTGCCATCGCCGGGGCCGGTTTCGAGGCCATGCGTGACGCCATGATTAGCCGCGTGACGACGGCACCGGCGCGGCCAATGCTGACGCCGGGCATCCATGGGGCTTACTTGAGCGGACTCGACAGGTTGCACGGCGCCGGTGCCAGACCGGTAGCCGAAGGCCTGGCCGCCACGGCGGATCTGGACGGTCAGTCCGCCTTGCTAGAGGTCGACGGCCAACGCTTTCTCAGCGAAACAACCCTTACCGAGGAAGTGTTCGGGCCGGCAGCCCTGCTGGTGAAGGTCGAGGATGAGGCGCAAATGTTCGCGGTCGCCCGGGCGCTGCGCGGACAGCTCAGTGCTGCCATGCACATGGAAGCCGAGGACTTGGCGCTGGCCCGTCGTTTGCTGCCGATCCTGGAGCGGCGCACCGGGCGGATCGTCGTCAACGCCTTTGCCCATCCCCAGGAGGTGTCATTCGCCAGCGTGCATGGCGGGCCGTTTCCGGCGTCGTCGGACAGCCGTTTCACGTCGGTGGGCATGAGTTCCATCGAGCGTTTTCTGCGGCCCGTGTGCTACCAGGGTTTTCCCGATGCGTTGCTGCCCGAGGCACTGCGTGAGGGCAATCCGCTCGGTGTGCCGCGCAGCGTCGACGGTCAATAAGCAGTTTTCGCGCCTGGCAAATTCTAAATGTGGGAGCGGGCTTGCTCCGGGCGGCGTTCCGACGAAGAGGGAGTGTCAGGCGACATCATTGAACCTGACACGCCCCCTTCGCGAGCAAGCCCGCTCCCACAGGTATCAGGGTCAGGTCAGGAAAAGGTGGTCGCCGCCCCTTCCTGCAAGGCAAACACCTGATTCCGCCCATTGCGCTTGGCCTGGTACAACCCGTCATCGGCGCGGGTCAGCAGGCTTTCCAGGTTGTCGCCGGGCTGTACGAAGGCGACGCCGAATGACGCGGTCACGGTGTCCAGCACGGTGTCGGTGCTGCGCGCCTTGATCCGCAAGGACTGGACCTTCAGGCGCAGGTGCTCGGCGAAGGCACAGGCACTGCCCAGGTCGGCGCAATCGGGCAGGACCACACAGAACTCTTCACCGCCGTAACGCGCCGCGAACGCATTGGCTGGCAACGCCCCGCGCAGCACCTGGGCAACATGCTGCAGCACCCGGTCGCCCAGCGGGTGACCGTACTGATCATTGAATTGCTTGAAGTGGTCGATATCCAGCATCAACAGGGCCACCCCACGGGAAGCCTTGCCCAGCGCCTGTTCCAGCAGGCGGGTGAACGCGGTGCGGTTGAACAGTTCGGTCAGGCCGTCGAGGGTCGCGGCCAGTTGCGCGCGCTGCAGTTTGTCGCGCAGGGTCTTGATTTCGTCCTGTGCCGAGTGCAACTGGGTGAGGAAGTGTTCCTGTTGGCTCTGCATCAGCCGAGTGCTCTGCTGCAGCTCGCTCAAGATGCCCGGCAGGCGGTCATTGGCCGGTTCGTCGAGCATTTCCAGGCACTGCCCCAGGCGGTTCTGGAAGTTGAGGCTGCCTTCCACGCTTTGCGAGACGTCGCGCTCCATGCCATCGACCAGGCTGATGACCTGATGCTGTTCGGCGCGGGCATCTTCCAGCTCGTCACGGATGATGTACTGGCGAAACAGGCGAGTCGCCGATTCTGGCGGGCAACCGTCGAAGTCCCGGACTACGCGGTCCAGGTGACGATTGAGCTCCGGGTCCTGGCCCTGGCTGTAGGTGTACCAGAGGGCGTAGTGCACGGGATTGGGCGGGATGTTATGGCGAACCATCAGCGGCACGGCCTGCTTGAGCAGGGCCGCCGCTTCGCGGGAGTCTTCCGGATACAGCGCTAGGACATTCGCACGCGTTTCTGATGAGCTCATAACGTCACTGTGGTTTTTTATCATGGGCATTTCGGCTGTGCGCTGAGCATACCGATACGCCTGATAAACGGCTATCCCCGCAAATGATCCTTAAAACTGTAGGAGCCCGGCTTGCCGGCGAAGGCGTCCTCGAATATTGCAGCGGGCTTTCGGGCCTCTTCGCTGGCAAGCCAGCTCCTACAAAGGTGCGCGGGGCGTTGCGTTGTGGTCGACGCGGATTTGTAGGAGCCCGGCTTGCCGGCGAAGGCGTCTTCGAATATTGCGTCGAGTTTGCGGGCCTCTTCGCTGGCAAGCCAGCTCCTACAAAGGTTTGCGCGGGGCGTTGCGTTGCGGTCGACGCGGACTTGTAGGAGCCCGGCTTGCCGGCGAAGGCGTCCTCGAATATTGCAGCGGGCTTTCGGGCCTCTTCGCTGGCAAGCCAGCTCCTACAAAGGTGCGCGGGGCGTTGCGTTGCGGTCGACGCGGACTTGTAGGAGCCCGGCTTGCCGGCGAAGGCGTCCTCGAATATTGCAGCGGGCTTTCGGGCCTC